>NZ_CP017754.1:3131417-3757700 GCF_001854325.1 Cupriavidus malaysiensis
GCCCGCGCAGGCGCGCATCGGTGACGAATTCCCAGCTCTGGATCGAGCCCCAGTCATGGCCCACCAGATGCACCGGCCCCTGTGGCGACACGGCATCCAGCACAGCGATGAAATCGTCGGCCAGGCATTGCAGGCGGTAGCCATCGCGCCCCGCCGGAGCGCCGGAGGCCCCGGCGCCGCGCACATCGTAGACGACCACCTCGAAAGCGCTCGACAGGCAGGCCGCCACGCCATCCCAGACATGGCTGTTGTCCGGGTATCCATGCACCAGCACCACCACGGGACACCCCGGACGCTCCCAGATGCGGCCGGCCAGGCGCACGTCGCCCGACATCACGGCAAAGGCCCGCGCGGCGGCGATGCGGACACCGCCTGGCGCGCCTTGGCCGGGCGGCCCGGCCGCCGGGGAAGGCTTCGGTTCCTTAAGCGGCACGAAGGCGGGAGTAGAAGGTGGGGGCATGGGCTTCCTTTACATCAACGGATGTCAGGGTTGCCCATGCTAACCGGAAGGCGGCCGGGCAGGCAGCCCGGACAGCCGTTTGAAACGGATCGGTCGTTGCGGCGCCGCCGGTGCCGCCGACAGACGAAGCGTCAGGCGGGTGCTTGGTCGCGCGCGCGCCGGTAGGTCACCCAGTCACCGCTCTCGATGCGCGGCAGCGCGGCGGCAGCCGCGGCGTCGACCGGATAGATCAGGCAGTCCAGCGGCGCCCCGCCGGGGCGCGCTACCGGCATGGTGGTGCGCACGAACAGCGTGGCCTGGCCGGGATAGACCTCCTCGATCTCGTCGAGCACCGGCACCAGCGCCTCGTCGACCTCGTAGATATCGCCCAGCACCGCTCCCGCGGCGCCGTCGGCGACCAGCCCGGGATAGCTGCCGAAGTCATAGAGACGGCCCGCCACCGTGCCGCTGCCCAGGCAGCGCGGCGCGGCGATGCCATGGCGTGCCGCAGCGGTATTCAGATCGTTGACCTCGCCGGCGCGCAAGGTTCCATAGACGAAGACCAGCGGCATCTTCAGCCTGCATGGAGGGGCTTGTCGGCAACCAGCACGCCGTCGGCATCCGCATAGACCCAGTCGCCGGGATGCACCACGCCGCCCGGCATCTGTACGGCGACCTCACGCTCGCCGACGTTGCGCTTCTGGCTCTTCTGCGGATGCACGGCCAGCGCCCGCACGCCCACCTCGCAGGCATTGAGTTCGTCGGTATCGCGCACGCAGCCGTTGACCACGATGCCCACCCAGCCATTCTTGTCGGCAAGCTGGCCCAGGTTGCCGCCGACCAGCGCGCAGCGCAGAGAGCCGCCGCCGTCGACCACCAGCACGCGGCCCTCGCCCGGTGTCTCCAGGACCGCGCGCACCAGCGAGTTGTCCTCGAAGACCTTGAGCGTGGCGGCCTGCCCCGCGAACGTGGCGCGCTTGCCGAGCTGCCGCGCGAACACGGGCGCCAGCACGCGCAGCGTGCCGGCGGCGATGGCCGGCTCGTTGGCGTCGCACAGGTCGGTGGTGGCGAATATCATGGGTAACTCCTGGACTTGGTTGAAGGAATGCGGTGGCGGCGCATGCCCGCGCCACTCATTGGCCGCCGCGGCCGGCGGCGAGTGCCTGCGCACGGATCGCCGACAGGGTCGTGCGTGGCGTGATTGCATCCGGGTCGACGCGGACCTCGATCAATGCCGGGCGCCCCGCCGCCAGTGCTTCGCGCAGGGCAGGCTCGAAGGCGCTGGTCTCGGTCACGAGGACGCCGTGCGCGCCGTAGGCTCGCGCCAGCGCGGCGAAGTCCGGGTTGTGCAGCTCGGTGCCGCTGACATGGGCCGGGTACTCGCGCTCCTGGTGCATGCGGATGGTGCCGTACATGCCGTTGTTGACCACGATGAAGACCACGGCGGCGCCGTACTGCACGGCCGTGGCCAGTTCCTGGCCGTTCATCAGGAAACAGCCGTCGCCGGCCAGCGCCACCACCGTGCGCTGCGGGAAGGCGATCTTGGCCCCGACCGCGGCGGGCACGCCGTAGCCCATGGCACCGCTGGTCGGCGCGAGCTGGCCGCGACCGCCGGCGCGGAAGGGGCGATAGCGGAAATAGCGGTGCAGCCAGCTGGCGTAATTGCCCGCACCATTGGTCACCACAGCATCGTCGGGCAGCACGCGGTCCAGGGTACGCACCACTTCGGCCATGTCCACGCCTGCGTGCGCAGCGCCCGCCTCGGCCGCCGGCGGCACGCGATAGCGCTCGTAGTCGGCATGGGCCGCCTCGGTCCAGGCACGCCAGCGCGCCGCCACCGGCGGCTCGAGGCGCGCCAGGCGCGCGGCGATGGCCGGCATCGAGGCCTGCACCATCAGGTCGGCCTGGTACACGCTGCCCAGTTCCTCGGCGCCCGCGTGCACGTGGATCAGCGTCTGCGTTGGTCGCGGCGCCCGCACCAGGGTATAGCCACCGGTGGTCATCTCGCCCAGGCGCGGCCCGACCGCCAGCAACAGGTCGGCGCCGCGGATCCGTTCCGCGAGCGCGGGATTGATGCCGATGCCGACGTCGCCCGCATAGTTGGGATGGCGGTTGTCGAACAGGTCCTGCCCGCGGAAGGCGCAGCCCACCGGCAGCGCAAAGCGCTCCGCGAA
Source organism: Cupriavidus malaysiensis (assembly GCF_001854325.1). Classification (NCBI taxonomy): domain Bacteria; kingdom Pseudomonadati; phylum Pseudomonadota; class Betaproteobacteria; order Burkholderiales; family Burkholderiaceae; genus Cupriavidus; species Cupriavidus malaysiensis. Next base: position 3,134,031 of record NZ_CP017754.1, read on the forward strand.
CTGTTCCATCTGGGCGCAGGCCTCGGGCGTCCAGCCGCTGCCGCCCAGCAGCAGGAAGGGACGCTCGGCGCCGGCCAGCAGGCTGGCCAGGCGCGCCAGCTCGGCTTCGCCGGGCCAGCTCATGACACGCTGGTAGGGCGCGGGCAGGGCCGCCGCGGCGTGCCGGGTCAACATGTCCTCGGGCAGCGCCAGAACGACCGGCCCCGGGCGGCCGGCGGTCGCGGTCTGGTAGGCGCGCGCCACATACTCCGGAATGCGCTCCACCCGGTCGACCTGCGCCACCCACTTGGCCATCTGGCCGAACATGCGGCGATAGTCGATTTCCTGGAAGGCTTCGCGGTCCATGAAGTCGGTGCCGACCTGGCCGATGAACAAGATCATCGGCGTCGAATCCTGGAAAGCCGTGTGGACGCCGATGCTGGCATTGGTCGCCCCTGGCCCGCGCGTGCAGAAGGCCAGGCCAGGCTGGCCGGTCAGCTTGCCGTAGGCTTCGGCCATCACGGCCGCCCCGCCCTCCTGCCGGCAGACGATGAAACGCATCTGCTCGCGGCGCCGGTGGAAGCCATCGAGCACGGCCAGGTAGCTTTCGCCCGGCACGCCGAAGGCCAGGCGTGCGCCCTGGGCCAGCAGGGTGTCGACCAGCAGGTGGCCACCCAGTTCGGCGGATGGCGAGGAAACAGCGGGATCAGCGGGAGCAGGAGCGGGAATCGGCTGGGACATGACGGCTGGCGGCGGCTGGCGGCAGATGACGTCGAGGGAAGGCTCGGGCGGCAGCGCGACGCAGCAAACCGCAGCGTGCTGGCCGCCGCGCGTCCCAGGCCGGTCGGGGCGCGCAAGGCGCCGCCCCAAGCTCGACATCATAGAGGAAATCCACGCTGCCCAGCGCAGCGTGTCCCGCGCGACGGGACCGCCGCCGCTACATCTGGCGGAACAGGTGCGCGTACTGGCGCGCCACCGGCAGCATTTCGTTGCGGTGGCGCAGTTTGAGGCTGACCCGCCCCAGCGACTGGTTGACGGCACTGGTTACGCAATCGATGTTGACGACGGTGCCGCGGTGGATCTGCCAGAAGCGCTCTGGATCGAGCTGCTGCGCCAACTCGCGCAGGCTGGTGCGGATCAAGGCCTCGCCATTGGCCGACACCACGTTGACGTACTTATCGGTCGCCTCCAGGTAGATCACCTCGTCGACCGGGATGATGCGGACTTCCTGGCCCACCAGGGCCTTGATGAAGCGCAGGTACTGGCCCGGCTGCTGCGGCGGCCGCTCGAGCGACTCCAGCCGCTCGAGCAATTGGGCCAGGCGCGCGCTGTCGACCTGGGCCGGTGCGGGTCCGGCGGCAGCCGGCCCGGCCAGGCGGGCCTTGAGGCGCGCGACGGTGGCGGCCAGGCGCTCGCTCTGTACCGGCTTGAGCACGTAGTCGACCGCGGCCCGCTCGAAAGCCTCTACCGCGAACTGGTCATAGGCTGTCACGAACACGACCAGCGGCGGCCGCGGCGACTCGAGCAGTTCGCGCGCCACGTCCAGGCCGCTCATGCCGGGCATGCGGATGTCGAGGAAGGCGACTTGCGGCGCTTCGGCACGCGCTGCCTCCAGCGCCGCCACGCCATCATGCACCGCCGCCACCACCAGTGCCTCCGGCCACAGCCGTGCCAGCTCGGCCTCCAGCACGCGGGCCAGCAGCGGCTCGTCATCGGCGATCAGGACGGTGGGACTTTGCGCCATCAGCGGACCTCCTCGATATCGTTGTCGTTGTCGTTGTCGTTGTCATTGCCGTTCAGTTGCCACGGCCGCTGCCGGCACAGCCGCCGAGGGCCCGCGGCTCAGGAACGTGCGGCGGCGCCGAGCGAAGCGGTGGCAGGCCTTCCCGCCAGCGCCGGCCCGGCTTCCCCGGCACCGGAAGCGGCGCGCTGGCCGGAATCCCTCGCCCCCTGGCCGATCGGCAGGGTCAGGCGCACGATCACGCCACGCGGGCTGTTCTCTTCGATCTGCATGGAAGCCCCGGCGCCGAAGATGCGCGCCAGCCGCTCGCGCACATGCGTCAGGCCGAGGCCGGAACCCTTGCCGCCGCCATGCGCAAACCCGACGCCGGTATCGGCAATCGACACCTGCACGGCGCCGTCGCCTGCGGCCCGTGCCGACAGCACGATGCGTCCGCCCATCATGCAAGGCTCGATACCGTGGGTGACGGCGTTCTCGACCAGCGGCTGGATCAGCATCGGCGGGATCTCGACCTCCGCCAGCTCGGCCGGCAGGTCGAGCTCATACGACAAGCGGGCGCCGAAGCGCATGCCCTGGATATCCAGGTAGCTGCGCAGCAGTTCGAACTCCTGGCTCAGCGTGCACTGCTCGGCGCGCGTATGCGCCAGCGAGGTGCGCAGGAAGCCGATCAGCCGCTGCAGCAGGCGGCGCGCAGCGTGCGGGTCGGTGGCGATGAGGCCATCCAGGTTGGCCAGCGAATTGAACAGGAAGTGGGGCTCGATCTGCGCCTGCAGTGCCATCAGCTGCGCACGCACCAGTTGCTTCTCCGCCTCCTCCCGCTGCAAGGCGTCGAGCGCCGCATGCCGCTCCAGGTAGGCCAGTTTCTCGCGCGACCAGTAGAAGTAGATCATGCTCGCCGAGGCCAGCATCCCCACCACCAGGCTGACACGCATCATTTCGCTGATCTCGCCCGGCGTCTTGGGCGGCAGGCCCAGCGACACGCGTGAGCACCAGCCGCCGATGATGACTCCCAGCGGCACTGCCGCCGCCGCCAGCAACAGGAAAGGCAGGCGGCGCGGCTTGTCGTTCCACCACAGGAAGACGCGCGGGATATCGATCAGCACCCAGATCGACAGACCGATCAACTGGCTGTAGACGAAGTTGTGCCAGAGCGAGCCGCCGGTCTGGAAACCGTAGTTCAGGCTGACCGCAATCACGGTGTTCATGCAGAGCACGAACGCGAGATCACGCATGAGGATCGAGAAACGCGACGGCACGGCAAGAGCAAGGCAGGGTTTCATGGCAACTATCTTAACCGCGTCCGTGGCAGCGGCAAGGCCCGGGCACCGCGCCGGCAACGCCCGCGGCACGCCCGCCGCCCGCACCTCAGTCGGCCGCACCCGGCTGCGGCCTGCGCGCACGCCACGCCTCGCGCCAGCCACCGCTCAACAGAAAGCGCGGAAAAGTGATCCATTGCTCGGCCAGGATGCGTGCCAGCGCGTCGCCTGCACCGCCGAACGGCTCGGGCGCGTGACGCTCAAGTCGATGGCCGCGCCCCTGCAGTGCCAGCGAGCCGAGCGCGGCGGCCAGGCCGGCGCCGGCGAACAGCGGGCTCCCCTGGCGGACGCCGGCCAGCACGGCCAATGTGCCGGCCATGAACAGGGGCACAGCGAACAGGTGCAGCAGCAGGTTGCGGGGATCCTGGTGGTTGCGGCCATAGCCGCGCCACTGCCACCGCAGCAGCGGGTCATCGCGCATGATCGGGCGCCTCGGGGGGCTGGCGGGTGCGCTGCTCAGCGGCGCAGGGCGCTGCGGCGCAGCAGCATCGCCACGCCGATGACCACCAGCAGCAGCGGCCACCACTGCCGCGCGAATGCTTGCGGCAGCAGCCCCGCATGCTGCAGCAGGAACACGCCGCCCAGCAGGATCAGGATCAGGGGGGCCAGCAGCCCGCGGTAGCGGGGGCGGCCGCAGCCTTCCTTCAATTCGTTCGCATTGCTCACTCGCGCTCTCCTCGCACCGGCCTCGAGGGGCCGTTTCCTGCGCCGCAGCATGCCGGCTCCAGCCCGTGTCCGGGCTCGGGGAGCAGCGCCGCCGCCGCAGCGTGAACGCAATGTACGCCCGGCGCCGCCGCGGCGGAAGATGCGTGCGACGAATGGGCCTGGCGAGGCGCCAACGGCCCGGCAGGATGCGCGAGCGGGCGGCGGTGGCTGCCTGTGCGGCCTGATCGACCGCACAGGCCCCGGCGCCGGCAGGACGCCGGGCTCAGGCGGCCAGCGCCTGCCGCCCCGCCGTCTCGGTCAGCACCGTGCTGACGGTCTCGCGCGACAGGTGGGGGGCGAACATATTGATGAAAGCATGGGCATAGCCGCGCAGGTAGGCACCACGCCGCACCGCCACGCTGGTGGTGTTGGCCTCGAACAGATGGTCGGCCGAGATGCGCACCAGGCCGGCATCCTTGCGCTCGTCGTAGGCCATCGACGCGATGATGCCCACGCCGAGCTCCAGCTCCGCATAGGTCTTGATCACGTCGGCGTCCATCGCTGTCAGGACGATCTCCGGCTGGAGGCCGGCGGCGGCGAACGCGCCGTCGATCTTGCGGCGTCCGGTGAAACCGGCGTCGTAGGTAATGATGGGGAAGCTGGCGATATCTTCCAGCGTCGGCTCGGGCAGGTGCGTCAGCGGGTGATCCGGCGAAACCACCAGCACGTGCTGCCAGTGGTAGGCCTCGAAGGAGGTCAGCCCGGCTTCGCTGGCCACCGCCTCGGTGGCGATACCGATGTCGGCCTGCCCGGTCAGCAACAGTTCGACGATATGGGCAGGCGAAGCTTCCTGCAACGCCAGCGTCACATGCGGGTAGGCGCGACGGAAGCTCTGCACCACCTTGGGCAAGGCGTAGCGCGCCTGTGTATGGGTGGTGGCCACCGTCAGCCGGCCAGTGTGGCGCCCGGCGAACTCGTCGCCGGCCTGGCGCAGGTTCTCGGCCTCGAGCAGCAGGCGCTCGACGATGCGCACGATCTCGCGGCCCGGCTCGGTCAGGCCGGTCAGCCGCTTGCCGTAGCGCTCGAAGATCTCCACGCCCAGCTCTTCCTCGAGTTCGCGGATCTGGCGCGACACGCCTGGCTGGGAGGTGTAGAGGGCGTTGGCGACCTCGGTCAGGTTGAACTGGCGGCGCACCGCCTCGCGGATCGATCGTAGTTGCTGGAAATTCATTGTGTGGCTCCCTGCTTGGCGGCATGCGCGCCTCGTGCACGCGCCGCGTTCTTGTCTTGTCCTTCGCCGCGCTGCACGAACACGCGCAACTGGCGCGGGCGTACCGCGAGCAGTTCGCCTTCGCGGAAGCCCGCGTGGCGGAAGCGCTCCAGCGGCAAGGCCGCCTCGATCACGCCCAGCTTGTCTTCGCGCTCCAGTTCGAGCTGCGCCACCGGCCCCAGCGCCAGCGCGCGGCGCAGCGTCACGGCGATGCCTTCGGCACCCGGCGCATAGCGCTCCAGGTCGAGTTCGTGCGGGCGCGCGTAGGCCACGGCTTCGCTGCCGTCCTCGTGGTCGGCTTCGTAGCTGCCGGCCACCACCGGCAGCGAGGCCTCGCCGGTATGCAGCACCCCGCCGCCGGCGCCCAGCTCGAGGCGGCCGTGAAACAGGTTCACGTTGCCGAGGAAGCCGAACACGAACGGTGTGGCCGGATGGTTGTAGACCGCTTCCGGCGTACCCGCCTGCTCTACCTGGCCGCGGTTCATCAGCACCACCTGGTCGGCCACTTCGAGGGCCTCTTCCTGGTCATGCGTGACGAACACGCTGGTCACGTGCAGTTCATCGTGCAGGCTGCGCAGCCAGCGGCGCAGCTCCTTGCGTACCTTGGCGTCGAGCGCGCCGAACGGCTCGTCCAGCAGCAGCACGCGCGGCTCCACCGCCAGCGCGCGGGCCAGCGCGATACGCTGGCGCTGGCCGCCGGAAAGCTGGGTGGGATAGCGGTCGGCCAGCCAGTCGAGCTGCACCAGTTCCAGCAGCGAGCGCACCTTGTCGCGGATCTGCGCCTCGCCGGGCCGCTCGCCGCGCGGCTTCACGCGCAGGCCGAAGGCCACGTTCTCGAACACCGTCATGTGCTTGAACAGCGCGTAGTGCTGGAACACGAAGCCGACGTTGCGCTGGCGCACATGCTGCTGCGAGGCATCGCTGCCCGACAGCAGGACCTGGCCGGCGTCTGCCCGCTCCAATCCGGCGATGATGCGCAGCAGCGTGGTCTTGCCGCAGCCCGACGGTCCCAGCAGCGCCGTCAGCTCGCCCTCGGCGAAATCCAGCGAGACCTTGTCGAGCGCGACGAAATCCCCGAAGCGCTTCTCCACGTTCCTGACCTGAATGCTCATGATGCCTGTCCTTGTTGCCTGTCGTGGGGGCTTGCCCCTGTCCTGCCTCACCTGCCCTGCTTCACGCCGGCGCGCCCTGCGCGCCGGCCTTGCTTTCCCTGGCGGCGCGCATCTCGACCAAGGTCTTGATGCCCAGCGTGACCAGTGCCAGCAGCGTCAGCAGCGAAGCCACCGCGAATGCCGCCGCGAAGTTGTATTCGTTGTAGAGGATCTCCACGTGCAGCGGCATGGTATTGGTCAGCCCGCGGATATGGCCCGACACCACCGAGACCGCGCCGAACTCGCCCATGGCCCGCGCATTGCACAGGATCACGCCGTACAGCAGGCCCCAACGGATATTGGGCAACGTGATGTGGCGGAAGGTCTGCCAGCCCGAAGCGCCGAGCACGATGGCGGCCTCCTCTTCTTCGCTGCCCTGCGCCTGCATCAGCGGAATCAGTTCGCGCGCGACGAAGGGGAAGGTCACGAAGATGGTCGCCAGCACAATACCCGGCACGGCGAACATGATCTTGATGTCGTGCGCTTCCAGCCACGGGCCCAGCCAGCCCTGCGCGCCGAACAGCAGCACGTAGATCAGGCCGGAGATCACCGGCGACACCGAGAACGGCAGGTCGATCAGCGTGACCAGCAGGCTCTTGCCGCGGAACTCGAACTTGGCGATGGCCCAGGCCGCCGCCACGCCGAACACCAGGTTCAGCGGCACCGCGATGGCGGCCACCGTCAACGTCAACTGGATCGCCGACAGGGCGTCGGGCTCGACCAGTGCCTCCCAATAGGTCTGCACGCCTTTGCGCAGGGCCTCGTAGAAGACCGAGGCCAGCGGCACGAACAGGAACAGGGCCAGGAACAGCACCGCCACCGCGATCAGGGCGCGGCGCACCCAGGGCGCCTCGCCGGTAGCGTCGTGGAAAGTGCCGGCGGGCTGCCTTGCGTTCAGGCGCCCTGCCAACGAGCTCGCTGCGGTTCCGGCCATCTCAGTGCTCCTCCGCCGCAGCGGCGCCATGCGCGGCTGCCCGCACACCCGACTGGTGGCGCCGGGTCCAGGCCTGCAGCAGGTTGATCAACAGCAGCAGCACGAACGAGATCACCAGCATCACCACCGCCACGGCGGTCGCACCGGCATAGTCGTACTGCTCCAGCTTGGAATAGATCATCAGCGGCGCGATCTCGGAGACCATCGGCATGTTGCCGGAGATGAACACCACCGAGCCGTACTCGCCGGTGCCGCGCGCGAAGGCCATGGCGAAGCCGGTCAGCAGGGCCGGCAGGATGGTCGGCAGGATCACGCGCCGGAAGGTCTGCAGCCGGGTCGCGCCCAGGCTGGCGGCGGCCTCCTCCAGTTCCTGCTCCACGTCCTCGAGCACCGGCTGCACCGTGCGTACCACGAAGGGCAGCCCGACGAAGGTCAGCGCCACCACCACGCCCAGCGGCGTGAAGGCAACCTTGATGCCGAGCGGCTCCAGCCAGCGGCCGAGCCATCCGTTACCGGCGAACAGCGCAGTCAGTGCAATGCCGGCCACCGCGGTCGGCAGCGCGAACGGCAGGTCCACCAGGGCATCGATCAGGCGCTTGCCGGGGAAGCGGTAGCGCACCAGCACCCACGCCACCACCAGGCCGAACACGGTGTTGACCACCGCCGCCACCAGCGAGGCACCGAACGAAAGCTGCAGGGAAGCCACCACGCGCGGCGCGCTGACCGTGTTCCAGAAGACCTGCCAGCTCATGGTGAAGGTCTTCAGGAAGGTCGCGGACAATGGGATCAGGACGATCAGCGCGAGATAGAACAGTGTGAAGCCCAGCGACAGTCCGAAGCCCGGCAGCACGGTGAAACGCTGGCTGATGCGCTGGCTGCTGCCGCGCCGCGCGGTGTTCGGCGCATCCGGCCGGGCCGGTGGCGGATTGTCCGCCAGGGAAAGGGAGGAAGGCATCTCGTCTCGTTTGCTGAAGCCCGGTGGGCCGCTTGCGCGGCGCTCCCGGGACGGGGGCTCTCTTCTTTATGCCGCCAACGCATATCGCGCCAGCCTACGAGACAGATTCTGCAGATCGGCCCTTATAAACAGAACGAATATTTGCGCATTTCTTTAATCGATTTAGATATAAGGAACCGTCGGCACGACTTCCACCCCCGATTCCCAGGGCCCGGCCCGCTCCTCGGTCGAAAGCGCGCCCGCCTCCGTCGCGTCGATCCGTTGCAGCAGCGTCGCGAGCAAGCCCAGCCCGGCGGGCCACTCTTCGAGTCCGGATTCGGCATTGATGTGCCCGAGGAGGCCCACGTCGACCAGTTCGCTGCCCCACAGCGTGCCCCAGCTGAAGGCGGTGCGCTGCGGCATCCAGGGGTCGTCGCGGCTGGCGACGAGCAGAGACGGGAAGGGCAGGTGCGAGGTGGGCAGCAAGCCGCCGACGCCGAATTTCTCGGGATCGGCTGGCGCCACCAGCAGCGCGCCGGCGATGCCCGAGGGATCGAGCGCGGCCTGCCGCAGCACGGCCAGGCAGCCGAAGCTGTGCGCCACCAGCACCGCGCCGCGCGGCGCCACGCGCTGCGCGCGCATGACGCCCTCGGAGACGCGCTCGGTCCATAGCGCCAGGCTGGGCCGCGACCAGTCGTGCTGTTCGATGCGCTGCCAGCCGGCGAAGCGGCGTTCCCAGCGGCTCTGCCAATGCGCCGGGCCGCTGCCATGCAGGCCCGGAACGGTCAGCACCTGCAGCCCTTTTGGTACATCCAGGCGGGCCTCGTCGACGGCCGCTCGGGCAACCGCCCTGCCCGCCCCCTGCGTGATGATCCGGTTCATGCCAGTTTCCTTTCGGTTTCCGCTTTCGATGTTCAGCGTTGCACCAGGGGCGCGGCCGCGCGCAGGCTGCGCACGGTCACCGCCTCGCCGGTGTAGCTTCCCTGCCCCAGTGCGATACCGGCCGCCTGCAGGCGCTCCACCGACAAGGCGTCCTGCAGCCGCCGCCCCACCAGCGTCACCCCCGCATTGCTGGCGCTGGCATGCAGGCCGGCCAGTTGGCGGTCGGTCCAGGTACGGCGCATGTCCAGCTTGAGCCAGTCAGGCTGAGCATGCGCCATCAGCGCGCCGGCCTCGGCCGGATCGGCGGCCTGCAGGCTGACCGCGAAGCCGTTGCGGCGGTAGTTGCCCACCACGTGCAGCAGCAGCGGCAGGTCCTCGTTGGCGCTCGCCGGCACCTGGATCACGAAGCGATCCAGCGGCAGGCCCAGCGAATACAGCGCGCGCCGGAAAGCCGCGCCATGGTCGTCGGCCACTGCGGCCAGCAGGCGGTTGTGCACGTTGAGCACCAGCCTGCCGCTGCCGTCGGCGGCGAAATAGTTGATCGCATGCACCAGGCGCGACAGCCGGTCGAGCGAGACCAGGGAATCGTCGTCGGCAGCCATGGCGAACAACTTCCAGGCCGCCAGACCGGGATCGTCGCCGCCGGCCTGCGCGCCGGAGTAGGTCCGGATCGAGCCTTCGTGCGCCACCACGGTCCGGTCGGCGAGGTTGACCAGCGGCTCGAAGGCGCTGGTCAGGGAACAGTGGAAAAACTGCCCCTGCACCTGCCCGCGCGCGTCGCGCCAGAGCGTGCGCCCGGACTCGGGCTGGCGCGGCAGGGTGTCGATGTAGCGGGCGAGCGCGCTTGCCAGCGCGCCGGATTCGATCTCGCTTGCCATTGCGGTTTCCTCGCGCAAATCTCCGCCGGGCATGGCGACCGTCGCCGCCGAGTCCGTCGTCTGCGTCACAGCTTCGCCACGGAAACCTCGGTGGCCTTGACCAGCGCGACGACATCGCTGCCGATGGTCAGGCCGAGATCCTTGACCGAGCGCGTGGTGATGACCGAGGTCACGATGCCCGCCGGCGTCTGCACGTCCACCTCGGAGACCACGGGTCCCTCGATGATGGCGGCGACCTTGCCGCGGAACTGGTTGCGAACGTTGATGGCCTGAATGCTCATGATAGAAGCTCCTGGGGTTGAGGGAGTAAAAGTTGAATCCGGGCGGAAGCCCGGCAAGGTTGATCAGGGGAAGCGGCGCTGGCACCACGCCAGGCATGCACCATCCGGCACGCGGCCTAGACCGCCCAGCGCACCGATTCGACGCTGCGCACCAGCGACCAGTCGGCGCTCGCCTCGCACCCGTGCGGCGCCGGCGCATCCTCGGCGCCGCGCTGCGCCTGGCGCATCACGCGGCGCAGCACCGCGTCCTCCAGTTCGGCGAAGGCGGCACTGCCGCGCTGGCGCGGCCGCGCCAGCGCGACGGCATGGTCCAGCGTGATGCGGCCGTCTTCGATCAGCACCACGCGGTCGGCCAGGGCGATCGCCTCCGAAACGTCGTGCGTCACCAGCAGCGCGGTGAAACCGAGCCGCCGCCACAGGGATTCGATCAGGGCCTGCATCTCGATGCGGGTCAGCGCGTCCAGCGCGCCCAGCGGCTCGTCCAGCAGCAGCAAGCGCGGGTGGTGCACCAGCGCGCGCGCCAGCGCCACCCGCTGGCGCTGGCCGCCGGACAGGCGCGCCGGCCATTCGCCGGCCCGTTCGGCCAGGCCGACCTGATCCAGCACGCGCGCGGCTTCCCCGCGGCGCTCGCGCGGCAGGCCGAGCGCGACGTTGTCCAGCACGCGCTTCCACGGCAGCAGGCGCGAGTCCTGGAACATCACGCGGATGTCACCCGGGAGCCCGCCGGCCGTTTCGCCTTCCCGGCCATCGAGCGCGATCTCGCCCGCGTCGGCCGCCTCCAGCCCGGCCACCAGGCGCAGCAAGGTACTCTTGCCGCAGCCGCTGCGGCCGACGATCGCGACGAACTCCCCCGGCGCGGCCTGCAGGTCCACGCCATGCAGGACTTCGCGGCCGTCGTAGCGCTTGACGACCTGCTGGATGCGCAGGGCCATACCGCCGGCAGTTGCCAGTTCGCGGGGCCGCTCCTGCGCCGCCCGCTCTTTCGTGCGTGCTTCCATCGTGCGCGCTTCCAGCAGGGCCAGCGCGGCCTGTTCGATCGGATTGCTCTGCATGCTTGCTCCTTGCCTCGTCCTTGCCGGTGCCCGCTCAGGCCGATTGATAGCCTGGATGCCAGCGCAGCCAGAAGCGTTCCAGCCCGCGCGACAGCACATCGGCCAGCTTGCCTAGCAGCGCGTACAGCAGGATGCCGACCAGCACCACGTCGGTCTGCAGGAATTCACGCGCGTTCATCGTCATGTAGCCGATGCCCGACTGCGCGGAAATAGTCTCGGCCACGATCAGGATGACCCACATCAGCCCCAGTGAGAAACGCACGCCCACCAGGATGCTGGGCAGAGCGCCGGGCAGGATCACCTCGCGGTACAGCCGCCAGCCCGACAGGCCGTAGCTGCGCGCCATCTCCACCAGGCCCGCGTCGACTGAGCGGATCCCGTGGTAGGTATTCAGGTAGACGGGGAAAAACACCCCGAGCGAGACCAGGAACAGCTTGGCGGTCTCGTCGATGCCGAACCACAGGATCACCAGCGGGATGAGCGCCAGCGGCGGGATGTTGCGCACCATCTGCAGCGTGCTGTCGAGCAAGGTCGCGGCCGGGCGGAAAGTGCCGGTCAGCAGGCCCAGCGCCAGGCCGAGGCCGCCACCGACGGCGAAACCGGCCAGCGCGCGCCAGGTGCTGACCCAGACGTGTTTCCACAATTCGCCCGACACGGCCAGGCCCCAGGCGGCCTCGGCCACCGCCAGCGGCGCCGGCAGCACGCGGTTGGACAGCCAGCCGGCCTGCGAGGCCGCCTGCCACACCACCACCAGCAGCACCGGCACCACCCAGGGTGCGATGGCCTGCCCGAGGGCACGCACCCGGGCCGTTCGCGGGCCGCGCTGCGACGCCGTCACCAAGGGAGCGGACATGGCGGTCTCCTCAGCCCTGCGCCGCGCGCGGCACGATGCCGGTGGCCATGACTTCGCCGAAGGGGCCCGACAGGACCTGGCCCGGCAGCTTTTCGCGCACCGCGCGCGGCAGCAGCGGGAACACCAGCTCGGCGAAACGGTAGGCCTCTTCCAGGTGCGGGTAGCCTGACAGCACGAAGGTGTCGATGCCCAGCTCGGCATACTCGGCCATGCGCGCCGCCACGGTCTTGGCGTCGCCGACCAGGGCGGTGCCGGCCCCGCCGCGCACCAGGCCTACGCCGGCCCACAGGTTCGGGCTGATCTCCAGCGCCTCGCGCGAACGCTTGGCACCGCCGGCATGCAGCGCGGCCATGCGGCGCTGGCCTTCCGAATCCATCTTGGCGAAGACCGCCTGCGCGCGCGCCACGGCGTCGTCGTCGAGCTTGCTGATCAGGTCGTCGGCCGCCGCCCAGGCCGCCGCCTCGGTCTCGCGCACGATCACGTGCAGGCGGATGCCGAAGCTGACGGTGCGGCCATGGCGCGCGGCGCGCGCGCGCACGTCGGCGATCTTCTCTGCCACCGCCGCGGGGGGCTCGCCCCAGGTCAGGTAGGTCTCCACCTGTTCGCCGGCGAGCTCATGGGCAGCTTCCGAAGAACCTCCGAAGTAGATCGGCGGATGCGGGCGCTGCAAGGGCGGATAGATGACCTTGGCCCCCTTCACCTGCAGGTGCTTGCCGGCGAAGCTGACCTGGCCGCCTTCGTGGCTGGCGGCCAGGACCTCGCGCCAGATGCGCAGGAACTCGCTCGAGGCCTCGTAGCGCTCGGCATGGTCGAGAAAGAGGCCGTCACCCTCCAGTTCGGCGACGTCGCCGCCCGTCACCAGGTTGACCAGCAGGCGTCCACCCGAGATGCGGTCGAAGGTGGCGGCCATGCGGGCGGCCAACGTCGGCGTCATCAGGCCCGGACGCAATGCCACCAGGAAGCGCAGCTTGCGCGTCACCGCGGCCAGCGCCGAGGCGGCCACCCAGGGATCCTCGCAGGAACGCCCGGTGGGAATCAGCACGCCGTCGTATCCCAGCGAATCCGCCGCCACGGCGACCTGCTTGAGATAGTCGAAATCCACCATGCGCGCGCCCTGCGAGGTGCCGAGGTAGCGGCTGTCGCCGTGGGTGGGGATGAACCAGAAAACCTGCATGTCCTTGCCTCGTTTGTCTTCGCTAAGTCTTCGCTAAGCCGTCGTTGCGGGCGCCATCAGCGCGGCGCCTGGCGCCAGCTGGCGTCAGCGACCTGGATCGCCTTGGGAATCAGCTTGAGTCCGTGGAACACATCGGCGATACGCTGCTGCTCGGCCAGCACCTCGGGCGTGACCGGCTTCGCGCCATAGGCGAAGCGCGCCACGGCCAGGTCCACCACCGCGGGTTCGAGACCGAGTTCGGTGGTCAGCACCGAAGACGCGGCCTTGGGGTTCTTTTCCGCCCAGGCGCCGAGGGCGGCCAGTTCGTCCAGGATCAGCTTGACCACATCGGGCCGCGCTTGCGCATAGGCCCGCGATGCCAGGTAGAACTGGTGGTTGCTGACCACGTTGCGGCCGTCGGCGAGCACGCGGGCATTGAGCTGGACCTGCGCGGCGGCCAGGAACGGATCCCATATCACCCAGGCATCGACCGCGCCGCGCTCGAACGCGGCGCGCGCATCGGCCGGCGCCAGGTAGACCGGCTGGATTTCGCTGTAGGGCACGCCCGCCTTCTCCAGCAGGCGCACCAGCAGGTAGTGGACGTTGGAACCCTTGTTCAGCGCCACGCGCTTGCCGCGCAGGTCGGCCACCCGCTGGATGGCGGAATTGCGCGAGACCACGATGGCCTCCGCGGCCGGGGCCGGCGGCTCGTTGCCGATATAGGCAAGCTGGGCGCCGGCCGCCTGGGCGAAGATGGGCGGCGCCTCGCCCACGGTGCCGAAGTCGATCGAGCCGACGTTGAGGCCCTCTAGCAACTGCGGACCGGCCGGGAACTCCGTCCACTTGACGCCGATGCCGAGCGGCGCGAGGCGCTGCTCCAGCGTGCCGCGGGCCTTCAGCAGCGTCAGGGTGCCGTACTTCTGGTAGCCGATGCGGAGCTGCTTGGGATTGATGGACTGCGCGCCGGCCGGCGTGGCGAGCAGTGCGTAGAAAAGGCCGACCGCCGCCACCAGCGCGACCTGAAGCAGTCTGCGGGCACGGTTCGGCAGGGTCGGCAGGGAATTCTGGCTGGCGTTCATCGGTAGCGCTTCCTGGTTCGGTCTGCAGCATTCCATCGTCGGCACGGCCGCATGGCGCGACAGGCGCGCACGACCGCCCTCCTGCAGCCCGCCGCGCGGGCCGCATGCCTGCGGCGGGACCGGGGCTCGCTACGCGCGTGGCGCACCGGCCCTTGCCTGCCGTCCTTCAGTTCAAGCGGGACATCGTTCGCGGGGGGCGACCGCCTGCCTCGCCTTCGTTACGCGGGCCAGGGCTCCGTTCGCATGCCTCAGCCCCCCGGGGTTCAGCGCTTGCCTGGCTGGTAGATCTGGTCGAACGAGCCGCCGTCGGCAAAGTGGGCCTTCTGCGCCTTCTGCCAGCCGCCGAACACTTCGTCGATGGTGAACAGCTTCACTTTGGGAAAGTTGGCCGCGTACTTGGCCGCCACCTTCTCCGAAATCGGGCGGTAGTAGTTCTTGGCGGCGATCTCCTGGCCCTCTTCGCTGTAGAGGAACTGCAGGTAGGCTTCGGCCACCTTGCGCGTGCCCTTCTTGTCGACCACCTTGTCGACCACCGCCACGGGCGGCTCGGCCAGGATGGAGACCGACGGCGCGACGATGTCGAACTTGTCCGGACCGAGCTCCTTGACGGCGAGAATCGCTTCGTTCTCCCAGGCAATCAGCACATCGCCCAGGCCACGCTCGACGAAGGTGGTGGTGGCGCCGCGCGCTCCCGAGTCCAGCACCGGCACATGCTTGAGCAGCTCGCCCACGAATTCCTTCGCCTTCTGTTCATTGCCGCCCGGCTGGCGCAGTGCATAGCCCCAGGCTGCCAGGTAGTTCCAGCGCGCCCCGCCGGAGGTCTTCGGGTTCGGCGTGATCACCTGCACGCCCGGCTTGACCAGGTCGCCCCAGTCCTTGATGCCCTTCGGGTTGCCCTTGCGCACCAGGAACACGATGGTCGAGGTGTAGGGCGAGGCATTGTGCGGCAGGCGCTTCTGCCAGTCCGGCTTGAGCAGGCCCTTCTCCGCGATCGCATCGATGTCGTAGCCCAGCGCCAGCGTCACCACGTCCGCATCGAGGCCGTCGATCACCGAGCGCGCCTGCTTGCCCGAGCCACCGTGCGACTGGCGGATGGTCACGGCGTCGCCGCCCTTGGCCTTCCACTCCTTGGCAAAGGCCGCGTTGACGTCGACATACAGCTCACGGGTCGGATCGTAGGAAACGTTCAGCAGGTTGGTGTTGGCCGAGGCGCCTTGCGCCGCGCCGAGCAGTGCGACTGCCGCGAGTCCGATGGCCAGCTTGCGAATCATCTTGTCTTGCTCCCTTCTTCGTGTCGTGAAGCGCCCATCGGCGCCGGCTTTATGGCCTTCCGCGCTGGGAAAGCTTGCTTGTGTCAGGGGAGAAGACTACCGAGCGGCCTATCTGAACGGAACGAATGGTTTCGCCGATCCTTGCGCGCTTTGCGCATAAGATCCGGCCGCTATATGCACATGCCGCACAACGGCAGCGGACCGGCCGGGAGCACGGTGACAGCCGCCGCCACGATGGCGCGGCCCAAAGAAAAAACCCGCCCGCCTTGCGGCGCGCGGGTCAAGTTTCCTGGCGGAAACGGGTAGACAAGTCATGAAGAGCGCCCCCGCATCTCCATGACCGAACCCATGATAGCGAGGGCGTCCCGCGCGTGGCTTGACGCACGTCAAAGGCCATGCACGCTGGTAAGAGTGGCGCCGGCAGCATGCCCGATAGACGCGCGCAGGAGCGGCCCTCGTGCCGTTCGTGACACGCGGCGGCTCGGCATGGCCGCGCTCGACCTGCACTTGGACACGTCCGGTTGAGGATGTAAAGGAGCCGTTACAAAGCCGGCCAACTGTAATGTAGGCCTGGGGCTAGAGTAGAGTCATCGACGTCCCCGGAGAAGAAAATCATGAAGCGCCCCTTGCTGGTCGTCGCGGCCTGCGGTGCCCTGGCCCTGGTCGCCGCGCAGTCCGCACTGGCTCGCGTCGACGTCGACTTGAACATCGGTGTCCCGGCCCCGGTCTATGCCCCGCCGCCGGTCTATGTGGCGCCCCCCGCGCCGGTCTATGCACCGCCCCCGGTGGTCTATCCGGCCTATCCGGCGGCACCGGTGATGGTTGCGCCGCCGGGCATCGTGATCGGCTGGCACGGCGACCGCTACTGGGACGGCCGCCGCTGGTGGGGCCGCGAGGAATGGCGTGGGCGTGGCCACGATGAGTGGCGCGGGCGTGGGCACGAGGAGTGGCGCGAACGTGGCCATGAGGAGTGGCGCGAACATCACCGATGAACGTGCGGTGAACGTGACCGCGCTTGACCCAGTGCTCGGGGCATGGTCCCCATCCACCCTCTCATTTCACCGCGTCGCAAACAAAAACCGCCCCGGATGGGGCGGTCTTCATGGCAACGCATCGGCCGCCCGGCGAGCGGCCGATACCGCTCAGTGGACGTTGCGGCCGAAGGTGAACTCGCCGTCGCGATAGTCCACCGGTACCACATCCTTGGCGGCGAACCTGCCCTCGAGGATGGCACGCGCGACCGGGTTCTCGATCTGCTGCTGGATCGCCCGCTTGAGCGGCCGCGCCCCGAACACCGGATCGTAGCCCGCCGTGGCGATCTTGCGCAGCGCCTCGTCGGTGACCTCCAGCGTCATGTCCATGCGGGCCAGGCGAGCCTGCAGGCGTTGCAGCTGGATGCGCGCGATCGACTCGATATTGCGCTGGTCGAGCGCGTGGAACACCACCACTTCATCGATGCGGTTGAGGAACTCGGGGCGGAAATGTGTGCGCACTTCCTGCCATACCGCGCCCTTCACCGCCTCCTGCGGCTCGCCAGCCATCGACTGGATCAACTGCGAACCCAGGTTCGACGTCATTACGATCACGGTGTTCTTGAAGTCCACCGTGCGGCCCTGGCCATCGGTCAGGCGGCCGTCGTCGAGCACCTGCAGCAGCACGTTGAAAACGTCCGGGTGGGCCTTCTCGACTTCATCCAGCAGTACCACGCTGTACGGCTTGCGGCGCACCGCCTCGGTCAGGTAGCCGCCTTCCTCATAGCCGACATAGCCCGGAGGCGCACCGATCAGGCGGCTCACGCTGTGCTTCTCCATGAACTCGCTCATGTCGATGCGGATCAGGTGCTCCTCGGAGTCGAACAGGAACTCGGCCAGCGCTTTGCACAGCTCGGTCTTGCCCACGCCGGTCGGCCCCAGGAACAGGAAGGAACCGTAGGGCTTGTTCTCGTCCGAGATGCCGGCGCGCGAACGGCGGATGGCGTCGGACACCAGCCGCACGGCCTCGTCCTGCCCAACCACGCGCTGGTGCAGCCGGTCCTCCATCTTGAGCAGTTTCTCGCGCTCGCCCTGCATCATCTTCGACACCGGGATGCCGGTCGCACGGCTCACCACCTCGGCGATCTCCTCGGCGCCCACCTGCGTGCGCAGCAGCTTGTTGGGCTGCTTCTGCTCGCTGGCCTCGGCCGCCGTCGCCGCCTTCAGCTTGCCTTCCAATTCGGGCAGCCTGCCATATTGCAGCTCCGCCACCTTGTCGAGCTTGCCTTCCCGCTGCAGCTTGGCGATCTCGAGCTTGATCTTGTCGATCTCTTCCTTCAGCGCGGCGGCCCCTTGGGCTGCGCCCTTCTCGGCCTTCCAGATCTCATCGAGGTCCGCATACTCCTTCTGCAGGCGCTCGATCTCCTGCTCGATCAGTTCCAGGCGCTTCTGCGAAGCCTCGTCGGTCTCCTTCTTGACCGCCTCGCGCTCGATCTTCAGCTGGATCAGCCGGCGGTCGAGCTTGTCCATCGCCTCCGGCTTGGAGTCGATCTCCATCTTGATACGCGCCGCCGCCTCGTCGATCAGGTCGATGGCCTTGTCCGGCAGGAAACGGTCGGTGATATAGCGGTGCGACAGCTCCGCCGCTGCGACGATGGCCGGGTCGGTGATCTCGACGCCGTGGTGCAGCTCGTACTTCTCCTGCAACCCGCGCAGGATGGCGATGGTCGCTTCCACCGTGGGCTCGTCCACCAGCACCTTCTGGAAACGGCGCTCGAGCGCGGCATCCTTCTCGATGTACTTGCGGTACTCGTCGAGCGTGGTGGCACCGATGCAGTGCAGCTCGCCGCGCGCCAGCGCGGGCTTGAGCATATTGCCCGCATCGATCGCGCCCTCGGCCTTGCCGGCGCCCACCATGGTGTGGATCTCGTCGATGAAGACGATGGTCTGTCCTTCGTCCTTGGCCACGTCGTTGAGCACCGCCTTCAGGCGCTCCTCGAACTCGCCGCGGTACTTGGCGCCAGCCAGCAGGCCGGCCATGTCGAGCACCAGCACGCGCTTGTTCTTCAGGCTCTCGGGCACCTCGCCGTTGACGATGCGCTGGGCCAGGCCCTCTACGATGGCGGTCTTGCCCACGCCCGGCTCGCCGATCAGCACCGGGTTGTTCTTGGTGCGGCGCTGCAGGATCTGGATGGCGCGGCGGATCTCGTCGTCACGGCCGATCACGGGATCGAGCTTGCCGAGGCGCGCGCGCTCGGTCAGGTCGATGGTGTACTTCTTGAGCGCCTCGCGCTGGGTCTCGGCATCGGCACTGTTGACGTTGTCACCGCCCCGCACGGCCTGGATGGCTGCCTCCAGCGACTTGCGGCTGAGGCCGTTCTCGCGCGCGATGCGGCCCGCCTCGCCCTTGTCGTCGGACAGGGCCAGCAGGAACAATTCGCTGGCGATGAACTGGTCGCCGCGCTTGATCGCTTCCTTCTCGGTGGCATTGAGCAGCGCGCCCAGGTCGCGCCCGACCTGCACCTCGCTGCTGCCCTGCACCTGCGGCAAACGCTTGATGGCAGCATCCAGAGCCGACTGCAGGCCGTTCACGTTGACGCCGGCGCGGGCCAGCAGGCTGCGCGCCCCGCCGTCCTGCTGCGTCAGCAGCGCGCGCAGCACGTGCTGCGGCTCGATGTATTGATTGTCGTGTCCGATCGCCAGGCTCTGTGCATCAGCCAGCGCTTCCTGGAACCGGGTCGTCAGTTTGTCCAAACGCATGTGGAATCCCTCTCTCGGTGTGTGTCCTGATGAGGAGGAGGCGATGGTCCCGATGCCGGCGCTTGCCACGCCAGGCAACCATCGCGGAGCGCTTCCCGCGCCCGTTTCCCCATGTCGGACAGCCAATGTCTAACGGGAAGATAGGGCTTGCGCGAGACATTTCAAGGCTGCCGTGCATGACTTCTGATGCGCATCAAAAAGCACATGATGGAGTGCTTCAGACTGCTCCGCGCGCGCCCTTGTTTTCCAGGTTGCGCACCAGCACCAGGGCCTCGCCCTGCAGCACCACACGCCCGTCGCCGCCCGACACCACCGTGGCCAGATTGACCAGCTCCTTGTCGGCGCGCAGCCGCGTAACCCGCACCGAAGCGGTCAGCGGCTCGCCCAGGCGCGCGGCCGAGCACAGCCGCAGCGACTGCTTCATCCAACCGGTGCCCCGGCCGGGCAGGCGGGTCCCGAGCAGGTCGGAGAACATGCCGGCCAGCAATGGCAGCGGCACGATGGCGCCATCGAAGCCGCGGCTGCGGGCGAATACCGGATCGGTGTAGAAGGGATTGCTGTCGTCGGTCAGCGACACGTACTCGTCGGTATCGTCGACACCGAAGGTACGTGCGGCAGACGCCTCCTGCCCGATCGATAGATGGTAGAGCGAGGCGTCGACCGCCGGCACGCGCGCCATGCCATCCTGGTCGAGTGGCGCCGGCCGCATCATCGCCAGCAGGTCGGCGGTGGCATCGGCCAGCAGCATTGCCGCGCCGTGCGCCGTGACCTGCTCCTCGGCATTCGTGATGCGCTCGCGGCCGCGCTGCACGCAACGGATCGATGTGTCGAGCGCGATGCGCCCCGGGCCGGGCGCATCCTGCAGCACCAGCGCGGCTGTCACACCATCGCCGACGAAGGTCGGGCGCGGAAACATCAGCGTCTGCGCGATCGGCAGCACAGGACGCGGTATGCTGCGCCGTATCTGCGCGCACAGCAGGGAGAACAGCAGCATCCCGTGCGCAACCGTGGCACCGAAATGCGTTGCGCGCGCGAAGGCCGGGTCGCAGTGGATGGGATTGTCGTCGCGCGACAATACGGCAAAGCGGTCGAAGTCCTCTTGCGCCAGCACGCGCGGACGGGATGCGTTCATGGTCGGGTTCCGGTGGGGGCGACGGAAAGCGCGGCGCCCCGGGGATCGGTTCAGGATGGGTACAGGCCGCGCAGCTTGTGCTTCTCGACCTTGCCCGAGGGCGTGCGCGGCAGTGCGTCGACGAAGCGCACATGGCGTGGAACCTTGAACGCTGCCAGCCGCGCGCGGCAATGCGCGAGCACCGCCGGCTCGTCCAGCGAGGCGCCTGGCTTGCGCACCACCAGCGCCAGGCCGACCTCGCCCCAGCGGGCGTCGGCGGTGCCGATCACGGCGGCTTCGGCCACCTGCGGCAGCTGGAACAGCACGTTCTCGACTTCCGCCGGATAGACGTTCTCGCCGCCGGAGATGAACATGTCCTTGGCACGGTCGACGATGTAGTAGTCGCCCTCGTCATCCATGTAGGCGATGTCCCCCGAATGCAGCCAGCCGTCGCGGATGGCCGCCGCCGTGGCTTCCGGCAGGTTCCAGTAGCCGGGCGTGACGCCCGGCCCCTTGATCAGCAGTTCGCCACGCTCGCCCGGACGCACGTCGCGGCCGTCGGCGTCGACCACGCGCGTCAGCATGGAGCCGACCGGTTTGCCAATGGTGCCGATCTTGCGCCGCGCGGTCTGCTCCTCGCAGACGAACACCGTGGGGCCGGTCTCGGTCATGCCGAAGCCGAAGCAGATCGTCACGCCCTTGGCCAGATAGGCCTCCAGCAGCGGCTGCGGCACCGGCGAACCGCCCGCCGCCGCGCTGCGCAGGCCGGACAGGTCGGCCGCGGCGAAGCCGGGATGCTGGCTGAGGAACAGGTAGACCGACGGCACCGCGAAGAACATGGTGATGCCGGCGCCGTGGCGGGCATCGAGGCGGTCCAGCGTGGCCGCGGCGTCGAACTGGCGCATGATGTGCACCGTGCCACCGGCGTGCAGCACAGGGTTGGCGTACAGGTTCAGCCCGCCGGTATGGAAGAAAGGCAGCACGTTCAGGAACACGTCGTCGCGCGTGATCTTGTTGGCCAGCATGGCGTTGACGGCGTTGAAGTACACCATGCCGTAGGTCTGCTTGACCCCCTTGGGGCGGCCGGTGGTGCCGGAGGTATAGAGCAGGTGCCAGACCTCGTGCTCGTCGCGGCAAGGCATCTCGACGATGCGCCCGGAAGCCGAGGCCAGGGCCGCCTCGTACTCGGTCCAGCCACCCGGCACGTCGGCCGCCTCGTCGTCGGCCAGGTGGAGCACGGCGCGCAGCGGGATCTCACGGGCCAGTTGCGCGGCCACGCCGAGCATGCCGTCGCCGGCCACCAGCAGATCCGGCGCGCAATCGCGCAGGATCGGCAGCAACTCGGCCGCCGGTGCGCGCCAGTTCAGGCAGACCAGGATCATGCCCGCCTTGGCGCAGCCATACAGCATCTCGAAATAGTCGCTGCTGTTGTGCGCCAGCACGGCCACCCGTGCCCCGGGTGCCAGCCGCAGGCCGTCGGTCAGGTATTCGGCGAAGCGGCTCGCGCGTTCGTCGAACTGGCGATACGTCACGCTGCGGCCGCTCTCCACGTCCACCAGCGCCACTTTGTCCGGATGATGCTGGGCGTTCTTGTGCAGCCAGTCGATCACGTACATTGCCCGGGGTCTCCATGTGTCGATGGACGCCACTCCCGGGTCTTCAGGTGGCGACGTCCCTTCCGGCTCCCTCGCCGCGCAGCCGCCCGACGATGCCTTGCGGGAAATAGTACACGCTCAGGATGAACAGCAGGCCAAGCCAGAGCAGCCAGCGGTCCGGATGCAGCAGGCCGGACAGCAGCGGCACCGCCGCCGTGGCGTCGCTGGCCAGCTTCATCACGTCCTGCAGGTAGGTCTGCGCCACCAGGAACAGCGCCGTGCCCACCACCGCGCCGTACAGCGTGCCCATGCCGCCGATCACCACGATCAGCAGGATGTCGACCATGATCTCGAAGGACAGCGAGGTATCCGGGCCGTTGTAGCGCAGCCAGAGCGCCATCAGCACACCCGCCAGCGCGGCGAAGACGGCCGACAGCACGGTCGACACCGTGCGGAACACCACGGTGCGGTAGCCGATCGCCTCGGCACGGAAGTCGTTCTCGCGGATCGCCTGCAGCACGCGGCCGAACGGCGAGTTGACGATGCGCAGCAGCAGCAGGAACAGCGCCAGCGCCGCGCAGAAAATGAAGTAGTAGGTGAAGAGCTTGCCGTTGAGCGGCACGCCGAACCACTCCGTGTCGCCCAGCGAGAAGCCCGGCGTGAACACCTCCGGCACCTTGAAGCTGATGCCGTCCTCGCCCCCGGTCCAGTCGGACAGTTGCGACACCAGCGTGGCGAAGGCGGTCGCCACCGCCAGCGTGATCATGGCGAAGAAGATGGCACGCACGCGTAGCGAGAACAGCCCGATCACCAGCGCCAGCAGGGCCGCCACCAGCAGCGCGCCGAGCGTGCCGGCGGCCAGCGCGGCCCAGCCGGGCTCCATGCGCGACATGGCTATGGCCACGCCGTAGCCGCCGATGCCGAAGAACATGGTGTGGGCGAAGGACACGATGCCGGTATAGCCGAGCAGCAGGTCGTAGCTGGCCACCAGCACCACGAAGATGCAGATCTTGGCCGCCATGTTGAGGGCGCGCGCGCCCGGGAAGAGGAAGGGTGCGCAGGCGAGCGCCAGCAGCAGCAGGAGCAGCAGCACGGACAGCGCGCGGCTGCGTGGCAGGTCGCCGGAAAGCAGTCGGGTCATGGTCGAGGATCTCCCTGGCTCAGCGCTTGGCCACCGGATACAGGCCCTGCGGACGCCACAGCAGGACCAGCATCATCAGCAGGATGTTGGAAAACAGCGCCACCTTGGGAAAGAGGAAGCCGGTGTAGTTGGCCATCAGCCCCACCAGCAGTGCGCCGACGAAGCAGCCGGTGGTCGAGCCGAGGCCGCCGATGATGATGACGATGAAGATCAGCACGTTGACCTGGGCACCGATGGACGCCGTGATGTTCTGCTGGTACAGCCCCCACAGCACCCCGCCCAGGCCCGCCAGCGCTGCACCGGCGACGAACACGCCGATGAAGAGGCGGCGGATGCGGTAGCCCAGCGACTCCACCATCTCGCGGTTCTCCACGCCTGCGCGGATCAGCAGGCCGATGCGGGTGCGGTTGAGCAGCAGCAGCATGGCGATGAAGATGACCAGGCCGAGCACCACGGCAAGCAGGCGGTACTTCTCGATCGCCGCATCGCCCAGCAGCACGGCGCCGCGCAGGCCGGCCGGCAATTGCAGCGCGATCGTCTCGGGCCCCCAGATCGCCTTGATCAATTGCTCGGCCACGATCATGCCGCCCATGGTGATCAGGATCTGCTTCAGGTGCTGGCCATAGACGGGCCGCACCACCACGCGCTCGAAGAACAGGCCGACCGCGCCGGATGCCAGCATGGCCGCGCCGATCGCCAGTGCGAACGCGCCCAGGTTGAGGGCCAGGTTGTCGGCCTCGACCCACGGCGCCAGCGGCAGAAGCACCGAAGCCGCAACGTAGGCACCCAGCGCGATGAAAGCGCCGTGGCCGAAATTGAGCACGTCCATCAGCCCGAACACCAGGGTCAGGCCGGACGACACCACGAAGATGATCATGCCCATGGCCAGCCCCGCCACGGTCAGCGTCAGCCAGGTCGAGCCGCTGCCCACCAGCGGGTAGGCCAGCAGCATCAGCAAGGGAGCCAGCGCCAGCGGGGTCCAGTCGAGCCGGACCTTGGGCAGGTCGGCCGGCGCGGAGGGAACGCCCGGTGCCTCGGGCAGGGTGCTTGAAGTCGTCATGTCTGCGGATCCTGACACGATGGAATGGTGGGCGGCGGCGCCACCGGCGCGCGCCGCGCTTTCACTGGTGCGCGGCCAGCGAGAGGCCGAGCAGGCGCTGCTGCAGTGCCTCGTCGCCGGCCAGGTCGGCCATGGTGCCGGCATGCACCACCCGGCCGTCGTCCATCACGGCCACGGTGTCGCCCACCGATCGGGCCATGTGGAAATTCTGCTCGACCAGCAGGATGGAGACCGCGGTCTGCTTCAGCTCGCAGAACACCGAGATCATGTTCTGGATGATCGAAGGCGCCAGCCCCTTGGTGGGCTCGTCCACGATCAGCAGCTGGCGCGGCTCGATGATGGCGCGCGCCACCGACAGCATCTGCTTCTGCCCGCCGGACAGCACGCCGGCGCGCTGGTGCCAGAAGATCTTCAGCGCCGGGAACATGCGGAAGACCCAGTCCAGGCGCTGCTCGTCGATGGCGCCGCTGCGGGCGGCCAGGCGCATGTTCTCCGCCACCGTCAGGTCGGAGAACACGCTCATGTTCTCCGGCACGTAGGCGATGCCGGCCTGGGCGATCGCCGGCGTGGCCAGGCGCGTGATGTCGCGGCCGTCGAAATGGACGCTGCCCTGGCCAGCCCGCCACAGGCCCATGATGGTGCGCAGCGTGGTGGTCTTGCCGGCGCCGTTGCGGCCCAGCAGCATGGTCACGCCACCGCGCGGCACGTCGAGGTCGACGCCATGCAGGATATGGTAGGGCCCGATATGGGTGTGGACGCCGCGCAGGCGCAGGATGGGATCGTCAGCCATGGCTGGCCTCCGCGTTGCCGGCGCCCGCTCCGTCCGGCGGCGCCACGCCCAGGTAGGCCTGCTGCACGATGGGCGAGGCGATCACTTCGGCCGGATCGCCATCGGCCATCAAGGTACCGTTGTGCAGCACGATGATGCGGTCCGCCAGCGAACGCACCACATCCATCTTGTGTTCCACCAGCAGCACGGTCTTGCTGCGGTCCTGCTTGATCTCGTGGATCAGGTCCAGGATCACCGGCACCTCGTCCACGCTCATGCCCGCGGTCGGCTCATCGAACATGAACACGCGCGGCTGCAATGCCAGCAGGATGCCCACTTCCAGCTTGCGCTGGTCGCCGTGCGGCAGCGCTGCCACCGGCTGGTGCCGCTTGTCGGCCAGCGCCACGCGCTCCAGGCAGGCCTCCGCCTGCTCGCGCACCTTGCGGTGGTGGCTCCATACGCTGAACAGGTCGAGGCCGAGATGCAGACGCGCCTGCACCGCCAGCCGCACGTTCTCGAACACGGTCAGGTTGGGGAACAGGCTGGTGAGCTGGAAGGCACGCCCGATGCCGCGCCGGGTCTTTTCCGGCACCGGCAACCGCGTCACGTCCTCGCCGCCGAGCAGGATCTGCCCCGCACTGGCCGGAAGCTGGCCGGAGATCAGGTTGAAGTAGGTGGTCTTGCCGGCGCCGTTGGGCCCGACGATGCAGGTCAGCTCGCCGGCGCGGAAGGCGCAGGACACCGCGTTGACGGCGACGTGCCCGCCGAAGCGGATGGTGAGCCCGCGCGTCTCCAGCGCGGGCGCGCCGCCCGCGCCGGCGGCGCGCTGGACGGCCTCGGCGGCCGCGGAAGAAGTGGCGCCCACGGTGGTCAACGCTTGTTGCGGATCGGTACGTTCATTTCCTCGGGCTTGATCTCACGGACCAGCTCGGGAACGCCCCAGGCGAAGGCCGGATCGACCTTGATCTTGAAGTGGTACATCGACTGCATCGCCTGGTGGTCTTCCTTGCGGAAGATCATCTTGCCCTTGGGCGTGTCGAAGGACATGCCTTCCATGGCGCCGATCAGCTTCTCGGTATTGGTATCGCCGCCGGTCTTCTTGAGCGCCTCGACCACCGCGATGCCGGCCGACATGCCGCCGGCGGTGAAGAAATCGGGCGGGGTCTTGTACTTGCTGTAGTGGTTGGACACCAGCCACTCGTTGACCTTGTTCTTCGGGATGCCGAAGTAGTAGTAGGTCGCGCCCTCCATGCCCGGCAGGTTCTTGTAGGCAGTCATGGCCGGCAGGATGTTGCCGCCGCTGGCGATCTCGATGCCGTAGCGCTTGGGATCGAGATCGGCGATCTTGAACGGGTTGCCGGCGCCGGCCCAGATGATGAAGATGACCTTGCGTCCCGGCTTGTCCTTGAGCGAATCGAACAGCCGCTGCGCCCCTGCGGTGAAGTCGGTGGTATTGGTCGGCAGGTACTCTTCGTGCACGATCTTGGCGTTCTTCAGCGCGCCCTTGAAGGCCTTGACGCCGTCGCGCCCGAAGGCATAGTCCTGCGCCAGCATGGCGATCTGCGTGCCCGGCTTGTCGAGCGCCACGGCGTTGGCGATGGCATCCTGCGAGGAGTTGCGGCCGGTGCGGAAGATGTAGCGGTTCCACTTCTCGCCGGTGATGGAGTCGGCCACCGCCGGCTCGACCAGCAGGATCTTCTTGTACTCCTCCGCGACCGGCAGCATCGCCAGCGCGGTGCCCGACGAGGTCGGGCCGACCGCGATGTCGGCGCGGTCGTCGCTGTAGGCCGCGGCCAGCTGGGCCTTGGCCACGTCTGGCTTGCCCTGGGTGTCCTTCTCGATCACCACCAGCTTGTTGCCGTTGACGGTCATGGTGCCATTGGTGGCGTACTCCAGCCCCATCATCAGCCCGACCTGGGTCTGCTTGGCATAGGCTTCGAGCGCCCCGGTCTTGTCATAGACGTGGGCGATCTTGATGTCCTTGGCGTGGACCGCGCCTGCCGCCAGCAGGCAGGCGGCCAGCGCCAGCGTGCTCAGTTGCTTGCCCTGCATGGTTGTCTCCTCTCTCGTTTCGTTGTGTCTTGTTGCGTCTCGTTGCGCGTTCTTGTGCGTTCTTGCGGCTTGTGGATCCTGCGCGTTTCGCAGCGCGCTCCCGGCGGCCGCCTAGCGCACAGCCAGCCCGTGCTCGATCAGATCGAAGGCCGAGTCCACCACCTTGTCCATCGACGCCGGCCGCTTCCACAGCGCGTAGCGCATGCCGAGGAAGTTGCTGATGCCGATCAGGCACCAGGCGCGCACTTCGGCGTCGCCCGGCAGGATCTCGCCCTGCTCTTCGGCCTTGGCCAGGCGGCGGCTGTAAAGTTCGGCGAAGACCTGGAAGTAGCCGCTATAGATGGTTTCGTCGACGGAGTACGAATCCAGCACGATACGGTACAGGTTCTTGTGGCGCGACACGAAGCTGAGGAAGGCCTTGAGGCCGAGGCGCTCGGCTTCCATCTGCGTGGTGGCCGGCGCCACGTGCTTGCGCAGGTGGGCACGCAGCAACTCCAGCATATGCTGCACCAGCGCGCGGAACACATCCTCCTTGTCCTTGAAGTACAGGTAGAAGGTACCCATGGCCACGTCGGCCTCCTGGGTGATCTCCGAGATCGAGGCCGCATAGTAGCCCTTCCCGCCGAAAACCTTCTCGGATGCCCGCAGCAAGGCCTCGCGTGTCTTCTGGCCGCGCGCCGTCTTGGGACTGGCGGGGCTCGCCGCCCGGGTATCGCTTGCTGGCATCGGGTCTCCATCGTGGCGGCGCGCCGGCTCAGCCACGGCGGCGCGCTCCCTGTTTTTTCCTGGTGTCCGGACCGCTCCAGCAGAGCCGTCCGCCGCCCTCCCGGACAGGACATCCGCGCAGGCGAAAACATGATAGCTGATTCATGTTTCATGATATAAAGCTTGGAATCCGGATGTCAATAGATGCCTTTACCGACGCCCGGACTGCCATCCTGCACACGACCCGGCACACCAGGAGCGATCGCCATTGGATACATCGGCCCAGCCCCGGCGCACCGGCCCGGCCGCCGCGGAAACCCTGCCGCAGCCCGTCATGAGCCCCTTCGCCGAGTTCCCGGCGCAAGGCGTGCTGCCGGGCTGGCGCGAAGCCGGGGCAGGACGTCCCCTGCTTTGCCTGCATGGATGGTCGATACCGGGCACCGCCTTCAGCGGGCAGGCGGCGCTAGCCCGGCGCGGCTGGCGGGTGATCGCTCCCGACCATGCCGGCCACGGGCTGTCGCGCTCGCTGCCCGGCGCGGCTCGCGCGGACATCGGCAGGCTGGCGGCCGACGCTGCCGCGCTGATCGCGCACCTTGGGCTGGACGATGTGGTAGTGGTAGGCTGGTCGTTGGGCGCGACCACGGCCTGGCGCCTGATGCAGGACCACCCGGAAGTGCCGCTGGCAGCAGTGGCCGCGATCGACATGACGCCGCGCCTGCTGAGTGCGCCGGACTGGCCGCACGGCCTGCGCGGCGGCTATTCGGCGGACCAGGTGGAGCAGATGGCGGTGCGGGTGCGGCAAGACTGGCCGGGACTGGCGCCGGCGGTGGCGGCAGACCTTTGGGCGGCGGGCAGCGCCCCTTCGCCCGCTGCCGCCGAACTGGTGGCGCACGGACAACAGCATTGCGATCCACTTGCACTGTCTTCCCTGTGGCGCGACATGGCGGCGCAGGACCTGCGCCAGGCGCTACGCCACGCGCGGCTGCCGCTGCTGCTATTGCACGGTGAGCGCAGCCGGCTCTATGGCCCGGCGATGGCGGCGGCAGTCGGCACCTTGAACCCGGCCACGCTGCAATGCAGCATCGCCGCCACCGGCCACAGCCCTCACCTGGAGCGTCCGGCGGCCTTCAATGCCGCTTTGCTGGCATTGCTGGATCGGGCGGGAGTCCGATTCTCACGAGCCGCTTCCGCACCTCAGGAGAGCAGGCGGTAAGTCCACAGGCCAGCGGCCGTCAACAGCAGGGAGCCGCCGAGATGGGCCAGAAGGTGGAGCAAGGCCCAGCCGAAGTCGCCTGCCATCAGGTTGCCGACCACTTCACTGGAAAAGGTGGAGAAGGTGGTGAGCCCGCCGAGGAAGCCGGTGATGGCGAACAGGCGCCATTCCGGCGGCAGGCCGGCATGTGTCTCGAAGAAGCCGACGGCCAGCCCGATGAGATAGCCGCCGACCAGGTTGGCGGCCAGGGTTCCGTAGGGCAGCGCAGGATTGGCCGCATTCCACGTCACGGAGAAGAACCAGCGCAGCCAGGCCCCCAGGGCGGCCCCGACCCCGACGGCGACGAAGCCGAACGGCCCCATCAGGGCGCCTCCGCAGCCGCGTCGCCACCGGCGCCCGCCACGCCGTCACCGCTGGCGTTGATCGAGGCCACGCCCCAGCGCCGCAGCGCGGCCTCGTCGGTGACGCGGGCATCGACCCAGCGTGCGCCCTCCGGCGTGGTCTCCTTCTTCCAGAACGGCGCCTCGGACTTGAGATAGTCCATGATGAACTCGCAAGCGGCGAAAGCCTCACCGCGGTGCGCCGATGCCACGGCGACCAGCACGATCTGGTCCTGCGGCTGCAGGGGCCCGACCCGGTGCACGATGGTGACGCCGAGCAAGGGCCAGCGCTGGCGCGCGGCCTCCTCGATGGCAGCCAGCGCCTTCTCGGTCATGCCGGGATAGTGCTCCAGCTCCATCGCGCTGACGGCGGTGCCGCCGCTGGCGTCGCGCACCGTGCCGATGAAACTCGCCACCGCGCCGACCGCTGCATTGCCGCGCCGCAGCGCCGTCACTTCCGCGCCAAGATCGAAGTCCTCGCGTTGTACCCGCACGCTCATCGCCGCGCTCCGTTCAGCCGCCCGTCACCGGCGGAAAAAATGCCACTTCGCAACCGTCCGCGAGAGGTGTATCGGCACGCGCCACCGCATGGTCGACCGCCATGCGCAGCGCCCTGCCCTCGCCCAGCGCCGCTTCCCAGACCCCGCCGCGCGCGCGCAGCCATTGGCGCAGCTGGCCCACGTCGGCCACCTCGACCGGCACCTCGGCCTGCTCCCCGGCACGGCCGAGCTGCTCGCGCACGCTGGCGAAGTAGCGCAATTCGATCTTCATGGCCGCTCCTCCTTCGCGCCTCAGTACAACAGTTCGCCGAAGGGGATGAACTGCACGATGTCGCCGGCGCGGATGGCCTGCCCCGGCGGATTGTCGATCAGCCCATCGCCCCAGACGGTCGACGTCAGCACGCCCGAACTCTGGTTCGGGAACAGTTCGAGCCCGCCCTGTGCGTTGAGGCGGGCACGCAGGAATTCGTTGCGGCGGTCACCCTTCTCCAGCGTGAAGTCGGCGCGCAGCGGCAGCCGGCGCGGCGCAACGTCTGCCACCCCCTGCAAGCGCAGGATGAACGGCCGCACGAACAGCAGGAAGGTGACGAAGCTGGACACCGGGTTGCCTGGCAGGCCCAGGAAGAAGGCCGGCGGCGCCTCGCCGCGCGCCACCTGGCCGAACGCCAGCGGCTTGCCCGGCTTGATGGCGATCTGCCACAGGTCGAGCCGCCCCTCCGCCTGTACCGCCGGGCGGATATGGTCCTCGTCGCCGACCGAGACGCCACCCGAGGTGATGATCAGGTCATGGCCGTCGGCCGCGCGCCGCAAGGTCGCACGCGTGGCCGCCAGCGAGTCGGGCACGATGCCGAAGTCGCTGACCTCGCAGCCCAGGTTCTCCAGCAGCCCGCGCAGCGTGAAACGGTTGGAGTTGTAGATGGCGCCCGGCCGCAGCGGCTCGCCCGGCATCGCCAGTTCGTCGCCGGTGAAGAAGACGGCGACGCGCACGCGCCGCACCACGTCGAGGGCGGCCTGGCCGACCGAGGCCGCCAGCCCGAGCGCCTGCGGCGTCAGGCGCGTGCCGGCTGCCAGGATACGGCTGCCGGCGCGGATGTCCTCGCCGGCGCGCCGGACCCACTCGCCGGCGCGCGGCACATGGTTGACCACCACGTCCCCGCCCTCGGCCGTACATTGCTCCTGCATCACCACCGCGTCGGCACCGGGCGGGATCAACCCGCCGGTGAAGATGCGCGCGGCGCTACCCGGCTCCAACGCCGTGCCGACATGGCCGGCCGGGATGCGCTGGGTCACGCGCAGGCGCGTGCCGGCGGCCGGCACATCGGCGGCACGCAGCGCATAGCCATCCATGGCGGTATTGTCCGCGGGCGGCACGTCGAGCGCGCTCGACACCGGGCTGGCCAGCACCCGAGTGTTGGCCAGCAGCGTGTCGACACGCTCGGTCTGCGTGATGGGGCGCGCGCCGTCGAGCAGCGTGGCGAGCGCTTGGGCAAGGGTCAGCATGGGCGGGCGCGGCGTGGCGGCAGCTTCGGGCATGGGGCGGGCAGGACGATCGGGGGACGTCTTGGAGTCGGTTGGGCGGCAGCGCCGCAAACCCCGGCGAGGCGGGGACTGACAGCCAGATTGTAGCGATTCGACGGCCGCGCGGCATGCGGCGGCGCCGCAGGCGCGGCGGCATGCCGGCGGCCAGCTGCGGCCGGAGTGGTGCGCCGGAGGCAAGGGGCGGCCGCGCCGCCCCTCTCAGGTCAGAGGCCGGTGTGGCCGGCGATGAATGCCTTCACGCGGTCGGCGTCGGCAGGCACCACTTCGAAGCGCTGCGGCAACGCCTCGATGCCCTCGAAGCTGGCGGGACGCTCGGGTTCGTGGCCGAGCGCCTCGCGGATGGTCTCCGAGAACTTGGCCGGCAGCGCGGTCTCCAGCACGACCATGGGCACGCCGGCGCTCAGGTGCTCGCGCGCCACCTTGATGCCGTCGGCCGTATGGGTATCGATGGTGATGCCATAGCGCGCCGACAGGTCGCGGATGGTCGCCAGCCGGTCCTGGTGGGTACTGCGCCCCGAGACGAAGCCGAACTCGCGGATACGGCCGAATTCAGGCGTGCCGGCCAGGTCGAAGCCGTCCTTGGTGTCGACATCGCGGAACAGCGCCGCCAGCTTGGCCGGATCGCGGCCGAGCAGGTCGAAGACGAAGCGCTCGAAGTTCGAGGCCTTCGAGATATCCATGCTCGGGCTCGAGGTATGGAAGGTCTCGGACGACTTGCGCACGCGGTAGGCACCGGTGCGGAAGAACTCGTCGAGCACATCGTTCTCGTTGGTCGCCACCACCAGCTTGTCGATGGGCAGGCCCATCATGCGCGCGATATGGCCGGCGCAGACGTTGCCGAAGTTGCCGGAGGGCACGCAGAACGAGACCTTCTGGCCAGGGCCGCTGGTCGCCAGCAGCCAGCCCTTGAAGTAATAGACCACCTGGGCCACCACGCGCGCCCAGTTGATCGAGTTGACGGTGCCGATCTTCTGGCGCGCCTTGAAGCCGTGGTCGTTGGAGACCGCCTTGACGATGTCCTGGCAGTCGTCGAACACCCCTTCCACCGCCAGGTTGAAGATGTTCGGGTCCTGCAGGCTGAACATCTGCGCGGTCTGAAACGCGCTCATCTTGCGGTGCGGGCTCAGCATGAAGACGCGGATGCCGCGCTTGCCGCGCATCGCGTATTCCGCCGCGCTGCCGGTGTCGCCCGAGGTGGCGCCGAGGATGTTCAGCTCCTGGCCGGCGCGCGCGAGCGCGTACTCGAACAGGTTGCCGAGCAACTGCATGGCCATGTCCTTGAAGGCCAGCGTCGGACCATTGGACAGGCCCAGCAGCTGCAGCGGCGCGCCGCCTTCCTCGCCCAGCGTGCGCAGCGGCGTGATGTCGGCGGTATTGTCGCCGGCACGCGCATTGCAGTAGACCTCGGCGGTATAGGTCTTGCGCGTCAGCGCGCGCAGGTCCTCGGCCGGGATGTCGTCGCAGAACTTGGACAGGATCTCGAACGCCAGGTCGGCGTAGGAAAGCTTGCGCCAGGACTCGAGCTCCTCGGCGCTGACCTGCGGGTACTGATCAGGCAGGTAGAGGCCGCCGTCCGGCGCGAGGCCGCCCAGCAGGATTTCGGAAAACGATTGCGGCGCCTGGTGGCCGCGCGTCGACAGGTATTTCATGGGACCGGGCACTCGCTCAGTTCAGTTCTTCCATGCGCAGGCGCGTGACGGACGACAGCACGGTCGG
Source organism: Cupriavidus malaysiensis (assembly GCF_001854325.1). Classification (NCBI taxonomy): domain Bacteria; kingdom Pseudomonadati; phylum Pseudomonadota; class Betaproteobacteria; order Burkholderiales; family Burkholderiaceae; genus Cupriavidus; species Cupriavidus malaysiensis. The sequence goes on from NZ_CP017754.1 coordinate 3,166,962, forward strand.
CAGCGCCTCGATCTTGGCGATGGCGGCATTGACCTGCTTCTCGCGCGCCAGGTGGCTCAGCATGATGATGTCGGTCTGCGGCTCGCCCTCGCGCGATTCCTTCTGCAGCATGGCATCGATCGAGATGCCGGCGTCGGCCAGGATGCGGGTGATGTCGGCCAGCACGCCGGTTTCGTCGGACACGCGCATGCGCAGGTAGTAGGAACTGGTGACCTCCTCGATCGGCAGCACCGGCACGCTCGACAGTTCGTCGGGCTGGAAGGCCAGGTGCGGCACGCGGTGGCCGGGGTCGGCGGTATGCAGGCGGGTCACGTCGACCAGGTCGGCGATCACGGCCGAAGCGGTCGGCTCGGCGCCCGCGCCCTTGCCGTAGTACAGCGTGGCGCCAACGGCGTCGCCCTGCACCAGCACGGCATTCATCGCCCCCTCGACGTTGGCGATCAGGCGCGAGGCCGGCACCAGGGTCGGATGCACGCGCAGTTCGACACCTTCCTCGCGGCGGCGCGTGATGCCCAGCAGCTTGATGCGGTAGCCCAGCTCCTCGGCGTACTTGATATCCACCGCCGACAGCTTGGTGATGCCTTCCACATGCGCGCGGTCGAACTGCACCGGCATACCGAAGGCGATCGCGCTCATCAGCGTGACCTTGTGCGCCGCATCGATGCCTTCGATGTCGAAGGTCGGGTCGGCCTCGGCATAGCCCAGCGCCTGCGCCTCCTTAAGGACCGTGTCGAAGTCCAGGCCCTTGTCGCGCATCTCCGACAGGATGAAGTTGGTGGTGCCGTTGATGATGCCGGCGATCCACTGGATGCGGTTGGCGGTCAGGCCCTCGCGCAGCGCCTTGATGATGGGGATGCCGCCGGCCACCGCGGCCTCGAAGGCGACGATCACGCCCTTGTTGCGCGCCGCCTCGAAGATCTCGTTGCCATGCACGGCCAGCAGCGCCTTGTTGGCGGTGACCACGTGCTTGCCATTGGCGATGGCCTTGAGCACCAGCTCCTTGGCCACACCGTAGCCGCCGATCAGCTCGACCACGATGTCGATGTCGGGACGGTTCACCACCTCGTTGGCGTCGGCCACCACTTCCACCTGCCCACCGGTCAGCTCGCGGGCACGTTCGGTATTCAGGTCGGCGACCATTGCAATTTCGATGCCGCGCCCGGCGCGGCGGCGAATTTCCTCCTGGTTGCGCTTCAGCACGTTGAACGTGCCGCTACCGACGGTACCGATGCCAAGCAGGCCTACTTTGATGGGGTTCATGAACAATCTGCTTCCAGTTGACGAATGGGGGAAACGGCGCCGCGCCGGGCCTCAGGCCGCGATGGCACCGTGGCGTTTGCGGTATGCCTCGAGGAAGCGCGCGACACGGCTGATGGCCTCGCGCAGGTCCTCCTCGTGCGGCAGGAACACGATGCGGAAGTGGTCGGGCTTGCCCCAGTTGAAGCCCGATCCCTGCACCAGCAGCACCTTCGATTCCTGCAGCAGCTCGTAGATGAACTCCTGGTCGTCCTGAATCGGATACATCGACAGGTCGAGCTTGGGGAACAGGTAGAGCGCTGCCTTGGGCTTGACGCAGCTGACGCCCGGGATGGCGGTGACCAGCTCGTAGGCGAGATCGCGCTGGCGGCGCAGGCGGCCGCCCTCTGCCACCAGGTCGTTGATGCTCTGGTAGCCGCCGAGGGCGGTCTGGATGGCCCATTGCGCCGGCACGTTGGCGCACAGGCGCATCGAGGAAAGCATGTTCAGCCCCTCGATATAGTCCTGCGCCGGGCGCTTGTCGCCCGACACCACCATCCAGCCGGCGCGGTAGCCGCACGAGCGGTAGTTCTTCGACAAGCCGTTGAAAGTGACGGTCAGCACGTCGGTCGACAGCGAGGCGATCGAGGTGTGGGTACGGCCGTCGTACAGCACCTTGTCGTAGATTTCGTCGGCGTAGATGATCAAGCCATGCTCGCGCGCGATCGCCACGATGCCGAGCAGCAGCTCGTCCGAATAGAGGGCGCCGGTCGGATTGTTGGGGTTGATGACGACGATGGCCTTGGTGTTCGGCGTGATCTTGGCGCGGATGTCGTCCAGGTCGGGCATCCACTCGTTCTGCTCGTCGCAGATATAGTGCACCGGCGTACCGCCGGACAGGCTCACCGCCGCCGTCCACAGCGGGTAGTCGGGTGCCGGAACCAGCACCTCGTCGCCGCTGTTGAGCAGGGCGTTCATCGACATCACGATCAGCTCGGATGCACCGTTGCCGACGTAGATGTCTTCCAGGCCCACACCCTGGATCTTCTTTTCCTGCGTGTAGTGCATGATCGCCTTGCGCGCGGCGAAGATGCCCTTGGAGTCCGAATAGCCCGCCGAGTTGGGCAGGTTGCGCATCATGTCCTGCTGGATCTCCTCCGGCGCGTCGAAACCGAACACGGCCAGGTTGCCGATGTTCAGCTTGATGATCTTGTGCCCTTCTTCTTCCATCTGCTTGGCCTTCTCCAGCACGGGCCCGCGGATGTCGTAACAGACGTTGTTGAGTTTGTGGGATTTCTGGATCGGTTTCACGGCGTGTCGGCGAGGGCTGGGCTGCCGGTCTCCTCGGCAGCGGGCAATTCGGGAATCTGGACGGAAATCGGGAGGCGCGTCCGCTGCAATGCAACGCGAACGTGGCAGACAGGGAGGCAAAAGCTATAATTTATCGGATTATGACAGACTTCGGCGCGGATTCTTGCATTGCAGCGCAGTGCATGCCGTGCCGCCGCCGTGACCCGCCCGCCCCCGCGCTGCACGGCCGGGCCGCCCGCGGCCCGGCACCGGCCCCGCACCGGCGGGCACCTCGAAGGTGCCCTTTGAAACTCCACGCCGACCAGCCCCAAGCGCTCAATACCGTCACCGCCTATGGTCCGGGCTATATCGAAATCAACCTGATCCGCCACACCGAGTCCGTGCTGGTGATGCCGGAGGGCGAGATCCGGCCATGGCCGGTGGAGCGTTTCGAGGACCTGCAGGCTGCCCATTTCGAGGCCTTGCTGGAACTGGGGCCGGAAGTGGTGCTGCTGGGCACCGGCGCCCGCCTGCGCTTCCCGCACCCCAGGCTGACCGCGGCGCTCGCGAACCGTCATATCGGCGTGGACGCGATGGACCTTCAGGCAGCATGCCGCACCTACAATATCCTGATGGCCGAAGGCCGGCGCGTGGCGGCCATCCTGATGCTGGACCCGGTGGCCTGAAGCCGCTCTCCGGTCCGCCCGGCGCACCCGGGAAGTTGAGCGGCCGCCACGCTTGAAGTCTGGCCGGGCGCCCCAATCTGCCTTTGCCGTAGTGGCCGCCCAGTGGGGACAACCCCGTGGTGGCAGCCCCCGTTTCCTGCCTCTCCCCCAGGAGCCTCAAGCAATGACCGTCAGCCTCGACAAGCCCGTACCGGATTTCAGCGCCCCCGCGACCGGAGGCACCTTCAGCCTCGCCGGACAGCGCGGCAAGACGCTGGTGCTGTACTTCTATCCCAAGGACAACACGCCCGGATGCACCACCGAGGCCATGAACTTCCGCGACCAGCACGAGGACTTCGTCGCCGCGGGCGCCGTAGTGTTCGGCATCTCCCGCGACAGCCTCAAGTCCCACGAGAATTTCAAGGCCAAGCTGGAACTGCCCTTCGAACTGATCTCCGACGGCGACGAAGCGGTCTGCACGCTGTTCGATGTCATCAAGATGAAAAAACTCTATGGCAAGGAGGTGCGCGGCATCGAGCGCAGCACCTTCATCCTCGACGCCAAGGGCGTGCTGCGCCACGCCATGCGCGGCATCAAGGTGCCCAACCACGTCGACGAAGTGCTCGAGCTCGTGCGCGCGCTCTGAGCGCCGGCAAGGCCCGCGCCGGCGTGGCAGGCGCGCCACGCTGGCCACGCCGGGCGCCGATTGCCAAACACGGGGGCTTCAGATACATTGACCCGTAATGAGTTCAGAATCCGGCTGCCACACCGTTTCGTCGTTCCGACCCAGGCGCTCCCCGCCACGGGCCGGTAGCGGAGCTGCCGTGTCGCCGCCCGCGATGAAAACCGCCCTGCCCGTCTACCGGGTTCGGCGGTTTTTTTGTCTGTGCGCGCAACCAGGCCGCCGCCTGGCACCCGCCGGCCTGCGCGCGCTTCCCGCTGCGTCCCCCTGAAAGGAAAGCCAAGCATGCCGCTGCCCACCATGCCCACCAAGCCGGCTCAACTGCTCGATCCGAGCGAGTTCGCCCCGGTCACCGCGTTGCCCAAGGCCAGGACCGCGACACAGGGCAAGAAACCGGTGCCCGCGCTGGAGCGCGTGGCCTTGCTGGAAACCGGTGATGCGGAACCCGCCCCGGCAACACGAGCGCGCGCCACGACCACGCGCGCCCGCGCCAAGGACGTGCCCGCGGTTCCGGTGGCCCCGCCCGTAGCAGCCCCCGTCAGCGTCCTCAAGCCGGCCACCGCCCCGAGCCGGCGCGCGCGCAAGGACAACGGCCCGAGCAAGCTGTTCGTACTCGACACCAATGTGCTGATGCACGATCCGTCCTCCCTGTTCCGCTTCGAGGAACACGACATCTATCTGCCGATGATGACGCTGGAGGAACTGGATAACCACAAGAAGGGCATGAGCGAAGTCGCGCGCAACGCCCGTACCGTCAGCCGCACGCTCGACGCGCTGGTGGCAAACACCGACGGCGCGCTCGACGAAGGCCTGCTGCTGGCCAAGCTCGGCAACCGCGACGCGCAGGGCAAGCTGTTCTTCCAGACCCGGCTCAACGACATCAAGCTGCCCGAAGGCCTGCCGCAGGGCAAGGCCGACAACCAGATCCTCGGCGTGGTCAGCGCGCTCAAGGAGCAGCAGCCGGGCCGCCAGGTGGTGCTGGTGTCGAAAGACATCAATATGCGCATCAAGGCCCGCGCGCTGGGCCTGCCCGCCGAGGACTACTTCAACGACCAGGTCCTGGAAGACAAGGACCTGCTCTACTCGGGCGTGATGGCGCTGCCGGGCGACTTCTGGACAAAGCACGGCAAGGGCGTCGAAAGCTGGCAGGATCCGAAGTCGGGCGCGATGTTCTACCGCCTGACCGGCCCGCTGGTGCCGTCCTTCCTGGTCAACCAGTTCGTCTACCTGGAGCCCTCCGACGGCAGTCTGCCGCTCTATGCGCAAGTCAAGGAGATCAACGGCAAGACCGCGCTGCTGCAGACACTGAAGGACTTCACCCACAACAAGAACAATGTCTGGAGCGTGACCGCGCGCAACCGCGAGCAGAACTTCGCGCTGAACCTGCTGATGAACCCGGAGGTGGACTTCGTCACCCTGCTGGGCCAGGCCGGCACCGGCAAGACGCTGCTGGCGCTGGCCTCGGGCCTGGAGCAGGTGCTCGACCAGAAGCTGTACAACGAGATCATTGTCACCCGCGCCACGGTGCCGGTCGGCGAGGACATCGGCTTCCTGCCGGGCACCGAGGAAGAAAAGATGCAGCCCTGGATGGGCGCTTTCGACGACAACCTCGAGGTGCTGCAGAAGAGCGACGACAGCGCCGGCGACTGGGGCCGCGCCGCCACGCAGGAGCTGATCCGTTCCCGCATCAAGGTCAAGAGCATGAACTTCATGCGCGGGCGCACCTTCGTCAACAAGTTCGTCATCATCGACGAGGCGCAGAACCTGACGCCCAAGCAGATGAAGACGCTGGTGACTCGGGCCGGCCCAGGCACCAAGATCGTGTGCCTCGGCAATATCGCGCAGATCGACACGCCTTACCTGACCGAAGGGTCGTCCGGCCTGACCTATGTGGTGGACCGCTTCAAGGGCTGGAGCCACAGTGGCCATGTCACGCTGGCGCGCGGCGAGCGTTCGCGCCTGGCTGACCACGCCGCCGACGTGCTCTGAGGCAATTGACCACCGTCCCGGCGGGCCCAGGACGGGGCCCGCCGGCGTGTGCCCGCCACGCCCGAGACGGCGTGGCGGGCGTTCGCGCTTCCAGCGGGCGTTGCTTTCCGTTGTTTCAACCTGGCAGGAGGAGTCATCGATGCAGGACTGCCCGACGCAATTCTCCAGGCAGCGGCCACGTGCCGCCCGCGCACCCGCGACCGCTTCCCGTACCGGCTGGCTGCCGCTGCTGCCTCTGCTCGCCAGCCTGTCCGCCGTCGTAGCCTGGCACCCCGCCTGCGCCGCGGACGGGCTGGTGATCCGCACCATGGGGCCGGTCAGCTACGTCTGCGGCGGCGTCGCCGAGGACGAGCGCCAGGCGCTGGCCGCGCAGGAGCAGAACTTCAATATGGGGGTGCTGTTCACGCGCGGCGAAAACGGCGAGTACCTGGCCGACGTGTCGGTGCGCCTGGTCTACGACGGCCAGGAGGTCGCCCGTTTCCGAGCGAACGGTCCGCGCTGCCTGATACGTGCGCCGGAAGGCAGCTACAATATTGAAGCAAGCTACAAGGGGCAGCCGCGCTCTCTCACGGTGAACACCGGCACCCGTAACGCGCAATTGCGCTGGTAGCCGCGCTGGCAGCCAGGCAGCAGCCTGCTGGCAGCCGGATGGAAGAGACCCAGAGGATGCCCGCAAGCCGACACCCCGCAGCCGTCGCAGCGCCCACCGGACCTGCCCGCCAGGTCGGCTGCGGCCGCCCGCGCCTCGCGCTGGCCTGCCTGGCGGCCCTGCTGCTGGCTGCCTGCGCCTCGTCGCCGCCAGCCCGCTATGCTGGCTCCGCGCGCGCGCCTCGCCCCGTGATCGCCGACCCGTCTGCCGGCACCGAGGAAATCTCCATCCAGGCTATGTCGCTGGTCGGCACGCCTTATCGCTATGGCGGCAATACACCCGATTCCGGCTTCGATTGCAGCGGGCTGGTGCGCTACGTGGTGGCGCGTGCCGCCAATGTGAACCTGCCGCGCACCACCGAAGCCATGGGCGTGCGCGGCGCTCCGCTCGAGCGCAGCCAGGTGGCGGCGGGCGATCTGGTCTTCTTCAATACCACGGGCCGGCCGAATTCCCATGTCGGCATCTACGTCGGCCAGAACCGTTTCGTGCATGCACCGTCCACAGGAGGCACGGTGCGCCTCGAGGACATGAGCAAATCCTACTGGGCTTCGCGCTACAACGGCGCGCGCCGGGTCTCGGGCCCGCTGGATCCCGGCGACTCGCCGGTCATGGTGGTGCAATCGACCCCGGCGCCCGCCTCCTCCTCCACGCCCGTCCGCGCGGCCACGGCCCAGCCGGCCGACGACGACGATCCGATCGCGGCCTTCGCCAACCGCTGAAGCCGAAATCAAAAGGCCGGGCATCGCCCGGCCTTTTCTGTCATCCGATGCCGGTCGCCCCGGCACCCGCGGCATGCGGGGTCAGAGCACGTGCTTGCCCACCCACCAGGCGATCGCCGCCATGAAGGCCGAGGCCGGAATGGTCAGCACCCAGGCCCAGACGATATTGCCCGCCACGCCCCAGCGCACGGCGGACATCTTCTGCACCGAGCCCACGCCGACGATGGCGCCGGTGATGGTATGGGTGGTGGACACGGGCACGCCCAGCGCGGAAGCGATGAACAAGGTCAGCGCACCGCCGGTCTCCGCGCAGAAGCCGCCGACCGGCTTGAGCTTGGTGATCTTCTGCCCCATGGTGCGCACGATGCGCCAGCCGCCGAACAGCGTGCCCATACCGATCGCCACGTAGCAGCAGACGATGACCCACACCGGGGGCTCGGCGCCACCGGCGGCCACGTGGCCGCTGGCGATCAGCAGCATCCAGATGATGCCGATGGTCTTCTGCGCGTCGTTGCCGCCGTGGCCCAGGCTGTACATCGAGGCGGACAGCAGCTGCAGCCGGCGGAACCAGCGGTCGACGCGCGACGGCGGCGTGCGGAAAAAGGTCCAGCCGACGATCACCATCATCAGCGAACCGAGCACCATGCCGAGCAGCGGCGAGATCAGGATGAAGGCCACCGTCTTCAGCAGGCCGCCGCCCACCAGTGCGCCGGTGCCCGACTTGGCCACCGCCGCACCGACCAGGCCGCCGATCAACGCATGCGACGACGATGACGGAATGCCGTAGTACCAGGTGATCAGGTTCCAGGCGATCGCCCCCATCAGCGCGCCGAACACCACATAGTGGTCGACGATCGCCACGTCGATGGTGCCGGTGCCCACGGTGGCGGCGACCTTGAGGTGGAAGATGAAGATCGCGACCACATTGCACATGGCCGCCATCGCCACCGCATGGTGGGGCTTGAGCACCCCGGTGGAGACCACGGTCGCGATGGAGTTTGCCGCGTCATGGAAGCCGTTCATGAAATCGAACAGCAAGGCGAGCGCCACCAGCAGGGCGATCACCCACAGGCTCATTTGTACGGTCTGCATGCGGGTACGCGCCTCAGGCGTTCTCGAGGACGATGCCCTCGATGATGTTCGCCACGTCCTCGCACTTGTCGGTGATGGTCTCGAGCTGCTCGTAGATGGCCTTCAGCTTGATCAGACGCTTGACGTCGGTCTCGTCGCGGAACAGCTTGGACATGGCGGCACGCATCACGCGGTCGGCTTCCGACTCGAGCTGGTCGATCTGCTGGGCAGTCTTCAGGATGGTGCTGGCATTGCTCATGTCCTCGAGCAGGCCCACGGCGATCTTGACCTGGTCGCAGCACTGCACGCAGATGGCGGCCAGGCGGCGTGCCTCCTCGGTCAGGCTGGTCACGTCGTACAGCGAGATGGTTTCCGCCACGTCCTCCATCAGGTCGAGGATGTCGTCCATGGTGGTGATCAGCTTGTGGATCTCGTCACGGTCCAGCGGCGTGATGAAGGTCTTGTGCAGCAGGTCGATGGTGTCGTGCGTGATGCGGTCGGCCTTCTTCTCGGTGGCCTGCACGCGGCGCGCATGCGCTTCGGCATTCGGCAGGTCGTTCACCAAGACCTCGAGTTCGCGCGCGGCGGTGGTCGCGCATTCCGCGTGCTGGTTGAAATATTCGAAGAACTTGCCCTCGGTGGGCATGAATCGGCCGAACATGAAATGTTCCTTGTCGTAGCGCCGGGGGGCGCCGCTGGGATTGTTGCGGGGGGTGGATGCGGCGGACACAGGTCCGCATGACACGACAGCCGCGCGAAGGCGGCTGTCATCAAGTCGCAATATTTTACAGGGTTGCCGGCGCCGCGCCGCGACAATCGACGCAATTTGCGTCTGCTTCCCGCGAAGCCGCGCCGGTGCTGGCGTCAGGTGTCGTTGTCGAAGAAGGCCGGACCGCCGCTGAAGTTGTCGAACTTGGTGAACTGGCCCAGGAAGGTCAGGCGCACCGTGCCGATCGGACCGTTACGCTGCTTGCCGATGATGATCTCGGCCGTGCCCTTGTCCTGCGAATCCGGGTTGTAGACTTCGTCGCGGTAGATGAACAGGATCACGTCGGCATCCTGCTCGATGGCGCCGGATTCGCGTAAGTCTGACATCACCGGCCGCTTGTTCGGCCGCTGTTCCAGGCTGCGGTTGAGCTGCGACAGCGCGATCACCGGGCAGTTCAGCTCTTTGGCCAGGCCCTTGAGCGAACGCGAGATCTCGGAAATCTCGGTGGCGCGGTTCTCGCCGCCGCCCGAGCCCGACATCAGCTGCAGGTAATCGATGATGATCAGGCCGAGCTGGCCGCACTGGCGCGCCAGCCGGCGCGAGCGCGCGCGCAGCTCCATCGGGTTCAGCGCGGGCGTCTCGTCGATGAAGAGCTGGGCATCGTTCATGCGCTGGATCGCATGGGTCAGCCGCGGCCAGTCCTCGTCGAGCAGGCGCCCCGTGCGCAGCCGGTGCTGGTCGAGCCGGCCGACCGAACCGAGCATACGCATGGCGAGCTGGGTACCCGCCATTTCCATCGAGAAGACCGCGACCGGCAGCCCCTGCTCGACAGCGACGTGCTCGCCGATATTGAGCGAGAACGCCGTCTTACCCATCGACGGACGCCCGGCGACGATGACCAGGTCGCCCGGCTGCATGCCGCTGGTCATCCGGTCCAGGTCGATGAAGCCGGTAGGCACGCCCGTCACGTCGGACGTCGAATCGCGGTGGTACAGCTCGTCGATGCGCTCCACCACCTGGGTCAGCAGCGGCTGGATCTCCTGGAAGCCGGCCTGCCCGCGCGCGCCTTCCTCGGCGATGGCGAAGACCTTGGATTCGGCTTCGTCGAGCAGCTCGCGCACCTCGCGGCCCTTGGGCGCGAAAGCGGCGGTGGCGATATCGTCGGCCACCGTCACCAGCTTGCGCAGCACCGAGCGCTCGCGCACGATTTCCGCATAGCGGCGGATATTGGCCGCACTCGGCGTGTTCTGCGCCAGCGAATTGAGATAGGCCAGGCCGCCGACTTCCTCCGCCTTGCCTGCCACCTGCAGCATCTCGTAGACGGTGATGACGTCGGCGGGCTTGGTGGCCGAGATCAGGCGGGCGATGCTCTGGAAGATCAGCCGATGGTCGAAGCGGTAGAAGTCCGCCTCCGACAGGAAATCCGCGATGCGGTCCCAGGCGGCGTTGTCCAGCAGCAGGCCGCCGAGCACCGATTGCTCGGCCTCGATGGAGTGCGGCGGGACCTTGAGGTTGTCTAGTTGGGGGTCGGCGACGGGCGCATTCATGGGGGGCAATTATAGCGGCGACGGGGCCCGGCCCGCGCGGAGAATTCGGCAGTGGCGAACCACTGTGGCGTCGGCGGCGTCACGCGACGGACAAGAAAAAAGGCAGAAGCCCAAGCTTCTGCCTTTTCTCGTGATCCGAACCGGCCGGTGCGTGCCGCTGCGGGCACCGCTCCAGCCTGGCGCCGGAATCTCAGACCTGCTCGCCCAGCACCGAGACGGTCACGTCGACCACCACGTCGGTGTGCAGCGCCACGCTGACCGGATGGTCGCCGACCATCTTCAGCGGACCGTTCGGCAGGCGGACCTGCGCCTTCTCGACGACGAAGCCTTGCGGAGCCAGGGCTTCGGCGATGTCGGCGTTGGTCACCGAGCCGAACAGGCGGCCATCCACACCCGACTTCTGGGTGATCTGGATGGTCAGGCCGTTCAGCTTCTCGCCTTCCGCCTGGGCGGCGGCCAGCTTCTCGGCGGCAGCCTTTTCCAGGTCGGCACGCTTGGCTTCGAATTCTTCGATGGCGGACTGGGTCGCGCGGCGGGCCTTCTTGCTCGGGATCAGGAAGTTACGGGCGTAACCGTCCTTCACGCGAACGATGTCACCCAGGTTGCCCAGGTTGACGACTTTTTCAAGCAGAATGACTTGCATCGTATATCTCTCCTTTACCTAGGGCCTGGACAATCAGTTCTTGTGCAGGTCGGTGTACGGCAGCAGCGCGAGGAAACGCGCACGCTTGATAGCCGTATCGAGCTGACGCTGATAGTGCGCCTTGGTACCGGTCAGGCGTGCCGGCGTGATCTTGCCGTTGTCGCCGATGAAGTCCTTCAGGGTGTCCAGATCCTTGTAGTCGATCTGTTCCACGCCAGCCACGGTGAAGCGGCAGAAGCGCTTGCGCTTGAACAGCGGGTTCTGCTGCTGGAAGCGCTTCTTGTTCTTGTTGTCACGTTTGACGAATGCCATGATTCAATCCTTTTCGAATGCTTTACATCCAGTGATGTGAAAGACGAGAGCCTTGCTGTTGCGATGCTTGCGGGCCAGGAAGCCTTCGCAGTCGAGCAGCGTGCCCAGCGGCATGCGCTCCAGGCGCTGGCCGACCGGGCCGATGCCCATCGCCGCGATGGCGAACTCGATCTGCCGGGGAATCTGCGCCTCGACCACCTCGCCAGCGTGCTGCAGCAAGCAGTTCACGACAGGCACGCCGGCCGGCGTGTAGCGCAGGGCTTCGCGTTCGACTAGGGTCGCGGACAGCCGCAACTGGTTCAACGCGCGCCTCCTTGCTGGTCCCGGGCCACCCCGCCGATCCGGCCGGGCAGCGCTCTAGCGCACCGCACCGCCGATCAGGCGGCCTGGCTCTCGCTGCTTTGTTGCGCGGCCTTGCGGGCTTCTTCGCGCTGCACTTCCTTCATCATCGGCGAGGGAGCGGTTTCGGCCTTCTTGGTCTGGACGATCAGGTGACGCAGCACCGCATCGTTGAACTTGAACGCGTGTTCGAGTTCGGCCAGGGTTTCCTTGCCGCATTCGATGTTCAGGCAAACGTAGTGAGCCTTGGCCAGCTTCTGGATCATGTAGGCCAGTTGGCGACGACCCCAGTCTTCCACGCGGTGAACCTGGCCATTCTGCGAGGTGACCAGCGACTTGTAACGCTCGATCATCGCGGGCACTTGTTCGCTCTGGTCCGGATGGACGATAAAGACGATTTCGTAATGACGCATTGACGCTCCTTTTGGGATGAGCCACCCGGGCGTCACGTCCGGTGCGGCAAGGTTGGATAGCCTGCCATTATAGCCCGCAGCAAGCTGGCACGGCAAGCAGACTGCCCGCTCAGCACTGCGCGAAGCACTGCTGCAGCCGGCCAGGGTCCGCCGCCAGCCGAGGATCCCGAGCCAGAGCGAGCAACAGCAGCGCGCGCGCCTTGTAGGGATTCAGGTCACCCGCGGAGACGAACAGGCCGGCGCCAGGATTCGGCAGTGCCGGAATCGATACATGGCCCGCACCGGTGCGGGAACTGCGCACCACCGCGACACCTGCGCGCGCCGCGTCGGCCAGCGCGGCAGCCAGCGCCTCGTGGATCGAACCGTTCCCCGCCGCCGCCACCACCAGGCCCGCCGCGCCGGCAGCCACCAGCGCGTCGACGACGATACGGGAGGGCTGCGCATAGCTCGGCACAATTTCCACCAGCGGCCACTCCCCGGCTGGCAGCGGCCAGGACCGCTCGACCCGGCGCAATGGCGCGCGCATGAAGCTCACCAGCTCATCCTGGACGAAACCGAGCGGGCCGCCCACCGGCGACACGAAGGCATCGACCGCCGAGGTATGTGCCTTGACGACATCCCGCGCAGCATGGATCTGCTGGTTCAGCACCACCAGCACGCCACGGCCGCGCGCTTCCGGATGGGCCGCCACACGCACGGCATCGAGAAGATTGAGCGGGCCATCCGCAGACAGGGAGGTCGAAGGCCGCATGGCCGCGGTCATCACTACGGGAACCGGTACCGCACAGGACAGATGCAGCAGCATGGCCGTCTCTTCCAGGGTATCGGTACCGTGAGTCACCACCACACCCGCCACATCGGGCTGGGCGCACCAGAATGCCACGCGCGCCTGCAGTCTGGCCCACAGCGCAAAGCCCATGTCCTTGCTGTCGACCTGGGCCACCTGCTCGGCCTCCAGGCGCGCCACCGACTTCAACGCCGGCACGGCATCCAGCAGCGCCGTCACCGGCACCGTGGCTGCCTGGTAATGCGCACTGCTGGCCGCGCTGGCGGCGGAACCGGCGATGGTGCCGCCGGTGGCAAGCACGACGATGCGGGGAAGCTTGGACATATCAGGGCGGGAACACGGGTGAGCCGCGATTGTAACCGTACGCCCAACCACCATCACTCCGCCGCACCGGCCACAGGTCGCGCAAATTCCACTTGCACTTCGTCACATACTGTATAAAATCACAGCATACTGTTTAAACATACAGTACCCCTGACACCAAGAACAAAGCGGCGACTCCATGGCAACCCTGACTCCGCGGCAACAACAGATCTTCGACCTGATCCGCAACACGATCCGCCGCACCGGCTTTCCGCCTACGCGCGCAGAGATCGCCGCGGAGTTCGGCTTCTCCTCCCCGAATGCCGCCGAGGAACATCTGCGGGCACTGGCGCGCAAGGGCGTGATCGAGTTGACCCCGGGCGCCTCGCGCGGCATCCGCCTCAAGGTCTCGCGCAGCGATTCGGAAACACCGGACCAGTTCACATTGCCGATGGCCGGCGTGATGCAACTGACCCTGCCGCTGGTCGGCCGCGTCGCGGCAGGCAGCCCCATCCTCGCCGCCGAGCACATCGACCGGCAGTATCAGGTGGATGCCTCGGTCTTCGACGAACAGCCCGACTATCTGCTGCGCGTACGCGGCCTCAGCATGCGCGATGCCGGCATCCTCGACGGCGACCTGCTCGCAGTCAAGCGCGCCAGCGAGGCCAGCAACGGCAAGATCGTGGTAGCACGCCTTGGCGAGGACGTCACTGTCAAACGCTTCAAGCGACGAGGCGACAGCATCGAGCTGATTGCCGAGAACCCCGACTACCCCAACATCCTCGTGAAACCGGGAGAAGAAGAGTTCTCTCTCGAGGGTATCGCGGTCGGACTGATCCGTCCGGCCGGCTTCTAGCGCAGCCGGCCCGACCCCTCGCCGCCGCCAGGTCTGCAGCGTGGCGGCACCTGCCTCACCGTTCCGAAGGCGCCCGCCGACGCTGGCGCCATCCCCCGACTATTGTCAATCGACAGGTGCAACCATGCCGCAAGCCAATACCATCTCCGCCCGCCGCCCGGTCAAGCCAGTGCCTTTCCGCCAATGCAAGGGCGTGCGCATCTACCAAGGCGCGCAGCGCCGCACCATGGTCGGCAGCATGGCCGCCATCTGCCGCATGCTGGAGTTGGCCGAGCCGGCCAAGCTGCACGTCTGAGCCTGCGCGGCACCCGAGTACGCACGGGTACGTGACAGGCGCGGCTCGCCGTGCCGTGCCTGTCACGCCGGGCATTCGCTTTGCCGCATTCGCTTTGCCGCGCATCTGCTTTGCATGATGCACGACGGCGCCCGAGCAATCGCATGCCCGAGCGGTCGTCGCGCACCAACGATTCCGCGATGTTCCATGGCGCCTTCAATCCGCGTCCAACCCTCTGCCTATGCCAGGCAATGCGTAGGGTGCCCCTCCCTTGATGCACACTCCGCCCCTCGTTCGAAGGGGGCATTTCCGTATCTTTACCGTTGTTTGCAATTGCAGCGGCGCGCAGCACGTCAGTGCCGGCGAGATTCGCGTGCCGGCTCGCTAGAATGGCCGCTGACATTGGAATAGCGCCGCACCGGCAGCAGCTCCATCTGCGGAGTCGCCGGCAAGACTGACAGGCGCTCGTACGCGCCGCGCTGCTGCATTGCCGAGGCATACCACGCTGCCTGCCTCGGCACACCGACCACCCTCCGGACAGCGCTCCCGGCCACCACAACGACTACAGATCGGGGACCTCGCTTGCCGCTTCAAACTGTCCAGGTTCTGGCCTTGGGCAATCCCGCCATCGCCACGCTGCTATCCCTGTGCTTCCTGCTGGCCTGGAGCTACGAGCGCGCGCAGCGTCACCTGTTGATGTTCTGCGCATCGTTCCTGATCTATGCCTTGGCCGCGTCAGCGCAGATCCTGCAACTGCCGCGCGACGCTGGCGTGAACCTGCTGCTGTCCTGCGCGCTCTACCTGGGTAGCACCCTGTTGCTGTTGCGCGGCGTCGTAGCACGCGCCGACGCGCAGTTCGATGCCGTGCCGCTGACCACGCTGGCCTGTCTGCAGTTGATCGCGCTGGCGTACTTCCACTATGCCGACGACCAGATCGCGGCACGCATCTACATACTCCACGGCGGCATCGCAGTGATGCTGCTGACCGGCGTCGCGCGGCTTGGCAAACTGCGCCTGGGCGCCGCCGTCGACCGCGCGCTGTATTGGATCCTGCTGGCGTTTGCGCTGAGCTTCGTGCCACGCTCGGCGCTGACCATCACATCCGCCGCGTCCGGCAACGCCGACTCACTAGCGCACTCGCCCTTCTGGATCGCACTGCAGCTCAGCCTGGTACTGTTCGGCATCGTGCTCGGCCTGGCCCTGCTCGCAGGCGCCATGTCCGACGTGATCGACAAGCTGCGCGAGGAACGCGACACCGATCCCCTGACCCGCCTCCACAACCGCCGTAGCTTCGAGGTGCTGGCTGAGCGCGAGATTCCGCCCCGCCAAGGCCAGCCGCTCAGCGTGCTGCTCTGCGATATCGATCACTTCAAGCACATCAACGACACCCACGGCCACGCCGCAGGCGACACGGTCCTGTCGGAATTCGGCCACCTGGTCCTCGCAAGCATCCGCCATCGGGACATTGCAGGCCGCATCGGCGGCGAAGAGTTCGCCATCCTGCTGCCCGGCACCGACGTTGCGAGCGCGCTGCACCTCGCCGAACGCCTGCGCCACACGCTCGAGACGACGGCATTCGAGGCCCTGCCCGGCACATGTACCGTGACCGCCAGCTTCGGCGTCACCGCGCTCGCCGCCGGGGAATCGCTAGATGACCTGCTGACCCGGGCCGACATGCTGCTTTACACCGCCAAGCGCGAGGGAAGGAATTGCGTGGCATTCGAGCACAATCCGCCACCGGCACAACTGGCGAACTCCCGCCAGGCGGCCTAGGCAGGATCCGCAGCGCGACGAGGAGCAAGGACGACTATCAGCCGACCTTGCCTGAAAACCGGTGCGACCTCAGTCCTTACCAGCCACCTGCGCGCCGGCAGCTCCGCCTGACGCCGCAGGCCAGGGCTCCGCATGCTCGATCGGTGCGGCCTTGCCGTTGCCCAGGATAGCTCCATCCACAGCGTACTTGGCAGCGACCCGCGCCTGCACTGCATCCATGACGGCACGCACCGCCGGCCCCGCACCTTCTGAGGCCGCCACCCCGGTGGCCGCCCGGGCCTTGGCGCCAAGCGGATAGAACACAAACTCGACACCCTCCGGCACCCCCGCCTCCTTGGCCAGGCGCCGGTTAAGCTTGCGCAGGTATTGCTTCTTCGAGACCGTCGTTTTCGCCATCGCCATCTCCTGGAGAGTCGAGCAATGCTAGCATGGCAGGACGAGGCACCGTATCGAATGGTCTACGCCATCCATTGGCCGCAACCGCAACAGGCCCGGGAACGGCTGCCGAGAAAGCATCGGCACATCGAAGTCAAAGCGTGCAATCGGAGCTATGCCAACCGCATCGTTGGACAAGCCCGCATCCCTAACTTAACGACTGGGATTTCCCCGTGAAAACAGCACACTACCGCGCGGCGAGCCCAAAGCAAAACGGCCGCTTCTGCAAGCGGCCGTTCTACAAGAAATTCCTGGGGTGGCTGATGGGACTCGAACCCACGACGACAGGAATCACAATCCTGGACTCTACCAACTGAGCTACAGCCACCGTCGTTTTGCTGCTTTCGATTCGTTGCGAACCGTCGATCAGCGAAAACCAGGATTATACGGAGAAGTTTCCGTCATGGCTAGTACTCAACACAAAATTTTTCAGCACCCACCGAGAGCCGCTGACGCATGCCCGAGAAACGGCATGCGCCGTCCACCAGCTCAACGACGGCTCAGGTCCCACTTCGACTCGAGCAGGACCGCCTCCTTGATCGCTTCGATCGTGTCGGACTCCGTGTCGAACAGGCCCAGCAGGCGGCGAGACCTGCCGTTCAGCACGTCGGCCTGCAAGGCTTTGCTGGCCTCTCCGTCGATGCCGAAGCGCCAGCAATAGCGCGCCGTCCACTTGCCGTCCTGCAGCCGCTCGGCTACCCACACGACGCGGAAGCCTTCGAATTCCACGCCAAACAACTCGTCCAATGTCCTGCCCTCCAAGCTCAGATGCTCCCCCGCATCCCGGCCGGCCTGCCGACGGCGGCCGCACTCTCTCTTTCTCTGCTGGCTCTAGTGTCTCGCTGTTGCCTCCCTGCTCGCGCGCCGCAAGGGAACCAATCGAGCGAGGTGCGGGACTGAACCGTATTGCCAACCCGATCCCGACACCCTTCCTCATGACCTCCCTGCTACGCCTCGCCATCGTCCTGCTGGCCAGCGCATTGGCCGCATGCGCCGCCACGGGCAGTGAGACCGCCGGTACCGGCATCTCGACCTACGGCACCATCGACGTCGGGATCAGCCACACCCGCTGACCCACTTCCCTGTCGACCCAAGCAGTGCCGTCTTTGAACATGATAGACGCGCGAGCAGGGGCCTAGGGAATGTCGGCAAGCAAGCGGAACTTTTGAGAGATATCCCACCCTAAAGACTTTACGCCCGCGACCACATGTGGCGCAAGCTGCATAATATCGATTCGGGCCGCAAGAAGCTCGACGAACCACAGGCAAGACGCAGCATGCCGGTGCGGCGCAGGCATCTGTCATGCAGCTGCCACCTCGAATGGCCATCATGCGGCCAAGCCGATGACAGGATCCACCGGCAACGATGCCCGCGACAAAAAAAACAGCCCGCACAAGGCGGGCTGAATAATCAGTTGAAGAAAGCCCTGTATTCGAGGGCAGGGCCAGTGTATGGAGTCCGCCGTCACTCTGCATTTAGGGGAATCCCTTTGCCGGCGCGACTTTCCCGGTAGCACACTGCGACAACCGCGGCGCATGTGTCGCAATCTCAACGTCCGGCCAGCACCGCACAAAAAGACAATTCGGAGTTAGAGCTTTTCTTCGGACCGGCACGCCACCCTGAACGGAAGGGCGACGACAGGCGCTGTCAGACTGCCTCGGCTACCGGCTCCGCTTCGCGACGCAGATGGCTGCGCGCCTCTTCGAACAAGGCATCCACCTCAGCAGAAGAACGTGCCGCGGCCATTCGCCGGGCATCCGACAGGATGCGCCGCCAGCCTCGTCCGCCATGGATCCCCCGATGCAGGCCCAACATATGGCGCGTGACCGCCCCCATATACCCGCCTGCCTCGACATGGCGCCCGATATAGGCCTGCATGGCCAGCTCCACCTCCAGCCTCGACGCGATCGGCGTAGCAGCCCCGTAGAAGCGCGCATCGACCTCGGCCAGCAGATAAGGATGGTGATAGGCCTCGCGCCCGATCATGACACCATCGACGTGCTCGAGATGCGCGTCCATCTGCTGATAGTCCACGATGCCGCCATTGATCAGGATCTCAAGCTGCGGAAACTCGCGCTTCAACTGGTAAGCCACCTCGTAGCGCAGCGGCGGGATCTCGCGGTTCTCCTTGGGGCTGAGCCCCTTGAGGATGGCATTGCGCGCATGCACGATGAAGGTCTCGCAACCGGCTTGCGCAATGGTGCCGACGAAATCACGCACGAAATCGTAGTGTTCGATAGTGTCGATGCCGATGCGGTGCTTGACCGTTACTGGCACCGAAACCGCATCGCGCATCGCCTTGACGCAGTCCGCGACCAGCGCCGGCTCCGCCATCAGGCAGGCACCGAAGGCCCCGCGCTGCACCCGTTCGGAGGGGCAACCGCAGTTCAGGTTGATTTCCGCATAGCCCCACCGCTCGCCCAATCGTGCAGCATGAGCCAGGTCGGCTGGTTCGCTGCCACCGAGCTGGAGCGCTACCGGCTGTTCCACCTCGTCATAGTCGAGATGGCGCGCCACATCGCCATGCAACAGGGCACCGGTCGTCACCATCTCCGTGTACAGCCAGGTATGGCGGCTCAACTGGCGGTGAAACATGCGGCAATGGCGGTCGGTCCAATCCATCATCGGGGCGACCGAGACGCGGCGGGGGGTGGTTGTCATGGAAAACGGCTTCAAAACGGATTGAGCAGGCAGGGGCGGCCCTGCCTTGGTGGAACGGCCGCCGCGCAGCGGCCCGCGCGCCTTGCGGCGAGCACATCTGCCTTGCACAAGGCATTTCACGGCACTTCATGCCCGTGCGGCAAAGCGCCAGCACACTGTGTGGCGCGAGGACGAGAGTATAGGCTACCGTGCGCGGCAGCGCTGGTGGGCCGGCGCTTGGCATCCGCGGCACACCGCATGCTCGCCACTTGCCACAGCCCACCCCAGTGGCTATACCAAAAGCGGCAAACTCTTTTTTGCCAGACTCGTTTTGACAGAGGCCCTCCGCTGCACGGCAAGGGCCTCTCTTTTGCATGCCGGCAATGAATGCCGGCGATGCCCTGCCCGCGGATGCATGGAACCGGTCCGGCCGGCTTCCCACGCCAATCCGAGTCACCCCTCTCCAGTGTGATGCCGACGCAACGATGCTGCGTGCATACTCACGGTTCACCGAGCCAAAGAGCCGGCGTGTGCACAAATGGAATGGGTCAATCGATATGAGCGCTACGCTTACCGTCAGTGGCTATGTCCTGATCAGCCTGCTCGTTCCCATGGTCGGGGCGCGCTGGCTCATCAAACACCACCCCGCGATGCGGGAGGATGTCCCCTCCGAGTCCGAGGCCTGGCCCGCTTCGGACGCCAACCGCCAAGGAGACGAATAACCGGCCACGGCCGCCGCCAGCCGGGCCCGCAAGGTCCTGCCGGCCGACGCCGACCAGGGCCCATCGGGCGGCGCCCGCCCTGGCCCTGGATCGGTCGCCTCAGCGCGCGGCGTTACGCTCCAGCCAGGCCGTATAGGCATCCATATACTTCTGCAGGAAGCCTCGCGTCGACTCGTTGGCAATACCGCCCTGCGCATCGAAGAGCTTGTCGACGCCGCTGAGATAGGCCTCCGGCTGCTGCAGCACCGGTACATTGAGGAAGACCAGCGACTGCCGCAGATGGTGGTTGGCGCCGAAGCCGCCGATGGCACCGGGCGAGGCGCTGACCACGCCGCCCGGCTTGCCGTCCCAGGCGCTCTGGCCGTACGGCCGGGACCCGACGTCGATAGCATTCTTCATCGCGGCGGGCACCGAGCGATTGTATTCCGGGGTGACGAAGAGCACGCCGTCGGCACGGCGGATGCGGTCGCGGAATGCCGTCCACGCGGCAGGCGGATCGGCATCCAGATCCTGGTTATAGAGCGGCAGGTGCCCGATCTCGACCAGCTCCAGCTTCACGCTGGCCGGCGCCAGCGCTACCAGCGCCTGCGCCAGCTTCCGGTTCAGGGAGTCTTTGCGCAGGCTGCCCACCAGCACGGCGACATCACGAGGATTGCTCATTGGGGTTCCTTTGACGAAGTGATCCGAATCCCGCCGGCCAGCCCTGCGGCGACAGCCGGGCCCGGCGCGCAAGCTGCCGCGCCAATCGGCACTCTACCCCATCTGGATGCCATCTGAGCGCGCGCCCGCGCCCAAGCCGCGCCCAAGCTGCACTCAGCCTGCGCTGAGGCCGGCGAGCGGGTGTTGCGCGCCGCGCCACGGGCTGTCGAAGAACGACAGCACGCGCTCACGCGCAACCTCGTCGAGCCGGGCGGGCTGCCACCTGGGCCGATGGTCCTTGTCCACCGCCAACGCCCGGATGCCTTCGATGCCATCGCCGCCACGGAACACGTAGTGCATCATGTCCAGCTCCATGCGCAGTTCGTTCTCGAGCGACATGTCGCGGGCACGGCGCACTTGCTCCAGCGTCACCTTGAGCATCAGCGGCGAGCGCGATCGCAGCGCCGCGGCGGTCTGCGCGGCCCAGTCGCCGGCGGCATCGCTGACCGCCGCCAGGATCGACTCGACGTCCGGCTGCGCGAAGAAACCATCGATGGCCGGGCGCTCGCGCGCCAGCATGCCCTGCTCCGGCGCGACGCCCGCACGGTGCGCCGCCGCGGCCGCGTCGAGCAGGGCGAGCACTTCCTCGCCGCTGGCGAAGCTGCGCCCGCGCAACGCGGCCAGCGCCTCAGCCATCGCATTGGACGGCAGGTAAAGGTCGGCCAGTCCTGCATAGAGCGCATCCGCCGCGCCCAGGACGGTGCCGGTCAGGCCCAGGTATTCGCCGAGATGGCCCGGCGTGCGCGCCAGGAACCAGCCGCCACCGACGTCGGGAAAGAGGCCGATATTCGTTTCCGGCATGGCCATCCTGGTCCGTTCGGTGACGATGCGCCGGCGCGCACCCTGCGAGATGCCCATGCCGCCGCCCATCACCACGCCGTCCATCAGTGCAATATAGGGCTTGCCGTAGCGATGGATCTGATGGTTGAGCGCGTACTCTTCGGCGAAGAACTGGTCCAGCAGCGGATCCTTGGCCAGCGCTGCCTGGTGGAAGAAGCGGATATCGCCGCCGGCGCAGAAGGCCTTGCCGCCGGCACCGGCCACCACCACCGCCACCACGCCGGGCGCCTCGGCCCACGCGGTCAGCGCGTGCGTGATGGCCCGGATCATGTCGAGGGAAAGCGCGTTCAGCGCTTGCGGGCGGTTCAGCGTCAGGTAGCCAATGCCACCCACTACTTCGGTCGTCACGAAGTCCGTCATCTGTCTCGTCTCCACTTCTCAGCAAAAATTCAAGCCGGCATTCTACGCCAGCCATCGGCGCGCACGGCCCCGGGCATCGGCGCCTCAGGCGAGGCGAAAGGTGGCCATCAGCCGCGTCAGCCGCTGCGCCTGGTCATCCAGCGCGGTGGCGGCTGCCGCCGCCTGTTCGACCAGCGCGGCATTCTGCTGCGTCATCGCATCCATGTGCGACACCGCTTGGTTGACCTGCTCGATGCCATGCGACTGCTCGTCGGACGCCGTGCTGATGCCCCCGATGATGGCGCTGACCCGCTGCACAGCGTCGACGATATCCTGCATCGCTGCACGGGCCTGGTCGACCAGGCCCGTGCCGTCGCGGACATCGGCCACCGAGGCGCCGATCAGCGAGCGGATCTCCTTGGACGCCGCGGCGCATCGCTGGGCCAGGTCGCGCACATCGCCGGCGACCACGGCGAAGCCCCGGCCGTGCTCGCCGGCACGCGCCGCCTCGACCGCCGCGTTCAGGGCGAGGATATTGGTCTGGAACGCGATCTTCTCGATCACCTCGATGATGTCGACGATCTTGCCCGAGCTGGCATCGATCGACTGCATGGTGCGCACCACGCGCGACACCGCCCCGCTGCCCCGCTCGGCCAGGTCGGTGGCGGCGATCGCGAGCGCCCTGGCCTCGCGCGCGCTGTCCGCGTTCTGGCGCACGGTGCCGGTCAGCTCCTCCATGCTCGAGGCGGTTTCCTCCAGCGAGGCTGCTTGTTGCTCCGTGCGCTGCGAAAGGTCGGTGTTGCCCGAGGCGATCTGCTGGCTGGCGCTGGCAATCGCATCGGCGCCGCTACGTACCTCGCTCACCATGGCGACCAGGCTGGACTGCATGCGGCCAAGCATGCCCAGCATGCGGCTGGTTTCGTTGCGTGCATGCTCATTGGCGCCGTGCACCTCCGCGCGGACTTCGCGCAGGTCGCCCGAGGCGATCTGCGCGAAGCGGCCGATGGCGATATCGAGCGGCCGCACGATCGATTGCCGCAGGCGCCAGGCCACCACGGTGCTGAAGGCCAGCCCGAGCAACAGCACGCCGCCGGCCAGCGCCAGCAGACGGTCGTAGCGCTGCTGCGAGTGCTCGTACACCGCGGCTGCGCTCGCTACCTGCAGCCGATTCAGGTCGCTGTTGACCGCGGTGAAAGCAATATCGAGCTTGGGGATGGTATCCAGCACGTAGCGCATCACCGTGTCGCGGTCGCCCGCATGCAGCGCCGCGATCATGGGCGCCACGCCTTGTGTGAACAGCGCCTCGCGCCGGGCGGAAACCTCGGCGGTGGCGCGCTCCGCCTCGGGCGAGCGCGGCAGCGCCAGATAGGCTTTCCAGGCGGCCTCCGACTGGCGCGCGAAGCCTTGCGCGCCCTCCGCGCGGGCGCGCGCGTCGGCGGGGTCGGTGGCAAAGGTGGCCTGGTCCAGCAGCACGCGTACCAGCAACTGGTTGGAGCGCGCCTCCGCCAGGTCGACCGCAGCCTTCAGCTGCTGCTGGTAGATCTGACGTGTGGCTTCATTGCTGCGCGACATGCCCAGCCAGCCGACTGCGCCGACAATCAGCAGCAAGCTGTTGGTGACGACAGTCAGGAACCACAATCTGGCTCCGATCGTAGTGTTGCGAAACATCCTGGCTCCTCCGGAAACGGCTGCCCATGCAGCGATCAGCTGGTCTACGGCGCGCGCATTCGAAGCTTGACCGTTTGCCAAGGACGGACTGAATTGCATTTTTGTCAGGGATGGCGGCAGGTGGAGCCGATGCCACCCGCGCCATGCTGCACTGGCGTTGGCGCAACACGGCTCGGCGTATGGAGGAATCCCTCAAGCCAAACCCGGAACGAAGCGCGCACACTGCCCGCATGACCGCATCCGCATCCGCATCCGCATCCGCGTCCGCCAGCCAGGCCGCCTTCGATCCCGGCCTGATCCTGCTGGCCTTCGCCCCCGCCTTCGTGCTGACGATCGCAGCCGAGGCCTGGTACTGGTCGCGCCGCGACGGCTCGGTCTACAGCCTGCGCGACACCGTCTCCAACGCCACCCTGGCGCTGATGCACCAGGCCTCCGACGCGGTCTTCCTCTGGCTGATGGTGCGCACCGCCTACACCTGGTGCTACCAGCACGGGCTGCGCGCCATGCCCGAGACCGCCTGGTCCTTCGTGCTGCTGCTTGTGCTGCAAGATCTGCTCTACTACGGCTTCCACCGCGCCAGTCATCGTGTGCGCTGGCTTTGGGCCTCGCACGTGACCCACCACTCGTCGGAGGGCATGAATTTCTCCACCGCCTTCCGGCAGAGCCTGACCTATCCGCTGTCGGGCATGTGGGTGTTCTGGCTGCCGCTGGCCTGGATCGGTTTCACGCCGGACTGGGTCATCCTGGCGGTGGGCTTGAACCTGGCCTTCCAGTTCTTCGTCCACACCCGCCTCGGGCGGCGCTGGCCCAGGCTCGAGCGCGTCATCAACACGCCTTCCGTGCATCGTGTGCACCACGCGCGCAATCCGCGCTACATCGACCGCAACTATGCCGGCGTGCTGACCGTCTGGGACCACCTGTTCGGCACCTTCGTGCCAGAGGAAGAGGCGCCGCACTACGGCATCACCCGCCGCATCGCCACCCACAACCCGCTGACGCTGACCTTCCACGAATGGCGTGACATGTTCGCCGATACGTGGCGCAACCGCGACCTGCGCCACCTTTGGAAGCCACCGGAGTGGCAGCATCCGCGCGACGCCCAACGCGCGCACGCCGGCCGGCCCGGCTGATCCGCGACCGGTGGCGCAAGCAACAAAAAACCGCGCACAGGCGCGGTTTCTTGTCAGACTACCGGCATCGCGCCGGTGCGGTCAGTGCGGGCTTACGCGCCTTCGCGCGAGGCACGCTTGCGCTCGTGCTCCTTCAGGTGGCGCTTGCGCAGGCGGATGCTCTTGGGCGTGATCTCTACCAGTTCATCGTCATCGATGAATTCCACCGCATACTCCAGCGACATCTGGATCGGCGGCACCAGGCGCACGGCCTCGTCGGTACCCGAGGCGCGCACGTTGGTGAGCTGCTTGCCCTTGATCGGGTTGACCACGAGGTCGTTGTCGCGGCTGTGGATGCCGATGATCATGCCTTCGTACAGCGCGTCGCCCGGCTTGACGAACATGCGGCCGCGGTCCTGCAGCTTCCACAGGGCATAGGCCACCGCATCGCCGTCGTCCTGCGAGATCAGCACGCCGTTGTGGCGCTCGCCCAGGCCGCCTTCGCGCACCGGCGCGTAGTCGTCGAAGATATGGCTGATCAGGCCGGTACCACGCGTCAGCGTGAGGAATTCACCTTGGAAGCCGATCAGGCCACGCGCGGGAATCCGATACTCGAGGCGGGTGCGGCCCTTGCCGTCCGATGCCATGTCGAGCAGCTCGCCCTTGCGGCGGCCCAGCTCTTCCATGATGGAGCCCTGGTGGCCGTCTTCCACGTCCACGGTCAGCAGTTCGAACGGCTCGTGCTTGACGCCGTCGATTTCCTTGAACACCACGCGCGGGCGCGACACGGCCAGCTCGTAGCCTTCGCGGCGCATGTTTTCCAGCAGGATGGTCAGGTGCAGTTCGCCGCGACCCGACACTTCGAAGATGGTGTCGTCACCGGTGTCGGCCACGCGCAGCGCCACGTTCGACTTCAGCTCGCGGTCCAGCCGCTCGCGCAGCTGGCGGCTGGTCACGAACTTGCCTTCGCGGCCGGCCAGCGGCGAGGTGTTGACGCAGAAGTTCATGGTCAGCGTAGGCTCGTCCACCTTCAGCATCGGCAAGGCGTCCTGGGCCTCCGGCGCGCATACGGTGCAGCCGATGCCCAGTTCCTCGATGCCGTTGATCAGCACGATGTCGCCGGCCTCGGCTTCGGGCACGATCTCGCGCTCGAGGCCCTGGAACTTCAGCACCTGATTGATGCGGCCCTTGATCGGGCTGCCCTCGGGACCGAACTTGACGACTACGTCCTGCAGCGGACGGGCGCGGCCGCGCGAGATGCGGCCCACGCCGATCTTGCCGACATAGCTGGAGTAGTCCAGCGAGATGATCTGCAGCTGCAGCGGGCCGTCCGGATCGTCGTTACGCACCGGCACCTTGTCCAGCACGGTCTCGAACAGCGGCTTCATGTCGCCGCCGCGCACATCGTCGGTCAGGCCGGCGTAGCCGTTCAGGCCCGAGGCGTAGATCACCGGGAAGTCGAGCTGCTCGTCGTTGGCGCCCAGCTTGTCGAAGAGATCGAAGGTCTGGTTGATCACCCAGTCCGGGCGCGCCCCCGGGCGGTCGATCTTGTTGATCACGACGATCGGCTTCAGGCCCAGCGCGAGCGCCTTGCGGGTCACGAAGCGCGTCTGCGGCATCGGGCCTTCAACCGCGTCGACCAGCAGCAGCACGCCGTCCACCATCGACAGCACGCGCTCGACCTCGCCGCCGAAGTCAGCGTGGCCCGGGGTGTCGACGATGTTGATGTGGGTGCCGTTGTATTCGACCGCACAGTTCTTGGCCAGGATGGTGATCCCGCGCTCCTTTTCCAGGTCGTTCGAATCCATCACGCGCTCAGCGATCTGCTGGTTCTCGCGGAAGGTGCCTGCCTGGCGCAGGAGCTGGTCGACTAGGGTGGTCTTGCCATGATCGACGTGGGCGATGATGGCGATATTGCGGATGGCGCGGGTCATTGCTGCGTCTCGCTGAAAGCGGGCCTCGAAAGATAACCCGGCATTCTAGCATGCTGCGTCGCAAAACCTTCTACGTCCAGGCGATGGGAACGCCCGGCCGGCCACGCTATTTATTGCGGATCCCGGAATAGACAATTTCCATCCTTGCCGATAGTGATTCGTAAACATATATTTGCCAGGGCAAAGATTGCATTGGCAAAAAACATGTCGGCCAACCTGATGACGCCTTCCCTGAATCCCGCCGAGTACAACATGCAGGATAGCATCGGCTATCTGCTGGCGCGGGCGAAATCCGCCTTGACGCACGAGGTCGAGCAGGAAGTGAGCGCCCTCGACATCACCCATGTGCAGGCGGTGTGCCTGATGATGCTGGGCACCGGCCGCGCCAGCACCGTCACCGACCTCGGCCGCGAAATGGGCACCGACATGGGATCGGTGACGCGGCTGCTGGGCCGCATGGAAAAGCGCGGCCTGATCGAGCGCCAGCGCAGCACCTCCGACCGGCGCGTGGTGGAACTCTCGCTGACCGAACAGGGCCGGGCCATGATGGTGCACCTGCCCGCCATCTTCATCCGCGTGGTGGAACGCCGCCTGCGCGGCTTCTCGCCGGATGAAATCACCTGCCTGCGCACCATGCTGACGCGCGTCATCGATAACAACAGCGGATAGCGCCCGGCCGCACCGCCACGACAAGACTTGAAAACCAACAGCATGGCTCCGCCTCGGAGCGACACGATGAAATCAGCCCTCCCCTTCCCGCCCGCGCGGGCCGCGCATTTCCTGATGCGTCGCGCCGCCCCGCTGGCGCTGACCGCGCTGGCCGCAGCCGCGCTGGCCGGCTGTGCGGCCTTCGGCGATGCGCACAGCACGCTGAGCAAAACCGACCCGGCCGCGCTGGCCGCCTCGCAGACGCTGCCGGCCGAGCACGGCCAATGGCCTTCGATGGACTGGGTCGACCAGTTCCATGACCCTCAGCTGCGCACGCTGGTGGATGAAGCCATCCAGAACAGCCCGAGCCTGCAATCGGCTTATGCCCGCCTGGCCGCTTCGCGCGCGATGGCCGATGCCACACGCGCCGCGCTTTACCCCAGCGTGGATTTCGAAGGCAGCCTGACACGCCAGCGCTTCTCCCAGACCGACCTGTTCGCCGGCACCCCGTTGGCCGGCGCCTGGGAGAACCAGGGCCGCATGCAGCTGGGCTTGAATTACGATCTCGATTTCTGGGGCAAGAACCGCGCGGCCTTGCAGGCAGCACTGTCCGACGACCGCGTCACCGAGGCCGAAGCACAGTCGGCGCGCCTGGTGCTGACAACCGCGGTGGCACGCGCCTACGCGCAACTGGCCGCGCTCTACGCCCAGCGCGACGTGGATGTGCGTGCCATCGCCCAGCGTGAAGACCTGAGCAAGCTGTCGCGCGACCGCCTGGCCGCGGGCCTCGACACCCAGGTCGAGACCACCCAGGCACGCGGTACCGTCGCCGCGGCACAGACCGACCTGCAGCGCGTGGACGAGCAGATCGCTCTGGTGCGCAACCAGCTCGCCGCACTGCTGGGCCTGGGCCCCGACCGCGGCCAGGCCATCACCCGCCCCACGCTGCTGGCCAACGCCTCGCCAAACGTGCCTGACGACCTCGCCATCGGCCTGCTGGGCCGGCGGCCCGACCTGGTCGCTGCGCGCTGGCGAGTGGAAGCCGCGTCCAAGGATATCGATGTGGCCAAGGCAGAATTCCTGCCCAACGTCAGCCTGACCGCCTTCGCCGGCTTCGCCTCGCTCGATACCAGCAAGCTGCTGATGGGCATCAGCCGCACCTTCGGCTTCGGCCCCTCGCTGACCCTGCCGGTCTTCGAAGGCGGCCGCCTGCGCGCCAACCTGAAGGGCAAATACGCCAAGTACGACTCGGCCGTCGCCAGCTACAACCAGACGCTGGTCGACGCACTGCGCGAGACCGCGGATGCCATGACCAGCATCCACAGCGTCGACCAGCAGATCCAGACCCAGAAACAGGCGCTGGACCTGGCCGAGCATGCCTATTCGCTGGCCACCACCCGTTACAAGGCCGGCCTGGGTACGCAGCTCACCGTGCTCAACGCCGAGAGCAACGTGCTGCAGCAGCGCCGCCTGGCCGCCGACATGATGTCGCGCCGGCTCGACCTGCAGATGAGCCTGATGAAGACGCTCGGTGGCGGCTACCGCGAGGAGGCCGGCGAAGCCGCCGAGTCCGGCGCCACCCCGGCGCCCGCCAGCCGGTCCACGGCAAATAACGAGGCGGCGGCGCGCGGCTGACGCGGCGCCTTCCGGATTGCACAGCCTATTTCCAGAAAGACAATCATGAGCGAAAACCAGAACGCGGCCGGCAAGCAGCCGCAACAAGCCTCGAATCCCAACGGCAAGCGCAAGCGCATGCTGCTGACACTGACCACCGTGATCGTAGTCGCGGGCGTGGCCTACGGCGCCTACTGGGCCATGTACGGCCGCTACTTCGAGAACACCGACGACGCCTATGTCGCCGGCAACGTGGTCCAGGTCACGCCGCTGGTGGCCGGCACCGTGGTCTCGATCTCCGCCGACGACACCCAGCTGGTCACGTCCGGCCAGCCGCTGATCCAGCTCGATCGCGCCGATTCGCAGGTGGCACTCGAACAGGCCGAGGCGCAGCTCGCGCAGGCCGTGCGCGAAGTGCGCACGCTGTATGTGAACAACGGCTCGCTGGCCGCCAATGTGTCGATGCGGGAGGCCGATCTCGCCAAGGCCCGCGAAGACCTGCGCCGCCGCCAGGCGATCTCCGGCACCGGCGCGGTGTCCAGCGAGGAGATCTCGCATGCCCAGACCGCGCTCAAGGCAGCCGAGTCCTCGCTGCTGGCCGCCCGCGAGCAGCTGGCCTCGAACCAGGCGCTGACCGACCACACCACGGTCGAGAAGCATCCCAATGTACAGCGCGCCGCCGCCAACCTGCGCTCGGCCTACCTGGCCTATGCGCGTTCGACGCTGCCGGCGCCGGTCACCGGCTACGTGGCCAAGCGGTCGGTACAGGTAGGCCAGCGCGTCGCCGCCGGCAGCCCGCTGATGGCAGTGGTGCCGCTCGACCAGGTGTGGGTCGACGCCAACTTCAAGGAGGTCCAGATCACCCATATGCGCGTGGGCCAGCCGGTCACGCTGGAAGCCGACGTCTACGGCTCCAAGGTCAAGTACCAGGGCAAGGTCGAAGGCTTCTCCGCCGGCACCGGCTCGGCCTTCTCGCTGCTGCCGGCGCAGAATGCCACCGGCAACTGGATCAAGGTGGTGCAGCGCCTGCCGGTTCGCATTGCGCTCGACCCGCAGCAGCTCAAGGACCATCCGCTACGCGTCGGCCTGTCGATGAACGTCACCGTCGACGTACGCAAGGAGGAAGGCGCCGCCATGGCGGCCGCACCAGCGCCGCGCCCGCTGCAGACCGACGTCTATGAGAAGGTCGGCCACGATGCGGACGCGCTGATCGAGCGCATCATCTCGAACAACAACGGCGGCCGCCCGGCCAGCCTGCCGGCAACCCCGCAGGCCGACAGCGCCAGCGCCAGCGCCAAGCCAACGGCCGCCAACGCCAACAGCTGACATGGCCGCTACCGCCTCCGCTCCGGCCAGCCCGGACCGCAAGCCGGACACGGCTGCGCGCCCGGCGCCGCGGCCGGCTGCACCCGCCCCGCTGACCGGCGGCCGGCTGATCATCGGCACCATCGCGCTGTCGCTGGCCACGTTCATGAACGTGCTCGACTCGTCGATCGCCAACGTGTCGATTCCGGCCATCTCCGGCGACCTTGGCGTGGCGCCCAACCAGGGCACCTGGGTGATCACCTCGTTCGCCGTGGCCAACGCCATCTCGGTGCCGCTGACCGGCTGGCTGACCACCCGCTTCGGCGCGGTGCGGCTGTTCATCACCTCGATCCTGCTGTTCGTGCTCTCGTCGTGGCTGTGCGGCGTGGCGCCGAACCTCGAGGTACTGCTCGCCGCGCGGATCCTGCAAGGCGCCGTGGCCGGCCCGATGATCCCGCTGTCGCAGTCGCTGCTGCTGTCGAGCTATCCACCGCAGAAGAGCACCATGGCGCTGGCCTTGTGGGGCATGACCACACTGGTCGCGCCGATCATGGGACCGTTGCTGGGGGGCTGGATCTCCGACAACATGACGTGGCCGTGGATCTTCTACATCAACATCCCGGTCGGCCTGATGGCGGCCTACGCCACCTGGGTCATCTACCGCGAACGCGAGACACCCACCAAGCTGCTGCCGATCGACCGTATCGGACTGGCGCTGCTGGTGATCTGGGTCGGCTCGATGCAGCTGATGCTCGACAAGGGCAAGGAACTCGATTGGTTCCACTCCACCGAGATCGTGGTGCTCACGCTGGTGGCGGTGGTCGGCTTCCTGTTCTTCCTGATCTGGGAAAGCTACGAGAAGCATCCGATCGTCGACATCAGCCTGTTCAAGGGCCGCAACTTCAGCGCGGGCGTGGTGGCCATCTCCGTGGCCTACGGACTGTTCTTCGGCAACCTGGTGATCCTGCCCCTGTGGCTGCAGACGATCGTGGGCTACACCGCCACCGATGCAGGCATCGTGATGGCCCCGGTGGGGATCTTCGCCATCCTGCTGTCCCCGGTGATCGGCCGCAACCTGCCGCGGATGGATGCGCGCTGGGTCGCCACCACGGCCTTCATCACCTTCGGCATCGTCAGCCTGATGCGCGCGGGTTTCACCACGCAGGTCGACACCCGCACGCTGATGATCCCGACCCTGATCCAGGGCGCGGCGATGGCGATGTTCTTCATCCCGCTGACCTCGATCATCCTGTCGGGCCAGCCGCCGGAGAAGATCCCCGCCGCCTCGGGCCTGTCGAACTTCGTGCGGATCACCTTCGGCGCGATCGGCGCGTCGATCTCGACGACGGTATGGGAGAACCGCTCGGCGCTGCACCACGCGCGGCTGGTGGAGAAGGTCAACCCCTATGACACGGCCTATCTGGACCAGCTCAACCACCTGATGCAGATGGGCATGAGCCAGACCCAGGCCACCGGGGTCATCGAGCGCAATCTCAGCCTGCAGGCGTCGATGCTGGGCGCAAACGATATCTTCTGGATCTCCGGAGTGCTGTTCTTCGTACTGATCGGCTTCGTCTGGCTGACCAAGCCCGCCAAGGGCGGGGGCGGGGGCGGCGCCGACGCAGCGGCCGGCGCGCACTGAGCCCCCGCCGGCGCCGCGGTGCCCCCTCAGGCACCGCGGCGCCGGCCAAGTACCGTCTCGCCGCGCCAGCCCGCCTGCCCTGTCTCGATCCCCACGCGCAAGGCCTGCCATCCCGACGGCCGAGCCGGATTGCTTGCCAGCACATAGGCGGCTCGCAGGCAGCGATAGGGACCGAAGCCGAACCATTCCACCACTGGCAGCGCGCCGAGCACGTCGGGTGCGACGGGCATGGCGGGCTCCGCCAGCAACACTGCGCAGACCGCGTACGGTGTGCCACCCAAGCCGGCGGCTTCAGCGGCCGCCTGTGCATCGACGCTGGCGAGCGCGGCATCCACTGCCTCGAGCCATGCCGCCGGCCCGACACGGCCGATCCGGCCGCCGCTGCCGTTACCGCTGCCGATCGCATCGCCGAGCACGGCCACATGAAGCCGCATCGGCGCCCCTCCCGCGATCTGCGCCACGCAGCAGCCGTGCACCGGCTCATGGTCGACCCGCCCGAGCAACGCGGCCCCCTGCGCTGCCAGCGCGTCGGCCAGGTCCTGGCAGACGAGCCGGTCGCGCAGCCAGCGCCGCTCACCTTCCGGCAACTCCAGCGCGGCGACCTCGATACGCTCCCGCGCCCGGGCAGCGGACATTGGCCAGCGCTGCGCCCCCATCCAACGCATGATGGACATCCCTCTCTTCTCCCCGCTTTGCACACCCGCGGGCGGCCGGCGGCCAGCCGTTAGCGCCGCCCACCCCGCATGACCACGCGCAGCGCCAGTGCAGCGCGTATCGACTGGAAGCGACCGCCGCCCTCAGCCCGGCAGCACTTCCTCGACCAGCAGTTCGAGCGCCTGGCCGTCGCCCTCCACCGGCAAGCGCACCGGGCATCCCACAGGCGTACCCAGCAGCGCGACACCGGCCGGCGACAGAACGCTGAGCCAGCCGCGACCGAAATCCGCCTGTTCCGGATAAACGATGCGCCAATGGAAGTGCTCGCGATGGCGCACCTCGATGCAGAGAAATGGCGCGTGCAGGCGCACCACCGCCGCCGGCAAGGCCTGGCCGGGACGGATCTCGGCCCGATCGAGCACGGCATGCAAGGAGCGGCGCAGTTCGGGCGCCGTGCGGGTGGAGACTGCCAGCTCGCGCAGGCGTGCGGCTTCGGCCGCGGTCAGGAAAACCGTGTTTCGCATGGCGACTCCCAAAGTCAGGGACGGCGCCGCGCTGGGAAGCGCGTGCCATCGTGTGCAGACAGGGCGCGCCGCGCGGCGCGCCCGAACAGGGTCTTGACGGGAGCGGGTTTCGGCCCGGTGCCTCGGCCTGGCGCAGACAGCGTCAGACGAGGGACCGGGCGGAGATGAGGACGGCGGCTGTCGCCGCGCGCAGGAGATAGGTGACGGCGGTGATCATGGTCGACGGTTCAACGTCCTGGCGATGTCGACATCGACAACCAGGACGGAAGCACCATTCAACCAGATTTCACAACAAAAGTGAAGGATTTGCCGACGTTGGCCGCAGAAACAGACATTTCGCGAAACCAGGCGATCGAGGCCGCGGTTTGGCTAGAGCCTGACCAGTCGTTCGGGACGCAGCGCCCCTTCGCGCATGCGCGCCACCCCGAGCAACCGCCCGTCCTCCGCCGCGTACACGCGCGCCAGCATCTCTTCCTGCAGAGCCGGTGCACCGGCCGGCAGGTCGCGCCTTGCGATCCGCTGTCCCTGCAGGAAGCGCGCACTCGCCGCAACATCGAGGGACACGGGCGGACAGCGCTGCAACAGGGCATCGACGGGCGCCAGCAAGGCCGGACGCTGTTCGTCCGCCTGCTGCTCAATCTGTTCCAGCGTGACAGCACCCGCCAGGCTCAGGTCGCCCACTTGCGTGCGGCGCAGGGCGGTCAGGTGGGCACCACAGCCCAGGGCTTCACCGATGTCTTCGGCCAGGGTGCGGATATAGGTGCCCTTGCTGCAGCGGACACGCATGGAAAAACCCGGTTGTGCCGGCAACGTGCAATCGAGCAGGGCAAGCTCGTGGATGGTGACGCGCCGCGCGGCGCGCTCCACGGTTTGCCCGGCACGGGCATATTCGTACAAGGGCCGGCCGTCCTTCTTCAGCGCCGAGTACATCGGGGGCACCTGCTCGATCTCGCCGATGAAACGCGCCAGCACCGCATTCAGCGCTTCGGGCCCGCACGTCACGGGACGCCGCCGCAGGACCTCTCCCTCCGCATCGCCGCTGGCGGTGGTCACACCCAGGCAGACAGTCGCCTCATAGGTCTTGTCGGCTTCGAGCAGATCCTGCGAGAACTTGGTGGCTTCGCCGAAGCACAAGGGCAGCAGCCCGGTCGCCAGCGGATCGAGTGTGCCGGTATGTCCGGCCTTGTTCGCGCGCAGCAGGCGCTTGGCACGCACCAGGGCGTCGTTGGACGACAGCCCGAGCGGTTTGTCGAGCAGCAGCACGCCATGCACGTCGCGGCGCGGCAGGCGCGGCGGGCGGGACGCGTTGGAATCGGTCATCGGAATCTGGAAGGAAGCGCGGCGGGCGATCGCTACGATGTACGGCCGCGCCGGAAGGCCCCTGCCGTTGCGGCAGGGCCGGCCGCCCGGATCAGTCGTCCTTGGCGCGGTCGGCGTTGGCCTGGTGGATCAGCTTGGACATCTCGATGGCATGTTCCACCGAGGTATCGTGATGGAAATGCAGCGTCGGCACCGTATGGATATGCAGGCGCTTGAACAGCAGCGAGTGCAGGTAGCCTGCCTTCTCGTTGAGAGCCGCCGCGGCCGCCTCGGGTTCGGCGCCCAGCACGGTGAAGTACACCTTGGCGTGCGCGTAGTCCGGCGTCAGCGTGACTGACTGCAGCGTGACCAGGCCGAGGCGCGGATCACGCAGCTCTCGCTGGATCATCTCGGCCAGGTCCTTCTGGATCTGGTCGGAGATACGGAGATTGCGGGAGGAAATGGAGCCTTTCTTGGCCATGCGAACCTGCGTTGTCGAGATGGCGGCGGCCGGCCCGGCCGGCCGCCGCCGCGCCCGCCTTACAGCGTGCGCGCCACCTCGGTGATTTCAAACACTTCGAGCTGGTCGCCTTCCTGAACGTCGTTGAAGTTCTTGATCGACAGACCGCACTCGAAGCCCTGCTTGACTTCCTTGACGTCGTCCTTGAAACGCTTGAGCGAGTCGAGTTCGCCGCTGTGGATGACCACGTTGTTGCGCAGCACACGCACCAGCGACGAGCGCTTGACCAGGCCATCCGTAACCATACAGCCGGCCACGGCGCCGACCTTCGGCACGCGGAACACCTGGCGCACCTCGATCTGGCCGATGGTCGTCTCGCGCTTTTCGGGCGCCAGCATGCCGGACATCGCCGCCTTGATCTCGTCTACCGCATCGTAAATGATGTTGTAGTAGCGGATGTCGATGCCATTGTGCTCGGCCAGCTTGCGCGCGCCAGCGTCGGCACGCACGTTGAAGCCGATGATGACCGCCTTCGAGGCCGTCGCCAGGTTGACGTCGGACTCGGAGATACCGCCCACCGCGGCGTGCACGATCTGCACGCGCACCTCGTCGGTCGACAGCTTCTGCAGCGATTGCACCAGCGCTTCCTGCGAGCCCTGCACGTCTGCCTTGACGATCAGCGGCAGCGTCTGCACTTCGCCTTCGCTCATCTGCTCCAGCATGGTCTCCAGCTTGGCTGCCTGCTGCTTGGCCAGCTTGACGTCGCGGAACTTGCCCTGGCGGAACAGCGCGATCTCGCGCGCCTTGCGCTCGTCCGGCAGCACCAGCACTTCCTCGCCGGCGGCCGGAACCTCGGACAGGCCCTGGATTTCCACCGGGATGGACGGACCGGCTTCCTTGGTCGGCTTGCTGTTCTCGTCCAGCATCGCACGGACGCGGCCGTACGCACTGCCGGCCAGCACCACGTCGCCACGCTTGAGCGTGCCACTGGTGACCAGGATGGTCGCGATCGGGCCCTTGCCCTTGTCCAGCTGGGCTTCCACCACCAGGCCCTTGGCCGGGGCATCGACCGGTGCCTTCAGTTCGAGCACTTCCGCCTGCAGCAGCACCTGCTCCAGCAGTTCGTCCACGCCCGTACCCATCTTGGCCGACACCGGAACGAAAGGCGAATCGCCGCCGTACTCTTCCGGCAAGACCTGCTCGGCCACCAGTTCCTGCTTGACGCGATCGGGATTGGCATCCGGCTTGTCGATCTTGTTGATCGCCACCACGATGGGCACGCCCGCTGCCTTCGCGTGCGAGATCGCCTCCTTGGTCTGGGGCATCACGCCGTCGTCGGCGGCCACCACCAGGATGACGATGTCGGTTGCCTTGGCACCGCGCGCACGCATGGCGGTGAACGCCTCGTGACCCGGGGTGTCCAGGAAGGTGATCACGCCACGCTCGGTCTCGACGTGGTAGGCACCGATATGCTGCGTAATGCCGCCGGCTTCGCCCGCAGCCACCTTGGTGCGGCGGATGTAGTCCAGCAGCGAGGTCTTGCCGTGGTCGACGTGACCCATCACGGTCACCACCGGCGGACGCGGCAGCTGCTCGGCGTCGGTATGCTCCTCGCCGACGTCCAGCAGGGCTTCCGGATCGTCCAGCTTGGCGGCGAACGCCTTGTGGCCCATTTCTTCCACCACGATCATGGCGGTTTCCTGGTCCAGCACCTGGTTGATGGTCACCATCTGGCCGAGCTTCATCATCTGCTTGATGACCTCGGATGCCTTGACGGCCATCTTGTGCGCCAGGTCGGCCACCGAGATAGTCTCGGGCACGTGCACTTCGCGCACCACCGGCTCGGTCGGCGCGTGGAAATTGCTGCGGCTGTCATCGACCTGCTGTTTGCCACCGCGGCCGCGCGGACCACCGCGCCAGCCACCGACACCACCGGAGGAATCGCCGCGGGTCTTCAGGCCGCCACCCTTCTTCTTGCCTTCGTCCTGCCAGGTCGACGAGCTGCCCGACTTCAGCACCTTGCCCGACTTCTTGTCGGTCGTGGCAGCGGTCGTCGTGGTCGTGGCAGGCTTCTTGTCTTCCTTCTTGGCCTCGGTACCGGCCGGCTTGACCGGCTTGTGCAGGGTGCCGGTCTGCTCGGCCTTCTTTTCCTCGGCCTTGCGCTCGGACGGCGCCTTCAGCACGCGCGCGGGCGCATTCAACATCTGCTGGATGGCGCGGGCCTCGGCCTCGGCGGCCTCGCGACGCTTACGTGCGGCATCCTGCTCGGCGCGCGCCTTGTCGGCGGCTGCCTTGGCATCATCGGCGGCCTTCTGCGCCACGGCACGCTCGGCTGACAGACGGTTCTTCTCGTCCTCGGCCGTCTTGCGCGCCGCTTCCTCGGCAGCATCGTTCGCCGCACGGCTGGCCGCAGCCTCTTCCTCGGCCTTCGCCCTGGCGAGTTCGGCCTGGCGGCGTTCCTCGGCCTCCAGCGCTTCCTGCCTGGCGCGACGTTCGGCCTCTTCGCGCTCGGCGGCCTCGCGGCGCGCCTTCGCTTCGGCTTCCTGGCGAGCCAGCAGTTCCGCCTGCTGACGCTCTTCCTCCTCGCGGCGTGCCTGATCGGCAGCCTCGGCGGCGGCATCGCGGCCGTCGTGCGCGTCGACCTGGCCATCGCCGCCGGCCTCGTCACGCTTGATCAGGACGCGCTTCTTGCGCACCTCGACCTGCACGGTGCGCGTCTTGCCTGTGGAGTCGGCCTGGCGGATCTCGGAAGTCTCGCGCTTGGTCAGCGTGATCTTCTTGCGGGCGCTATCGTCCGCGGCGCCATGGACGCGCTTCAGATAGTCCAGCAGCCGGGTCTTGTCCGACTCGGTAACAATGTCG
Source organism: Cupriavidus malaysiensis (assembly GCF_001854325.1). Lineage (NCBI taxonomy): Bacteria > Pseudomonadati > Pseudomonadota > Betaproteobacteria > Burkholderiales > Burkholderiaceae > Cupriavidus > Cupriavidus malaysiensis. The sequence continues at coordinate 3,204,613 of NZ_CP017754.1, forward strand.
TCAGCAGTGGCTTTGCCCACTCCAGCTGCCTGCAATTGTTCCAGCAGGGCAGCTGCGCTGCGACTCAGTTCTGCGGCCAGTTGGGCAACTGTTGTGCTTGCCATTCAAACCCTTTCAATGCTCGGTTTCTACGTCGGGACAGTTTCGTTCGCGGAAATCGCGCCCGGGGCGCGCGGGCCCCGGGCGTGTCCCTCAGTTAAACCAGTGTTCCCGTGCCTTCATGATCAGCGCCTTGGCTTCTTCCTCGCTGACGCCGATCATCTCGATCACTTCGTCGACGGCCAGCTCGGCCAGGTCGTCGCGCGTGTGGATATTGCCTTCCGCCAGCTTGCCGATCAGTTCCGGGGTCAGGCCTTCGAGGGAACGCAGATCCTGCGACACCTCTTCCACCCTTTCTTCCCGGGCCAATTCCATCGTCAACAGCGCGTCGCGCGCGCGGTTGCGCAGTTCGTTGACCGTGTCCTCGTCGAACGCCTCGATCTCCAGCATCTCGCTGATAGGCACGTAGGCCACTTCCTCCAGCGTGGAGAAGCCTTCTTCGATCAGGATGTCGGCCACTTCCTCGTCCACGTCCAGCTTGGCCATGAACAGCTTGCGCACGACCTCGCTTTCCTCGGCCTGCTTCTGCGCCGACTCTTCCTGGGTCATGATGTTGATCTGCCAGCCGGTCAGCTCGGACGCCAGCCGCACGTTCTGCCCGCTGCGGCCGATGGCGACGGCGAGGTTCTCCTCGTCGACCACCACATCCATGCAGTGCTTCTCTTCATCGACCACGATCGACTGCACTTGCGCCGGTGCCAGCGCGCCGATGACGAACTGCGCCGGATCCTCCGACCACAGCACGATGTCCACCGCCTCGCCGCCGATCTCATTGCGCACCGCGGTCACGCGCGTGCCACGCACGCCGACGCAGGTGCCGATCGGATCGATACGCTTGTCGTGGGCGACCACGGCGATCTTGGCGCGCACGCCAGGATCGCGCGCGGCGGCCTTGATCTCCAGCAGGCCCTGCTCCATCTCGGGTACTTCGTTCTCGAACAGCTTGACGAGAAATTCGGGCGCGGTGCGCGACAGCTCGATCTGCGGTCCGCGTGCGGTGCGGTCGACGTTCAGGATGTACGCACGCACACGGTCGCCGGTGCGCAGGTTCTCCTTCGGGATGATCTGGTCGCGCGCCAGCAGCGCCTCGACGCGGCCAGACTCGACGATCAGGCCCTTCTTGTCGGCACGCTTGACCGTGCCGGTCATGATCTTTTCGCCGCGGTCGAGGTAGTCGTTCAGGATCTGCTCGCGCTCGGCGTCGCGGATGCGCTGCAGGATCACCTGCTTTGCGGCCTGGGCGCCGATACGGCCGAACTCGACCGACTCGATCTGTTCCTCGATGTAGTCATCGAGCTTGATGTCGGGATTCTGCTCGACCGCCTCGAACAGCAGGATCTGTTTGTCCGGCTCCTGCAGGCCTTGTTCATCGGGAACGACAAGCCAGCGGCGGAACGTTTCATGCTCGCCACTTTCACGATCGATCGCGACACGGATGTCCACGTCTTCCTCGAAGCGCTTCTTGGTGGCCGAGGCAAGAGCCGCCTCGAGCGCACCGAATACCACATCCTTGTCGACGTTCTTCTCACGCGCAAGCGCATCGACGAGCAACAGAACTTCGCGGCTCATTGCTTGTTCCCTTTTCTTTGATTTCCTTTGAAGTCGATCACCGGCACCAGGCGCGCGCGGTCGACATCGGATACAGTGAATTCCAGCAGCGACGGGCCGTTCTTCCCTTCGAACTCCAGGCCGATCTTCTCGGCGCCAGGCTCGCCGGCCGGTGCCTGCAGCACGCCGACGAAGTTCTTCTGCCCGTCGACCGGCAGGCGCAGCGTGACCCTGGCCTGCGCGCCGGCGAAGCGGACGTAGTCGGCCAGCTTCTTGAGCGGCCGGTCCAGCCCCGGAGACGACACCTCGAGGCGCTCATAGTCGACGTTCTCGACCGTCAGCACGTGCGTCAACTGCCGGCTGACCTTCTCGCAATCCTCGATGACGATGCCCGTCTCAGGCTGATCGATATACACGCGCAGCAATCCTGCCGGGGCACGCTCGAGCTCGACCAGCTCGTACCCCATGCCGTTCAGGGTGGTTTCGATCAAATCTGCCAGATGCACTGTATTCCCGAGTAATGGCCTTCAAACACGATCGCGGGCCGTGCGGCATCCGCTTCGGCTCGCCGCGCCACCCCCGAAACGAGAAACCGGATGGAGCAAAAAAAAATGGGCGCAATGCCCATCATTCGCTCACCCATCTGAGGATGACACTTTTGAATAGACTTGGATTATACGCAGATTATGTGCAAAAGGCAAAAGGCCGACCGGGCAGCCACGCCACCCGGCTTTGCGCCTTTCACCGCACCTCAGCGGTTTCCGCCGCGCTGGCCGCCACCACCACCGCCGCCACCGCCGCTACGACCACGCGGGCGCCGGTTAGCGCCACCGGATTTGGCCGCCTTCGGCATCACGTTGCCGTTCACATCGCCGCCACGTCGCTGCTGTTGCTGGCGACCGGCACCACCGCCGCCGCCGCCGGCGCCAGCCTTGCCGCGCCCACCACCCTTGTTGCCGCCCTTGTTGCCACCCACCGGCATGGCTGCACCGGGAAGGCTCACGCCGCTGGCAAGCTTGGAATGCGAAGTCAGCAGGGTGGGACCGTGACTGATGTACCCCATCGACGTCTGCATCGGGTCCGGCTGGCCACGGCCGGCACCATTGCCCCGGCCGCCTGCGGCACGCTCGAAACGCGGCAGGCCGTCCATGCCGGTCGGCATCGGCATACCTGCCAGCGCCGCTTCCTCGCGCTGCTTGCGGCCGCCGACCTTGGTCACACCCTTGCTCGATTGCTCGCCCTTGCCGGGCAGCTTGAGCCCGATGCCGCTCATCAGCGCGCGTACCTCTTCGGCCTCCAGCTCGTGCCAGCGACCGCGCTTGAGTCCGCGCGGCAGCAGGAACTGTCCGTAGCGCGTGCGGATCAGGCGCGACACCGTCAGCCCCACCGCCTCGAACATGCGGCGCACCTCGCGGTTGCGCCCCTCGGTCAGGGCCACGTGGTACCAGCGGTTGATGCCCTCGCCGCCGCCATCAGCGATGCGCAGGAAGCTCGCCTCACCGTCGTCGAGCTGGATGCCGTGCAGCAGCCGCTGGCGATCGGACTCGGCCAGCTCACCCAGCGTGCGCACCGCGTACTCGCGCTCGACGCCGTAGCGCGGATGCATGAAGCGGTTGGCGATGTCCCCGGAGGTGGTGAAGATCAGCAGGCCTTCCGTGTTGAAGTCCAGGCGGCCGACCGCGACCCACTTGCCGGTCTTCATGCGCGGCAGGTTGTCGAACACGGTCGGGCGGCCTTCCGGATCCGACTGACTGACGATCTCGCCGGACGGCTTGTGGTAGAGCAGCACGCGCGGCGGCTTGCTCGAAATCTTGCGGGCAATCAGCTTGCCATTGACGCGGACCTGGTCGGTCGGCAGGATGCGCTGGCCGATATGGGCCGGCAGGCCATTGACCGACACGCGCCCCTGCAGGATCAGTTCTTCCATCTCGCGGCGCGAACCCAGCCCGCCATCGGCCAGCACTTTGTGCAGCTTGGGCGCATCATCGTCGGCCGACAGTTCGCGCACCGGCTTCGCCTTGGTGCGCGGCACCACGGTCTCTTCCTGGTCGAACTGGTCCGAGATCACGAAGCGGAACAGATCGTCGGGGCTGCCAGTACCCTTGGGCGCGCCCTGACGCGGCTGCGTGGCCTTGCCCTTGGCCTGCGGGCGGCCGCCGACCTTGGCCGACTCGCCGGCCGGCTTTGCCGCCCGCCCCTGCTGGCCTTGTCCCGGCCTGCGCTTGCGCGCACCACCTTCGCGGCCACCCGGCGCGGCCGGCACCGGCTGCCCGTCTTGGCCCGGCGCAGCCTGTGCCGCTTCGGCACGGATGGCCTCGGCTTCCGCGTCGACCGCTGCAGCCTTGCGCTTGCCGCGGCTGCGCCCTGCCGACTTGCCGCCTTGAGCCGACGCCGCCGGCGCAGGCTCGCCAGGCGCGGCATCGCCGCCGCCTTCGGGCGCCGCGCCACGGCCGGCCTCTCGATCCTGCGCCGCCTGGCGGCGGCTCGCCACCAGATTGCGCAAGCCGCGCCGCAGGCCCTTGCGGCGTGCGCCGCCCTCGGGAGATGCGCCGGACTCGGCCGCACTGCCGGCATCGCTGCCCGGCGCATCCGCGTGGCGGACGTCTTGCTCTACAGAATCGGACAAAGTATTCACAATCGGATGTTGCATGGGTTCAGTTAGGCAGGCGCTCGTCGCGCGCATCGCGCTCGCCGTCTGCCGGCGTGAGAGCATCGGCCGGCTGGGCGGATGCGGTCTCGGTATCGGGTACGCCGTCGGCCGGCGTCCGCGCGGACGCCTCGGCGGCATGGCTGGCTGGCTCAGGTATCTGCCGCTCAGCCTGGGGAACGGCGTCAAACCCGGCGGGAACCTGCCCAGGTGCGGCTTCGATGATCGCCTCGGTAAGCGTCGCCGGCGCCAGGCCGCCGGCGACACGGCCGGCCTCGGCGACCGTCATGCCATCCAGGGCCAATTGCCCCTCCGCCTCCTGCCCGGCGGGCACGCCGGCCTGGCCAAGCGACTCGAAGTCAATGGCCTGCTGGTCCAGCAAGGCCGCCTGGATCTGCGCTTGCGCATCCTCCAGCTGGGGCAACTCGTCCAGGGTACGCAAGCCGAGATCATCGAGGAAAGCCTTGGTGGTCGCGTACAGCGCGGGCCGCCCTGGCACATCGCGATGGCCGATCACTTCGATCCATTCGCGGTCCTCGAGCCGCTTGATCACCTCCGTGCTGACGGTCACCCCGCGGATCTCTTCGATGTCGCCGCGGGTTACCGGCTGCCGGTACGCGATGATCGCCAGCGTCTCCATCACCGCGCGCGAGTATTTCGGCGGCTTCTCCGGATTCAGGCGATCGAGGTATTCGCGCATGCCGGGCCGGCTCTGGAAACGCCAGCCACTGGCCAGCGCCACCAGTTCCACGCCCCGATCACGCCAATCCAGACGTAACTCGTCCAGCAGCACGCGGATGGTGTCGGCAGCCACCTCATCGGCGAACAACCGTCGCAGTTCCGCCACGCGCAAGGGCTCCTGCGCGCAGATCAACGCAGTCTCGAGGACGATTTTCGCCTCTTGGGTATTCATATACGGATGTGTGCAGCCTGTCTTTGCACCTGCCCCCGGCGGACCGCCGGAGGATTCGGGGATTTCGGATCCAGCGAGGCCGAAGCGCCATCGCCATCTCATTGCGCGGCCGGCCGGCATGCCGTCCGCATGAAAGCCGCGCGCCCATCTTATTCTGCTTCGGGTTGCCGGGTCAGTCCGGCGGAGAATTGCCCTGCTGCCGGCCTCAGCGCCGGCCGAAAGGCCTCTTGCGTTGCACCGCCCTTCTGGAGCGGCGGATCGGCGCGAACGGGTCCAACCCCTTCCGCCGCAAGAACGATGCAGTCATCCGCACGGTGTTGCGCACCTCCCGTCGCGCAACGCCCAGCCGGTCTTTTGAACCGGAGATCTTGTCAACCGGCATGGCTTGCTGCGAGGTGGCTACGTCCGTCAGCAACATTCTGCCCGGACTGGCCTCAGGACGGCCGTTCGAGTTGCCCGGCCATGCGCGCGGCAGCGCCAGCGCGATAGATACTGCAATGCTGCCGATTGTAGGGCATTCCGGCCCGGCGCTGCAACCGCCCATCACCAGCGCGGCGCCTTCGGCACACCCGACAAAGTGCCTCACGCATCACCAAAACAGAAGAGCCCCCTTCAGAACACCACACAGAAGCCGTGTGCGGCGAGCGTGTGCGGCAACATCGCCGCCCGCACAAGCCCGGCCGCACCAAACCCCATCACTGCCACGCCGGCACCGACGCGCACCCAGGGCCGGCGCGACCAGCCGCGCAACGCGCCGGACAGGCCGGACAGCATCAGCAGGTTGGGCAAGGTCCCGAGACCGAATACCCCCATCAGCAAGGCCCCCGACAACGCGTTGCCGGCAAGCAACGATAGGGTGAGCGCACCGTAAACCATGCCGCACGGCACCAGCCCCCACGCCAGACCGATGCCGAAACGCCTGAGCAAGCGCGGGCGGACCTGAATCGGGGCGGACGGGGCACCGGCGCGCCGCCCGCGGAGGCGGCCTGCCAGGGCTCCGGCCCCACGCGCCACCAAGCGCTCCAGCGCGGCGAACTGCGGCGCGCGCCCGGCCAGCAGCCACAGGCCGGTGCCCAGCAGGACCATGCTGCCAGCGGCAAACAGGCCGCGCTGCAGCGGCAGGTATTGGGCTCGCCAGGCACCGGCGCCGACCGCGCCCAGCGCGGCACCGAGCAGCATGTAAGTCACCACCCGCCCCGCATGCATGGATAACTGTTCACGCAACCAGTCCCGCGGCCTGCGCTGCACGACGACCGGCGCTTCCGCCTGCGGCCTCTCGACCGCCAGTGCAATGCCGCCGCACATGGCTGCGCAGTGCACGCCACCCAGCAAGGCCAGCAGAAAAACACTGAAAAAGACCGCCGCAGTCAACTTTCGCTCCCCTTCGGATGCCTTCACACAGTAAAATGCAGAAATTGCGCCCTCGCAGCTCAACGACAATAGGCCCCGGCTTGCTCAATTCCATCCCCGTCACCGCGATGTCGCCCCGTTGCTCGTCCTGCTCGCTCGGACACCTGTGCGTGCCGGTCGGCATGAACCGCAACGACATCGAAAAGATCGACTCGCTGGTGAAGGAACGCGTGCGAGTCCACAAGGGCGAGACGCTCTACCGGCTCGGCGAACCCCTGAGCGCAGTCTACGCGGTGCGCTTCGGCACCCTGAAGACACACGTGACGATGGAAGACGGGCGCTCGCAGATCACCGGCTTCCACCTGCCGGGCGAAGTCGTCGGACTCGACGGCCTCGGCGAGATGCAGCACGCGTCGGATGCTACCGCACTGGAAGACACCGAGGTCTGCGTGATGCGCTTCAACGACCTGCAGACCCTGTCGACCACCGTGCCGTCGCTGCAACAGCAGTTCCTGCGCATGATGAGCAAGGAGATCACGCAGGACCAGGTCATGCTGCTGACGCTCGGCTCCATGCGCGCCGAGGAGCGCCTGGCCGCCTTCCTGGTCAACCTGTCCGAGCGCCTGTCGGAGCGCGGCTACTCGTCGACCGAGTTCGTGCTGCGCATGAGCCGGGAGGAAATCGGCAGTTATCTCGGCCTCAAGCTGGAAACCGTCAGCCGCCTGTTCTCGCGCTTCGCCGAGGCCGGGCTGATCCAGATCCGCCAGCGCCACGTCAAGCTGGTCGACGTACCCGGCATCAAGCAGATCTACGGCAAGAGCTGCTGACCAAGCCGAGGGCGCAGGCATCCGGCGCCTTCGACAGGCCCCGTTCTGCCCAGCCCTTCGGCCTGCGCGCATCCCCTACTCCAGTTCGTCGGTATCGCCGAGGCGCACCGGCATCGTATAAAAGGTCAGGGCGCTCGACAGCGAGCACAGCAGCCAGGCCAGCAGGAAGCCGATGGTGTAGACCGCCTCGCGCGAGGCCTCGACCGGCCGCCCGAACAGCCTGAGATCGCTTGGATCCACCAGCGAGAACACCGCGGCGGTTGCCACACCGGCGACCAGGAAGGCCGGCCACAGGACCCACATCAGCCAGCGCAGTCTCATGGCCGCTCCGTGGCTGTCGCGCCGGACACTGCCCGCGCCGCGCCCTGCCGCTCGACCACCAGCCCGTGCCGGCTGACGCCCTCCTCGATCGGCTTGTCGGGATGCGTCATCGCCAGCCAGATGGTCACGCCGCAGGCGGCCATCGCCGCCAGCGGCCCGCTCATCAGCAGCCAGGGCCAGGGTTCCTTCCACCACGGCCGCACGGCCTGCTGCATCGTGCCGGCGTCCGTCAATGATTGTCGGGCGGGTCCTTGCATGGCTTCGCTCCTTGCTGTTACGCACGGCGGCATCGTGGCCGCCCCGCTTGTCTGCCCTGCGGCAATCCCCTCCGCACGCCCTACAGGTCGCGCGGCACGATGAAACTGGTCGATTGGTTCACCTCGACGACATGCCCCTCCTCCTGGCCGCCCTGCACCGTCACGCGGATCTTGTGCGTGCCCTGCCGCGCCTGCTCGAGCGGCACGCGCACGCGGATGGCCAGCAGGCGGTTCGAGGTCGGTGCGAGTTCGCCGGTCGCCCCGTCGGACTCCACGCGCAGCTTGCCGAGTTCCGCACTGTCGGCGCGGATGGTGAACTGCATCGGCGCCTCGCTAGTATTGATCAGCTGCAGGCGGTAGACGTTCTCCACCCAGCGCCCCTCGACTTCGCGCCCGAGGCTGCCGCGATCGCGGATGATATCCACCTTCAGCGGCGTGCGCAGTGACAGCGAGATGGCGAAGCCCGCCAGCAGTGCCAGCCAGATCGCCGAATAGATCATCACGCGCGGACGCAGCAGGCGCTTGCGCGTCGCCTGGGCCGACCAGCCCTTGCGCATCGCGTTCTCCGACGTGTAGCGGATCAGCCCGCGCGGGTAGTCCATCTTGTCCATCACCTGGTTGCAGGCATCGATGCAGGCGCCGCAGCCGATGCACTCGTACTGCAAGCCGTCGCGGATGTCGATGCCGGTCGGGCAGACCTGCACGCAGATGCTGCAATTGACGCAGTCGCCAAGCCCAGCGGCGCGGTGGTCGGCCTTGCGCGAGCGGCTGCCGCGCGGGTCGCCGCGGCCGCTGTCGTAGGTAACGACAAAGGTGTCGCGGTCCACCATCACGCTCTGGAAGCGCGCGTAGGGACACATGTACTTGCACACCTGCTCACGCATGAAGCCCGCGTTGCCCCACGTGGCGAAGGCGTAGAACAGCATCCAGAAGGCCTGCCAGGGCCCGAGCGCGAACGCAGCCACCTGCCCGCCCAGCTCGCGGATCGGCGCGAAATAGCCGATAAAGGTGAAACCGGTCCACAGCGCCACCACGATCCACAGCAGATGCTTGGTCGCCTTGATGCGCAGCTTGCGCAGCGACCACGGATCGCCGTCGAGGCGGATGCGGGCGAAACGATCGCCTTCGACATGCCGCTCGATCCACATGAAGATCTCGGTATAGACCGTCTGCGGACAGGCATAGCCGCAGAACAGCCGGCCGGCGATGGCGGTGAACAGGAACAGGGCCAGCGCCGAGATCACCAGCAGCACGCTCAGGTAGATCACGTCCTGCGGCCACAGCACCAGCCCGAAGATATAGAACTTGCGCGCGCCCAGGTCGAACAGCACCGCCTGGCGCCCGTTCCACTGCAGCCACGGCGTACCGTAGTAGATCAGCTGCGTCAGCAGCACGAGCCAGACGCGCCAGTTCGAGAAGGCACCGCTGACCGAGCGCGGGTAGATCTTGCGGCGGACTTCATACAACGCCTCGTCGACCGACTCGGTCGCAGGCGCTGCGGTTGCCGGCCCGCCCTTGCGGGCCAGCGGTTCCGTCTCCGGTGCATTCATTGGCTGGCTCCGGCGGCGCACGCGCCCTGCGGCGCGGCGCGATGCACTTTCCTCATCGTGACGCCTCCGGCGCGTTCGACAGCCCCCAGACGTAGGCGGTCAGCATGCGGATACGCTCCGGCGTCAGGATCTCTTCATGCGCAGGCATATGGTTGTTGCGTCCCTTCAGGATCCCCTCGACGATGGTGGACTCCGAGCTGCCGTACAACCATGTGTTGTCGCTCAGGTTCGGTGCGCCCAGCGCCTGGTTGCCCTTGCCGTTGGCGCCATGACAGGCCGCGCAGGTGGACTTGAACGCGCCCTCGCCACGTGCGGCACGGATCGGATCGTAGGCCAGGCCCGACAGGGAACGCACATACTGCGCCACGTCGCCGGCGAGCTTGGCATCGATGACCGCCGAGAACGGGGGCATCACGCCATTGCGACCCTTGGTGATGGTCTGCTGGATGGTCTCCGGCTCGCCGCCGTACAGCCAGTCGTGATCGCTCAGGTTGGGGAAGCCGCGGCTGCCGCGCGCGTCCGAGCCGTGGCATTGCGCGCAATAGTTCAGGAACAGCCGCTGCCCGATCTCTCGCGCCTCCGGATCGGCCGCCACCTGCTTGATATCCATCTTCATGTACTTCGCGTAGACCGAGTTCTGCAGTTTCTCCGCCGCCTGCCGGTGCGCTGCGAGTTCGCCTTGTGTGGAGAACTTCAGCAGGCCGGCGTAGGAACCGAGCCCCGGATACAGCACCAGGTAGCCCAGGCCGAAGATGCAGGCCAGCAGGAACATCCACATCCACCAGCGCGGCAGCGGGTTGTTGAGCTCGCGCAGGTCGCCGTCCCAGACATGGCCGGTGTCCTCGACCGCGCCCTGTGCCTTGGCGACCTTGCGTTGCGAGAACAGCAGCCAGACGCACCACACGATGCCCGCCAGGGCGATCGCCGCGATGTAGTAGCTCCAGAAATCCGAGATGAAGTCGCTCATGAACTGATCTTCCTGCTAGATGTGGTATCCACATGGCTGCCCGCGCCCGCCACCGACGTCTCGTCAGGCAGTGCGAACGGCAGCATGGCCGACTCTTCGTTGGCGCGCCGGCGGCCGGCGGACCAGGCCCACCAGCAGATGCCGAGGAAGAAGAGCATCGACAGCACGGTCGAGAATGCGCTCAGCATGGCCATGGCCTCACTCCTTGGCCGGCTGCCCGCCGGCAACCGCGGTGTCGACCCGCACATTGCGCTTGTTGATGCCCAGGCCCTGCAGATAGGCCACCAGCGCGTCTTCCTCCGTCTTGCCTTCCAGCTCGGCCGGCGCCTTGGCGATCTCGTCGTCCGTGTAAGGCACGCCCAGGCGGCGCAGCGCATGCATGCGCGCCTGCACGTCATGCGTTGGCAGCACGGTCCTCTCCAGCCACGGGTAGGCTGGCATCACCGATTCCGGCACCACGTCACGCGGGTTGCGCAGGTGGATGCGCTGCCAGTCGTCCGAATAACGGCCGCCCACGCGCGCCAGATCCGGGCCGGTACGCTTGGAACCCCACAGGAAGGGATGGTCGTAGACCGACTCGCCCGCGGTGGAGTAATGGCCGTAGCGCTCGGTCTCGGCCTGCAGCGTGCGGATCTGCTGCGAGTGGCAGCCGACACAGCCCTCCCGGATATAGATGTCGCGGCCCATCAGGCGCAGCGCCGAGTATGGCTTGATGCCGGGATCGGGCTCGGTGGTCGAGTGCTGGAAGAACAGCGGCACGATCTGCACCAGGCCGGCAATGCTGACGACCACGATGGTGCAGATGATCAGCCAGCCGACATTCTTCTCCAGCGTCTCGTGCGAAAAGAAGCTTCGATTCTCAGACATGGTCCTTTCCTGGGCGTATCAGTGGGCGGTGGCCGGCAGGCTCGCCGGGATCGGTGCATCGACCGCGGGCCGCCCGACGATCGTCTTGGCCACGTTGTAGGCCATCAGCAGCATCCCCGAGAGGAAGCAGATACCGCCCGCCAGGCGGATCAGGTAGAACGGGTACTTGGCCTTGACCGCCTCGACGAAGGCGTAGGTCAGCGTGCCGTCCGGCTGCGTGGCACGCCACATCAGGCCTTCCATCACGCCGGCGATCCACATCGAGGCGATGTACAGCACCACGCCGATGGTGGCGATCCAGAAGTGCAGCTCGATCAGGCGCACGCTATACATCTGCTTCTCGCCGAACAGGCGCGGGATCAGGTAGTAAAGCGAGCCGATCGAGATCATCGCCACCCAGCCCAGCGCACCCGAGTGCACGTGGCCGATGGTCCAATCCGTGTAGTGCGACAGCGCGTTGACGGTCTTGATCGACATCATCGAGCCCTCGAAGGTCGCCATGCCGTAGAAGGACAGCGCCACCACCAGGAACTTGAGGATGGGATCGGTGCGCAGTTTGTGCCAGGCGCCCGACAAGGTCATGATGCCGTTGATCATGCCGCCCCAGGACGGCGCCAGCAGGATCAGCGAGAAGACCATGCCCAGCGACTGCGCCCAGTCGGGCAGCGCGGTGTACTGCAGGTGGTGCGGGCCGGCCCACATATAGGTGAAGTTCAGCGCCCAGAAGTGGACGATGGACAGGCGGTACGAATAGATCGGACGCTCGGCCTGCTTGGGAATGAAGTAGTACATCATGCCCAGGAAGCTGGTGGTCAGGAAGAAGCCCACCGCGTTATGGCCGTACCACCACTGCACCATGGCGTCCTGCACGCCGGCATAGGCCGAGTAGGACTTCCACATCGACACCGGCATCTCGAGGTTGTTGACGATGTGCAGCAGCGCGATGGTCAGGATGTAGGCGCCGAAGAACCAGTTGGCCACGTAGATATGCTTGGTCTTGCGCTTGATGATGGTGCCGAAGAACACCACCGCGTAAGCCACCCACACCAGCGTGATCAGGATATCGATCGGCCATTCCAGCTCGGCGTACTCCTTCGAGCTGGTGATGCCCATCGGCAGCGTGATGGCCGCCGCCACGATCACCAGTTGCCAGCCCCAGAAGGTGAAGGCCGCCAGCGGACCGCAGAACAGGCGGGCCTGGCAGGTGCGCTGGACCACGTAGTACGAGGTCGCGAACAGCGCGCTGCCGCCGAAAGCGAAGATGACTGCATTGGTGTGCAAGGGGCGCAGGCGCCCGAACGACAGCCACGGCGTGTTGAAGTTGAGCTCCGGCCAGATCAGCTGTGCTGCGAGCAGCACGCCGACGGCCATGCCGACGATCCCCCAGACCACAGTCATGATGGCGAATTGCCTCACGACGCCGTAGTTGAAGGTGTCGACGCGTGAAGACGCGGCAGTGACATCCATTCAGACCCCCCAAGACTAAGTAGTGAAAACCGATCTGGCGAAAGCGCCGATGATGTGAATGTATGAAGCCCGGGCCCCGCGTGCGTTGATCTGCATCAAGCGCCCCCCGCTGCGCGCAGAACCGAAGGCATCGGCCACGGTCGCACGCCACCTGCCACCGCCCTCAGGACGGCTTGTCGTTGTCGAGCAGCACCGCTTCGGCGGGCCGGTCGAGGTCGTCGTACTGGCCGGCGTGCAAGGCCCACCAGAAGGCGCCGGCAATCAACACGACCAGCGCCAGGCTCAGCGGCACCAGCAGGTAAAGCGTTTCCATGGTCAGTCCTCCGAGGCTGGATCCGTCGCACCGGACGCGGCCGGCGCCGACAGCAGGCGCCAGGCATTCGCCACCACCAGCAGCGAGGAGATCGACATGCCGAGACCCGCCATCCAGGCCGTGACGAAGCCGGTGGCCGCCAGCGGGATCGCCAGCACGTTGTAGAGGAAGGCCCAGGCGAGGTTCTGCCGCACCACGCGGCGCGTGCGGCGAGCGATGGCCAGCGCCGTCGCGATCTCGTCGACGCCACCGTGCGCCAGCACCGCGTCCGCGCCGGCCTGCGCCAGCGGAGCGCCGCTGCCGATCGCGATCGAGACCTGGGCCTGCGCCAGCACCGGCGCGTCGTTGATGCCGTCACCGACCGCCAGCACGACCGCGCCGCGCTGCTGCAGCGCGCTCACATAGTCGCGCTTGTCCTCGGGCGTGGTGCCGCCGCGGGCATCGGCGATGCCGAAGCGGCGCGCCCACCAGTCGACCGTCGCCGGATCATCGCCGGACACCAGGTGGCAGCGCACGCCCAGGCCCCGCAGTCGCGCCAGCAGGACGCCGGTACGGGCCCGCTCGACATCGTGCAGCACGAAAGCCGCCAGCCAGCGGTCCGCTTCGCCGAGCCAGACCGTGGTGGCGCCTGCCGGAAGATCGGGCTCGGCCGCACCGTGCAGAAGATCGCCCGGGGCGCCTCCCGCCAGTTCCGCGACGAAGGACTGGCGTCCGAGCCGCAGGCGCCGCGCGCCGATGCGGGCCTCGAGGCCCTGCCCCGGCACGCTGCGCAGCGCGGCGACCGGCACCACCTGGGGCGGGGAGTCCCCCTCCCCATCGGCCGCCGTGGCCGCGCGGCGCTCCTGCGCCGCCGCCGCCAAGGCCTGTGCGATGGGATGCTCGCTTGCCGCCTCCATGGCAGCGGCGAGCGCCAGGCACTGGTCGGCTGGCGCGCCCTGCGCCGCACGCACCTCGGCCAGCGCGAAGCGTCCTTCGGTCAAGGTCCCGGTCTTGTCGAGCACGACATCGCTGACCTGCGCCAGCGTTTCCAGCGCATGGCCGCGCGTCAGCAGCACGCCGCGCCGCGACAGCGAGGCGCCGGCAGCCGCCAGCGCAGCCGGCGTCGCCAGCGACAGCGCGCAGGGACAGCTCACCACCAGCACCGCCACCGCCACCAGCAACGCGCGCGCCGGATCGATCCAGGCCCACCAGACCAGGCCGGTCACGCCCGCCAGCAGCAGCAAGGCGGCCACGAACCAGCCAGCGACGCGGTCGGCCAAGGTCGCCAGGCGGGGCTTGTCGGCCAGCGCACGGTCCAGCACGGCGACGATCTCCGCCAGGCGCGTGCCTGCGCCGATGCGCTCGACGCGGATCTCGAGCGGGCTGGCGGTGTTGAAGCAGCCGGCCAGCACCGCTTCGCCGGCCGTGCGCCGGACCGGCCGGCTCTCGCCGGTCAGCATCGACTCATCGATCGCGCTGCTGCCGGCCTCGACCACGCCATCCGCCGGCACCACCTCGCCTGCCTTGACACGGATGCGGTCGCCGGCGCGCAAGCGCGCCACCGGCACGCGCTCCACATTGCCGCCGGCGTCCAGGCGTTCACAGGTGGCCGGCAACTGGCGCGCCAGCATCTCCGCGCCGCTGCGCGAGGCCTGCCGCATGCGCAGCTCCAGGTATCGCGCCGCCAGCAGGAAGGCGACGAACATGGTGACCGAATCGAAGTAGACCTCGCCGCTGCCGTGCACGGTCGCCGCCACGCTGGCCAGGAAACCCGCGCCGATGCCCAGTGCCACCGGCACGTCCATGCCGGCGTGGCCCCGGCGCAGGCTGCGCCAGGCACCGGCGAAGATGGGGGAGGCGGAATACAGCACGACCGGCAGCGTCAGCAGCAGGCTGGCCCAGCGCATCAGCTGCAGCATGGCGGGGTCGATGGTGGCCTCGTGCGTGTAGATCGGCCACGCGTACATCATCACCTGCATCATGCCCAGCATGGCCACCGCCAGCCGCATCAGCAGGCCGCGGCGCTCGCGCCGGTCATCCGCGTCCGAGCGCGACAGCTCGAAGGGCCAGGCAAGGTAGCCGATCTCGGCCAGTGCCGCCAGCAGGCCGGCAACGCCGGTCTGCTGCGGGCGCCAGCGCACCAGCACGCGGCGGGTGGCCACGTTGGCCACGACCGACTCGACGCCCGGCAGCCGCGCCAGGTGCTGCTCGATCAGCCAGGCGCAGGCGGCACAGCGGATGTTCTCGGGGGTCAGCGTGATTTCGGCGCGCCCGCCATCGAGCGGCCGCACGAACTGCGCGCGCAGTTCCTCGCTGTCGTAGGCTGCCCACACCGGCTCAGCCTCGCGCCGCGCGGCATCGTCGATCGGGCGGGCGAAACGCGTCTGGTCGCCATAGAGATGGCCGAAGCCGGCCGCGTGCAGCGTCTGCGCCAGGGCCTGGCAACCTCCGCAGCAGAATGCACGCGCCTCGCCATCGATGTCTGCGCGGAGGACACCGGCCTCGGGCAGGGCCTGCCCGCAGTGAAAGCAGGCTGCCGCGGCGTGGCGCCCCGTCCCGCCCGCAAGCGGGCGCGGCACGGCACGCGTGCCGGCTGGCAGGGGACATGTGTCGGCAGAAGGCATCGGGGGTCTCTTTTTACCCGATGCATGGTAGAGGCACAGCCGTCAAACGAACTTGACGCAGATCAAGTCCCGGGCCGGCTGCCGCCGGGAAAGGCGGCCTGTACCTGGGGCCGGCATCCCCCGCAGGCAGGGACCCGTGAGCCGGCGCCCCGGCGGGCCGGCGGGCGCCTTCAGGTCAGTGTCGTATCCACCACGCGCCGCTCGGACTCGAGATACTCGCGCGACTGCATCTCGATGATGCGCGACACCGTGCGGTGGAATTCGTTGGCCATCTGGCCTTCGACGTAGAGCTCGTCGGCGGGCACCTCGGCCGACATCAGCAGCTTGACCTTGTGGTCGTAGAAGACGTCGATCAACCAGGTGAAGCGGCGCGCCTCGGACGACATGCGCGGCGTCATGCGCGGCACCTCGGACAGGATCACCGTGTGGAACTGCGAGGCGATCTCGAGATAATCGTTCTGCGAGCGCGGGCCGCCGCACAGGGTGGCGAAATCGAACCACACCACGCCGTTGGCGCGCCGCAGCGCACGCAGCTCGCGGTGCTCGATATGCAGGATCGGCGATTCGTCAGCCACCCCGGCCAAGCCGGTGAAGGCATCGCGCAGGGCCGAATTGGCCTTGGCCCCGAGCGGGGTATGGTAGGCCTGCACCTGCGCCAGCGTGCGCTTGCGGTAGTCGATGCCGGCGTCCACGTTGAGGACATCGAGCTTCTCCTGCAACAGCGCGATGGCGGGCAGCACGCGGTCGCGGTGCAGTCCGTCCGGATAGAGCAGATCGGGCCGGTAGTTGGACGTCATCACGAACTGCACACCGTTGGCGAACAGCTGCTGCAGCAGGCGATGCAGGATCATCGCGTCGGCGACATCGTTGACGTGGAATTCGTCGAAGCAGATCAGACGGAAGCGCTTGGCGATGCGGCGTGCCAGTTCGTCGAGCGGATCGGGCCGGCCGCGCAACTCTTCGAGCTGGCGGTGCACCTCGCGCATGAACTCGTGGAAATGCAGGCGGGTCTTGCGCACCACCGGCACGCAGGCGTAGAAACTGTCCATCAGGAAGGACTTGCCGCGCCCCACCCCGCCCCACATGTAGACGCCGCGCGGTACCTCGGGATGGACCAGCAGTTTCTTCAGCGCATTGTTGCGGCGGCCCTTGTAGGCGACCCAGTCGTCGTAACACCGCTGCAACCGCTCGACCGCGCGCAGCTGGGCCTCGTCCGAGGTGTAGCCGCGCTGCTTCAGTTCCTGATCGTAGTACTCGCGAACGTTCATGCTGTCTGCTGTCTTGTGTTGCCGGCGGCGGCCGCGACCGCTGCCGGACTGTGCGTCGGCGCGGAAGAGGCGATGCCGCGCCTGAAAGCGAAAACGGCGCGCCGTGCGAACGGCGCGCCGAAGCTGCAAGATGTCAGGCCTGCAAAGGCGCGGACCTTACATATTGAGCTGACGCTTGTCCACGGCCAGCGCAGCTTCGCGCATGACCTCGGACATCGACGGGTGCGGGTGGCAGACACGGCCGATGTCTTCGCTGGCGGCCTTGAACTCCATCGCCACCACGGCTTCGGCGATCAGGTCCGACGCGTTGGCGGCAACCACGTGCACGCCCAGGATCTCGTCGGTCTTGGCGTCCGCCAGCATCTTGACGAAGCCGTCGGCGTGGCCCATGCCCAGCGCACGGCCATTGGCCATGAAGGGGAACTGGCCGGCCTTGTACTCGCGGCCCTCGGCCTTGAGCTGCTGCTCGGTCTTGCCGACCCAGGCGATTTCCGGGAAGGTGTAGATGACCCAGGGAACGCAATTGTAGTCGATATGCGGCTTCTGGCCGACGATGCGCTCGGCCACGGCCACGCCTTCGTCTTCCGCCTTGTGCGCCAGCATCGGGCCGCGCACCACGTCGCCGATGGCCCACAGGCCCGGCACCTTGGTCGCGCAGTGGTCATCGACCTCGATGAAGCCGCGCTGGTCGGTCGCCAGGCCGACGGCTTCCAGGCCCAGGTTGTCGGTGTTGGGCACACGGCCGACCGAGACGATCAGGCGGTCGACTTCCAGCGTCTGCGCCGCGCCATCCTTGTCGGTATAGCGCACGGTCACGCCATCCTTGCCGGTGGTGACCTCGTCGACCTTGACGCCCAGGTGGAACTTCAGGCCTTGCTTGGTCAGCTGCTTCTGCGCTTCCTTGGCTACGCCTTCGTCGGCGGCGCCCAGGAAGGCCGGCAGGGCTTCCAGCACGGTCACGTCGGCACCCAGGCGACGCCACACCGAGCCCAGCTCCAGGCCGATCACGCCGGCGCCGATCACGCCCAGCTTCTTCGGCACGGAGGCGAACTTGAGCGCGCCTTCGTTATCGCTGATCAGGTTGTTGTCGACGGCGATGCCAGGCAGGTGACGTGCCTTCGAGCCGGTGGCGATGATGACCTGCTTGGCGGTGACGACTTCGCCGGCGATCTCGACCTGGAAGCCCTCGGCGGTCTTGCCGACGAACTTGCCGTAGCCCTTGAGCAGCGTGACCTTGTTCTTGCGGAACAGGAACTCGATGCCCTTGGTCATCTTGCCGACGATATCGTCCTTGCGCTTGAGCATCTTGGCCACGTCGACCTTGACGTCGCCCACGGTGATGCCGTGGTCGCCCAGGTGGTGCGAGACGTTCTCGAACTCTTCCGAGGAGGCCAGCAGCGCCTTGGAGGGAATGCAGCCCACGTTCAGGCAGGTGCCGCCCAGGCGGGGCTCGTTCTTCGGATCGTCGTAGGCGTTGCCTTCGCAGCAGGCCACGTTCAGGCCCAGCTGGCCGGCGCGGATGGCAGCGATGTAGCCGCCGGGACCGGCGCCGATCACCAGCACGTCGAATTGTTTGCTCATGGAGATTCCTTTTGCGGCCCGCCCGGCAGATGCCGGCCGGGGCGCTTTCGATTCTTCAGGCCACCGGCCGCGCGGGCGCGGCGGCGGCATGGCGTGACAGCCGGATTACAGGTCCAGCAGCAGGCGGGCCGGATCTTCCAGCGCGTCCTTCATGGCGACCAGGCCCAGCACGGCTTCGCGGCCGTCGATGATGCGGTGGTCGTAGGACATGGCCAGGTAGTTCATCGGACGGATCACGATCTGGCCGTCTTCCACCACGGCACGCTCCTTGGTGGCGTGCACGCCCAGGATGGCCGATTGCGGCGGGTTGATGATCGGGGTCGACAGCATCGAACCGAACACGCCGCCATTGGAGATGGAGAACGTACCGCCGGTCAGTTCTTCCAGCGACAGCTTGCCGTCGCGGGCCTTCACGCCGAATTCGGCGATCTTCTTCTCGATGTCGGCCAGGCTCATCTGGTCGGCATTGCGCAGGATGGGCACCACCAGGCCACGCGGCGAACCGACCGCGATACCGATGTCGAAGTAGCCGTGGTAGACGATGTCGTTACCGTCGATCGAGGCATTGATCAGCGGGAACTTCTTCAGCGCGTGCACCGCTGCCTTGACGAAGAAGGACATGAAACCCAGCTTGACGCCGTGTTCCTTCTCGAACTTGTCCTTGTACTTGTTGCGCAGGTCCATCACCGGCTTCATGTTCACTTCATTGAAGGTGGTGAGGATGGCGTTGGTGGCTTGCGATTGCAGCAGGCGCTCGGCGATACGGGCACGCAGGCGGCTCATCGGCACGCGCTCTTCCGGGCGGTCGCCCAGGGCGGCGAAGTCGACCGGGGCGGCGACCTGCTGCAGCGCCGGCTTGGCGGCTGCCGGAGCGGGAGCGGCCTTGGCGGCCGGTGCCGGGGCGGCGGAGGCGGCCAGCACGTCACCCTTGGTGATGCGGCCATCCTTGCCGGTGCCGGCGACCTGGCCGGCCGACAGATTGCCTTCGGCCATCAGCTTGGCGGCCGACGGCATGGCGACGGCGCCGGCCGGAGCGGCAGCGGCAGCGGCAGCCGGAGCGGCAGCGGGCGCGGCGGCCGGAGCGGGCGCGGCGGCGGCCGGGGCCGGGGCGCCGGCGGTGGCTTCGGTGTCGATCTTGGCGATGATTTCGTCGGCGACGACGGTGTCGCCGTCATTCTTGACGATCTGCGACAGCACGCCGGCGGAGGGGGCCGGCACTTCGAGCACGACCTTGTCGGTCTCGATTTCGATCAGGATTTCGTCCTGGGCGACAGCCTCGCCGGGCTTCTTCTTCCAGTTCAGCATGGTCGCTTCGGCGACCGACTCGGACAGTTGGGGAACCTTGACGTCAACAATAGCCATGGTTGGATATTCCTAGATGTATGCGTGTGTTCTTCGACGATGCATGGCACCGGGCGACGCGATCGGTGATCGCGCCGCCCGGGCAGTCTCGATTACTTGGTCAGCACGAAGCCCTTGAGCTTGGAGAAGGCCGCGTCGAGCAGCGCCTTCTGCTGCTCGTTGTGCTTGGCGTAGTAGCCCACGGCAGGCGAGGCCGAAGCCGGGCGACCGGCGTAGCCGAGCTTCTGGCCGTCGGTCATGTTCTCCATGATGTAGTGCTGCACGAAGAACCATGCACCCTGGTTCTGCGGCTCGTCCTGGCACCAGACGATCTCGGTCGCGCCCGGGTACTTCTTGAGCTCGGCCGCCAGTGCCTTGTGCGGGAACGGGTAGAGCTGCTCCAGGCGGATCACGGCGGTATCCGACGCGTCGCGTTCCTTGCGGGTATTGACCAGGTCGTAGTAGACCTTGCCCGAGCACAGGACCACGCGCTTGACCTTGGCGGCGTTGAGGTCGCCCTGGTCGCCGATCACGGTCTCGAAGTGGCCCTTGGCGAGGTCGGCCAGCGGCGACACCGCATCCTTGTTACGCAGCAGCGACTTCGGCGTCATGATGACCAGCGGCTTGCGGAACAGGCGGATCATCTGGCGGCGCAGCAGGTGGAAGATCTGCGCCGGCGTGGTCGGCTGGGCTACCTGCATGTTGTGGTCGGCACACAATTGCAGGAAACGCTCGATGCGCGCCGAGCTGTGTTCCGGACCCTGGCCTTCGTAGCCGTGCGGCAGCATCAGGGTCAGGCCCGAGGCGCGGCCCCACTTCACTTCGCCGGAGCTGATGAACTGGTCGATCACCACCTGGGCGCCGTTGACGAAGTCGCCGAACTGGGCCTCCCAGATCACCAGGGCGTTCGGCTCGGCGGTCGAGTAACCATATTCGAAGCCCAGCACTGCCTCTTCGGACAGCACGGAGTCGATCACGGTGAACGGGGCCTGGCCTTCCGAGACGTTCTGCAGCGGCACGTAGGAACCGGCATCCCAGCGCTCACGGTTCTGGTCGTGCAGCACGGCGTGGCGGTGGGTGAAAGTGCCACGGCCGGCGTCCTGGCCGGTGATGCGCACGGCGTAGCCCGAGGCCACCAGCGAGGCGAAGGCCAGGTGCTCACCCATGCCCCAGTCCAGCGACTGGTCGCCACGGCCCATGTTGGCGCGGTCCTTGATCACCTTCTCCACCAGCGGGTGCAGCTTCAGGTGCTCGGGGATGGTGGTGATACGCTCGGCCAGGCGCTTGAGCTCGGTCACCGGCACGGCGGTGTCGGCGGCGTCGGTCCACTTGCGGTTCAGGAAGGGGATCCAATCCACCGCGAACTTGTTCTTGAAGTTCGACAGCACCGGGTCGACGGTCAGCTTGCCCGCATCCATGGCGGCACGGTATTCCTTAACCAGCTGGTCGCCGAACTCGCCGCCGGTCAGGTTCTGCGCCGTCAGCTTGTCGGCATACAGCTTGCGCGTGCCGGGGTGCTGGCCGATCTTCTTGTACATCAGCGGCTGGGTGACGGCAGGCGTGTCCTGCTCGTTGTGGCCCAGCTTGCGGAAGCAGATGATGTCGACGACGACGTCCTTGTTGAATTCCATGCGGAAGTCGACTGCCAGCTGCATGGCGAACACCACGGCTTCGGGATCGTCGCCGTTCACGTGCAGCACCGGCGCCTCGATCATCTTGACCACGTCCGTGCAGTACAGCGTCGAACGTGCGTCACGCGGGTCGGAGGTGGTGAAGCCGATCTGGTTGTTGATCACGATGTGCATCGTGCCGCCCGTGCCATAGCCGCGGGTCTGCGCCAGGTTCAGCGTTTCCATCACCACGCCCTGGCCGGCGAAGGCTGCGTCGCCGTGCACCTGCACCGGCAGCACTTCCTTGTGGCCGGCACCGCCGCGGCGTTCCTGGCGGGCCTTGGACGAACCCTCGACCACCGGGTTGACGATTTCCAGGTGGGACGGGTTGAAGGCCAGCGACAGGTGGACCGGGCCGCCCTCGGTGGAGACGTCCGACGAGAAGCCCTTGTGGTACTTGACGTCGCCGGCAGGCAGGTCATCGACGTGCTTGCCTTCAAACTCGGCGAACAGGTCCGCCGGCATCTTGCCCAGGGTGTTGACCAGCACGTTCAGGCGGCCGCGGTGGGCCATGCCGATCACGATTTCCTGCACGCCCTTGCCGCCGGCGTGCTGGACCAGTTCATCCATCGCGGCGATGAAGCTTTCACCGCCTTCCAGCGAGAAGCGCTTCTGGCCGACGTACTTGGTGTGCAGGAAGCGCTCGAGGCCTTCGGCGGCGGTCAGGCGCTCCAGGATGTGCTTCTTCTTCTCCAGCGTGAACACCGGCTTGGAACGCGTGGTTTCCAGGCGCTCCTGCCACCAGCGCTTCTGCGCCTGGTCGCTGATGTACATGAACTCGGCGCCGATGGTGCCGCAGTAAGTCTCGCGCAGGTTGTTGATCAACTCGCGCAGGCTCATCGACTCCTTGCCGAAATAGGTATTGCTGGCATTGAAGACGATGTCGAGATCGCTCTCGGAGAAACCGTAGAAGGCGGGATCCAGGTCCGGCAGGGGCGGACGCTCCTGGCGCTTGAGCGGATCGAGGTCGGCCCAGTGCGAACCGATGTTGCGGTAGGCGGCGATCAGCTGCGTGGCGGCCACGCGCTTGCGGCCCATGTCCGAATCGGCCGAGGCGACGATGGTCTTGATCGGGCCTTGCTTGGCGCGCTCGGCGAACGAGGCGACGATGGGAGCGTGGGGGATGTCGCGGGCGTTGGAACCATCGACGGCGGGCACGTTCTGCATCGCGTCGAAATACGCACGCCAGTTGTCGGGAACCGAGGCGGGGTTTTCGAGATAGGCTTCGTACAGCTCTTCCACGTAGGGCGCGTTACCGCCGAAGAGGTACGAATTGCTCTGATACTGCTGCATCATGGGGCGCTCACTATTCTCCGGGACTGCCGGAGTTAAGCGGGTTCATCAACCTTCCGCGACACGGCTTGACCGGTTAGCGGATTGCAAACAACTCTTTGAAGCCCCTCTTAAGCAAACGGCGCCAGCCTGGTTTGGGCGGCGCCGACACTGCTGAGGACCTTCAAGGGCAAGTTGTGCGGGAAGGACCTAAGTCTTCACTCGCATAAGCATAGCACGTTTGCCTAGGCGCGCCCGCGTTTTTTCCGGGTATACGCGGTAGTACTACAACAGTGCCGGCGATTATTGCCGGAAAGTGACGGATTCGGTCTGCGGGGTGCCGCCCATCACCCCCGCGCGCAAGCATGCAGCCCTTGCGGCCGGCTCGCTATGCCACCGGATCGGGCACGATGCGGTCGACCGCATCGGTGATCAGGGCATCGAGCCCCCAGCCGAGCAGCTCCGCCGCGCGGGCGGAGTCGTTGACCGTGTAGCAGGCTACGCGGAAGCCCGCCTGGTGGGCGGCCTCGATCACCTGCCGGTCCAGCTCCCGATGGTTGGCATCGAGGGCCACGCAATCGAGCCGGCGCAGCCGTTCGAGCCAGTCGGCGGGCAGGCGGTCCATCAGCAGGGCCCGCGGCAGCGTCGGCACGGCTTCGCGCGCGGCCTCCAGCGCGGCTTCCGAGAAGGAAGACAGCAGCGGCGGCACCGCGCTGCCGGCCCACAGCGCCGCCGCGTCCAGCGCCACGGCGGCACCGGTCCGGCGCTCGGCGCCGGGTACCGGCTTGATCTCGATATTGACCAGGAAGCCGTTGGCGCGGGTGTAGCGCGCCACTGCCGCCAGCGTGGGGATGGGCTCGCCGGCGAAGGCCGGACTGTGCCAGCCGCCGGCATCCAGCATGGCCAGTTCGCCCAGCGTCAGCGCGTCGGCACGGCCGTGGCCGCTGGTGGTCCGGTCGAGCGTCGCGTCGTGCAGCAGCACCGGCTTGCCGTCGGCAGACAGCTTCACGTCGAACTCGAACATGCGGTAGCCGAACGAGGCACCGTGGCGGAAAGCCGCCAGCGTGTTCTCCGGCGCCAGCTTGCCGGCGCCGCGGTGGGCGATGTGGCGCGGATACGGCCAGGGCGCCGGCCAGGGGGCGAAAGCGGCCGCGGCCGCGGTGTCGGGTGCGGACATGTCAGGCCTCGATGCGCTTGCCGGAATCGGTATCGAAGAAGTGCAGGTGGTCGGCGCTGGAGGTGATCGGCAGGCGGTCGCCCGCGCGCACCTTGAGCTGGCTGTCCAGCCGCACCACCACCGGCTGGCCGCCCAGCGCGCCGTAGGCGAACGAGTCGGCGCCGAGCGCCTCCACCACGCGCACTTCGACCTCGGCAATGGCCTCGTGCGCGGCGCATGGCTCGATGTGCTCGGGGCGCAGGCCGAGCAGCGCGCGCTCGGGCAGGTGCAGCCCCATCGGCAGGTGGCCCAGCGAAGCGCCAGCGCCACCACCCTGCCCCGCCACCACCTTCATGCCGACCTGGCCGTTGGCGCCATCCCGCACCACCGGCACCAGGTTCATCGGCGGCGAACCGATGAAGCTGGCGACGAAGGTGCTGGCCGGACGCGAGTAGACCTCGAGCGGCGTGCCGATCTGCTCGACGCGGCCACCGTTGAGCACCATCATGCGATCGGCCAGCGTCATCGCCTCGACCTGGTCGTGGGTCACGTACAGACTGGTGGTTCGCAGGCGCCGGTGCAGTTCCTTCAGCTCCAGGCGCATCTGCACGCGCAGCTTGGCGTCGAGGTTCGACAGCGGCTCGTCGAACAGGAAGACCGCCGGCTCGCGCACGATGGCACGGCCCATGGCCACCCGCTGGCGCTGGCCGCCGGAGAGCTGGCGCGGCCTGCGCGACAGCAGCGGCGCCAGCTCGAGGATGCCGGCGGCATGCTCGACGCGCTTGGCGATCTCGGCCTTGTCCATGCCGCGGATCTTCAGCCCGTAGGCCATGTTCTCGTAGACGCTCATGTGCGGATAGAGCGCGTAGTTCTGGAACACCATGGCGATATCGCGCTCGGCCGGTTCCAGCTGGTTGACCACGCGCTCGCCGATCCAGACTTCGCCGCCGGTGATGGCCTCCAGGCCGGCCACCATGCGCAGCAGCGTGGACTTGCCGCAGCCGGAGGGGCCGACGATCACGATGAACTCGCCGTCGGCGATCTCCATGTCGATGCCGTGCACCACCTGGACATTGCCGGCGTAGGTCTTCTGGACGTTGCGTAGGGACAGTTTTGCCATTGCGGATTGACTTCCAATATCTTGTCTTTTACTTCTCGGTTTCCACCAGGCCCTTGACGAACCAGCGCTGCATGAAGATCACCACCAGGGCCGGCGGGACCATCGCCAGCATCACGGTGGCCATCAGCAGGTTCCAGTCGGTGGCGGAATCGCCGGACCGCGAGATCATCTGCGTCACGCCCAGCACGATCGGCGTCAGGCTCTTGTCGGTGGTGATCAGCAGCGGCCACAGGTACTGGTTCCAGCCGTAGATGAACTGGATCACGAACAGCGCGGCGATGCTGGTGCGCGACAGCGGCAGCACCACGTCCCAGAAGAACTTCAGCGGACCGGCCCCGTCGATGCGGGCGGCTTCGGCCAGTTCGTCCGGAATGGTGAGGAAGAACTGGCGGAACAGGAAGGTGGCGGTGGCCGAGGCGATGATGGGGATGGTCAGGCCGAAGTAGCTGTTGATCATGCCCAGGTCGGACACCACCTTGTAGGTCGGCAGGATGCGCACTTCCACCGGCAGCATCAGCGTGACGAAGATCAGCCAGAAAAAGGTCTTGCGCAGCGGGAAGCGGAAATAGACGATGGCGAAAGCCGAGATGATGGAGATGGCGATCTTGCCGAGCGAGATCCCCAGCGCCATGATCAGGCTGTTCATCAGCATGGTGCCGACCGGCGTGGCCGAATTGCCCATGCCTTGCGTCAGCACCTGGCGGTAGTTCTCGATCAGGTGCGGGCCGGGGATCAGCGTCATCGGCGCCTGCAGCACGTCCTGCGCCGTCAGCGACGACGCGACGAAGACCACATACACCGGGAAGGCGACGATCACCACGCCCAGAATCAGCACGAGGTGGGTGAGGAAGTCCAGGAATGGACGGCGTTCGATCATGGGTCCGGACCCTTGTATTGCTTAGTATTGGACTTTGCGCTCGACGTAGCGGAACTGGACGATGGTCAACACGATCACCACCGCCATCAGGATCACCGATTGCGCGGCCGAACCGCCGATGTCCAGCCCGCGCACGCCGTCCTGGTAGACCTTGAAGACCAGCGTCTCGGTGGCCTTGAACGGGCCGCCCTGCGTCACCGAGTCGATGATGGCGAAGGTGTCGAAGAAGGCGTAGACGATGTTCACCACCATCAGGAAGAAGGTGGTGGGCGACAGCAGCGGGAAGACGATCGACCAGAAGCGCTTCCAGGGCCCGGCGCCGTCGATGGCGGCGGCCTCGATCAGCGACTTGGGGATGCTCTGCAGCCCGGCCAGGAAGAACAGGAAGTTGTAGCTGATCTGCTTCCAGGCGGCGATGACCACCACCAGCAGCATGGCCTGCCCGCCGTTGAGCACGTAATTCCACTCCACCCCCATCATGCGGATGACGTAGGAGACGATGCCCAGCGTGGGATTGAACAGGAAACTCCACAGCACCCCGGCCACGGCCGGCGCGATCGCGTAGGGCCAGATCAGCAGGGTCTTGTAGAAGGTCGCGCCGCGCAGCGCGCGGTCGGCGAAATAAGCCAGCGCCAGCGACGTGCCCAGGCCGACCACCGTCACGCCGATGGCGAACAACGCGGTGGTCTTGAAGGACCCGAGGTAGGTGGGGTCGCCGAGCAGGTCCTGGAAGTTCTCCAGGCCGACGAATTCGAGGCTGATGCCGAAGGCGTCCTGGCGCAGCAGCGACTGGTACAGGGCCTGCCCGGCCGGCCAGAAGAAGAACACCAGGGTGACGACGATCTGCGGCGCCACCAGCAGGTAGGGCAGCCAGCGCGATCGGAAGACAACTCGCTTTTCCATGAAGACTCTCAAAATGCACTGCCGGCCCGCGCTTTCGCCGCGGGCCGGCAGTGAGGCGGCGCGCACGCCCGTCGTGTTATTCCTTGACGGTCTTCTCGAAGCGGACCAGCAGTTCGTTGCCGCGCGCCACGGCCTCGTCCAGGGCAGCCTTCGGCGTCTTCTTGCCGGCCCAGACGGATTCCAGCTCCTCGTCGATCACCGAACGGATCTGCGGGAAGTTGCCCAGGCGGATGCCGCGCGACTTGTCGGTGGTCTTGACGATCATCTGCTTGACCGCGACGTCGGCACCCGGGTTCTTGTCATAGTAGCCGGACTTCTTGGTCAGTTCGTAGGCCGCCATGGTCACCGGCAGGTAGCCGGTCGACTGGTGCCAGTCCGCCTGGATCTCCGGACGCGACAGGAAGGTGAAGAACCTGGCCACGCCCTTGTACTCGTCGGCCTTGTGGCCGCCCATCACCCACAGCGAGGCGCCGCCGATGATGGTGTTCTGCGGCGCGCCGGGCACGCCGGCCTCATAGGGCAGCGGTGCCGGAGAGAAATTGAACTTGGCGTTCTTGCGGATGTTGGCCAGCGCGGCCGACGAACCGGTGTGCATCGCGCACTCACCGGCGATGAACTTCGCCTTCGGCTCGTCCTTGCGGCCGGCGTAGGTGAAATAGCCCTTCTTTGCCATGTCGAGCATATGCTCGATGTGCTGGACCTGGACCGGACCATTGAAATTCAGGCGAGCCTTGGGACCGCCGAAGCCGTTGTTCTCGGTGGCGAACGACACATTGTGCCAAGCCGAGAAGCTCTCCAGGTGCACCCACGACTGCCAGTCAGTGGTATAGCCGCAGGGCACGCCGGCGGCCTTCAGCTTGGCCGCGTCGATCGCCACTTCCTGCCAGGTTGCGGGCGGCTTGTTCGGATCCAGGCCCGCCTTCTTGAAGGCGTCCTTGTTGTAATACATGATCGTGGTCGAGCTGTTGAAGGGGAAGGACAGCATGTCCCCCTTGCTCGAGGTGTAGTAGCCGGCCACGGCGGGCACGTAGGCCTTGGCATCGAACTTCTCGCCGGCATCCTTCATGACCTTGCTGACCGGCACGATCGCGCCCTTGGCATTCATCATGGTGGCCGTGCCCACCTCGAACACCTGCAGGATGGCCGGTGCGTTGCCGGCGCGGTAGGCCGCGATGCCGGCGGCCAGCGACTCGTCGTACTGGCCCTTGTACACCGGCACGATCTTGTAGTCGGACTGGCTGGCGTTGAACTTGTTGGCGAGTTCGTTGACCTTGTCGTTCAGGGCGCCCTCCATCGAATGCCACCACTGGATCTCGGTAACGGCATGAGCCGATCCCGCGGCAACCATCAGCGGCAGCGCGGCGAGCGTCAAGGCGGTACGTTTCAGGAACATGAGCGATCTCCGGTTTCTTGCGCCACCCGTTTCGGCGCAAGGTAATGTTTGGAAACGAAACGAAACGAACAACAAAAGCGTTCGAATCTATTCCAGTTTTATGACAGCGGGATGTTACCCTCGCTTTCGCCGCGTGGAAACCGGGCAATCCCTCACAATCGAAAAAAAAAGACAAAGATGGCAGAAAGGTCGTTCGCCTGCGCGGACACGGATAGAATGCGCCGCCATGCAAGCCATCCAGACCCTGCCCCCCGCCGCCCTGCGCGGTATCCGCGGCGTGCTGACCGATATCGACGGCACCCTGACATCCGACGGCCGCCTGCCGGCAGCCACCTACCTCGCCATGCAGCAGATCAGGGATGCCGGGCTGCACCTGATCCCGGTGACGGGCCGCTGCATCGCCTGGGCCGAAATCCTGGCCCGGCTGTGGCCGGTCGACGCGATCATCGGCGAGAACGGCGCTTTCTATTCGCATCTGCGCGCGGGTCGATTGCATACGCGCTTCCTCGACGACGCCGCCACGCGGGCGGATAACCTGGCGCGCATCCAGGCGCTGGGCGCGCGCATCCTGAGGGAAGTACCGGGTTCCGCACTGGCTTCGGACCAGGCCTGGCATGCGGCCGACCTGGCCATCGACCATGCCGAGGACGTGGCGCCCCTGCCCGCGCCGGCGGTGGCGCGCATCGCGGCGCTGATGCGCGACGCCGGCATGACCGCGACAGTCAGTTCGATTCATGTGAACGGCTGGTTCGGCCAGCATGACAAGCTCAGCATGAGCCGGCTGTGCGCGGCCGAACTGCTGGGGGCCGACCTCGACGCCGAGCGCGGGCAGTGGCTATTCATCGGCGACTCGGCCAACGACGCCTCGATGTTCGCGCACTTCCCGCTCTCGGTCGGCGTCGCCAATGTGCGCGCCATTGCCGACCAGTTGCCGACACCGCCTGCCTACGTGACCGAGGCCAGCGGCGGCGAGGGTTTTGCCGAGATGGCCGGCCTGCTGCTCGCGGCACGCGGCTGAACGCCGCCGTCCGCCCGGCTGGGCGGCGGGAAGAAAAACGGCCGGGACTGGCCCGGCCGCAGGGCTCGCCGAGAAGCCCGGTTGACTGGTCCGCGGGCACGCCCGCCGGGCGCTCAATCGAAGCCCAGCTCCTGCAGCTTGCGCGTGATCGTGTTACGCCCGATGCCCAGGCGGGTGGCGGCCTCGACCCGGCGTCCGCGTGTGACGCCAAGCGCTGCCTCCAGCACGGCCTTCTCAAAGCGCCGGGTCAGGATGTCCATGACCTCGGGCTGGCCTGATTCCAGCATGGCACGCGCCTCTCCCGCCAGCAGGCTCTCCCAGTCGGGCAGCGCGGCGGCCGGCCGCCCCGCCAACGGAACGGGCGCGGCCTCCAGCACGGGCATACCGCCCCCCTCGGCCAGCAGCGCCTCGCTGCCCTCCCCGGCGCGGCCTGCGCCGTAGGCTTCGACCATACGCTCCGGCTGGCGCATCGGCGCAGGCATGGCAGGCACCTCGCCACCGATCATCTCGCGCGGCAGGTCCTTCACCTCGACGGTCTGCGCCGGCGCCATCACCGTCAGCCAGTTGCACAGGTTCTCGAGCTGGCGCACATTGCCCGGGAAAGGCAGCGTGCTGACATAGGCCAGGGCCTCGTCCGACATGCGCTTGGGCTCGACACCGAGTTCCTTGGCGCTCTTCTGCAGGAAATGCCGCGCCAGCAGCGTGATGTCCTCGGGCCGTTCGCGCAGCGGCGGCAGGCGCAGGCGGATCACGTTGAGGCGATGGAACAAGTCCTCGCGGAACAAGCCGTCCTTGACGCGGGACTCCAGGTTCTGGTGGGTGGCGGCAATCACCCGCACATTGGCGCGCAGCGGATTGTGCCCGCCCACGCGATAGAAGTTGCCGTCCGACAGCACGCGCAGCAGGCGCGTCTGCAGGTCGAACGGCATGTCGCCGATTTCATCGAGGAACAGCGTGCCCCCCTCGGCCTGCTCGAAGCGCCCGCGCCGCATGGTCTGCGCGCCGGTGAAGGCACCGCGCTCGTGGCCGAACAGCTCCGATTCCAGCAGGTCCTTGGGAATGGCCGCGGTATTGAGCGCGATGAATGGCCCGTTGGCGCGCGGGCTGTGCTTGTGCAGGGCACGCGCCACCAGTTCCTTGCCGGTGCCGGACTCGCCGGTGATCATCACCGTCACGTTCGACTGCGACAGGCGCCCGATGGCGCGGAAGACATCCTGCATTGCCGGAGCCTGGCCGAGGATCTCGGGCGCGTCCGCCAGGCGCTCGTCCATCTCCTCCTCGCGCAGGCTCTCTTCCAGCGCGCGGCGGATCAGCTCCACCGCCTTGTCCACGTCGAAGGGCTTGGCCAGGTATTCGAAGGCCCCGCCCTGGAAGGCAGCGACCGCGCTGTCCAGGTCCGAGTAGGCCGTCATCACGATCACGGGCAGTCCGGGATGGCGCGCCTTGATCGCTTGCAGCAGGTCCAGTCCGGAGCCGCCCGGCATGCGGATGTCGGAGATCAGCACCTGCGGCTCATCCTCCTCCAGCGCGGCCAGCACGTCGCGCACATTGGTGAAACTGCGCGAGAGCAGGCTTTCCCGGGCAAGGGCCTTTTCCAGGACCCAGCGGATTGATTGATCGTCGTCGACTATCCAGATCGGCTTCATATGCGTCGCTTGTCTGCTCGGTGTCATATGGTCTTCCGTCGCTCCGGCTGCCAGCGGCCTGCGATGCGGTCGCCCGGTACGCCGATGCGGACTAATGCAGCGGCAGCAGGATGCGGAAGTCGGTACAGCCCGGCCGGCTCTCGCATTCGATCAAGCCTTCGTGCTGCTGCACGAAGGTTTGAGCGAGTGTGAGACCGAGACCGCTGCCGCCATCCTTGCCCGACACCAGCGGGTAGAAGATGCGTTCGCGAATATCCTCGGGAATGCCGGGGCCGTTGTCGATGATATGCAAATCCAATGCCAGCTTGAAAAGCCGCTTGGCGATGGTCACCTGGCGGGCCACGCGCGTGCGCAGCACGATCTGCGCATCACCGGCGGCGATGCGGTCCGCCAGCGCCTGCGCCGCGTTGTGGACGATGTTGAGCACCGCCTGGATCAGTTGCTCCTTGTCGCCGCGCAGGTCGGGCAGGCTGGCATCGTAGTCACGCACGATCTCCAGGCCGTTGGGGAATTCGGCCAGCACCACCAGGCGCACGCGCTCCAGCACCTCGTGGATATTGAGCTCCGAGACGATATGGGGGTGCCGGTGCGGCTCCAGCAGGCGGTCGACCAGCGTCTGCAGCCGGTCCGACTCCTTGATGATGACCTGGGTGTACTCGCGCAGCCCGCGCTCGGGCAACTCGAACTCGAGCAGCTGGGCGGCGCCGCGGATGCCGCCGAGCGGGTTCTTGATCTCGTGCGCCAGGTTGCGGATCAGTTCCTTGTTGGCGGAGGTCAGGTCGAGGATGCGCTCCTCGCGCTCGCTGCGCACCTTCTGCTCGTTGGGCAGCACCTCGACCAGCACGGTGTCGGCCGTGGCCTCGAGCACGCCGACCACCACGTGGGCATGGCTAGGCTCCTGCAGCGCGCGCTGCAGCACCACGTCCTGGCGGCGCACGTCGAACTGCCGCGTGCGCACGCTCTCGATCATGCCGGCCAATTCCTCGGAGGGCCCGAACAGTTCCGGCAGCGCCATCTCGCGCATGGACTTGCGCGACACCGCGAAGCTGGCCTCCGCCGCGGCATTCGCATAGACGATGCGCAGGCTGGCGGCACGCACCAGCAGCACGGGGTTGGCCATCACATCGAGGCCGGCGTGCAGCGGGGCCTCGGCAGGATCCTCCTGCACGCCGGCGGCCTGGCCGGCGGCCGCGGCACCACGGTCGGTGGCTGTCACGCGGCGCGAAACGCTGCGAATCAAGCGGCGCATGGATTCAGTCCTTCAGGTTGGCGAGTTCCCGCTGCAACGCCGCGACGTTGGCTTCGCTGCGCGTGATGTTGTCACGCAGCGCGGCGGTGCGATCGAGATACTTCTGGTAATTGCGTTCATTGCCTTGACGCTCTGGCTCGCCGTTGTTGTATTCGGCACGCAGCGACGCCAGCCTGGCCTGCTCGCTCTGCAATTCCTGCTCCAGCACCGCGCGGCGCTCGCCATCGCGGCTCTTCTGCGTGGCACCGTCCACACGCGGGAAGCCCCCCGGCGCCGGCCTGGCGGTGGCCGCGGGCGCGGTGCGCCCACCGGGTACGGCCACCACCTCCGGCAGGTTCAGCTTGCGGCAGTTCTTGCCGCCGTTGCCGTTGCGGTACTCCGGCACGCCGTTCGGGCCCGTGCAGACATAGACGTCGGAGGACTGCGCCGCCACCGGCATGCTCCAGCCTGTGGCGGCCAGCACCAGAATGGCACCAAGGACAGGGATCGATTCACGCAAACGGTGCAGGCGCCGGCAGTTGGAGGTGAGCAGCGTCGGGACGGACGGTTGGGTTGGCATCGACATCAGAGCTAGGGTTGAGCGCGGAGCCCCATTCTAGTTCAGCGGAACTGCGACAAAAGAAAAAGGGACAGCCTAGGCTGCCCCTTTCCAGTGCTTCTGTTGCCAGGTCACAACCGGGCAACGGTTGCGCTTACAGCGAGTAGTACATCTCGAATTCGACCGGATGGGTCGTCATGCGGAAGCGGGTCACTTCTTCCATCTTCAGCTCGATGTAGGCATCGATCATCGAGTTCGAGAAGACGCCGCCACGGGTCAGGAATTCGCGGTCCTTGTCCAGGTACTCGAGGGCTTGGTCGAGGCTCGAGCACACGGTCGGGATCTTCGCGTCTTCTTCCGGCGGCAGGTCGTACAGGTTCTTGTCGGCAGCCTCGCCCGGGTGGATCTTGTTCTGCACGCCGTCCAGGCCGGCCATCAGCAGCGCCGAGAAGCCCAGGTACGGGTTCATCAGCGGATCCGGGAAGCGGGTCTCGATACGACGGCCCTTCGGGTTCGCCACGTACGGGATACGGATCGAGGCCGAGCGGTTGCGGGCCGAGTAGGCCAGCTTGACCGGGGCTTCGAAGCCCGGCACCAGACGCTTGTACGAGTTCGTGCCCGGGTTGGTGATGGCGTTCAGCGCGCGCGCATGCTTGATGATGCCGCCGATGTAGTACAGCGCGAATTCCGACAGGCCGGCGTAGCCGTTACCCGCGAACAGGTTCTGGCCGTCCTTCCACACGGACTGGTGCACGTGCATGCCCGAGCCGTTGTCGCCGACGATGGGCTTCGGCATGAAGGTGGCGGTCTTGCCGTAGGTGTGGGCGACGTTCTGGATCACGTACTTCTGCAGCTGGGTCCAGTCGGCGCGCTGCACCAGCGTGCTGAACTTGGTGCCGATCTCGTTCTGGCCCTGGCCCGCCACTTCGTGGTGGTGGACTTCCACGGGGATGCCCAGCGATTCCAGGATCAGGCACATCTCCGAACGGATGTCCTGGAAGGTGTCGATCGGGGCGACGGGGAAGTAGCCACCCTTCTTGCCCGGACGATGGCCGCTGTTGCCATGCTCGAATTCCTTGGCCGAGGACCACGGCGCTTCTTCCGAGTGGATCTTGACGAAGCAGCCCTGCATATCGACGTTCCAGGTCACGCCGTCGAAGATGAAGAACTCGGGCTCCGGGCCGAAGAAGGCGGTATCGCCCAGGCCGGTGCTCTTCAGGTAGGCTTCGGCGCGCTTGGCGATGGAGCGCGGATCGCGGTCATAGCCCTTGCCATCCGAGGGCTCGATCACGTCGCAGGTCAGCACCAGCGTCGGCTCTTCGTAGAACGGGTCGACGTGGGCGGTGTTCGAGTCCGGCATCAGCAGCATGTCCGAAGCCTCGATACCCTTCCAGCCGGCGATCGACGAACCGTCGAAGGCGTGGCCGCTCTCGAACTTGTCCTCGTCGAAGTGCGACACGGGCACGGAGACGTGCTGCTCTTTGCCCTTGGTATCGGTGAAGCGGAAATCGACGAACTTGACGTCGTTTTCCTTCACCAGCTTCATCACGTCTGCAACGCTGTTGGCCATGCCTATCTCCTGGGAATGCGGCTGAGTTCAGTAAGAGCCATTCTTTCGTCGATCCTCCTGGCGGTTCGGCCATTCAGCCATGGCGCGCCTGGGAAAATCGGCCTCGAAAGGGACGAGGAATGTTAGCAGAAAGCATGCCAGCGGAATCCCCAAAATGCGCTGCTGCTCCCGAAAAATGTGCACCCGCTGCAGCGCCTGCGCGACACGGCGCCCACCCGGCGTGCGTGCCGCGCCACCGCCTGGCGCGCCGGCGAATCGCCTCCGAGACCGCACGGGGCACCACGGCAAACCGGTTCGGGCGCACAAACACCAATCCGGTGCAAAACAACGACTTAAAGCACCGAAATAGTGCCGACACAGGAAAGATGCATCGATATGGTGCGGACGCCCGCATCAACCGCCCGGGGCGCACGAGGCCGTCGCGGTTGGGGCGACCGCCCTGGCGCGCTAGAATAGCCTCCTGGCAATCCCGCCATTCCATCTTCCCGTTTTTGTCGCCCAGATGACCGCACGAGACGAACTTCTCCAGGCCGCAGCCCGCCGCCAGCAAGCGCAGCAACTCCCGTATTTCGGCGCGCTCTCGCCGCAGGAAGCCTTCGGCCTGCTGCAGGCCGACCCGGCGGCCGTGCTGGTGGACGTGCGCACGCAGGCGGAACTGGACTGGGTCGGCGGCCCCGACCTGCCGGACGCGCAGCAGCTTCACATCGAGTGGATCACCTATCCGGCCGGCACGCAGAACCCGGCGTTCCTCGACCAACTGAAGGCACGCGTGCCGACCGGTGCGCCGGTGCTGTTCCTGTGCCGCAGCGCGGCCCGCTCCAAGCATGCGGCACGCGTGGCGACAGCGGCCGGTTACCAGTTCGCAATGGATGTGCTGGAAGGGTTCGAAGGCGCGCGCAACGAGCAACATCACCGCAAGACCGTCGAGGGCTGGTGCTTCCGCGGGCTGCCCTGGCACGGCGCGTGACGCGTCGCAGGCGCGGCTGCGGCTCCGGCTCCGGCGTGGGGCCAAGCACTTGGCTGCTCCATCCGCCGGGACAGGGGCGGCGGCCTGGCCGGCGATGCCCGGCCTCGGCCCGCGCAGCTGCGACAGACTAGTTTTCGACGACCTCGAATCCCAGCCCCGTCACGCCATCGCGCAGCATCGCGTAGGCGGCCTCGACGTGCTCCGCCGCCCCCTTGACCCCCAGGTCGATGTGGCGCCGCGCGAAGATCTCGCCGCGCTGTGCGTCGCCCACCGAAGGCAGGCTGAACACACGGATGCCCGGGAAGGCGGCTTCCACGCGCTCCATCAGCGGCGTCAACGTGGACTCGGGCGCCTCGAACACGAAGAAACTGCGCTCGGCCTGTCCGCGCTGGTGGAACAGGTCGGCGTAGTAGGTATCCAGCACCCACTCCATCATCGGCCACGCCATCACCGGAAAGCCGGGCATGAAGTGGTGATCGGCCACCGAGAAGCCGGGGATCCGGTTGTAGCTGTTCGGGATGATGCGCGCGCCCACCGGGAACTCGCCCATCTTGAAGCGGTGCTGGTTGTCCGGGCGGTTCAGGTCGGCCTTGGCGGGGTCACCTTCGGCGGTTTCGATGATGCGCTGGGTGATCTGCTCGCGCGCCTCCGGGTGCAGCGCGAGCGGCACCCCGAGTGCGGCCGCGGCACACTGGCGCGTATGGTCGTCCGGCGTGGCACCGATGCCGCCCGTGCAGAACACCACGTCGGAACCGGCGAAGGTGCGGCGCAGCGTGGCGGTGATGCGCTCACGCTCGTCGCCGACGTACTCCGCCCAGTCCAGCGCCAGGCCGCGCGCGCCCAGCAATTCGATGGTGCGGCGCAGGTGCTTGTCCTCGCGCCGCCCCGACAGGATCTCGTCACCGATGACGATCAGGCCGAACCCCATGATTTCCCCACTCAGGATTGTTCAATGCGCCGGACATCTTCCGGCGCGAGATCGATGACACCGGACAGCGTACCGCCCGACGGACTGGCCGGGCCGGCCGCTGCCGCGGCGCGCTCGGCGCGCAGCTTCTCCAGCGCGAGCAGGCAGAAATGCCCGAACCACAGCGCCGAGAAGATGAAAATCAGGACATAAAGCCACAGCGTGCCGACCAGCACGAAGGGAAAGAGGAAGATGATGGCCGCCGACGATACCCACAGCAGCGTCGGCGCCGAGCCGAGCAGCCCGACCGCCACGCCGATCGCCAGCAGCGGCGTGCGGTGGCGGCGCATCAGCGTCTTGCGTTCCTCGGCGGTGGCATGCTCAGCGAGTGCGTCGTAGCTCATCACGCGGTAGGTCAGCCAGCCCCACAGCAGCGGGGGGATCAGGGCGAAGAACGGCGGCACCAGCCACAGCGGCAACGTCACCAGCACCAACAGCAGGAACACCAGCGTGCTGCCCAGCGACTGCAGCACGCTGCCGACCACGCTGCCGCCGCGTGCCTTGGCCAGGCCGGGATAGCCGCGCTCGAGGTAGCGCATCACCGCGGGCACCGAGCACAGGCTGATGAACAGCAGCATCGAAGCGATCACCAGCGGGATCATCAGGGCCGCCACGAACAGCGGCGCCACTACGGCGCGCAGCGATTGCAGCGTCATCCAGTCGAGCGCGGCGTAGATCCAGCGGGTCAGCGCCCAACCTTCGAGCAGCGTGCGCGCGGCCTGCATGATGGGATCCCAGCCCCACCACAACAGTCCGCCCCACAGCGCGGTGGCAAGCAGGAAAGGCAGCACGGTCAGCAGCAGCATGCGGGGATGCAGCTGGCTGACCATGGCACGGGCAAACGAGCGGAACAGGTCGTTCATGCAGCAGGAGCGGTCGACAATCTAGCCAGGACGAAGAGACTAGCATACGCCGGCCGCGCCCGCGCCGCCTGCGCGAGCGGGCGCGGCGCTCAGCCGATACGCAGCAGCCGCTTGAGGCCCAGCCACTGCTGCTGCAGCAGGCCGGCACCGTAGTCGCGCCCCTTGCCCACCGGCGGCAGCATCTGGTCGCGGATACCGGTCGGATGGTAATCGGCGGAAAAGTCCGCGGTACCGAACAGCATGTCCCACCAGGGGAACAGCACGCCGTAGTTGCAGCCGCCCAGGCGGCCGGGACGACCGGACTGCTCGTGACCGAGGCCGACCGCGTGGTGCGTGCGGTGGAAGCGAGGGGAAATCAGCAGCCGCTCGCCCAGCCGGCCGAAGTGCAGGCGCAGGTTGGCGTGCTGCAGGCTCTGCAGCAGTTGCGACAGCGCCACCAGCAGCACGTACTGCGACGGCTCGACGCCCACCGCCAGCGCCGCCACGGCGAACACCACGTCGCGCAGCATATCGTCGAGCAAGTGGTTGCGGTTGTCGCTCCACAGCGTCATCTGGCGCTGGCTGTGATGCACCGCGTGCAAGGCCCACCACCAGCGGAAGGTATGCGAGAGCCGGTGGTACCAGTAGTCGAGCAGGTCGAACAGCAGCAGGTAGACGAAGAAGCTGACCAGCGGGATCGAGGTCACGCCCGGCCACCACGCCTCGACGTTGACGCGCTGCAACCCGAGCAGGCGCAGGTGTCCTTCCAGGCCGTCCATCAGCGGATCGAGCAGGAAGAACATCGCCAGCCGGAACAGGCCGAGCCGGTGCACCAGCGTATAAAAGATATCGGTGCGTACCGCACCGCGGTCGGTCACGGGCTCCACCGGACGCCAGCGCTCCAGCGGTCCGAGGATGAGGACCATCACGCCGATCTGCACCAGGCCCACCAGCAGCCATTCCGTCGCCGTATAGGCATCCTCGGCGTAGCCGCCCAGGCCGAGGTGGTAGACCAGCGGCAGCACCACGTTCTGGAACAACGCGCCTTCCAGCGCGCCGATCCAGCCGCCGAGCACATCCCACATCAGCGCCGGCCCTCGGCCTGCCCGGGGGCCCGCTTCGTCTGCTCCGCCGCCTGCTCCTCGAACCACTTGCGGTAGGCCGGGTGCTCGCGCAAGGTGGCGAAGCAGAAGCCCTTGTGCTCCAGGCCGCTGATCAGCGGCTCCAGCACCGCCGGTGCCCACGGATCCTTGCGCGACCAGATGCCCAGGTGGGCCATGGTGATGTCGCCGTCGCGCAGGTCGCGCAGCGCCCGCTGCAGCAGCACCGCATTGGGGAAGCGGTCGGACGGCAGCTCATCGCCGAGGAAGCCGGCCGAGGCCCAGCCCACGTGCTTGAAGCCGCATTGCTCGGCCCAGCGCAGCGTCTGCGGCGCGGTGCGCCCGCCCGGTGCGCGCCAGAGTGGCAGCATGGTCTGCCCGGTATAGGCGTGCAAAGCGGCGGCGCTGCGGCGCAGCTCGTCGCAGAAATCGCCCGCACGCATCTCGACGTCACGCCCGCCCTCGGCGCCGAACTGCGGCCGCATCGTCACCCGGCCGTCGCGCACGCTACGCAGGTAGACGTGGTCGAAGGTATGCGTGCCGAAGGCATGGCCGTCCGCGGCAAGCTCCTTCCAGTACGGGGCCCAGGCCTTGTCGAGCGAATTGTCGCCGCGCACCGTGGGCTCGTTGGCAAGGAAGAAGGTCGCCTTGATGTGGTGTTTGCGCAGCGTGCTGGCGATCAGCTCCGCCTGGCTCATGCTGCCGGTATCGAAAGTCAGGTAAAGCGTGCCGGCGCTGCAGGCGGGCGCCGCGCCAGGGGTGCCGGTGGGCACGCCGGTGGCGGCACCGGCAGCGGGCAGCAGCGCCGGCGCGGCCAGCCCGGCGCACAGGCCCAGTGCGGCCAGCACGAGACGGCTGCGGCTGCAGAAAATCGAAGATCTGCGCATGTTTGCGTTCGCGTGCCTGTCGTCAGTACAGCGGCGCGCGCGTGTGGAAGTAGATGCCATGGGGCGAGCGGCCGACGCGGATGGTCTTGACCAGCTTGCGGCTGGCCACGTCGATCAGGCCCACCGAACGCGCCCAGCGGAAGCTGACCCACAGGGTCTTGCCGTCGGCCGTCAACTCCATGTCGTCCGGGCCGGGCGGCAGGCCGGTGATGTCACCCACCTTGGTCAGGGTCTGCTGGTCGATGATGCTGATGGTGCCGGAGACCCGATTGCTCAGGAACAGGTGGCGCTTATCGCCGAGCGCGCGGAAGTTGTGGGCACCCTTGCCGGTCTGGATCTGCTTGACCACCGAGCGGGTATGCCAGTCGACTACGGCGACATAGTCGGCGCCGGTCATGCCGACCAGCACGTACTTCTGGTCGGTCGTGACCCATACGCCGGCCGGCGCCGAACCGGTGGTCATGCGCCACATCACGGTCTGCGTGGGCAGGTCGATGGCGACCAGTTCGTTGGAGTCCTGCAGCGTGACGAAGGCGACCTTGCTGTCCGCGGTGAAGGCGATATGGCTCGGCGTCTTGGCCAGCGGCAGCTGCTTGGCCAGCTTCAGCGCCTTGCCATCCCAGCGGTACAGGTCGACGCGGTCGAGCCGGTTGCCGGTGGTGAGGAACCACTTCTGGTCGGGCGAGAAACCGATCTGGTAGGGGTCGTCGATATTGGGCACGCGCTGCTGCACCTTGCCCGAGAGCGGATCGAGGAAGACCAGGTCGTTACCGACCGCGTTGGCCACGATCAGCGACTTGCCGTCCGGCGTCGCGATCAGGTGGTGCGGTTCCTTGCCGACCGGGAAGGTCTCCAATACCTTCTGCGTGTCCTTGTCGATCAAAGTGATGGTGGCATCACCGGAATTCAGTGTCACCACCACCTCGGCCCGCGCAGGCGCCGACACCAAAGCCAGTGCGCCGGCCGTGGCCAGACCTGCAACAACTCTACGCAATACGAACATAGGACCGGGATTCTGATTCGGAATGGAGCATTCTAACGGTTTCACCTGCCGCGCCGATGACCTGGCGCAAGATTCCGCGCGATTCCGGCCTCAAGAAATACCGCAGGGCGCCGTTAACCGCGCCCCGGCGAGGATGCCGCGCGCTCCGGCCGTCAGCGCTGCATCGACTCCCACACCTTCTGCAGCCGCTTGACCGACATCGGTACCGGCGTGCGCAGCTCCTGCGCGAAGAGCGCCACGCGCAGTTCCTCCAGCATCCAGCGGAACTCGTCGAGCCTGGCGTCTTCCACGCCGCGCCCTTGCGCACGCAACTGCTTTTCGGCACGCTGCCACTGCTGCTGCAGCGGCGCCATTTCCTGCATGCGCTGGCCTTCGCGCGCCGGATCGCCCTTGATCTTGTCGACACGCATGGCGATGCCCTTCAGGTAGCGCGGATAGTGCACCAGCTGGGCATAGGGCGTGTCGATGACGAACTGCTTGCCCATCAGCCGCCCGAGTTGCCCTTCCATGTCCGCGTAGGCGGCGGCGAAGGACTTGGCCTGCAGCAGCTTGCGCGGCAGCCCCGCATACTCGGCCAGCACCGCGCCGACCAGCCGCGCGATCTCCTGCGCGAGCAGGGACAGGCGCGCCCTGCCCTCGTCCTTGCGCGCGGCGAACTCCTCCGCGTTGCGCGGCAGCGGCTCCTGCAGGCAGGCACGCTCCAGCGCCAGCGCCACGATCTGGTCGCGCAGCATTTCCTGCGTGCCCAGGTTCATGTACTGCATCGCCATCTGCTGCAGCCCCGGGATGTTCTTCTCGACGAACTTGACCTGCTCGCGCAGCTGCAGCGCGAACAGGCGGCGCAATCCGGTGCGGTGGATGCGCGCCGCTTCCTGCGGATCGTCGAACACTTCGATGTCGCAGTGGCTGCCGCGGTCGACCAGCGCCGGATAGCCGAACAGCGTCTGGTTGCCCTTGCGCACCTCCAGCAGCTCCGGCAGCTCGCCGAACGACCAGGCCGTCAGCCGCTCGTACTGTCCGGCCGGCACCGCGGCGGCACCACTGCCGCCGGCCGCCTGCGCCTGACCCGCGCCGCGCGCGGCCAGGCTCTGGAACGACTGCTGCGCCTGCCCGCCGAGTTCGGCGCGCAGTTGCGCCAGGTTGCGCCCCATCTCCAGTTGGCGGCCGTGCTCGTCGACCACCTTGAAATTCATGAAGTGGTGAGCGGACAAGGTCTCGAGCTTGAAGTCGGCACGCTTGACCATGGTGCCGGTCTGCTCGCGGATATCGGCGATCAGCACGTCCACCAGCTCGCCTTCGCCGAAGGGACGGCGCTCGACGAAGCCGGCCGCGTAGTCGGGCAGCGGCACGCAGTGGCGGCGCAGCTTCTGCGGCAGCGACTTCAGCAGCAGGTGCACCTTCTCCTTGATCATGCCCGGCACCAGCCATTCGCAGCGCTCGGGGCGGATCTGGTTGAGGGCATACAGCGGCACCGCCAGCGTCACGCCGTCGCGATGGCTGCCCGGCTCGAAATGGTAGGTCAGCGCCATGTCGACACCGGCCACGCTCAGCACCTTGGGAAACAGCTCGGTGGTGATGCCAGCCGCTTCGTGCCGCATCAGCTCGTCGCGATTCAGGTAGAGCAGCTTGCGGTCGTCGGCGGCGGCCTGCTTGTACCACTGCTCGAAGCTGGCCTGCTGGTGGATGTCGGCCGGGATGGCGCGATCGTAG
Source organism: Cupriavidus malaysiensis (assembly GCF_001854325.1). Taxonomy (NCBI): domain Bacteria; kingdom Pseudomonadati; phylum Pseudomonadota; class Betaproteobacteria; order Burkholderiales; family Burkholderiaceae; genus Cupriavidus; species Cupriavidus malaysiensis. The sequence continues at coordinate 3,246,420 of NZ_CP017754.1, forward strand.
AAAGCGTAGATCAGTTCATCGTCGACCAGCACGTCCTGCCGGCGCGACTTGTGTTCGAGGTTCTCGATCTCGCGCACCAGGCGCTGGTTGTGCGCGAAGAACGCCAGCCGGGTGTCCAGCTCGCCGTCGACCAGCGCACGCCGGATGAAAATCTCGCGCGCCTCGGCCGGATTCATCGGCCCGTAATGCACGCGCCGGTGCTGGTAGACCACCAGGCCGTACAGGGTGGCGCGCTCCAGCGCCAGCACCTGGCCGGCCTTTTTCTCCCAGTGCGGGTCGCTCCAGCTCACCTTGAGCAGGTGGCCGCCGACCTGCTCCAGCCACTCTGGCTCGATGCGCGCCAGCGTGCGCGCGAACAGCCGGCTGGTCTCGACCAGCTCTGCCGCCATGATCCAGCGCCCCACCTTGCGCGCGATAAAGGAACCCGGCCACAGGTGGAACTTGATGCCACGGGCGCCCAGGTACTCGCGGCCGCGTCCGTCGGCCTCTTCCAGCTTGCAGCCGATATTGCCCAGCAGGCCGGTCAGCAGGGCCTTGTGCATCTGTTCGAAGGTCGGCTCGCTGTCGTTCAAGCGCCAGCCCTGCTCGGTCACGGTGGTCAGCAGTTGCGAATGCACGTCGCGCCATTCGCGCAGGCGCACGTGGGAGAGGAAATGCGCGCGGCACTGCTCCTGCAACTGTCGGTTGGTCTTCTTGTGCGCAACCGCCTCCTCGAACCACTTCCACATGCGCACCCAGCCGAGGAACTCCGACTTCTCGTCGACGAACTTGCGGTGGGCCTGGTCGGCCGCCTCCTGGGCTTCTTGCGGGCGTTCGCGCGGATCCTGCACCGACAGCGCGCTGGCGATCACCAGCACCTCGCGCAGGCACTGGTGGTCGCGCGCGGCCAGGATCATGCGGCCCACGCGCGGGTCCAGCGGCAGCTTGGCAAGCTGGCGCCCGACGGGCGTCAGCTCGTAGCTGTCGCCCTTGTTGTCGATCGCGCCCAGCTCCTGCAGCAGCTGGTAGCCGTCGGCGATGGCTCGGCCGAGCGGCGGCTCGATGAAGGGGAACGACTCGATCGCAGTCAGGCGCAAGGCCTTCATGCGCAGGATCACCGCGGCCAGCGACGAGCGCAGGATCTCGGGATCGGTGAAGCGCGGGCGGCCGGCGAAATCCGATTCCTCATAGAGCCGGATGCAGACGCCGTCCGCGACCCGGCCGCAGCGGCCGGCGCGCTGGTTGGCCGCCGCCTGCGAGATCGACTCGATCTGCAACTGCTCGACCTTGTTGCGATAGGAGTAGCGCTTGACGCGCGCCAGGCCGGTATCGACCACGTAGCGGATACCGGGTACGGTCAGCGAGGTTTCCGCCACATTGGTGGCCAGCACGATGCGGCGCGCGTTGGAGGGCCGGAACACCCGCTCCTGCTCCTGCACCGACAGCCGCGCAAACAGCGGCAGGATCTCCGTGTGCGGTGGATGGTGCTTGCGCAGCGCCTCCGCCGTCTCGCGGATCTCGCGTTCGCCCGGCAGGAACACCAGCACATCGCCCGCCCCCAGCCGGCACAGCTCGTCGACGGCATCGACGATGCCGTCGTACAGGTCGCGCTCGCGCGCGGCAGCGGCCTTGTGCGGGTCGCCTGCCGTGCCCGGCGTGCCCGGCGCATCCTGCTGGATAGGCCGGTAGCGCACCTCCACCGGGTACAGGCGGCCGCTGACCTCGATCACCGGCGCCGGCTTTCCCTGCAGGGTGAAGTGCTCGGCAAAGCGCTGTGCGTCGATGGTGGCCGAGGTGATGATGACCTTCAGGTCCGGCCGCCGCGGCAGGATCTGCCTCAGGTAGCCGATCAGGAAATCGATGTTGAGGCTGCGTTCGTGCGCCTCATCGATGATGATCGTGTCATAGGCGCGCAGCAGCGGATCGTTCTGCGTCTCGGCCAGCAGGATACCGTCGGTCATCAGTTTGACCGAGGCGCCGGGCGACATGGTGTCGTTGAAGCGCACCTGGTAGCCGACGTGCTCGCCGATCGGCGTACCCAGCTCCTGGGCGATGCGCTTGGCGGTGGAGGTGGCCGCGATGCGGCGCGGCTGGGTATGGCCGATCAGGCCGCCACTGCCGTCCGCGCCCGGGCCGCGCCCGATCGACAGGCAGATCTTGGGCAACTGCGTGGTCTTGCCCGAGCCGGTCTCGCCCGACACCACCACCACCTGGTGCGCGCGCAGCGCCGCGGCGATCTCTTCCCGCCGCGCCGAAACCGGCAGCGCCTCGGGGAACGTGATCTCCGGCAGCGGATTGGCCGGGCGGCGCGGCCGTGGGGTCCGTGGGGGACGCTCGGCATCGCCCTGGCGCGGGCGCGCGCCGCGCTGCGCGCGGCCGTCCGGTGCCGGCCCGCCGGCACGCACCGGCGCAGCGGCGTCGGCCGCGCCGACGGCGGTCCGGCGCGGGGGCTGCGGGCCGTTCGGGCTGGCGGACTGAGGGCCGGGACGGGGCGCCGGGCGGGACCTGGCCGGCGCGGCGGGCTGCCGCTCCGGCGGCAGCGGCTTGACGGGACGTTGTTCTGACATTGGGCGGGATTATAATCCGCCGGATGAACGCCAGAACCGACACGCCGCAGCCGGCGCCCCAGCCCGCCGAGCCGGCCGAACCCCAGCCCGCGCCCCCCGCCACCCCGGCCGACGCCGCCCCTGCCGCGCCCCTCGAGCGCGGGGCCCCGGCGCCGAGCCACCAGCAGTTCGTCGACTGGCTGCGAGCGGTGGCGCCCTATATCCACGCCTTCCGCGGCAAGACCTTCGTGATCGCCTTCGGCGGCGAGCTGGTCAAGGCGGGCTGCCTGGACGCCCTGGTCAACGACGTCGCGCTGCTGCACGCGATGGGCATGCATGTCGTGCTGGTGCATGGCTCGCGCCCACAGGTGCAGGAACAGCTGGCGTTGCGCCAGGTGGAATCCGAGTTCGTCGATGGCGTGCGCATCACCGACAATGCCGCCATCGAATGCGCCAAGGAGGCGGCCGGCGAATTGCGCCTGGACATCGAAGCCGCCTTCAGCCGCGGCCTGCCCAACACGCCGATGGCGGGCGCCCAGCTCTCCGTGGTATCGGGCAACTTCGTCACGGCGCGGCCGCTCGGCATCGTCAACGGCGTCGACTTCCAGCACACCGGCCTGGTGCGCAAGGTGGACGCGGAGTCGGTGCAGATGTCCCTGCATCACGGCAAGGTCGTGCTGCTGTCGCCGCTGGGCTTCTCGCCTACCGGCCAGGCCTTCAACCTGTCGATGGAAGACGTGGCCAGCGCCACCGCCAGCGCGCTGAAGGCCGACAAGCTGATCTTCATCACCGAGGTGCCCGGCGTACCCGACCCGGTCGGCAAGCTGATCCCCGAACTGTCACTGCGCACGGCGGTGGAACGGCTGCAGAACAACCACCTGCCGCGCGACGTGGCCTACTACCTCGAGCACCTGGTGAAGGCGCTCAAGGGTGGCGTGCCGCGCGCCCACCTGATCCCCTACGCGCTCGACGGCTCGGTGCTGCTGGAGCTGTTCCTGCACGATGGCGTCGGCACCATGGTCTCCGATACCGACCTGGAAAGCCTGCGCGAGGCCACGCTGGATGACGTCGGCGGCATCGTGCAGCTGATCGCGCCGCTGGAAGCCGACGGCACGCTGGTGCCGCGCGGACGCCACCTGATCGAGCGCGACATCGCCAACTTCAGCGTGATCGAACACGATGGCGTGCTGTTCGGCTGCGCCGCGCTCTACCCCTACCCGCGCGAGGGCATGGCGGAAATGGCCTGCCTGACGGTCTCGTCCGAGGCACAGGGCACCGGCGACGGCGAGCGCATCCTCAAGCGCATCGAGCGGCGCGCACGCGCGCTCGGCCTCGACCGGCTGTTCGTGCTGACGACGCGCACCGAGCACTGGTTCCTCAAGCGCGGCTTCGTGCACGCCACCGTGGACGACCTGCCGGAAGACAAGCGCAAGCTGTACAACTGGCAGCGCAAGTCCATGGTGCTGCTGAAGAAGCTCTGAAGACACACTGAAGACGCTGCGCGCGATAGGGGCGTGGGCACCGGGTCGCCCGCGCTTCGCTACAATAGCGCCACCCACGCACGGCACGCCGCCCGCCGCCCCGGCGCCGGCGGCGCGTCCCGACAATCGCACCGCACAAAATTCCAAGGAGTCTCCATGGCCCGCATGGTCCACTGCGTCAAGCTGAACAAGGAAGCCGAAGGCCTCGACTTCCCGCCGCTGCCCGGCGAACTGGGCAAGAAGATCTGGCAGAACGTGTCGAAGGAAGCCTGGGCCGGCTGGCTCAAGCACCAGACCATGCTGATCAACGAGAACCGCCTCAACATGGCCGACACGCGCGCACGCCAGTATCTGCTCAAGCAGACCGAGAAGTATTTCTTCGGCGAAGGCGCCGACCAGGCCGCCGGCTACGTGCCGCCGCAGAGCTGAGCGCCGCACATCGACCGTGATGCGGCCGTGATGCGGCCATGACGCAAAAGGGTGCCGAGGCACCCTTTTTTGTTTGCCAAGTTCCGCCCGCCTGTTACGCTGGCCGCCGGCCTTTGCTACGATGCGTCCACATCCGCACGGCGCGCAATCCGGCCCGCCCCTGCATCACCCCTGCATCACCCCTGCATCACCCCTGCATCACCCCTGCATCACCCCTGCATCACCCTGCATCTGCGGCCAGCCTGCCGCCCAGGCAGCCGCCATGGCAACGGCGCAGCCTGAAGCAAATCGAAGCAGAACGACAACCCCGGGCAGAGGAGGAGAGGAGATGGACCGCAAGATGACGCAGTACGCCGGCGCGCTGGCATTGGCCGGCCTGGCGCTGGCTTCCGGCACGGCGCTGGCCCAGGCCGGCGGCCTGACGCGCACCCTGGTCTCGCGCGAGGACACCTCGGTGCCAGGCCGCGAGGCCGTGGTGGCGAAGGTGGAGGTGGCGCCGGGCGCTCATGCCGGGCGCCATACGCATCCCGGCGACGAAATCAGTTACGTGACCGAGGGCGAGGAGTTGCTGGTGGACGGCCAGCCGCCGCGCCGGATCAAGGCAGGAGAAGCCTTCGTGGTACCGGCCGGCGTGGTCCACGACGCGCACAATCCCGGCACTACGCCGGTCCGGCTGGTCGGCGTCTATGTGGTGGAGAAGGGCAAGCCACTGGCCAGCCCGGCTCCCTGAACGGGCCGGCACGCAGGCCGGCCCCGACGGCATCAGAAGTCGGTGCGCCGCACGCCGTCCTGCGTGCCGAGCAGCAGCACGTCCGCCCCGCGCAGGGCGAACAGGCCGACCGTGACCACGCCAGGCAGTTGGTTGATGTCGGCTTCCATGCCCTTGGGATCGGTGATGCGCAGTCCGGCCACGTCCAGGATCACGTTACCGTTGTCGGTCTTGTAGATCCCGCCTTCCTTGGTCATGCGCAGCTTGGGCTGGCCGCCCAGCGCCGCCAGCCGGCGCGCGACGGCCGCACGTGCCATCGGCACCACCTCGACCGGCAGCGGGAACGCCCCCATGGCCTCGACCAGCTTGCTGCCGTCGGCGATGCAGACGAAGCGTGCCGCGACCGAGGCCACGATCTTCTCGCGCGTCAGCGCGCCGCCGCCGCCCTTGATCATGGCGCCGCTGGCGTCGATTTCGTCGGCGCCGTCGACATAGACGGGAATCTCGTCCACTTCGTTCAGGTCCAGCACGGTGAAACCATGCTGCTGCAGACGGCGCGTCGATGCCTCGGAGCTCGATACGGCACCCGCGAAGCGGTCCTTGAAAGCCGCCACGGCATCGATGAAGAGGTTGGCGGTCGAGCCGGTGCCGACGCCGAGCACCGCGCCCTGCGGTACTTCCTGCTTCACGTAGTCGGCGGCAGCCTGGGCGACCAGCGCCTTGAGTTCGTCCTGATTCATGACAGAGCCAGTGGATGCATTGGATGGAAACCCCGTAGTGTAGCGGATCGCACCGGGCGGTCCTGCACGCCGGAAGCCACGGGTACAATGGCCGCAAGGGGTGCCGCCCTGCGCGCCCTCCCCCATCCTCCTCTCTGCCGGGCCGTGCCGCCACCGGCGGCGGCGCCCGCGCAGGCCAGCAATGGACCGATCATGAACCAGCTCGCGCAACTGAAGCAGTTCACCACGGTGGTCGCCGACACCGGCGACTTCCAGCTGATGAAGCAGTACACGCCACAGGACGCCACCACCAATCCTTCGCTGATCCTGAAGGCCGTGCAGAAGCCTGACTACCGCCCGCTGCTCGAACAGGCCGTGCGCGACCATGGCGCCGCCGGCACCGATGCGGTGATGGATGCGCTGCTGATCGCCTTCGGCTGCGAGATCCTGGCGATCGTGCCGGGACGTGTCTCGACCGAGGTCGACGCGCGCCTGTCCTTCGACACAGAGGCCACGGTCGCCAAGGCACGCCACCTGATCGCCCTCTATGAGCGGCGCGGCGTCGCGCGCGAGCGCGTGCTGATCAAGATCGCCTCGACCTGGGAGGGCATCCGCGCCGCCGCCGTGCTCCAGCGCGAGGGTATCCGCTGCAATATGACCTTGCTGTTTTCCCTGGCCCAGGCTGTGGCTTGTGCCGAGGCCGGCGCGCAACTGATATCGCCCTTCGTCGGCCGCATTCTCGACTGGCACAAGAAGCAGGCCGGCGACAAATGGGACGCCGTCGCCAACGCCGGCGACAACGACCCGGGCGTGCGCTCGGTGCGCCAGATCTACGAGTACTACAAGAAGTTCGGCCACGCCACCGAGGTGATGGGCGCCAGCTTCCGCAGCACCGGGCAGATCCTGGCCTTGGCCGGCTGCGACCTGCTGACCATCAGTCCCGAGCTGCTCGAGCAGCTTGCCGCCGGCGAGGGCGCAGTCGAGCGCAAGCTTTCCATCGAGCAGGCACAGTCCGCCAATGTGGCGCGCGTGGCCAGCGACGAGCCGGACTTCCGCTGGCAACTGAACGAAGACGCGATGGCCACCGAGAAGCTGGCCGAAGGCATCCGCCTGTTCGCCGCCGATGCGGTCAAGCTGGAAACGCTGATCGACGCCTGAGCCCGGCCAGCGACGGGCGCTTGACGCCAGCGCCCGTCGCCTCTAGCATCTCTGCTGGCCTGTCCGCCCTTAAGTCCTCCCTGAAGCGCCTGGAGCGCGGCGGAGGCCCTCCGGAACACCGAACTTCCCATGACACCACGCACCCGCCTGCCGCAAGCCGTATGCCCCGACCATCGGGCGCACGGCTTCGCACGCACCGCGCGCACTGGTGTCGTCGCATCTGTCGCGCCTCCCCCGGCGTCCCCGCCGTACGGCGTGGTCGCCGCGGTCGTCAGCCCGCCGGCCACGGCCGTCGTGCTCGGCTGATCCTCTCAGCCCTTTTCCGCTCCAGCCTGCCCTGATCCGCCGGTCGTGCCGACCGGGGCGCCGCTTTGCGCGCGGCTGGAGCCTGTTGTTGCCTCGACAGGTGCAAACCCATGAAATCCAATGGAAGTCTGTGGACCGCCTATGGTCCGACCACCCTCTTCGTGCTGCTTTGGGGTAGCGGCGCGATCTTCTCCCGCTGGGGCCTGGACCACGCCAGCCCCTTCGTCCTGCTGTCGCTGCGCTTCGCGCTGGCCGGCGGCTCGCTCGCCGCGCTCGGCCTGTTGCGCGGCGAGGAATGGCTGCCGGCGCCAGGCACACGCCTGCGCGTCGCGCTGATCGGCTTGCCGCTGATCGGCGGTTACACGGCATGCTATTTCCTCGCGCTGGCACATGGCATCACACCCGGGGTACTGGCCACGGTCTGTGGCGCCCAGCCCATCCTGACGCTGGCCTGGCTGGAACCCGGCGCGCATCCGCGCCGGCTGTCCGGCCTGGCGCTGGCACTGGGCGGCCTGGCACTGGTGGTCGGCCAGGGCATCGCGGCGGCACACTTTTCCGCTGCCGGCACGCTGTCCGCCCTGGGCGCGCTCTCCTGCATGACGGTCGGCGCGATCCTGCAGAAAGGCATCGCACAAACACCGGCTCAGGTCCTGCCGCTGCAATATGGCATCAGCCTGCTGCTGTGCCTGGCACTGCTGCCGGCACAGCCGGTGGCACTGGAGCCCGGCATCGGGCTGCTGCTGCCGCTGCTCTGGCTGGGCCTGGTGATCTCGGTCGGCGCGCAGCTGCTGCTCTACCGCATGATCCGGGGCGGCAACCTCGTCAATGTCACCAGCCTGTTCTACCTGGTGCCCGGCGTCACCGCCGCCATGGATTTCCTGCTGCTGGGCAACCGCATGTCGGCGTCCAGCCTGGCAGGCATGGCCATCATCCTGTGCGGACTCTACCTGGTGATGCGCGCCCCGGTGGCGGTGGCTCGCTGAATCCGGACAGGACGGCGCCTCAGGCGCCGTCCTGCCGGACCAGCAGCGGCAGGCAGGCCCCGGCCGGCGCGCGCAGCACCAGGTCGGCGGTCTCGTCCAGTGCGGAAGGCTGGGGATTGATCACGATCACTCGCGCCCCTTCGTCCTTGGCGATGCCGGGCAACGCAGCCGCCGGATAGACCAGGCCCGAGGTACCGACCACCAGGCACAGGTCGCAATGCTGTGCCGCCTGCTCGGCGCGGAAGCGCGCCACGCGCGGCAGGTCCTCGCCGAACCAGACCACACCTGGTCGCAGCATGGCGCCGCAGGTGCCGCAGCGCGGCGGCTCGCCCGGCACCGCCGTGGCGATGTCGCAGCGGCCGCAGCCGTCCAGCCACTTGTCGGCGAACAAGCTGCCGTGCAGTTCCACCACGTCCTGGCTGCCGGCGCGCTGGTGCAGGCCATCCACGTTCTGCGTGACCAGCGTCAGCGTCTTGCGGCCGGCCAGCTCCGCCAGCGCCGCGTGGCCCGGGTTTGGCTGCGCAGCAGCCACCATTTCGCGGCGATGCTGGTACCACTTCCAGACCATGCCCGGATGGCGGCGGTATGCCGCAGCACTGGCCAGCTCCTCAGGATCGTAGCGCGCCCACAGCCCTGTCAGCGCGTCGCGGAAGGTCGGCACGCCGGACTCGGCCGAGATGCCGGCGCCGGTCAGGACGAAGATGTCCCGGGCTGCAGCGACCCATGCGCGCGCGGTCTGCACCTGCTGCGGATCCAGTAATTCCTTTGTTTCACTCATGACTTCTCCCGCGCCCGCCTCCGGTGCGCCGCGATGCCGGCGCCGCCGCGGACGGCATGCCCGCGATTCTAGTCCACTGCATCAGAGAAAACGCACCCGGGCGCGCAGCCGAGCGGCAGTGCCTCCAGATCGCGGGCTAGGCGCAAAGCGCAGCCATGGCACGGCTATGGCGAGCATTTGCAACGACGCATGCGGCCTGGACGCGCTGTCGAACGGGGGGCTTTTCGAATGACGCAATGGACCAGTGCCCTGCATCACCAATGCGTCGACTCAGGGCACCAGCCGCCCGCCCGGCTCGCCCTGGCGCACCGTGTCCGTCCACGGGCTGGACTCGTACAGAGTCAAGGGCAGCGAGCCCTCTGCGCGCACCATCGGCCTGCCGCCCCATTCGCGGTAGCGGATCGTATTGCGGCCCGCGTGCTTGGCCTCATACAGCAAGGCATCCGCTGCGGCTACCAGGGAAGCTTCCGTCACCGACTCGCCAACGGTGGCGAAATTCACCGCGAGCACACCGAAACTGGCCGTCGCAGCGATAGCCAGCCCGGCGTTGTCCACCTCGGGCCTGCCGGCGATGGCGGCACGCAGCCGCTCCGCCACCGCGAGAGCGCCATCCAGGTCGGTCTGCGGCAGCACCACCAGGAACTCCTCGCCGCCGAAGCGCACCACGCTGTCGACATGGTCGCGCGAGGCGCTGCGCAACTGGGCGGCGACCCGCTGCAGCACCACATCGCCGGCCTGGTGGCCGTAGGTGTCGTTGATCGACTTGAGGCGATCGATGTCGCAGACCATCAGCGTCAGCCAATGCCGGAAGCGGCGTGCCCTGGCGATCTCCATCGGCAGCAGTGTCTGGTGCAGGTGGCGCCGGTTGAAGCAGGCGGTCAGGGGGTCGTGCACGGACAGCTGCTGCAGGTCCATCAGGACGCGGTACTCATCGCGCCAGAGCCGATGATAGCGGCGCGCCGCCACGATGCCGAAGCTGTTGACGAGCAGCAGCAGCATCGCCATGGTCTGCGCATCGGATGGCTCGAGCTTGCCGATGCGCACGGCAAGCAGGATGAACGCCGCGGTCGCGGCGAGCGCGATCCCTTGCGCGATCCAAAGCCGGTTGGGAATGAACACGTAGACCACGATCAGCATGATGCACAGCGACATCGCGTGCCACGGGATTTCGTGCGGCCGGAACCAGACGATCAGCATGAAGGTGGACATGCCGACGATCTCGGCAATGCTCGCCGCGAACCAGACCGTGTTGACGGACTCGGGCTGCTGGCGCACCAGGTGCAGGCCCAGCACCGCCGTGACCGCGACCAGCGTGCGCGCGGCGAGCAGGCAGAGCGCTGCGCGGCCTTGCCCCAGGACCGCCACGTCCGTCAACGAAAATGCGACGTAGAAAAGCGAGCAGAACAGCAGCGTGAGGCGCAGCGACGCCTGGGTGCGGCTGAGATGGTGCAGCTGAAAATCCCGCTCGGTTTCAGGCTGCGTGAACTCGACGCGCAGCCGGTCTAGTGCAAGTTCGGTACGGACTTCCGGATTCAAGGTGAGTGGCGCAGCGATTGGGATGGCGCGAATGTATTACAAAATCACCGATCCCGCCCTGCCTTTTGGCCGATGCGATCAAAAAGTCAGCGCAAATGCGTCACTATGTCCGGATTTCTGAGAGTTTTTGTCGGGATTTCCCGCATTTGCGCGATGGCTGCCCGCCTGCGGCAAGCATCCGGCCGGGCAGAGCATGCCGCCCGGTACCGTCGACGCAGCCCCAGGCCCGTTGCGCAGCGGCAGGGGCCCTGGGACAAGATCCGGAAACGAAAGGAGGGAGCGATAGAGAAGGAAAGCAGCAAGCCCGGCCGGATGCGCGAACTCTGTCAGCCCGCCAGCACGCGGCGCTGGCGCACGGCCTCGTACAGGCAGACGCCGCTGGCCACGGAAACGTTCAGGCTCTCGACACCGCCGGCCATCGGGATGCCGACCAGTTCGTCGCAGGTCTCACGCGTGAGGCGGCGCATGCCCTCCCCTTCGGCCCCCATCACCAGCGCCATCGGCCCCTTCAGGTCGACATCGTAGAGCGTCTTGTCGACGCCGTCCGCGGTGCCGACCACCCAGATGCCGCGTTCCTGCAGTTCGCGCAGGGTGCGCGCCAGATTGGTCACCGTGATGTAGGGCACGGTCTCGGCCGCGCCGCTGGCGACCTTGGCCACGGTGGCGTTGACGCCGACGCTGCGGTCCTTGGGCGCGATCACGGCGTGCGCGCCGGCCCCGTCGGCCACGCGCAGGCAGGCACCCAGGTTGTGCGGGTCGGTGACGCCGTCGAGCACCAGCAGCAGCGGCGGGCCTTCGATGCCGTCTAGCAGTTCATCGATGGTCAGCGCCAGCGATGCCTCCTCGGCGCGTGCCACCACGCCCTGGTGGCGGTCGGTGCCGGCCAGGCCGCGCAGGCGCTCGGCATCGACCGGATGCAGGCGCACCCCCAGGCTCTCGGCCAGGCGGATGAAGTCCTGCATGCGGCGATCGCGGCGCGCCGACTCGACATAGACATCGGTGACACCGGCCGCGTTCTGGCGCAACCGGGCGGTGACGGCATGGAAGCCGATCAGAAGTTTGTGTTTAGCCATGGCGCGATTGTACCCGCCCGGCCGGCCGGGCCCGGCGGGAACCGGGCGTCGGGGGCCGGAAGGCAAGCGGCAGGAACACCGGGCTCAGCGCTTGCGCGCGGGGCGGCCGCTCTTGCCGGCAGGCTTGGGACGCGGCTTGGCGCCCTTGCGCGGCGTGGCGAGGTGCTGCGGCTTGGGCTTGGCGGCACGCTTGGCGGGCTTGCCCGCCGGCACGTGCGCCTTGCCGGGTGCCTTGGCTGGCATGATCACGGCCTCGAACACTGGCTGTTCCTCGATCACGCGGTCCAACGTTTCGTCGAAGGACTCTTCCGGCTTGGAGGTGCCGCCAAGCAGGGCTGCCAGTTGCTTGCCGCGCTTGCGCGCCGGCTGGGCGTGCGCGGCCGGCACGTGGGGGGCGGTCTCCGATGCAGGCGGGCGGCCGCCGCGCAACGCCTTGGCAGAGGGTTCCTGCACCAGGCCGAAGTCGATCTTGCGCGCGTCCAGGTCGACGCGCAGCACCTGCACGCGTACGCGGTCGGTCAGGCGGTAGCGGATCCCGGTACGCTCGCCGCGCAGTTCGTTGCGCGCCTCGTCGTACTGGAAATAGTCGCTGCCCAGCTCGCTCACATGGATCAGGCCCTCGACGTACAGCTCGTCGAGCTGCACGAAGATGCCGAAGGAGGTCACGGCGCTGACGGTGCCGGCGAACTCATTGCCCAGCTTGTCGCGCATGAAGTAGCACTTGAGCCAGGCCTCGACATCGCGCGAAGCCTCGTCCGCGCGGCGCTCGTTGGCCGAGCAGTGCAGGCCCAGCTCGTCCCAGATCGCCTCGTTGCGGCGCGCGCGCGCGGCCACCCGTTCGGCCTTCTGCTCCGCATCCTTGGCCTGCAGGCGGCGCGCCTTGGGTGCGATCGCGGTATTGAGCACGACGCCGTCGGCATAGGCCGGCTGATACTTGGTATGGGCCAGCACCGCCTTGATGGCGCGGTGCACCAGCAGGTCCGGATAGCGCCGGATCGGGCTGGTGAAGTGCGTGTAGGCGGAATAGGACAGGCCGAAGTGGCCGATATTGTCCGGGCTGTAGACAGCCTGCTGCATCGAGCGCAGCAGCATGGTCTGCAGCATCGGCGCATCGGGACGCGACTTGATCTTGTCCATCACCTCGGCATAGTCCGAGGCCTGCGGCTTGTCCCCGCCGCCCAGGCTGAGGCCGGCGGTCTTGAGGAACTCGCGCAGCAGCTTCAGTTTTTCCTCGCTCGGGCCCGCATGCACGCGGTAGAGCGCAGGGTGGCCGAAGCGTTCGAGGAAGTCGGCCGCGCACACGTTGGCGGCCAGCATGCACTCCTCGATCAGGCGGTGCGCATCGTTGCGGGTACGCGGCAGGATCTGCTCGATCTTGCCCTGCGCATTGCAGACGATATAGGTCTCGGTGGTGTCGAAGTCGATCGCACCGCGCGCGCGCCGGGACTTGAGCAGCACCTGGAACAGCTCGTACAGGTCCTGCAGCTGGGGCACCAGCTCGACGCGCTTGTGGGCTTCGGGCCCCTTGGTGTTCGACAGCACGGCCCAGACCTCGTTGTAGGTCAGGCGCGCGGCCGAGTGCATCACCGCGGGATAGAACTGGTAGGCCTTGATCTCGCCCTTGGCGGTGATGACCGCGTCGCACACCATGCACAGGCGGTCCACCTGCGGGTTCAGGGAGCACAGGCCGTTGGACAGCTTCTCCGGCAGCATCGGGATCACGCGGCGCGGGAAGTAGACCGAGGTGGCGCGGTCGAGCGCGTCGGTGTCGAGCGGCGTGCCGGGGCGCACGTAGTGCGACACGTCGGCGATCGCCACGATCAGGCGCCAGCCCTTGCTGCGGCCGATCTTGACCGGTTCGCAATAGACCGCGTCATCGAAATCGCGTGCGTCCTCGCCGTCGATGGTGACCAGCGGCACGTCGCGCAGGTCGATGCGGTGCTGCAGGTCGGACGGCTGCACCGTGTCGGGCAACGCGGCCGCCTCGGCCGCAGCTGCAGCGGAGAAGGCATGCGGCACGCCGTACTTGCGCACGGCGATTTCGATCTCCATGCCCGGGTCGTCGATGTCGCCCAGCACCTCGACCACGCGCCCCACCGGCTGCACGTAGCGGTCCGGGTATTCGACGATCTCGACGCTGACCACCTGCCCCACCTTGGCCTTGCCCTGCGCGTTGGGCGGGATCAGGATGTCCTGGCTGATGCGCTTGTCCTCCGGCGCCACCACCAGCACGCCGCCCTCGCTGAGCAGGCGGCCGATCACGCGCCGGTTGGCGCGCTCCAGGATCTCGACGATCTGGCCTTCCGGACGACCGCGCCGGTCGTAGCCGACCACGCGCACCTGCGCGCGATCGTTGTGCATGGCCTTCTGCAGTTCGCGCTCGGGCAGGAAGATATCGTCGTCGCCGTCGTCGCGGATCAGGAAGCCGAAGCCGTCGCGGTGGCCTTGCACGCGCCCGGTGACGAAGTTCGGCTGGTGGGCCAGCTCGTAGCGGCCCTTGCGGTTCAATTCGACCTGCCCGTCGCGCTCCATGGCGGCGAGCCGTTTCTGGAAGCCGTCATGCTCCTTGCGCGTGACGGCCAGAGCCTTGGCGATATCCCCCGCCGACAGCGGCGAGCCGGAAGTTCTCAGCACGCCCAGGATTTCTTCCCGGCTGGGGATCGGATAGTTGTTCTGATTCAATTTCTTCAAAGAATGATTTGACAAACGCTTTGCGCTCTCTATAATGAGCGCTTCGGTTGTTTCGACACCTGCCCAGGTGGCGGAATTGGTAGACGCACTAGGTTCAGGTCCTAGCGGTGGCAACACTGTGGAGGTTCGAGTCCTCTCCTGGGCACCAGATCACCGGGAAACCCGCAGCGCTTTCGAGCCCTGCGGGTTTTTTGTTTTCCACTTTGCTGTTTCCCGGACCCGGCAAATTCCACTCCCCGTTCGCGCCGCAGCGCGTGAATGCGTGAACGAAACGCTCGATCGCGCGATTACTCTATTGCTCTATTGCTGCTCTAGTGCTCGAATGCAACTGGGCCGCAATACGACAGCCCTGCTGACGCAGCCGGCGGATATCGTCTGGATGTCCGCGGGCCACCTGGCAACCGACCCTCTGGCAGGCCACGGTTGCGCCGTGGGCCAGTGTATCAGTTTCAGTGCCGCTTCCGGCATCCTTCCGACAGAAACGCTCAGATGCTGTTGGAAGTTCCCCTCTTCGGACCAGCAAAGCAGCCCGACGCCGACAGTCCGCGCAGCCGCCCGCCTCACCTGGTCGTCCGCCTTGACAGGCCGGTCTATCTGTAACTATGATGGTTTCATATTGACCGCCCACCATGACCACCAGCAGCCGCTTCGCCGTCGCCGTGCATATCCTGACCCTGCTTGCGCAGGCTGGCGAACCATTGCCGTCATCGCTGATCGCGGGCAGCGTGGGCACCAACCCCGCCCTGATCCGCCGACTCATCGGCCGCCTCGCGGAAGCCGGCATGGTGACCACGGTCATGGGCAGCACCGGTGGCGCCGCGCTGGCCCGCCCGGCCGCCGGCATCACCTTGCTCGAGGTCTTTCGCGCCGTCGAGACGAGCGCGCTGATCTCGCTGCACCACAGCGCGCCCAACCCGGCCTGCATGGTAGGCCGCGAGATCACCGGGGCGCTCAAGCAGGTGGCGACGCGTGCCCAGGACGCGATGGACCAGGCGCTGGCCGGCATCACGATTGCCGGCATGCTGGAAGAAGTCGAACAGGCCGCACAGCGCCACCGGCGCTGATTTTTTTATCCCGATATGTAACCACAATAGTTTCATATCGACCGCCCGCAATACGCGGGCATTGACTAAGCTGTCATCAACCTGCAGACAAGGAGAATTGCAATGAAGATCGCCATCATCGGTGCCACCGGCCGCGTCGGCACGCGCCTGATCGACGAGGCCCTGCGCCGCGGCCACACGGTGACCGCACTCTCGCGCAAGGCCACCTCCCTCGCGCCGCGCGCCGGCCTGAGCACGCTCGACGTCGACGTGGCGGATGGCGCCGCCCTGGCCGCCGCCCTCGCTGGCCAGGATGTGGCCATCAGCACGGTGCGCTTCCTGGACGCGAAGCCGGAACAGATCCTCGGCCCGGTCAAGCAGGCGGGCGTGCCGCGCCTGCTGGTGGTCGGCGGCGCCGGCAGCCTCTTCGTGGCGCCGGGCACGCAGTTGGTGGATGCGCCGCAGTTCCCCGAGATCTACAAGGCCGAGGCGCTCGCCGGCCGGGACTTCCTCAACGCACTGCGCAGCGAGACCGCGCTGAACTGGACCTTCCTGTCGCCTTCGGCCTTGTTCGAGCCTGGCACGCGCACCGGCAGCTACCGCACGGGAGAGGAAACGCTGCTGGCGGACGCCAGCGGCAAGAGCTGGATCTCGATGGAAGACTACGCCATCGCGATGCTGGACGAGATCGAGAAGCCGGCGCACGAACGCCAGCGCTTCACAGTGGGCTATTGAACCAGCGCAGCATCAGCAGGCGACGGCCGGGGCGGTAAGCCCTCCCCGACCGCTAAGCGCGGGCTCAGCCCTGGGTTGCGTCGCCGCCGTGGCGGCCGCGCTTGAGCCAGGCCGACAGGTTGTGCGGACGTAGCGTGTCGTATTCTTCGAAGGGTTGGTGGATCCAGGGATTGGTCGCCAGGTAGGCGACGTGGTAGTCCGGCGCCACCTTGGAGCAGGCCTTGTACCACAGCACCGCCGACCGCACTTCGGTCACGGCGGGATAGCGCTCCTTCAGGTGCCGGCCCACACGCTCCAGGGTCACGCCCGAATCGACCAGGTCATCGACCAGCAGGATCTTGCCGGTCAGTTCGCCGCGCGTCATGGTGATGTACTGGGCAATATCGAGCTCACCCTGCTGCGTGCCGGCCGCCTCGCGATAGCTGCTGGTGGCCAGGATGGCGAGCGGCACATCGAAGATGCGCGACATCTGGTCGCCGACGCGCAGGCCGCCGCGCGCCAGGCACAGGATCTTGTCGAACTTCCAGCCGGACTCGTGCACGGTCAACGACAACCGCGCGATCAGGCGGTGATATTCGTCCCAGGAGACCCACAGGTTCTCGTCGTCGTTGCTCGGCAGGTTCATGATTGGCTCTTCACTTTGGCGCGGTGTCGCGCTCGTCTTGTCAGGGCCTCCGGTGCCGGAGGCGGATACGTTTCGGCCCGCTTGCGCGGGCCGTATTGCTTGCCGACGCGCCGCCGGTGGGCGGCACCCGGAGGCGTCAAGCCAGGTAGGGGTGACGCAGCAGAATGGTCTCGTCGCGGTCGGGGCCGGTCGAGATCATGTCGATCGGGATGCCGACCACTTCTTCGATGCGCTTCAGGTAGACACGGGCCGCCTCGGGCAGTGCGTCCCACTGCTTCACGCCAAACGTGGACTCATTCCAGCCCGCGAATTCCTCGTAGACCGGCACGCAGCGCGCCACGGCATCCGAGCCGCGCGGCAGGATGTCGACGGTGTTGCCGTCGAGCGTGTAGCCCACGCACAGCTTGATGGTTTCGAGGCCGTCGAGCACGTCGAGCTTGGTCATGCACAGGCCCGACACGCCGTTGATCTGCACCGAGCGCTTGAGCGCGGCGGCGTCCAGCCAGCCGGTGCGGCGCGGACGGCCGGTCACCGAGCCGAATTCCTTGCCGACATTGGCCAGGCGCACGCCGACCGGATCCTGGCGCGACGGATTGTCGTTGTCGTACAGCTCGCTGGGGAACGGCCCCGAGCCCACGCGCGTGCAGTAGGCCTTGGTGATGCCCAGGATGTAGTTCAGGCGGCCCGGGCCGACGCCCGCGCCCGCGGCAGCGGCACCGGCCACGCAGTTGCTGGAGGTGACGAAGGGATAGGTACCGTGGTCGACGTCGAGCAGCGTGCCCTGCGCGCCTTCGAACATCAGGTTGCCACCGGCCGCGTTGACCGCGTACAGCTCGGCCGAGACATCGGCCACCATCGGCGCCAGGCGCGGCGCATAGGCCAGCGTCTCGTCCAGCGTCTGCTGGAAGTCGACCGCTTCGGCGCCGAGGTACTGGGTCAGCACGAAATTATGGAAGTCGAGGTTCTCGCGCAGGCGTTCGGCGAACTGCTGCGGGTCGAACAGGTCCTGCACGCGCAGTGCACGGCGCGCCACCTTGTCCTCGTAAGCCGGTCCGATACCGCGGCCCGTGGTGCCGATCTTGCCGGCGCCGCGACGCGCTTCGCGTGCCTTGTCGATGGCCACGTGGTAGGGCAGGATCAGCGTGGTCGCCTCGGACACGCGCAGGCGGTTCTGCACCTGCAGGCCGGCCGACTCCAGTTCCTCGATCTCGCGGAACAGCGCTTCCGGCGACAGCACGACACCATTGCCGATATAGCAGATCGTGCCTTCGCGCATGATGCCCGACGGAATCAGGCGCAGGATGGTTTTCTTGCCGCCGATGATGAGCGTGTGGCCGGCGTTATGGCCGCCCTGGAACCGCACCACGCCCTTTGCGTGGTCGGTAAGCCAATCGACGATTTTCCCTTTGCCTTCGTCACCCCACTGGGTGCCGATCACGACGACATTGCGTCCCTGGCTTACTGCAGAAGCGGACATGTTGTTTCGGTCAGAAGGTTAAAAACGTATTCTACTCTCGTTGCGCGGCACGCCCGCCATTTTGGAGGCGCAAGCGCGCACGGGCCGCCCCACGCGGCCCTGCCGGTGATGCGAAGGCTCAGCGCGGAATGACTTTCCAGGCTCCGTCCTGGCGGACGAGCTGGCGGTCGCAGTTGAACTCGTCGAGTTCCTTGGTATGCCCCGGCAGCGACTGGATGACGATCTCGCCACCCGCGCGCAGCGCCGCGATCGCCGCGCGCAGCGCGGGATCGGCATCCCACGGCGCGAATACGGCCAGCGCCCGCACTTCGACGGGCGACAACGACGCCACCTCGCGCAGGTCGAGCGAGAAGCCGGTCGCCGGACGGGCCCGGCCGAAGGCCTCACCGACCTTGTCGTAACGGCCGCCGCGCGCCACATAGTTGGGCAGGCCGGCAACGTAGGCGGTGAACATCACGCCGCTGTGGTAGTGGTAGCCGCGCAGGTCAGCCAGGTCGATATTGACGCTGGCGTCGCGCACCTCGCTGGCGAGGAAGGTCAGCTCGTCGAGCGCGCGCTGGATCTTCGGGCTCGCCGGCAATACGGCGCGCGCGCGCTCCAGCACCTCGACTCCACCGTACAGCGTCGGCAGCGCCAGCAGCGCATCGCGCTCGGCCTCCGGCATGCCTGCCGTGATCGCGCGCAGCGCGGGCACGTCCTTGGTCTCGAGCGCGGCGAACAGGTCGGCCTCGATCTTGCGACCAGACGGCAGCCCCTCCAGCAGAGCCTCCAGGATGCCGGCATGACACAGGTCCAGGCGGATGCCGGACAGACCAGCCGCACGCAGCGCGGCGAGCATCAGCTCCTGGATCTCGACGTCAGCCTCCAGGCCGGCATGGCCGTAGATCTCGGCACCGATCTGGATCGGCTCGCGCGTGGCATGGAAGCCCGCCGGTCGCGCATGGAGCACATTGCCGGCATAGCACAGCCGCGTGACCCCGGGACGGTTCAGCAGGTGCGCATCGATACGCGCCACCTGCGGCGTGATGTCCGCGCGCAGGCCCAGAGTCCTCCCCGAGAGCTGATCCACCAGCTTCAGCGTGCGCAGGTCGAGGTCGTGGCCGGTACCGGTCAGCAGGGACTCCAGGTATTCCATCATCGGCGGCATCACCAGCTCGTAGCCGTAGGTGCGGAACAGGTCCAGCATGCGGCGGCGCAGTTCTTCGATCTTGCGCGCCTCCGACGGCAGCACGTCGGCAATGTTTTCAGGCAGCAGCCAGTGGTCGGACATGGGGGAATCTCTTCTCGGTGAATCTGGTAATCGGTTGCGGGCGGCCGGTCCGGCCAGCCGCCCGGGGCGGCACGCGCGTTCAGGACTTCAGGACATCAATGCCGCAGCAGCAGGACGCCCAGCAGGCCAGCAGCCATCGCTACCAGCCCGAACACGCGCAATTGTGCATCAGGCAGCTGTGTCAGGCGAAGCATCGCCTGGCGCCACAACGCCGGCGCGGCAAAGGGAAGCATCCCCTCGAGCACCAGCAGCAAGGCCAGCGCGAGCCAGAGTGCGTCACTCATCGAAGTGCCCCAACAAGCATCGTCGCACCCGCCATCCGGACAAAACCCCGGCCGGGGCCGGGGTCTCGCCTGAAGCCGGGGCTGGCCGGACCGGTCAGCGGCGTCCCGCCGGTGCCGGCGCCGCACCGCCGCTCGAACGCATGTACTTGAAGAACTCGGAATCGGGCTCGAGCACCATCAGGTCGCGCTTGTCGCGGAAGGTGTTGCGATAGGCTTCCATGCTGCGCCAGAACTGCGCGAACTGCGGATCACGGCCGAAGGCCTCGGCGTAGATCTGCGACGCGCGCGCATCGCCCTCGCCCTTGGCCTTCTGTGCATCGCGGTAGGCCTCGGCCAGCAGCACTTCGCGCTGGCGGTCGGCATCGGCGCGGATCTTCTCGCCCTCGGCTGCCCCGGTAGAGCGCAACTCGTTGGCCACGCGCTTGCGCTCGGCCTCCATGCGGCGATAGACGGACTCGCTGATCGCCGGCAGCAGGTCGACCCGCTTGAGCCGCACGTCGAGGATCTCGACGCCGACCGACTGCGCGTACTCCGCCATGCCGGCGCGGATGTTCTGCATGACCTTCTCGCGTTCGCCGGCGACCACATCGGCAACGGTGCGCTTGCCGAATTCCTCACGCGCGACCGAGTCGATGCGCTGGGTCATGCGGTCCTGGGCGCCGCGGATATTGCCGCCGAAGGCCACATAGAACTTGCGCGGATCCGTGATACGCCACTTGACGAACCAGTCCACCACCATGCTCTTCTTCTCGGCGGTGAGGAAGCGCTCGTTGGCTGCCACGTCGATGGTCTGCAGGCGGCGGTCCATGAACACCACGTTCTGGAACGGCGGCGGCAGCTTGAAGTGCAGGCCGGGCTCGCGCACGACCTGCTTGATCTCGCCGAAGGCGAAGACCACCGCGTATTGGCGCTGGTCCACCACAAACAGCATGGAGGAACCCACGGCCAGCACGATCAGCAGGCCGATGACGAAGGAAATGAGTCGATTCATGTCTGGCCTCCTCAGCGCGAGTCGCGGTCGCGGTTGCGCAGGGCATCGCGCGAACGGCTGCTGTCGCCGGACATGTCGGGCGCCGAAGCTGCGCCCGCACCGCTGGCCGACTGCGACGATGCCGGCGTCTGCGCGGCGGGCGCCGCGCCACGCGCGTCACCCTGCGCCTGTGCCAGCAGCTTGTCCAGCGGGAGGTAGAGAAGGTTGCCGCCCTGGCGGGCATCGACCAGGATCTTGGTCGTGTTGCTGTAGATCTGCTGCATGGTCTCCAGGTAGATCCGGTCACGCGTGACCTGCGGTGCCTTGGCGTACTCGGCCTGAACCTGGCGGAAACGCGAGCCATCGCCCTCGGCCTGGGCCACCACGCGCGCCTTGTAGGCCTCGGCTTCCTCCACCAGGCGCGCCGCCGTGCCCTTGGCACGCGGGATCACGTCGTTGGCGTACGCCTGGCCTTCGCTGATCGCGCGCTCGCGATCCTGGCTGGCCTTGTTGACGTCATCGAACGCCGCCTGCACCTGCTCGGGCGGCTGCACGCTCTGCACGTTGACGGAAATCACGCGGATGCCCGACTTGTAGGCGCTCAGGATGCCCTGGATCGACTTTGCCAGCGACTGCGCGATCTGCTCGCGGTTCTCGTAAAGCGCCGCATCCATGCGGTTGCGGCCGATGATCTCGCGCACCGAGGTCTCGGCGGCCTGGGTCACCAGTTCCTCGTCACCGCCACGCTCGGTCTTGTTGTAGAAGAGGTAGTCCTGCGCATTGTCGATGTCGTACTGCACCGTGAAGCGCACGTCGATGATGTTCTCGTCCTGCGTCAGCATCGACGAGTCCTTCAGGTTCGTATCCTTGATCGAGGTCGAACGGCCCACCTCGACCGAACGCACGGCCGACAGATTGACGATTTCGGCCGACTGGATCGGCCAGGGCAGGCGCCAGTTGATACCCGGGCCGGTGCTGTACTTGAACTTGCCGAACTGCAGAATGACGGCGGTCTGGCCTTCCTGCACCATGAAGAAGCCGCTGGCCAGCCAGATACCGAGCGCGGCCACGACGATGACGCCGACACCGACGCCGGAACCCTTGCCACCCGGGCGGGGTGCGCCGCCGAAGCCCTGGTTGCCGCCACCGCCCTGGTCCTTGCGGCCCAGCAGGCCGTTCAGGCGCCGGTTGAAATCCCGCCAGAGTTCGTCGAGATCGGGCGGGCCGTCAGGCCGCTGGTTCTGCTGACGATTGTCGTCGCGCCCTTCCTTGTCGCGCCCATCGTCATCCTGACCATTGCGGCCCCAACGGGGATCGTTCAGCGAGAAGATGGCGCGTAGCCGCAGCCAAGCCTCGCGCAACGGGGCTGCGCCGCCGGCGAGGCGGTGCGAGGCAGGATTCCGGGAGAACTGGGGCATGAAGTGCACGGGTCCAGGAAGTTTGTAACAGGGGGATTCTAGCAGCCATCGACGCCACATTTGGCGAACCCGGCCAAATTGCCGGCGAATTGCGGCTAACGGGCGGGAACCTGGGCGCTGCCGGCTTCCCCGTCAGCGCCGCCCTCGGCGTCATCCGCCCCCTGCTCGCCGGCACCGCCGTGCGGCGCCATCTCGGTCAGGTGCGCCAGGCGCGGGTCGAGCGGCTCGGGATCGTCCGGCCGTTCGGCCAGCCAGTGCGCGACCTCGACGATGGCCCCACGCAGCGCTTCCAGGCCCAGCCCTTCGCGCGCACTGACGAAGACGCGCGTCGGCACGCCCGCTTCGTCCCGCTCCACGCGCGGACCCTGCGCAGCCAGTTCGGGCGACGCATCGATCTTGTTCATCACGACGATCTGCCGGATATCCGCCGCGTCGATCTCCGCCAGCACCCGGTTGACCTGTTCCACCTGCTCGTGCCGCACCGCGCTGGAAGCATCGACCACGTGCAGCAGCAGGTCGGCGTGCACGGTCTCCTCGAGCGTGGCACGGAAGGCCGCCACCAGTTGCGTGGGCAGGTCGCGGATGAAGCCGACGGTGTCGGACAGCACCACATTGCCCAGACCCTCCAGGTACAGGCGGCGCGAAGTCGTGTCGAGCGTGGCGAACAGTTGGTCGGCCGCATAGGCGCGCGCCTTGGTCAGCGCATTGAACAGCGTCGACTTGCCCGCGTTGGTATAGCCCACCAGCGAGATGCTCAGCGTGTCGTTTCGTTCGCGCGCGCGCCGGCGCGTGCTGTGCTGGCGCTGCAGCCGCGCGAGGTCGGACTTGAGCCGCTTGGCCCGGTCGTCCAGCATGCGGCGGTCCAGTTCGAGCTGACGTTCGCCAGGGCCGCCGCGCATGCCGATACCGCCCTTCTGCCGCTCCAGGTGGCTCCAGGCGCGGACCAGGCGCGAGGCCTGGTACTGGACCTGGGCCAGCTCCACCTGCACCTTGCCGACGTGGCTCTGCGCGCGCTGCGCGAAGATGTCCAGGATCAGGCCGGTGCGATCGATGACGTGGCGATTCAGGAAGCGCTCGAGGTTGCGCTGCTGCGCCGGGCTCAAGGCATGGTTGAACACGACCACGTCGGCATCGAGCGCATCGGCGGCCTCCCGCAGTTCCTCGGCCTTGCCCGAGCCGATGAACAGCGAGGGGTCGGGACGCGAGCGCTTGCCGGTCAGCGTATGGACGGGCAGCGAACCGGCCGTCGTGGCCAGCAGCGCCAGTTCGCCCAGGCTCTCCTGGAAGTCGTGCTTGCCGAAATCGACGCCGACCAGGATGGCGCGGGTGGGCGCGGAATTAGAAGTGTCTCTGGGTTGCAAGCGGGTCGGGCGCAGCGCGCCGGGGGGAAATCAGGGTGGAATAGCCTGCCACGCGTTTGGCGCCGGGGCCATTTGTGCCCGGCCGGTCGATCACACGGCGGGGGAGTGGCGCAGGTGCCGGCATACCGCAATCGGCCAGGCCTAGAGCAGCGCCGCCGCCCTCGCGGGGCGGCGGCACCGATCCGTAAAACGATAGCCGCGCGGGCGCGCGGCTGGCGATGTCGGTCGCCGTCGTATCAGCCTTCGGCCGAATCATCGACGCGGAAATTGACCGCGCGCGCCGGGACGACGGTGGAGATCGCATGCTTGTAGACCATCTGCGTCACCGTGTTGCGCAGCAGGACGACGTACTGGTCGAAGGACTCGATATTGCCCTGCAGCTTGATGCCATTGACGAGATAGATGGAAACCGGCACGTGCTCCTTGCGCAGCGCGTTCAGGAACGGGTCTTGTAGCAGTTGCCCTTTGTTGCTCATGGCACACTCCAAATTTATAGGTTTAGTGATGATCAATGGGGACATCAGTCCCCGATTTCAAGTCGATCGGCGCAAGAACGCGCCAGAAAAAAAACAAAACGGTGGTACCAAGCCGGTTTCAACAGGCGGGTGGCCCCGCTTACGTGAATTTAGCCTCAGTTCCAAGCGAACGCAAACGAAACTTGCCGTGGCAAACGCCCCGGCGCCGACTCACTCGTTCGATTCCGCAAACGGGTTTTTGTTCGTACGGAATTCGATGCGCAGCGGCGTGCCCTTGAGGTTGAACGCCGCACGGAATCGGTTCTCCAAGTAGCGCCGATAGGTCTCCGGCACGCCCGACAGGGAGTTCCCATGCACCACGATGATGGGCGGATTGGAACCACCCTGGTGCGCGTAGCGCAGCTTCGGCCGGGTCGCACCGACGCGGCGCGGCTGCTGGAACTGCACGGCCTCCTCCAGCACCCGCGTCAGGCGCGGCGTCGGCATCTTGATCATGGCCGCCGCGTAGGCTTCGTCGACCGAGCGCATCAACGCGCCGATGCCGGAGCGCTCGCGCGCGGAGATGAAGTGGAAGTTGGCGAAGTCGAGGAACTGCAGCTTGCGCTGCAGATCGTGCTTGATGCGGTCGCGGGCGTGGCCGTCCAGCCCGTCCCACTTATTGACGCCGACTACCAGCGCCCGTCCCGACTCGACCACGAAGCCGGCGATGTGAGCGTCCTGGTCGGACACGTCCTGCTGGGCGTCGAGCAACAGCACGACCACGTTCGCATCGTCGATGGACTGCAGTGTCTTCACCACCGAGAACTTCTCGATCGCCTCGAACACCTTGCCGCGCCGGCGCAGGCCGGCCGTGTCGATCAGGGTATAGGGCTTGCCCCCGCGCTCGAATTCCACATAGATGGCATCGCGCGTGGTACCCGGCATGTCGAAGGCGATCACGCGCTCTTCGCCGATCAACGTGTTGACCAGGGTCGACTTGCCGACGTTGGGACGACCGACGATCGCGATCTTGGTGCCACGGGCACCCGCGTCATCCGTCTCGGCAAGCTCGGGGCGCTCCTGCACGGCGATCTCGAGCGCTTCGTCGACGAGCTCGCGCACGCCATCGCCGTGGGTGGACGAGATGGCATAGGGATCGCCCATGCCGAGCTCGTAGAAGTCGGCCGCCACCGAGGTGTACTTCATGCCCTCGGCCTTGTTGACGGCGAGCATCACGCGCCGGCCGGTCTTGCGCAGGTAATCGGCGATGACGCGATCCTGCGGCGCCAGGCCGAGACGGCCGTCGACGAGGAAGATCACGACATCGGCTTCGACCACGGCCTGGCGCGTCTGCTTGGCCATCTCGGCCATGATGCCGTCCTTGGCCACGGGCTCGAAGCCGCCGGTATCGATGACGATGAATGGCCGCCCGCCGATGCGCCCCTCGCCATAGTGGCGATCACGCGTCAGCCCGGGCAGGTCGGCGACGAGGGCGTCGCGCGAGCGGGTCATGCGATTGAATAGCGTCGACTTGCCCACATTGGGCCGTCCGACGAGTGCGATAACTGGTTTCATGCAAAAAAAGGAAGCGGGGGCCGGCACCTGCCGCCCCCCGGGCTCCGGAGTCATATTGGTCCGACGGCAGGCCGCATCTGAGCGCGGCCTGCCGCTTGTCCTGTCGGGATCCTCCGCGCCGCGGCGCGGTTCATGCTACCGGATCAGCGCCGCCCCCGCCGACAGGTGCGCGGGCGGCGCCGTGTACTGGCGCGCGGCTGGCGCCGCGCCGCCGCTCAGTCCGGCACGTAGCCGTAGAGATCGCCGTCGCGGGTCTGTACCACCAGCGTCTGGCCGGCGAGGACCGGCGCTGCGCCGATCGCGCTGCCATCGGTCTTCATGCGCGCCACGATCTGGCCGTCGTCGCGCGACAGGAAATGCACATACCCTTCGAAATCCCCCACCACTACCGAGCGGCCCACCACGGTCGGGATACCGAGGCGGCGGTTCTGCAGCTGGTCGTCCTTCCAGCGCTCATTGCCATTCTGGCGGTCGAAGGCATGGACCACCGAGCGCTCATCGCTGGCGAACAGGGTCGTCTCGTCCTGGGCCAGGCCCGCCGGCGACGAGAAGTCGCGCGCCCATTGCGGCTGTCCATTCGACAGCTCCAGGCAGGCGATACGCCCCTGGAAGGTCGTCGCGCAGACCTGACGTCCCATCACCACCGGCGAGCCGGTGACGTCGTTCAGGCGCTCGATCTCCGAAACCCCCTTCGGATAGGACACGGTGCTTTCCCAGCGCAGCACGCCGTTGGATGGCGCCAGGACGCCGAGCTTGCCGCCCGGGAAGCCCATCACGATGCCGTCGCCGGCGAACACCATGCCCATGCCGGCGCGCAGGTTCAGCGCCGCCTGTGAGCGCTGGTAGATCCAGCGGCGATCGCCGTTCTGTGCATCGAGGCCGAGCACGCGCGTATCGGTGGTGCGCACCACGACCATGCCATTGCCGACCAGGGGCGTGGACAGTACTTCACCGTTGACCTGCTTCTTCCAGATCTGCTTGCCGGTATTGTCGAACGCGTAGATCACGCCCTTCTCGCCCGCCACCGCCGTCACGTTGCCGTCGCTGCCGGGACCGGTGGTCAGGTCGACATCGGTCTCCGCCTTCCACAGCACGCGGCCGCTGGCGCCTTCCAGCGCCACCACCTTGCCGCCGTTCGAAGAGGCATAGACCTTGCCGTCGGCCACGGTGGGCTGCAGGATGTACGGACCGCTCTTGCCGACGCCGGCCTTCCAGGCCTGGCGCACCGACAGCGTCGCCGTGATCGGCTTGAGCTCGGCCGGCGGATGCTTGTCCTCCTTGCCGAACAACGAGCAACCGCCCAGCACCGCCAGGCAGGCGCCGACGGCCATGGCACGGGCCAGGGCACCGCCGCGCTGGCTGGAGGCGGATCCGACTGCGGAAAGCAATGACGTCATAAGGTTCCGATAGTGTTTTGGGTGAGAACGCGCGAGGCGGGATCAGGCCGTACCGAGCGCGTCCAGCTTGAACTGGATGATCTGGCGCATCGCGGCGTCGCCGCCGCCGAGCTTGTCGATGGCCTGCTGGTAGGCTGCACGCGCGTCGGCCCGCTTTTCCTGGGCGGCCAGCAGATCACCGCGGCGATCCGCGTACAGCGCGGCAAACGCGGCCGGCGGCTCGCCGGCCAGCAGGGCCAGCCCCTGATCGTATGCCTTTTCGTCCAGCAGCAGCCCGGCCAGGCGCACGCGCGCCAGGCTGGCATATTCGGCGTTGCCGTGATCGATGGCCCACTGCAACTGCGTCTTGGCCGTGGCGAGATCGCCTGCATCGTACAGCACCTTGGCCGCCACCAGCGCGCTCATCGGACCGTAGGCGGTCTTGCCGAACTTCTCTTCCAGGTCGCCGGCAGCGCGCTTGAGCAGCGCTGCGTCGCGTGCATCCGCGGCCTTCAGCACCTGTTCATAGAGCACGGCCGCCTCGGCGGCCTGCTTGCGCTGCCAGTACTTCCAGCCGTTCCAGCCAGCAAAGACCAGCAGGCCGGCAATCACCAGCCAGGTCAGGGCGTTGCCATACTGGCGCCACCAGGCCTTGAGACTCTCAAGCTGTTCCTGTTCTTCTAGATCGTAAGCCATATCGAGGCGTCTACCGGAGTGTAAGGTTCGCTGCGTTTGTCACATTCAGTGCTTGCCGCCGCCATCGCGCGAGTCGCCTCGACGCGGCAGCGGCCCTGGCTGGTGGCGTCCTATTCGCTGGCGCCCACCATGGCGTCGACGATGTGGTCGACCAGGGCCTCGAGCGGCACCGAGACCTGCTGCCCGCCGCCCTCGGCCTGCGCGCCGCCGCGCAGTTCCTTGACCTGGGCCGCGCCGGCGGCCATTTCATCGTCGCCAATGATAACGGCGTAAGCAGCACCGCTACCGTCGGCGCGCTTCATCTGCGACTTGAAGCTGCCGCTCTTGCCGTCGGCCGTGGCATGCAGCACCACGTCCAGCCCGGCATCGCGCAGGCGCTCGGCGGCGATCATCGCCTGCTGTGCGGCGGCCTCGCCCTGGTGCACCAGGTAGACGTCGCAACCCTCGGCCTCGGGCACGAGCCCTTCCTCGCGGATCAGTTCGATGATGCGCTCGATCCCCATGGCCCAGCCGCAGGCCGGCGCCGCTTTGCCACCCATCTGGCTGATCAGCGGATCGTAGCGGCCACCGCCGGCGATGGTACCCTGCGCGCCGAGCTTGTCCGTGATCCACTCGAACACGGTCAGGTTGTAGTAATCGAGCCCCCGCACCAGGCGCGGGTTGATGGTGAACGGCACGTTGTTGGCCTTCAGCAGGCGCTGTACGCCATCGAAGTGGGCCAGCGACTCCTCGCCGAGGAAATCGATCAGCTTGGGCGCGTTGGCTGCCATCTCCTGCAGCGCGGGATTCTTGGTGTCGAGCACGCGCAGCGGATTGGTATAGAGACGGCGCTTGCTATCCTCATCGAGGATGTCCTGGAAGCCCTCCAGGTACTTGATCAGTTCCTCGCGGTGCGCGGCGCGCTCATGCGCCTGGCCGAGCGAGTTCAGTTCCAGCCGGACACCGACCAGGCCCAGGTCATCCCACAGGCGCTGGCACATCAGGATGATCTCAGCGTCGACGTCCGGACCGGCAAAGCCCAGCGCCTCGGCGCCAAGCTGGTGGAACTGCCGGTAGCGGCCGCGCTGCGGACGCTCGTGGCGGAACATCGGGCCGGTGTACCACAGCCGCTTCGGGCCGTCGTACAGCAGGTTGTGCTCGATGGTGGCACGCACCGCCGCCGCCGTGCCTTCGGGGCGCAGCGTCAGGTGCTCGCCGTTCAGCGCATCGGTGAAGGAGTACATCTCCTTCTCGACGATATCGGTCACCTCGCCGATGCCACGCACGAACAGTTGCGTATGCTCAACGATAGGCGTACGCAGTTGCTGGTAGCCGTAGGCGCGCAGCATGGCGCGGGCCGCATTCTCGAAATGCTCCCACAGCGCCGCATCGGCGGGCAGCATGTCGTTCATGCCCTTCACGCCCTTGATGGCCTGCATCGGCTTGGCCTTGGCCTGGCTCTCGGTCTTGGCAGCGTCGGCTGCCGGCTTCACGGATTCGCTCATCTTTTCCAATCTTGCCGCGGCGCCCTCAGGCGGCCGCCTCGGCCGCCGCCTTCACGGCGCCCGGTCCATAGTGCGTACGCACATACTCATCGACGATCGCCTGGAACTCCTCGGCGATGCGTTCTCCGCGCAGCGTCCTGACCTTGACGCCGTCGACGAACACCGGTGCCGCCGGCGACTCGCCCGAGCCCGGCAACGAGATGCCGATATTGGCATGCTTGCTCTCGCCCGGACCGTTGACGATGCAGCCCATCACGGCCACGTCCATCTCTTCGACGCCCGGGTAGGCGGTCTTCCATACCGGCATCTGCTCGCGCAGGTAGGCCTGGATGCTGGCAGCCAGCTCCTGGAATACCGTGCTGGTGGTACGCCCGCAGCCCGGGCAGGCAATCACCATCGGGGTGAAATTGCGCAGTCCCATGGTCTGCAGGATTTCCTGCCCCACGTAGACCTCCTTCTCGCGCGGCGCTCCCGGCTCAGGCGTCAGCGAGATGCGGATGGTGTCGCCGATGCCTTCCTGCAGCAGCACCGACAGCGCGGCGGTGGAAGCGACGATGCCCTTGCTGCCCATGCCGGCCTCGGTCAGGCCCAGGTGCAGCGCATATTCGCAGCGGCGTGCCAGTTCGCGGTAGACGGCGATCAATTCCTGCACCTGCGAGACCTTGCACGACAGGATGATCTGGTTGCCCGGCAGCCCGATCTCCTCGGCCTTGCGCGCCGACTCGATGGCCGAGGTGATCAGCGCCTCGACCATCACGCTCTGGGCCGGCCACGGCTCGGCGCGGTTCCCGTTCTCGTCCATGATGCGCGCGAGCAGGTCCTGGTCGAGGCTGCCCCAGTTGACGCCGATACGCACCGGCTTCTGGTAGCGGCAAGCCATCTCGATCATCTGGGCGAACTGCGTGTCGCGCTTGGCGCCCTGGCCGACGTTGCCGGGGTTGATACGGTACTTCGACAGCGCTTCGGCGCAGGCCGGATGGTCCTGCAGCAGCTTGTGGCCGTTGTAGTGGAAATCGCCGACCAGCGGCACGTCGATCCCCATGCGGTCGAGCTGCTCGCGGATGGCGGGCACGGCCGCCGCAGCCTCCGGCGTGTTCACGGTGATGCGCACGATCTCCGAGCCGGCACGGGCCAGTTCCTTGATCTGGATGGCGGTGCCGATCGCGTCAACCGTATCGGTGTTGGTCATCGACTGCACGCGCACCGGTGCATCGCCGCCGATGGTGACGACATTGCCGCCCCAGACGACGCGCGCCTGGCGCGTCTGCCGGCGCGGTTGCGAGCCGGGCAGTACCGGCTGACAGGCCTGTTGGTTCATGGTCAATCCTACCTTGCTAAGCTGCTCGCCCGCTGCCCTCAGGGCAGCGTCAGGCGCGCCACGTTATTGCGGTTGGCCGCCTGCAGGTCGACCGGCGCGCCATTGCGGGTCATCGATTCGACGCCCTTCACGTTGCCGATCACTACCTTGTAGGGAGCCTCGCCGCCACCGCTGACTTCCTGTCCAGCCTTGGCGGAACCACCCAGCACGACCTTGCCGCGGCGATCGCGGATCTCGTACCAGGTCTCGGCGGCGAACCGGATCTGCAGCTCGCCATTGCCGGCGGCTGCCGTCGCGGCCGGGCTGGCCGGCGCTGCCGCCACGGGCGCCGAAGCTGCCGCAGCCGCCGTTGCCGCCGCAGCCGGCACAGTGGCTGCGGGCACCTGGGCCGCAGGCACGGACGCCGTCGCCGCTGCACCGCTCGCAGCCGCACCGCTGGCGGCCGAAGTATCCTCGGACGGCGCCGGACTGTCGGCACCGTTCATGACCGTGGGCAGGGTCGCCGAGACCGTGCCCGGGGCGGCATCGGGTTGGGATGCTGCAGCATCTTCCGCCGGCTGGGCATTGACGGCGGCCTTGCGCGCTTCCAGCCATTCCTTGGCGTGGTCCAGGCCGAAATAGGCACCGGCGCCGATCACCACGACCACCAGTGCCAGCCAGATCCAGCGCCCACCCGAACTGCGCGAGCCGACCGGGCTGCGCGAGGCGAAGCGGTTGCGCCCATCGAAGCTCTGGTTCAACCCGCCGTCGCGGCGCGCGACCAGATCGACGGTCGGTTCCGGACTGGGTTGCAGCCGTGCCAGCAGCGCGTCGACGTCGGCATGGAGCATGCGCGCATAGGCGCGCATCACGCCCTTGGCGAAGATGACGTCCGGCATGCCGCCCAGCTCACCCGCCTCGAGCGCCTTGAGCTTGGCGGCGGCGACCTTCAGCCGCGCGCTGACATCCTCGATGGAAAGACGCTGCGCCTCGCGGGCCTCGGCCAGCCGCGCGCCGATCTCGCGCACGACCGCATCGCGCTCGGCGCTACCTGCCGAAGGCTGGCTGTCGACGCGATCCCCCTGTTCACTCATCCCAAGCTCCTTGTTCATATGCGGCCAGTTCGGGCGACTCCGGGAAGCGGCTGCGCAACTGCGCAATCATCGCCTCCTGCGCGGCAGCGTCGCCCTGCCGGTGGGCAATGCGCGCTCCCAGCCAGAGGGATTGCGCGCTGGCGGCACTGCCGCCATTGACGCGCCCGACGGTCTGCCAGGCACGCGGGAATTCGCCGCGCCGGTAGTAGACCAGCGCGAGGTTGGTGATCGCCGCCGCGTTGCTGCGATCGTAGCCGAGGGCCCTCTGCAGGCTCTTCTCGGCGCCGTCGAGGTCGCCGCGGCGCAGCCGGCAGACGCCCAGGCTGATCTGCGGCTTGAGCGGGCCGCTGGCCGACGGGGCGGCGACGGCACGCTCCAGCATCGGCAGCGCCTCCTGGTAGCGCGCCTGCTGGCACAGGAACCAGCCGAAGTTATTGAGCAGGTCGCCATCGTCACCACGCAGCGACAGCGCGCTGCGGAAGCTCTGCTCGGCCAGTGCGCCCTCGTTCATGTTCGCGTAGACCAGTGCGCGCACATGGTAGGCATCCGCCAGTTCGGGATCGATGGCGATGGCCTGCTGCGCCTCCTCCAGCGCAACGGCGTTCTGGCCCGCCTGCATGTAGTTGGTGGCCAGCTGCAGGCGGATGATGGCGCGCCGCTTGAGGTCAGCCTGGCTGTTCGCCTGGACCTCCGGCGCCGGCGGACGCGGCGCCTGGCAGGCGGTCAGCATCACCAGCCCCAGCAGGGCCGCGATCAACAGGCGCATCATGCAGGGCGAACCTCCCGGGACGGCGTGTCCGGGCCGCTGGCGGCGACGGGCACGAGCGGCGTGATCTTGCCGAACTTGCCGCGTTCGGCCAGCCGGGTGCGGTCCTTGACCTCGCCGGCCAGCTGCCCGCAGGCGGCGTCGATATCGTCGCCGCGCGTCTTGCGGATGGTAGTGACGATACCGGCATCCATCAGCACTTGGGCAAAGCGGCGGATCTGCTCGTTTCCCGAGCGCTTGAGGCCGGATTCCGGGAAGGGATTGAAGGGAATCAGGTTGAACTTGCAGGGCACATCGGCCACCAGTTGCAACAGTTCCCGCGCATGCTCGACGCCATCATTGACGCCGTCCAGCATGCAGTATTCGAAAGTGATGAAATCGCGCGGCGCGAACTCCAGGTAGCGGCGGCATGCCGCCATCAGCTCGGCCAGCGGGTACTTCTTGTTCAGCGGCACCAGCATGTCGCGCAACGGATCGTTGGACGCGTGCAGCGATACTGCCAGCGCGACCGGCAGGTCCTTGGCCAGGCGATCCATCATGGGCACCACGCCCGAGGTGGACAGCGTGACGCGGCGGCGCGACAGTCCATAGGCATTGTCGTCCAGCATCAGGCGCATGGCCGGCACCACCTGGTCGTAGTTCAGCAGAGGCTCGCCCATGCCCATCATCACCACGTTGGAGATGACACGGTCGTCCTTCGGGCCGCGTCCGAGGCGTGCGCGCATGGCGAACTCCGCCATCCAGAGCTGGCCGATGATCTCGCCCGCGCTCAGGTTGCGCGAAAAGCCCTGCTTGCCGGTGGAGCAGAAACGGCAATTGACGGCACATCCCGCCTGCGAGGAAACACACAGCGTGCCGCGTGTCTCCTCCGGGATGTAGACCGTCTCCACCGCATTGCCGGCGCCGACGTCGAGCAGCCACTTGCGCGTACCGTCCGCCGATTCATGATCGGCGATGACGGACGGCGCCCGGATCTCGGCCCGCGTCGCGAGCTTCTCGCGCAGCGACTTGGCGAGATCCGACATGGCATCGAAGCGGCTGGCACCGAACTGGTGGATCCAGCGCTGCAGCTGCCGCGCACGAAACGGCTTCTCGCCGAGCTCGCCGCAATAGGCGGTGAGCGCGTCCGCGTCCAGATCGAGCAGGTTGACGAGATCGTTCATGAGGGCAGCTTGGGTCTTGCGTCTTGCTTGAGGCGTTTGAAGCGTTACGAGTCGCTTTGAGTCTAGTCCTGGGCTACAGGCGAGACAATCAGCGGCTGTAAACGTTCATGCCGGGGAAGAAGAAAGCCACTTCCACGGCTGCGGTTTCCGGCGCGTCCGAACCGTGCACGGCGTTGGCGTCGATGCTGTCGGCGAAGTCGGCGCGGATGGTGCCCTTCTCGGCCTTCTTCGGGTCGGTGGCGCCCATCAGGTCGCGGTTCTTGCTGATGGCGCTTTCGCCTTCCAGGGCCTGGATCATGACCGGGCCGGAGACCATGAAGTCAACCAGGTCCTTGAAGAAGGGACGCTCCTTGTGCACAGCGTAGAACTGCTCGGCTTCGCCGCGCGACAGGTGCACCATCTTGGCGGCAATGATCTTCAGGCCGGCAGCTTCGAAACGGGCGTAGATCTGGCCGATGACGTTCTTGGCCACGGCATCCGGCTTGATAATCGAGAGGGTGCGTTCGATCGCCATAAAAACTCCGAAAAATGAAGGGGTTACAAATGGATTAAACCTGCAATTCTAGCACGAGACAATGAACGCACGGCGTATCCGGCAATGGCGCGCGGGCCGTCAGCGGGGCGCCGGTGCAGCCGCCCGCACCTGTGCCTTCTACCATACATTCAAGAATAGCCATGATTGTCGGGAACAGATTGCGAGTTTTCTCGCTCCAATGCGAGCAAGTGTGAAGGCAGCAGCACCCTGATGTGCCGTATAAGCTGCCCAGGCCTTGCAATTCGGGCCATGCGATGCCACATTGCCACTGAGCCCGCCCGGGCCCGCCCGGCGCCTCACCTTTCGAGACAGGAGTCACCATGGACAACAAGCTGAACACCTACGGTTTCGGCAATGCAGGGAGCGTCACCGATGTCACGGTGCGCAACAGGGTCTTGCGCAACACCTACTGGCTGCTGGCCATTTCGATGATCCCGACGGTGCTCGGCGCCTGGATCGGCGTCGTCAGCGGCTTCAGCCTGATGGCCGGGCGCCCCGGCCTGTCGCTGATCCTGTTCCTGGGCATCGCCTTCGCCTTCTTCTACGGCATCGAGAAGACCAAGAACAGCGGCATGGGCGTGGTCCTGCTGCTGGCCTTTACCTTCTTCATGGGCCTGATGCTGTCGCGCCTGATCAATGCGACGCTGCAGTTCTCCAATGGACCGGCGCTGATCATGTATGCCTTCGGCGGCACAGCGGCCGTATTCGGCGCCATGGCGACGGTGGCCACCGTCAGCAAGCGCGATTTCTCCGGTCTGGGCAAATTCCTCTTCGTCGGCGTGATCCTGCTGTTGCTGGCCAGCGTGGCCAATATCTGGCTGCAACTGCCGTCGCTGATGATCACCGTGTCGGTGATCGCCATCGGCATCTTCTCCGCCTACATCCTGTTCGACGTGCAGCGCGTGGTCAACGGGGGCGAGACCAACTACGTGACCGCTACCCTGGCGATCTACCTGGATGTCTACAACGTGTTTGCCAACCTGCTCGCTCTGCTGGGCATCTTCGGCGGCAACCGCGACTGACGGGCTCGGTGCGCCCGGCCCGGGATGCACCGGCAACAAAGAAAAAAGAGCCGGCTTCATGCCGGCTCTTTTTCGTCCGGGTGGCCCTGGCCACCCTTGCCTGCCGGGCTCAGCCGCGCTCGAACACCGCGATCGACTCCACGTGCGAGGTGTGCGGGAACATGTTCACCACGCCGGCACCGGCCAGCCGGTAGCCTGCCTCGTGCACCAGCAGCCCGGCATCGCGCGCCAGCGTGGCCGGGTTGCAGGAGACGTAGACGATGCGCTGCGGCAGTACATCGCTACCCTGCTGGGCCAGTTCGCCCAGCGCCTTGCAGACGGCCAGCGCGCCTTCGCGCGGCGGGTCGACCAGCCAGCGGTCGAAACGGCCCAGCGCGGCAATGTCGGCGGCTTCCACCTCGAACAGGTTGCGGCAGGCGAACTCGGTCTTGTGATCCAGTCCATTGGCCTTGGCATTGGCCAGCGCGCGCGTGGTCAGCGCTTCGCTGCCTTCAATGCCCATTACCGAGCGCCCCTGGGTTGCCAGCGGCAGGGTGAAGTTGCCGATACCGCAGAACAGGTCCAGCAGGCGATCGCCGGGCTGCGCCTCGAGCAGTCGCAGCGCCCGGCCGATCAGCACGCGGTTGATCTGGTGGTTGACCTGGGTGAAATCGGTCGGCTTGAAAGGCATGCGGATACCGAACTCGGGCAGCGTGTAGGCCAGCTCCCGATCCAGCGGGTAGAAGG
Organism: Cupriavidus malaysiensis; assembly: GCF_001854325.1. Lineage (NCBI taxonomy): Bacteria > Pseudomonadati > Pseudomonadota > Betaproteobacteria > Burkholderiales > Burkholderiaceae > Cupriavidus > Cupriavidus malaysiensis. The sequence goes on from NZ_CP017754.1 coordinate 3,282,180, forward strand.
GCACTACCGTATCCGGCCCCTTGGGCTGCAGCCAGAACTGCACGCCGTGGCGATCGGCGAAGGCGCGCAGCAGGTCATGGTCTGCCTCGTTCAGCGGCTCCAGCACGCGCAGCACCAGCGCCGTGACATCGGCGCCGACCGCCAGCTCGATCTGCGGCATGCGGTCGCGGATCGACAGCCCCGCCACCAGTTCGCGCAGCGGCACCAGCAGCGCCGACACATGCGGCGGCAGCACCTCGCAGCGCGTCATGTCGGCCACATAGCTGCTCTTGCGCTCGTGGAAGCCCACCAGTACCCCGCCCTTCTTGGCGACGTGACGCACCGTCAGTCGCGCGCGGTAGCGGTAACCCCAGTCCGGGCCGGCGATGGGCCGGAACACTACGTCGGGACGGATCTTGGACAGGTGCCAGAGATTGTCCTCGAGCACGCGCTGCTTGATCGCCAGCTGGGCACGCCCATCCAGGTGCTGCATGGAGCAGCCACCGCAGACGCCGAAGTGCTGGCAACCCGGCTTCACCCGCATCACCGACTCCCGCTTGACCTCGACCAGGTGCGCCTGCTCGTAGCTGGGCTTGCGGCGGTAGCTGCGATAGCTGACCATTTCACCTGGCAGTGCCCCTTCGACGAAGATCACCTTGCCCGGCGTGCCGTCCTCGTTGACGAGGCGGCCGACGCCACGCGCCTCCATGTCAAGGCTGTCGATCTGGACAACGGGATCCGGCGCGGGCGCGGAAGCGGCGGGTGCGGCGCCGGCGGCACCCGAGGAAGGCTTGGCTTGGGAAGAAGACACGGCTTGGGACACCAGGGGAAGCTGTCGTATTGTTTTGCGAAAGCGCGATTGTATTCCAGTCGGAGTCCGCTCGCGCCATTCTCAGGCCTGGATCTGCGGAGTACGCGATGGAACTGATCTGCTGGAACATCCAATGGGGCCGGGGCGCCGACGGTAAGGTCGACCTGGGCCGTACGGTCCGCACGCTGCAAGGAATGGCAGATGCCGACGTGCTGTGCCTGCAGGAGGTCACACGCGGCTTCAGCGACCTTGCCGGCGCCCCCGGCCTGGACCAGGTCGCCGAACTGTCGGCCCTGCTTCCCGGCTATCGCCTGCTCTTCGCACCGGGCGTGGACCGCGTCGACGCCCGCGGTGGCCCACGCCAGTTCGGCAACCTGATCGCGACCCGGCTGCCGGTGCGCGAGGTCTTCCGCCGCACCCTGCCCTGGCCCGCCGACCCCACGGTGGCATCGATGCCGCGCGTGGCCCTGGAAGTGACGCTCGAGGCCGGCGATCGTCCCCTGCGCGTGATCTGCACTCACCTCGAATATTATTCGGCAAAGCAGCGGCTGGCCCAGGCCGAGGCGCTGCGCGCCTGGCACCAGGAGGCCTGCGCCCATGCACGCCACCCGGGTCCCGGCGAGGCCGCGCCCGGGCCCTTCACGCCCGAGGCCAGGCCCAGCGCGGCCATCCTTTGCGGCGACTTCAACTGCCGCATCGATGACCCCGCCCTGCTACGGCTGCTCGCCCCCTTCGGCGACGGCGCGCCGGACTGGAGCGACGCCTGGCGGCATACCCATCCGGGCCAGGCCAATGCACCGACCTGCGCGCTCTATGACAAAGCGCAGTGGCCCGAGCCGCCCTTTGCCTGCGACTTCATGCTGGTCACGGAAGATCTGCTCGGGGACGTGGTGCGCTGCGAAGTGAACAGCCAGACGGATGCGTCCGACCACCAGCCGCTGCGCCTGACATTGGCCGCCTGAGCCCGCCCGGCAGCGGGAAGCCGGGGCGGCAACGAGCCGCCGCGGAGGGTTGCCCGCTCAGTAATCGGCTTCCTCTTCCTCGCCGCCCGTGTGCAGGGGCGTCACGCGGAAGGCGCGCAGGTATTCCATCCACTGCGGGCCGGGCAGTTCTGCCAGCGATTCCTGGACGAACTCCACCTCGCGATCGAATTCCTTGGCGGAGAAACCACCGCGCATCAGCTGGAAGCGGCAGTACATCAGGTAGGTATTGACGACGTCGGTCTCGCAGTACGCACGGATCTCGTCGAGTTGGCCGTCCTGGTAGGCCTGCCAGACCTTGCTGCCATCCATCCCCATCTTGCCGGGGAAACCGCACAGCTTGGCCAGGTCGTCCAGGGGCGCGGCGGCGCGCGGCTGGTACATGGCCAGCAGGTCCATCAGGTCGAGATGCCGCATGTGGTAGCGGCTGATGTAGTTGTTCCACTTGAAGTCGCGGCTGTCGTCGTCGCGACCCTCGCCCATCTCCCAGTAGCGGGGAGCGGCGATCCCGTGCACCAGCCCGCGGTAGTGCAGCACGGGCAGGTCGAAGCCGCCGCCGTTCCAGGACACCAGCTGGGGGCTGTAGCGCGCGATCAGGTCATAGAACTTCTGGATCAGCACGGCCTCCCCATCGTCGAGCGAGCCCAGCGAGCCGACATGGAATACCGCGCTGCCGTCGCGCTGGTTGCGCCGCAGGACGCAGGAGATCGCCACCACACGCTGCAGGTAGTGCGGCAGGAAATCACTGCCGTTCTTCTCGCGGCGAGCGGCGAAGGCTTGTTCGGCGACTTCGGCGTCGCTGAGGGAATCGGGGTGATCGTTGAGCCGGCGCAGGCCGGCGACATCGGGAACGGTCTCGATGTCGAATACCAATACAGGGGTCACAGAACAGCGTCCTTGCGCACGCCTTGCGAGGCGAAATGCCGCTTGAGCTTGACCAGCGCCTCCTGCTGGATCTGGCGCACGCGCTCGCGCGTCAGCCCCATCTCCTCGGCCAGCTCCTCCAGTGTGGCCGGCTCGATATGGTTCAGGCCGAAACGGCGTTCCACCACGTAGCGGTGTTTTTCAGAAAGCCGTGCAAGCCACAGCTTCATCAGGTTTTCCAGCTCGCGGTGCGCGACCTCCTGGTCCGGCGCGGCATTGTGCTCATCGGAAAGGAAGTCGAGCAGGCTCGAGCCAGGGTCCAGGTCGAACGGGGTATCCAGCGACGTGGTGTGCTCGTTGAGCGCCAGCACGTCCTGCACCTCGTCGGCCGTCTTGCCCAGCAGGTGGGCGATATCCTCGAGACTCGCATCGCGTCCGTCGGTGCCGCTCTTTTCGAGATGGCGCTTGGCACGCAGCACCTGGTTCAGCTCGCGGATCACGTGCACCGGCAGGCGCACCGTGCGCGCCTGGTTCATGATCGCGCGCTCGATGCTCTGGCGGATCCACCAGGTGGCATAGGTGGAGAAGCGGAAGCCGCGCGACGGGTCGAACTTCTCGATCGCGTGCATCAGGCCGAGGTTGCCTTCCTCGATCAGGTCGAGCAACGGCACGCCGCGGTTCAGGTAGCCCTTGGCGATGCTGACCACCAGGCGCAGGTTGCGCTCGATCATCACCTGGCGCGCGGAGAAGTCGCCGTCCTTGGCCAGCGTCGAGAAATGCAGTTCCTCGGGCGCCGACAGCAGCGGCTTGATGCTGATGCGATTCAGGTAGTGCTGGACGGTATCGGCCGCCAGTTCGGTATGGAGCACCGAGCGGAAATCGTCGTGCTCGGCGGGCTCGGCCTCCTCTTCTTCCTCTTCTTCGTCGTCCCGATCCGCGTCGTCGTCGTGGAGGGAGGCCTCGGCATCGTCGCCGAGCATGTCGCCGGCACCGAGCACGGCGCCACCGCCGGTGGCGATGGGCTCTTCGGTCAGGGGAATCAGTTCGGCCGCCGCGTCCACATCCTGGCCGAAAGGCTCGGCCTGAGGATCAGCCGCCGCCACGCCAGCCTTCACTTCCGGCTGCTTGGGACGACGGGTCCTGCTGGCGGTTCCGGATGAGACAGTTTTCTGGCGTGGCATGCAACCTCACTGTGGCGGTAAGTAACGCATCGGGTCAACCGGTTTCCCGTCCTTCCGGACCTCGAAATGCAGCTTGACACGGTCGGTGTCGGTGCTGCCCATTTCCGCGATCTTCTGACCCTTGCGTACCGTCGACTGCTCGGCCACAAGAATCTTGTCGTTGTTGCCGTATGCAGTTAGATATGTCTCGTTGTGCTTGATGATGACAAGATTCCCGTAGCCGCGCAAGGGGCCGACATGAATCACGCGGCCATCGTCAGCGGCTACTACCGCCTCGCCGCGCTTGCCCGCGATATCGATGCCTTTATTGGCCTTTTCGTCAAAGCGGGCGATCACCTGTCCACTGGCCGGCCAGGCCAGCCGGATGCTGCCGTCGGCCGCCGGCTGCGATGCCGCCACCGGCGGCGTGCGCACCGGTGCGGGCGGCGTCGCGGCGGCAGGCGTGCTGCCGGCGGGAGGCAGCGGCCGCGCCTGGTCGATCGGCTGGGCCTGCACGCCGGCGGCGGCGACGGGCGCAGTCGAGACACCCTGGGGCGTGCCGGCATCGGCGCCGGGCGGCACCACCCGCAACAACTGGCCGACCTCGATCTGGTTCACGTTGGCCAGATTGTTCCAGGCCGCCACGTCGCGATAGGACTGGCCGTTTTCCAGGGCGATCCGGTACAGCGTATCGCCGCGCTTGACCCGATAGTACCCGGGCGGCGGCGGCTCGAGCGGCGCTGCGGGGGCGGCGGTCGAGGTCCGGTCGACCACCGGAGCCGGCATCGGCGTCGAGGCGCAGGCCGCCAGCAAGCCGAGCAGCGAGGACGCGAGCGCGAGGCGTCCGGCGCGGGCGATGGGTTCCGATTTCACGATGTTGTGCATAGTTCGACTCAGATGGTGCCCGATTTTAAGGGCACAAAGAATACGGCTTCAAGCGCGGTCCGGTGAAAGCGATGCCGGTTCAGGCGCTCGATCAGCAGAAGCTGTTGCGTCACCGTCTGCCCGGGCCCGCCGGCCGGCGGCACCACGGCCACCGGCGCGATCAGCCGGCCGCCGACCGCGAGTTGCTCGAGCAAAGCCTGCGGCACCTCCATGCCCGCGGCCGCCAGGATGATGGCCGAGAACGGTGCCGCCTGCGGCAGTCCGAGCATGCCGTCGCCATAATGCAGCCGCAGGTTTGGCACACGCAGCGGCCGCAAATTCGCCTTGGCTTGTTCGTGCAGCGGACGGATGCGTTCAATGGAGAACACTTCGGCCGCCACCTGGCTCAGCACGGCGGCCTGGTAGCCGCAACCCGTGCCGATTTCCAGCACGCGGCCGAGCGGCTGGTCCGCGCCCAGCCCGTCGCGCAGAAGTTCGATCATGCGCGCCACCACGGAGGGCTTGGAGATCGTCTGCTGGTGGCCGATCGGCAGTGCCGCGTCTTCGTACGCCTGCGAGGCGAGGCCGGGATCGACGAACAGGTGGCGGGGCACCGCCCCGATCGCCAGCAGCACCCGCTCGTCGCGGATGCCACCCGCGCGCAGGCGCGCCGCCAACGCCCCCCGCGCGCGCTCCGAAGCCATGCCGCCGCCGCCGGCGCTGGCCGCGGTGGCACGCGCTTCCACCGCGCTGCCTGGCACGGCGGCAGGCGCCACCGGCTTGGCCCGGACCTTGCTCGTGGCGGCGGTACGCGCGCCGCCCACCGCCGGCATGCCAGCGGTACGCGCCGGGGCCGGCTTGCGCTCGACCACGGCATCCAAGGACAGGGGAAACTTCGGACGACGCGTTGGGGAGTTCATCGGTACTGCAGGCTGCGTGCGGCTGCCGTGGGAATGCCTACGGCAGCCACTGGCTGAGCTGATCCAGCTGGCCGCGATGCGTCAGGTCCAGCTGCAGCGGCGTCAGCGAGACGAAACCGTTCGCGGTGGCATGGAAATCCGTGCCTTCGCTGGCATCGCGCGCGTCGCCGGCCGGACCGATCCAGTAATTGGTTTCGCCGCGCGGGTTGACCTGCGTGATGACCGGCTGCGATGGGTGGCGCTTGCCCAGCCGCGTCGCGCGGTGGCCGCGCAGCAGCTCGTACGGCAGGTTCGGGATGTTGACGTTGAGCAGGAAGGGCTCCGCGGGCGGATTGGCAATGACACGCTCGACGATGGTACGCGCCACGCGGGCCGCGCTGTCGAGCTGGTCCCAGCCCTTGTCCACCTGCGAGAAGGCGATCGAGGGGATGCCGAACAGGTAGCCTTCGATGGCAGCTGCGACCGTGCCCGAGTAGAGCACGTCCTCGCCCATGTTCTGCCCCTGGTTGATGCCCGACACCACCAGGTCCGGCTTGTCCTGCAGCAAACCCGTCAAGGCGACGTGAACGCAGTCGGTCGGCGTGCCGTTGACGAAGCGGAAACCCTTCTGCACCCCTTCCCGCGCGTCATAGACCGACAGCGGCCGCTGCAGCGTCAGCGAGTTCGATGCGCCGCTGTGATTCTGCTCGGGCGCGATCACCGTGATGCGGCCAAGCGGGGCCAGCGCGGCATGCAGCGCCGCCAGGCCCGGCGCGAGGTAACCGTCGTCGTTTGCGAGAAGGATATGCATGGCCGCGATTGTACCCGAGGCGGGACCGCATCGCGGACCACGGGCGCCGCGCGGCGGAGGCCCGGGAAGAAACAGAACGACCGTGCTATTCTGCGCTACACTTGCCCTGCACTGCGCGGCGGCGCGTTGGCGCGGCCGGGCCGGACACACCACCGATACCACCAGAGATATCACCACCGGAGACAAGATGAAAGCCGTACTGTGCAAAGCCTGGGGACCGCCCGACTCGCTCGTGATCGAAACCCTGCCCGACCTCGTGCCGGGCGCCGGCGAAGTGGTCATCGACGTCAAGGCCGCGGGGGTCAACTTCCCCGACGTGCTCATCATCCAGAACAAGTACCAGGCCAAGCCGGCGCTGCCCTTCTCTCCGGGCTCCGAGCTGGCCGGCGTGGTCAATGCGGTCGGTGAAGGCGTGACCCACGTCAAGCCTGGCGACAAGGTCATCGCCTACCTGGGCAACGGCGCCTTCGCCTCGCAGGCCAAGGCGCCGGCCAGCGCCGTGGTGCCGATGCCGCCCGGCATCGACTTCGACACCGCGGCCGCATTCACCCTGACCTACGGCACCTCGCACCACGCGGTGGTCGACCGCGGCGAGCTCAAGGCCGGCCAGACCATGCTGGTGCTGGGTGCCGCTGGCGGCGTGGGACTTGCCGCGATCGAGATCGGCAAAGCCATCGGCGCCCGCGTGATCGCCGCCGCCTCGACCGACGAGAAGCTGGCAGTGTGCAAGGAGCACGGCGCCGACGCGCTGATCAACTACAGCACCGAAGACCTGCGCGAGCGCGTCAAGGCGCTGACCGATGGCAAGGGTCCGGATGTCATCTACGATCCGGTTGGCGGCATCTACGCCGAACCGGCCTTCCGCTCCATCGCCTGGCGCGGCCGCTACCTGGTGGTCGGCTTCGCCAACGGCGAGATCCCCAAGATCCCGCTGAACCTGGCCCTGCTCAAGGGCGCTTCGCTGGTCGGCGTGTTCTGGGGCGAGTTCGTGCGCCGCGAGCCCAAGGCCAACCAGGCCAATATGGCGCAGATGCTCGGCTGGATGAAGGAAGGCAAGATCCGCCCCCACATCTCGGCACGCTACTCCCTCGATCAGGCACCGCAGGCGCTCAAGGACATGGAAGCGCGCAAGGTGACCGGCAAGATCGTCATCGTGCCCTGAAGCCGGGCCACCGGCGCGCGGCCCTCGCCCGCCGGCCGGAAAAATAAAGGGCGCGGACTCGCATCCGCGCCCTGCCGAGGCAAGACACCTCAAAAGCTGCCGCCCTCCGCACGAGCCCTCGCGCCGGCGGTCAGCAGCCTCCCAACACCTGTCTATGTTCAGAAGCGGTGCTGCAGGCCGGCCGTCACGGCGAACTGGTTGTTGCCGTAGCCGACCAGGTCGCGCGACACGCTCACGTTGTGGCCCTGCTGCGCGGTGGCATAGGCCGCCGACAGATAGGCCGTGGTGCGCTTGGACAGTGCGTACTGGCCGCGCAGCGAGAACATGATCGGATCGCCGCCGCTCTCCTTGACGACCTGCTTGTAGACCGCGCCGTACAGCGTGAAGGCCGGCGTGAAGTCGTAGCTGGCGCCGGCCCAGTACATAGCGCTGCGCTGCGAAGCCGCCGAGGTGGTGAATGCGCGCTTGTAGTTCCGGTAGCCGGCATAGAGCTTCAGGCTGCCGAAGTCGTAGCTGGCGCCGGCATGGATGCCCTGGATATAGTCGGTGGCATCGGCCGGCGTGGTGCTGGTGCCGGCGCCGTTCTGGCGATCCCAGGTGACCACTGCGGCAAAGCCGCCGGTGCTGTAGCCGACCCCCACGTCATACTTGGACGCGCTGCGGAAGCTGCCGGCCACCTCGCCCAGCGCCACCGTGGCGCCGACCATGTACTGTCCACGCAGGACTACGCGCTGACCTGGGCCTGCCCCGGCTCGACGGGCTGGAGGTATTGCGCCGGCTGCGCCAGCGGCGCAATCCGGTGCCGGTGCTGATCCTGACCGCGCACGGCTCGGTCGAGGATTGCGTGCGCGGCCTGAACCTCGGCGCCGACGACTACCTGGCCAAGCTCTTCGACCTATCCGAACTGGAGGCACGTGCGCGAGCGCTGATCCGGCGCAGCCATGGGCATGACCGCACCGAACTGAGCTGCGGCCCGCTGCACTACGACAGCATCAGCCGCGCCTTCACGCCGCATGGCGAACTGCTCGCGCTGACCGGCCGCGAACGCGCCGTGCTGGAGGTCCTGCTGTTGCGCGACGGACGCGCCGTCAACAAGGCCGCGCTGTCGGAGAAGATCTTCGGCATCGACGAGTCCGTCAATGCGGACGCCATCGAGATCTACGTACACCGCCTGCGCAAGAAGCTGGACGGCAGCGGCGCCGCCATCGTCACGCTGCGCGGCCTGGGCTATCTGCTGGAGGCACGCGAACCCGGCGCGACGGGCGCCGGCTCATGAAGGCCGCCAGCCTGCGGCTGCAACTGTCGCTGTGGCTGCTGGTGCCGCTGCTCACCCTGCTCGCGCTCGATGCCTGGTTGACCGACCGGCGCGCCACCGCGGCCGCGCACCAGGCCTTCGACCGCACGCTGGATGCCTCGCTCAAGGCGATGCGCGAAGGCGTCAGCCTGCGCGACGGCCGCATCGAAGTGGAGCTGCCCTACCTGGCGCTTGAGGTCTTCGAGTCCGAATCGGGCTCGTGCATCTACTACCGGGTGCGCGACGAGCATGGCGAGACCGTGACCGGCTACGATGCGCTGCCGATGCCGCCGGGCAGCGACCATCCGCTCTACCAGACCGTGTTCTACGATGCCGAATTCCGCGGCGAGCCACTGCGCATGGCAGCCATCACGCTGCCCTTGCACGACGTCGGCTCCGCCCGCGCGCGCTTGGTTTGGCTGCTGGTGGCCGAGACCATCGAGCCGCGCGAACAGCTCGCCCACGAGATCCTGATCGGCTCGCTGCTGCAGGAACTGATGCTGGTGACCCTCGCGCTGGCCATCGTATGGTTCGGCGTGCGGCGGGGCCTGCGGCCCTTGCGGCGCTTGTCCGGCGCGGTCGCCGCGCGCGGCGCCGACGAGCTGGCCCCGCTCGAAGCGGCGGCGCTGCCGACCGAGGCCAAGCCGCTGGTAGTGGCGATCAACCAGTATGTGGAGCGCCTGCACCGCATGGTGCAGGCGCGCAAGCAATTCTTCGCCGACGCGGCCCACCAGCTCAAGACACCGCTGGCCATCGTCCAGGCCGAGGCGGAACTCGCGCTGCGCGAACAGGACCCCGCGGCGCTGCGAGCCCATCTCGAGCGCGTGCGCGGCTCGGTACGGCAGGCGGCCAAGGAGGTGGAACAATTACTGTCGCTGTCCCGGCTGGAACCCGATAGCGGCTACGCGCCGGAGTTGCGCCCGCTGCGGCTGGACACGCTGGCGCAGGCGGTGGCGCTGGAGTGGGCACCGCTGGCACGCCGCGATGGCGTCGACCTGGGTTTCGAGCTCGCCCAGGCGGCTGTTATCGACGGACAGGCCGAGCTGCTGCAGGAACTGCTCGGTAACCTGCTCGATAACGCCATCCGCTATGCCGGCCCGCACGCCGAGGTCACGGTGCGGGTCGGACAAGGCACGACGCACGCCGGGGACGGTGCCTGGCTGCAGGTCGTCGACAACGGGCCGGGCATCGATGCCGGCGAACGCGAGCGCGTATGCTCCCGCTTCTATCGCGGCGAGAGCGGTACCGCACGACCTGGCAGCGGCCTGGGCCTGTCGATCGTGCGGGAGATCGCGCGGCTACATCGTGCGCATGTCGACCTGGCGCCGACAGCGGGGGGCGGCCTGACCGTCACCGTGCTGTTCCCGCCGGGTCTCGGATGCGCTGACGCAAGGGACTAGCGCGGCGGACAGTTGGTGGGCGCTGCCAGCTCCTGGCGGAAGGGATCGACCTTGAGGCCGGATTCCTTGGTGCGCAGGCAGTAGCTGCCCAGTGCGCCCTGCACGCGCGCGCCACGCCCACCCGCGAACCCGGTTTCTTCATAGCCGCTCGTACGCCCGGCCGCGTCCATGCCGGCAGCCAGGCGCTGCGATGCCGACGCGGCCGCATCGGAGGCGCCCCGGGCAAAGCGTGCCGCGCCGCGCTGGGCACTCCGCGCAAGATTCTCCTGGAGCGGGTCCGTGCCGCGCGCCATGGAATCGGATACGGGCTCGGAGGACAGGCGGGGACGTACCAGGGACACGGCGCGCCCATCCGCAGGCAGCGCCGCAGGAGGCCCCGGTGGGGGCAGCATGATCGCGGTCGAAGATGGCGGTGCCGGCGCGACACTGCGCACGGATGCCGCCGGCCGGGCCGGAGTCGCGCCCGGTGCCGGTCGTGCCGCCTGCACGGCAGGCGGCGGCGCAGGCGACGGGCGCAACTGCACCCACTGCAAGGCGGGCCGCCGCTGCGCCGGCGCGATCGCGCGATCCGCCGCCCCCGGCCAGGGCAAGGTACCCAGCAGCCAGGCATGGCCCAGCAGTACGAGTGCGACCACTCCCGCACGCCGCCAGCGCCGCCGGAGCGGCCGGCCGGAGCGTGGCGCCGGCAAGCTCAGCGCCGCCACGTCGCACCGTGCCAGGCGTTCATCGAAGCACCTCCGGGGAGATCGGACTCAAGGAGACTCGATTCTACGGACGGCCTGGCGCCAGCCGGGGGCAAGCGAGCAATTTATAACAATTTCCCCGGCGCTTGCGGGTCGGGGCGCGGCGCTCAGCATGCGGAGCCGGCCATGCCGGCCCCGCATGCGCGGGATCACAGTTTCTCGGTCTCGCCGCTGCGCGGCTGCCAGCGCATCAGCCGTTTCTCGCCGAGACCGACGATCCCGTCGAGCACCAGGGCGAACGCAGTCAGCACGACGATGCCGGCGAACACCGTGTTGATGTCGAAGGTCCCTTCCGCCTGCAGGATCAGGTAGCCGACGCCGCTGGCCGAGCCCAGGTACTCGCCCACCACCGCGCCCACGAAGGCCAGGCCCACCGAGGTGTGCAGCGAGGAGAAGACCCAGCTGGTCGCGCTCGGCAGGTAGACGTGGCGCAGCAGCTGCTGCCGGTTGGCGCCGAGCATGCGCGCGTTGGCCAGCACCACCGGGCTTACCTCCTTGACGCCCTGGTAGACGTTGAAGAAGACGATGAAGAAGACCAGTGTCACCGCCAGCGCCACCTTGGACCAGATGCCCAGCCCGAACCACACGCCGAAGATCGGCGCGAGGATCACGCGCGGCATGGAATTCGCGGCCTTGATGTAGGGATCGAGCACGGCCGAGGCGAACGGGCTCAGCGCCAGCCACAAGCCGACACCCAGCCCGCTCGCGGTGCCGATGCCGAAGGCGAGCACGGTCTCGGCCAGCGTCACGCCGAGATGCAGGTAGATGTCGCGCTCGACGACGAACCAGCTCCAGATACGCTGCGCGACCACCAGCGGCTCGCCGAAGAAGAAGGCAACCTGCTGCGAGCGCGTGGCCGCGTGCCAGATGCCCAGGATCACCACCAGGAGCAGCAGCTGCCAGATGCGCAGCATGCCTTGCGAGTCTTTGCGGAATGCCATGACTGTTCGGATTCGGTTGTTGCCGCGGCCTCAGGCCGCGTTGCGCTGCTGGGCGTAGCCCTTGAGCACTTCCTCGCGCAGCACGTCCCAGATGGCGGCGTGCAGTTCGACGAAGCGCGCATGGTTGCGGATCTCGGCCACGTCGCGCGGACGCGGCAGGTCGATGGTGAACTCGCCGATCGGATGCGTGCCCGGACCGGCCGACAGCACCACCACACGATCGCTCATGGCGATCGCTTCGTCGAGGTCGTGGGTGATGAACAGCACCGCCTTGCGCTTGGCGGCCCACAGTTCGAGCACCTCGTTTTCCATCAGCTGCCGCGTCTGGATATCGAGCGCCGAGAACGGCTCGTCCATCAGGATGATGTCGGGGTCGAGCACCAGGGTCTGGGCCAGGCTGACGCGCTTGCGCATGCCGCCCGACAGCTGATGGGGATAGCGGTCGCCGAAACCGCCCAGGCCGACGCGGCGCAGCCAGTGCTCGCCCTGCTCGAGGGCCTGCGCGCGCGGCATGCCGCGGAACTCGAGGCCGGCGGCGACGTTGTCGAGGGCGCTGCGCCAGGGCATCAGCGCCTCCGCCTGGAACATGTAGCCGGCGCGCCGGTTGATGCCGGTCAGCCGCTCGCCGAAGACGCGCACCTCGCCGCTGGAGGGCTGCAGCAGGCCGGCACCGACGTTGAGCAGCGTGGACTTGCCGCAGCCGGTGGGACCCACCACGGAAACGAACTCACCTGGCTGCACGTCCAGGGTCACGTCGCGGACGGCGGTATAGCGCTGGCTGCGGTCGTCGCGCGAGACGAAGGTGCAGGTGACGTTAGCAAGGGAAAGTGCGGGAGTACTCATGGATTTCCATCGGAATGCGCCGCCATGCGGCGCCGGGTGCTGAGCAAGGGGCTGCACGGCGCGGCGGCTGCCGCAGGCACGGCAGCACGCCGCGCGCGCTTACCGGCCCTGCTCGCCCTGCCCTGCCTTACTTGTACCTGGCGTTGGCCTTCTGCACGAAGGCATTGGTGTAGGTAGTGTCGAGCTTGATGTTCTTTCCGCGGATCTCGGCGTCGAACTGCTGCAGCGTGTTCAGGGCCGTGCGCGGACCGTCGGCCGGCATGGTGCCGTCCGGCGAGATGGCTTCGCGCACCTTCTCCCACGCCGCCAGGTAGAGCGCCCGGTCACCCAGCAGATAGCTTTCCGGCACCGTCTTGACGATATCCGACGGGCCCGCCTTCTGCAGCCACTTGAGCGCGCGCACCATGGCGTTGGCCATGGCCTGCGTGGTGTTCGGGTTCTGCTGGATGAAAGCGGTCGACGCATAGAGGCAGCCGGCCGGCATATTGCCGCCGAACACCGCCTGCGTTTCCTTCAGCGTGCGGGTATCCGAGGCGATCTTGACCTCGTCCTTCTGCGTCAGCATCGAGATCACCGGATCGAGGTTGGCCATCGCGTCGATCTGGCCCGAGCGCATCGCCGCCACCGCGCCCGCGCTGGCGCCTACGCCGATGAAGGACACGTCGCTCGGTTTCAGGCCGGCCTTGGCCAGGACGAAGTTGACCATGATGTTGGTGGACGAGCCCGGCGCGGTCACACCGATCTTCTTGCCCCTCAGGTCGGCGATCGACTTGTAGTTGGGCATGGTCTTGTTCGACACCACCAGCACGATCTGCGGCGCGCGGCCCTGCAGCACGAACTCCTGGTACTGCTGGCCCTTGGCCTGCAGTGCCAGCGTGTGTTCGTAGGCTCCCGAGACGACATCGGCGCTGCCGCCCACCACCGCCTGCAGTGCCTTGGCGCCGCCGGCGAAATCGACGATCTGCACGTCCAGGCCTTCGTCCTTGAAATAGCCCAGGCGCTCCGCGATGGTCAGCGGCAGGTAATAGAACAGGTTCTTGCCGCCCACGGCGATGGTGACCTTGCTCTTCTCCAGCTTGGCCTGCGCCATCGCACTGCCCCCGGCGCACAGGCCGGCCACGGCCAATGACAGCGCCAGCAGGACGCGCCTGCGTGAATTCTTGTTATCCATGCTCTCTCCTACCTGTTTTGTACCCGGAAGCGCCGCTGCGCGGCAGAATGCGATGCTACGCGAGTGCCTTGCCAGCCGCATCGGGATATTCACCTAGTCGCGCCGAATGCCGCTGCCTGGCGACGCCATCGCGCGGCCGGGCCAGGCTGACGATACCCGGCAAGCCTTTCGGAAGGCTTGCCTCGGTGCATTCATTCCGCGCTCATTCCGCACTCATTCGGCGTGGATGTCGGCGCTCTTGATCACCTTGGCCCAGCGTGCCAGTTCGCCGCGCTGGTACTGCGCCAGTTGCTGCGGCCCCATGAACTGGGCTTCGGCCCCCATTTCCTCGGCCTTGGCGCGGAACGCGTCGCTGCGCATGATCTTCTCGATCTCGGCCGCCAGCTTGTCGATCACCGGCTTGGGCGTACCGGCCGGCGCGTACATGGCGAACCAGGACGACACCTCGAGGTCGGGATAGCCCGCCTCCGGCGCCGATGGCACGTCCTTCAGGCTGGGCAGCCGTTTCTTGCTCGTCACCACCAGCGGGCGCAGCTTGCCGGCCTGGATATGCCCCATCAGCGGCGGCGGCGTGGTGATGGTCAGGTCCACCGAGCCGCCGAGCAGATCGGTCATGGCGGGGCCGGTGCCCTTGTAGGGCACGTGCGTGATCTCGATGCCGGCCATCTGCTTGAGCAGCTCGGTCGAGACATGCTGCAGGGAGCCGTTGCCCGAGGAGGCGTAGTTCAGCTTATCGGGGTGCGCCTTGGCGTAGGCAACCAGCTCCTTGAGCGACTTCACCGGCAGGCCCGGCCGCACCACCAGCACCTGGGGCGCCGACAGCACGTTGGCCACCGGCGCGAAGTCCTTGACCGGATCCCAGCTCAGGTTCTTCACCAGCAGCGGCGTGATGACGTGGAAGCCCGAGTACTGCAGCAGCAGCGTGTAGCCGTCCGGCCTGGCGCGAGCGACGAGCTGCGCGGCGATGCTGCCGGCACCACCCGGCCGGTTGTCGACCACCACCGGCTGGCCCAGCGCCTTGGCCAGCGGCTCGGCGATCATGCGCGCCGCGATGTCCGTGGTGCCCCCGGCGGCGGCCGACACCACCAGCGTGACGTTGCGGCTCGGATAGGCACCATCCTGGGCAAGAACCGGCCGCGCGGCGAAGCTGCCGGCGCCGGCAAGGGCCAGCCATGCCAGTGCACCGGACAGGCGCCGGCGACGGCCGGCAAGCATCGCGTCGGCCCGCGCCTTGGCAGCGGGAATTGCGGGAATCGGGGTCTGCATGCGCGTCTCCTGTCTCTTTGATTGTCTGTTTATCTGTTGGTCTGCCTGCACCTGCCTGCACCTGCCTGCACCTGCCTGCGCCAGCCTTGGCCAGCCGGCCCTCGGCCGTCTCCGGCGCCGGGCGCGCTCCTCTGCGGTACCCGCCGCAGCGGGCAAGCTCCCGCGGGCAGCATGGGATTCAGGCGGCGCCGGCCGCAGCGAAATGCGCGGCCAGCCAATCCGGCGGCCGGTGCGTGCGCAGGCGCGGGCCGGCTCGCAGCAGCTGGCTGCCGGGATCGCGCCCGATCATGTCCGGCAGCCCGGCCACGGCCTGCAGCAGGCGGCCGAGATCCACGCCGGTTTCCACGCCCATGGCGGCGAACATATGGACCAATTCCTCGGTGCTGACATTACCGCTCGCGCCCGGCGCGTACGGACAGCCGCCCAGCCCACCGGCAGCGGCATCGAAGCGTGTCACGCCGGCCTGCCAGGCGGCCAGCGCGTTGGCCAGACCCATGCCGCGCGTGTTATGCAGGTGGATGGTCAGGGCGGCGGCCGGCAGCCGCGCCTGGAACGCCATGCACAGGTGCGCGACCTGGTCGGGATAGGCCATGCCGGTGGTGTCGCACAGCGTGATGCCCGCCGCGCCGGCCTCGGCCAGGCGCTGCGCCAGCGCCAGCACCTCGGCATCGTCCACCTCGCCCTCGAAGGGGCAGCCGAACACCGT
This sequence comes from Cupriavidus malaysiensis, assembly GCF_001854325.1. Taxonomy (NCBI): domain Bacteria; kingdom Pseudomonadati; phylum Pseudomonadota; class Betaproteobacteria; order Burkholderiales; family Burkholderiaceae; genus Cupriavidus; species Cupriavidus malaysiensis. Next base: position 3,298,074 of record NZ_CP017754.1, read on the forward strand.
CGACAAGGACACGTTGGCCGGCACCCCGGCCTTGCCCGCCTCGGCGATCATCGCTTCGAGCTGGGCCAGCGACTGCGCGCGCGTCATGCGCAGGTTGGCACGGTTGTGGGTCTCGCTGGCCGACATCACCAGGTTCAGCTCGTCGGGCGCACACGACAGCGCGCGCTCCAGCCCGCGCAGGTTGGGCACCAGCGCGGTGTAGCGCACGCCGGGGACGCGCTGCATGCGGTGCATCACGGCCTCGGCATCGGCGAGCGCGGGGATGGCCCGCGCCGAGGTGAAAGAGGTTGCCTCGATGCGGGCGAAGCCGCAGGCGGACAAGGCGTCGACAAAGCCCAGCTTGGCCTCGGTCGGCACCACCAGCGGCTCGATCTGCAGCCCGTCGCGCGGCGCCACTTCGTTGATCTCGACGTGCGCCGCGCCGCGCACGAACGCGGCGGCATTCATGCGATCACCCCGCGTGCACGCAGGTCGGCAATGGTGGCGGCGTCGAAGCCGGCCTGCGCCAGCACCGTGTCGGTGTGCTCGCCGAGCCGGGGCGCGCGCTCCCGGATCGCACCCGGGCTGGCGGAGAGCTTGGGCATGATGCCCGGCACCTCCACCGACAGGCCACCGGCCGAGGTGACCTGCTCGATCACCCCGCGCGCACGGTAGTGCGGGTCTTCGGCAATATCCTTGACCGTATAGATGCGTCCGGACGGCACCTCGGCGGCGCGCAGCACGGCCAGCGCGGCTTCCACGGTCTGCGTGCGCGTCCACGCCGCGATGGCGGCGTCGATCTCGTCGACGCGCTGGACGCGGCCGTCGTTGCGCGCGAGTGCCGGATCCTCGGCCAGGTCCGGGCGGCCGATACCGTGCATCAGGCGCTTGAAGATGGCGTCGCCGTTGGCCGCCACCAGCACGTACTCGCCGCTGGCGCAGGGGTAGGCATTGGAGGGCGCAATGCCCGGCAGCGCACCGCCGGCCGGCTGGCGCACGGCGCCGAAAGCCGAATACTCGGGCAGCAGGCTCTCGCTCAGGTTGAACAGCGACTCGTACAGCGCCACGTCGATCACCTGGCCCTGGCCGCCGCGCGCATCGCGCTCGTAGAGCGCCAGCAGTACGCCGAGCGCCCCATGCAGCCCGGCGATGGTGTCGCCCAGCGACAGCCCGGCGCGCACCGGCGCACGGCCCGGCTCGCCGGTCAGGTGGCGCAGGCCGGCCATGGCCTCGGCGACTGCGGCGAAGCCCGGCTCGTCCTTCTTCGGCCCGGTCTGCCCGTAGCCCGACACGCGCAGCATGATCAGGCGCGGATTCAGCGCGTGCAGGGCTTCGGGGCCCAGTCCCCATTTCTCCATCGTGCCGGGGCGGAAGTTCTCGATCAGCACGTCGGCCCCGGCGGCCAGCTTGCGCACCAGGTCCTGCCCTTCCGGCTGGCGCAGGTCGACGCAGACCGATTGCTTGTTGCGCGACTGGGCTTCCCACCAGACCGAGGTGCCCTCATGCAGCATGCGCCATTTGCGCAGCGGATCGCCCTGGCCGGGCGGCTCGACCTTGATGATCTGTGCGCCGAAGTCGGCCAATGTCTTGGCGGCGAACGGGCCGGCGATCAATTGCCCGAGTTCCAGTACCCGGATGCCTTCGAGGATCTGTCGCGTCATGGGATTCCTGCGGTGGGTGGGGCGCGCTTGCCGCGTCGCGATCCGCAGCGCGGAACGGGCGGAGGCACCGATGCAATGGGGCGCAGTGTGCCGCAGCCCTTCGGGGCGGGGAATCGGCAATCGGTGAAGCGGGCTTTCTCGGAATGCGAAAGGCCGTCGACGCCACGGCCCCGACGATCGGACGACCGGGCGGCCGCGCAGGCGCCCGCCCCGGCGAAGCGGCTCAGCCCGGACGTGCGCCCGGACGCTGCACGGCGCTCAGAACGGCGCCCGGTCTCCGCACAGGTGGGAAATCAGCAGCCGTCCCGACACGGTCAGGCCGGCCGGGTCACGCATGCCGATCAGCAGCGAGCGCCGCGCCCAGGCATCCTGCAGTGGCACCAGCGACAAACCCATGGACTTGACGTGCGGCTCGGCCGCGATGCGCGGCAGCACACCCACGCCCAGGCCGGCCATCACCATGCGGCACATGGCGTCGAAGCTGCGCACCTGGATGCGCAGGCGGAACGGGCGGTCCAGCCGGCTGCTCTCCTCGAGCAGGCGCGCGGCCAGCGAAGTCACCTGCGGCAGGCTGACGAAGTCGAATTCGAGGGTGTCGGCATAGCGCACCGGTCCGCGCGTGGAGAGCGGGTGGCCCGGCGGCGTGACCAGCACCAGCTCGTCCTGGCGGTATTCGACCGTGACCAGCCCCTCGCACGGCGTGCGGTCGGCGAAGATGCCGACATCGGCGCGGTTCTCCACCAGCGCGGCCACGATCTCGCTGCTGTTGAGCTCCTCCAGTTCGATGCGGATGGTCGGGTGCATCCGCATGAAGGTGGCAAGGTCGTCGGGCAGGAACTGGGTGATGGCCGAGGTATTGGCGCAGACCCGCACCTGCCCGCGCACGCCGCTGGCGTAGTCCGACATGACGCCGGCCATGCGCTCGACGTCCTGCAGAATGGTCAGGGCGTGATGGAAACAGGCCTGGCCAGCCTCGGTCAGCTGGACGCCGGAAGCCCGGCGGAAGAACAGCGGCGCGCCGACCGCGGCCTCCAGGTCGGAGATGCGCTTGCTGGCGGCCGCCACGGCCAGGTGCGACTGGCGCGCCCCGGCCGAGATACTGCCCTGCCGGGCCACCGCGACGAACAGGCCGAGCGTGACGAGGTCGAAGCGCGCGAGATTCATGCCGGCGCGCGCTGGGCCGGGGCCGGCGGGTGGCTGGGCATCGGCATGGAGCGGGCTACAGTGTGCGGCGGTCCATCACCGCCCGCGCGATGGTGCCGGCATCGACGTACTCGAGCTCGCCGCCGACCGGCACGCCGCGCGCCAGGCGCGTGACCTTGAGGCCGCGGGCCTTGAGCATCTCGCCCACATAGTGGGCGGTGGCCTCGCCCTCGCTGGTGAAGTTGGTGGCGACGATCACCTCGGACACCGGGCCGCCGAGCGCGGGATCGGTGGCGCGTGCCAGCAGCCGGTCGAGATGGATCTCGCGGGGGCCGATGCCGTCCAGCGGCGAGAGCCGCCCCATCAGCACGAAATACTGTCCGCGGTAGGTCAGGGTCTGTTCGATCATCACCTGGTCGGCGGGTGTTTCCACCACGCACAGCAGCGAGGCGTCGCGCCCCGCGTCCAGGCAGGTCTCGCAGACATCCTGCTCGGTGAAGGTGTTGCAGCGCGCGCAGTGATGGATGCCATCGGCCGCGCCGCGCAGGGCATCGCCCAGCCGGCGCGCGCCTTCGCGGTCGTGCTGCAGCAGGTGGTAGGCCATGCGCTGGGCGGACTTGGGCCCGACGCCGGGCAGCACCCGCAGCGCCTCGATCAGGGCCTGCAGCGAGGTCGGCGGCGCGCCCTTCATCGCCCGCCCCCCGTCCGCACCGGCATCCTCGCTGGACTGCGCATGGCTTGCCCGCCGACGCTCAGAACGGCAGCTTGAAGCCCGGCGGCAGCGGCAGGCCGGAGGTCATCGAGCCCATCTTCTCCTGGGAGGTGGCCTCGGCCTTGCGCACCGCGTCGTTGAAGGCGGCGGCAACGAGATCCTCCAGCAGTTCCTTGTCCTCGCCGTCGGCGAGCAGGCTGGGATCGATGGAGACGCGCTTGACGTCGTTCTTGCAGGTCATGGTCACCTTGACGAGGCCGGCGCCGGACTGGCCCTCGACCTCGATCTGGGCGAGCTGCTCCTGCATCTTCTTCATGTTTTCCTGCATCTGCTGGGCTTGCTTCATCAGCCCGGCCAGTTGGCCCTTCATCATGGCGGTGTACTCCTGAATACGGTGGGTTTGAAACGATAACGGGAGCCGGCCGATGCCGCTCCCCGGAAATCCTCTGTCAGCCGACGCGCGGCTGGATCGAGCCCGGCACGATCTGCCCGCCGAATTCGCGCAGCAGGCCCTGGACGAAGGGATCGCCATCGATGCTGGCCTCGGCCTCGCGCTGGCGCTGCTCGCGCGCCTCGGCATCGGCCGCGGCGGCGGTCTCGACAACGGCACCGACCTCGCACTGCACGCGCACGGGCTGGCCGAAATGTTCGGACAAAGCCTGCTGCAGCCGCTCGACCACGCCGGCCTCGGTGATGGCGGCCACCGGTGCGCGCAGGTGGATGGTGTTGGCGACCACGCGCGCCAGCTCGCTCTGGTAGGCCAGCTGCTGCGCCAGCCCCTTCAGCGACAGGCTCGCCGCGAGGCCGGGCCAGTCACCGGTGAAGACCGGCGGTACGCCGCCTTCCTCGACGAAGGTGACGGGCTGGCGCGGCGCCGGCTTGGCTGCGAGCGGCTTGCCCGCGGGCGGGTCGATGTTCGTCTCCGGGCTCCGGCCCTCGGCGCGCTCGCCGGCCATCCGCTCCGGCCGCGCCTCCACGGCGGCGGCGCGCGCGGCAGGACGGGCCCGCGGCATCGAAGGCTCGGCATCGCTGCCGTAGGGGCCGATCAGCGGCAGGTCGGGGGGCAGTTCCTCCCAAGGCGGCACGTCGCTGCCCCCGGCGCTTTCCCAAGGGGGCACGAACTCGGCTTCCGGCGCTGCCGCGGGACGGTTGCGGGCCGGCGCGGCAACCGGGGCCGGTGCGGCCACAGGTGCAGACGGCATGGCGGGGGCAGCCGCCGCAGGCGCCGGGCGCGCAGCCCCGGGCGGACGCAGCGGCTGGGGTGCCGGCTTGGCTGCCGGCGCCGTGGTACTGGCGGCGGCAGGACCCGGCGCCTGCAGGGCCGAGGCCGGCTGGCGCGCGCCGCCGCCACGTGCGGCGGAGGCCTGGCGGGCCGCCGCCAGCGCGGCGCGCGCGGGAGACATGGCGCCGGCCGCGGGGCCGGCGGGCACCGCAGCAGCCGCAGCAGCCGGCGCAGACGCCTCGGCAGCCGGCGCCGGCTCAGCGGACGTCTCGGCGGCCGGCACAGCCTGGGCCGGCGCGGCACGGGCCACGGGCGCCGCCGCCACCCCTGCGCCGGCGGCCGCCCGCGGACGCGGTGCCGGTACGCCGCCGCTCTGCACCGGCGTGGCGGCCGGCGCCGCCGACGGGCGGAAGGCCAGCATGCGCAGCAGCGTCATGGTGAAGCCCGCGTACTCGTCCGGCGCCAGCGCCAGTTCGCTGCGGCCAAGGTTGGCGATCTGGTAGAACAGCTGCACTTCCTGCGCGTCGAAGGCGGAGGCCAGGCGGCGCACGTCGGCCGCCTCCGGCCATTCGTCCTGCACCGAGGCCGGCACGGCCTGCGCCAGCGCGATCTTGTGCAGCAGGGAGCCGAGATCCTGCAGCGCGCCGGCGAAGGACAGGCTGCGGTCGGCCATGGTGTCGGCGATGCCGAGCAGCGCGGCGCCGTCCTCGGCGGCCAGCGCGTCGAGCATCTGCACCAGATAGCCCTGGTCGATCGCCCCCAGCATGCCGCGCACGGCCTCTTCGCCGACCTGGCCGGCGCTGTAGGCGATGGCCTGGTCGGTCAGCGACAGGGCGTCGCGCATCGAGCCGTGGGCCGCCTGGGCCAGCAGGCGCAGCGCATTGCCGTCATGCTCGATGCCTTCCTCGCGCAGGATATGGTCCAGGTGGGACACGATGTGTCCCGGCGGCATCTGCTTGAGGTTGAACTGCAGGCAGCGCGACAGCACCGTGACCGGGATCTTCTGCGGGTCGGTGGTCGCCAGGATGAACTTGACGTGTCCGGGCGGCTCCTCCAGCGTCTTCAGCATGGCGTTGAAGGCGTGGTTGGTCAGCATGTGCACTTCATCGATCATATAGACCTTGAAGCGCCCGACTGTCGGCGCATAGACCGCCTTGTCCAGCAGTTGCGCCATCTCGTCGACGCCGCGGTTCGAGGCGGCGTCCATCTCGATGTAGTCGACGAAGCGCCCGCTGTCGATCTCCTGGCAGGCCTTGCACTGCCCGCAAGGCGCGGCCGTGATGCCGCCACTGCCGTCAGGCCCGGTGCAGTTGAGCGCCTTGGCGAGGATGCGCGACAGCGTGGTCTTGCCGACTCCGCGCGTGCCGGTGAACAGGTAGGCGTGGTGCAGCCGTTGCTGTTCCAGCGCATGCGTGAGCGCGCGCACCACGTGCTCCTGGCCGACCAGCGTGGAGAAATCCCGGGGGCGCCACTTGCGCGCTAGAACTTGATAACTCATGGCGGCGATTGTAGCAAAATGCGGCCCCCTTTCCGGCGCCGGCCAGGCCCGCCCGGACCGCCGCCGGCCGTCCCCTGCCGCCGCCGCCCGTGACGCCGGCATGGCACGCTAGCCGCACTCACCGATGTAGCCGCAGTTGGCGCACTTGGCGCAACCGTCGATCTTGTGCAAGGCGTGTGCGCCGCACTCCGGACAGGGCTTGCCCGAGCCGACGCCCGGCGCAGCCGGCACCGGGCCGGCCGCCGCGTGCCCCGCGGCCGGCCGCCGCCCGGCCGGCGCGTCCGGTCGCTCGGTCAACCGCTCGGCCAGCCGCGCCACCGGCACCTGACGCCCCTCCTCATCGAGGAAGCCGCGCTGGATCAGGATGCGTTGCAGCGCATAGCCGATCGCCGCCACCTCGGAATCGTGGAAGCGCGGCACTTCGCTGCCGTCCTGCCGCACCAGCACGCCATAGCGCACCGTGCCCTTGTCCCAGACCACGTTGCGCATATCGGCCAGGGCCTTGGCCACCGAGCCCCCGGAGCGCGCCACCATCGACAGCAGCCGCATGGTGGAAGTGATCCACTGCTGCCCCTCGCTGCGCTGGCCTGCCGGCATGAAGAATTCCACCGGACGCTCGATGGTGGCGGGCCTGCCGCCTACGGTGCCGGTCACCCGCATGAAATTGACGGTCAGGTAGACGGTCCTGCGCCCCTCATAGGTCATGTACTCGATCTTCGAGGTCACCCCCTCCAGGTCACCGACCGGCCGGCTCGAGAAGGGCCTGCGCAGCAGGTCGTCGCCGCCCGCCGGCGCCGGGGGGGCGGCCGCGGCCGGCGGCGTGACCGACAGCACCGCCCCCAGCACACGGTTGGGGCGATAGGTCGCCAGCCCCTTGAGGCCTGCCTTCCAGGCTTCCAGGTAGAGGTCGCGGAAGGCATCGTAAGGATAGTCCTCCGGCACGTTGACCGTCTTGCTGATGCTGGTGTCGATATAGGGCTGCACGGCCTGCAGCATGCGCATGTGGTCCAGCGCCGACATCTGCAGCGCCGTGACGAAGCTGTCCGGCAAGCACGCCACGTCGCCACCCAGGTGCCGGTACAGCCGCCAGGCATGGTCGGCCACCTCGAACGACTGGTAACCACCGTCCGGCATGCGCTTGCGCCGCTGGTAGGTCCAGGAGAAGGCCGGCTCGATGCCGTTGGACGCGTTGTCGGCAAAAGCCAGCGTGATAGTGCCGGTCGGCGCGATCGACAGCAGGTGCGAATTGCGCAGGCCGCCGGCCCGGATGGCGGCGCGCAGCGGTTCGGGCAGGCGCGCCACGAAGCCGCCAGCCAGGTAGGCATCGGCATCGAACAGCGGGAAGGCGCCCTTCTCCCCGGCCAGCGCGGCCGAAGCCCGGTAGGCCTCGTCGCGCAGCACTTCGGCGATGCGCGCGGCCAGCGCCCGTGCCGGCTCGGTGTCGTAGCGCAGGCCGAGCATCACCAGCGCGCTGCCCAGGCCGAGGAAGCCCAGCCCCACGCGGCGCTTGGCGCGCGCCTCCGCCTGCTGCTCCGGCAGCGGCCAGTAGGTGATATCGAGCACGTTATCGAGCATGCGCACTGCCACCTGCACGACCTCGGCGAAGCGCGCGAAATCGAAGGCGCTGTCCGCCGCGAACGGCCGCTCGACGAAGGCGGTCAGGTCGATCGAACCGAGATCGCAGCAGCCGTAGGCTGGCAGCGGCTGTTCCGCACAGGGATTGGTCGCCTCGATGCGCTCGCAGTAATAGAGATTGTTGTCGGCATTGATATGCGACAGGAACAGGATGCCGGGTTCGGCATGGTCGTAGGTCGCATGCATGACCTGCTCCCACAGCGCGCGCGCCGGCACGCGCCGGTAGACCCACTGGCCGTCGGCGCGGCGGTAGGCGCCGGCGGCGATCTGCTCGGCGCCGGGCTCGGCCTCGTGTACCAGCTCAACCTGGGCATCGGCCTCGACCGCGCGCATGAAGTCATCGCTGACGCCGATCGAGAGGTTGAAGTTGCTCAGCTCGCCGCGGTCCTTGGCATGGATGAAGATCTCGATGTCCGGATGGTCGCAGCGCAGCACGCCCATCTGCGCGCCGCGCCGCGCGCCGGCGGACTCCACCGTGGCGCAGGACGCATCGAAGACCTTCATGAACGAGACCGGCCCCGAGGCGCGCGAATGCGTGCCGCGCACCAGCGCGCCGGACGGCCGGATCGCGGAGAAGTCGTAGCCGACCCCACCGCCGCGCCGCATGGTCTCGGCGGCCTGCGCCACCGCCGTGTAGATGCCGGGCTTGACCCCGTCCGGGCCGGCGACGGGATCCGACACCGAATCGCCCACCGGCTGCACGAAGCAGTTGATCAGCGTCGCCTGGATCCCGGTCCCCGCTGCCGAATTGATGCGCCCGGCAGGGACGAAGCCGTTCTCCTGCGCCCACAGGAAGCGCTCGGCCCAGGCCTCGCGCCGCGCAGGCGGCTCGGCCTCGGCAAGCGCACGCGCCACGCGGCGGCGTACCTGCCCGACGCTGTCCTCCTCCCCCTTGGCGTACTTTTCCCGCAGCACCTGTTCCGAGATCTCCTGCGGCGGCAGCGCCGCGTGCAGTATCTGTTCGTTGGCGTTCATGGTTCGCTCGCTAGCTCGTCTGCCGTCCGTGACCGTGCCGGCCGCAACCGGGCCGGCGCTTCGGCGCGCCGCCCCCTCTCATGCTGCGCCGCTGGCGCGGCCCGATCCCCCCGCGCCAGGCAAGAATTTCATTGCAAAGGGGCCCAAGTCCGCCGCGCTGGGTTACAATGCCGCTCGGACGGGCCTCCTCGCATGGCGGCGCGGTCAACCTGGTCAGGTCGGGAACGAAGCAGCCATAGCCGTTTTCCGCCAGTGCCGAGGGCCAGGCTCGTCCACCTTCCCCGTCCCTCCCGCAGTCCCGCCTTCCGGCAACCTCCCCCGTAACACATTCCAAGCCTGCCCGCCCGAAGTCGCGCTGTGCCGTCCGCACGTCCATCGGATATCGCCGCGGCGGGCTCCGCACGTTCGCAGCGCCGCTCTCGCCACCTGGCGTATCCGGCAAGCCGCCCCAACAGCACTATGGCACTTCCAGCGCCGTTTGCAAGGCGGCTGCCCAAGCGGCTCAGCCGACCGCCTCAGAACAGCGAGCCCTGCTGCGGCTGGCGTGCGCCGGCGCGCAGGCGCTCGAGCGGAATCCACTCGCCGTCGGCCGTGGCCACTCCGGCTTCGATGCGCCGCCCCGGGAACATCGGGCCGAGTGCGGCCGCATAGCGCCCGAGCTGGGCGGCATAGTCCGCATGCTCCTGGGGCAGCAGGCGCAGCTTGTAGTCGATGATGACCACGCGCTCCGGGTATTCGACCAGCCGGTCGATGCGCAGCAGCCTGCCGCGCGCATCGTACAGTTCGACCTCATTGCGCGCGCTCAGCGCGCCGCGCCCCGACAGCAGCGCCGCCAGCGCCGGCGCGTCCAGCATCGCGCGCGCGGCATCCACCGCGGCCTGCGCCTGCCGGCGCCACAGCTCGCGCGCCTGCGCGCTGCCCACGCCGGCCAGCGGGAACCAGCGCAGCACCGTCTCCACCGCGGGAACCGCGCCGAACGCATGCGGATAACGCGTCAGCCGTTCCAGCAGCGCATGCAGCAGTTCGCCATGCCGCGCGGCGGCGGCATCGAAGACGATGGCCTCCTCCTGCACTACGTCTTCCGCACCTTCCGCGCCCTCTGCCGCCTCCGCGGTCCCGGCCCGTGCCGCCAGCCGCTCGGCATCGCGGTAGCGCGTGCGGAAGTCCGTGTAGCGCACGGCTTGCGGCGCCGCGCGCGCGCCTTCGCCGGCAGGCGAGGCGCCTTCGCCCGGACGCGCCGCGACCGCCTCGGCCACGCCGGCCGCCTGCAGCCGTACGTACCAGCTGCCCGCGATCTCGGCATCGTTGCCTTCCTCCGCGGCGCGCGCCGCGCGCCCCTTGACACCGCTGACCAGCAGCCCCTGCTGCGCGCGCGTCATGGCCACATAGAGCAGGTTCCAGTTTTCGCGCTCGGCCAGCGCGGCTTCCGTCTCGAACAGCGGCGCGCGGGCGCGGCCGCGCTCGCTGCGCTTGCCGTAGGCCGAGAAATGCCGCGGCACCTGCGCCTGTGGCGGCCAGTCGACCAGAATGCCACTGCGGTCGGCCGCGGGCTCGCTGTGATTGGCATCGAGCAGCACCACGAAGGGCGCCTCCAGCCCCTTGGCGGCATGCACGGTCAGGATGTGCACGGCGTCCAGCCCCCGGCCGTCGGCGGCGTCGGCCGCGTCCTGTTCGGGATCGTCGCTCATGCCGCCCTCGTCCGGGCTCTCCGTCTCGTCGCCACGCCGGATCTCGTGCAGTTCATCGATGAACTTCGGCAGGCTCGGATAGCGGCCGCCATCGAGATCGAGCGACAGCTTCAGGAAAGCGTCCAGGTTGGCCAGCACCTGCTCGCGGATGCTGGCCGGCGCGGCCTCGGCGTAGCGGCGCCGCACCTCGCCGCTGTGGTAGATGTGGTCGATCAGGTCGTGCACCGGCCGCTGCGGCGCGATCGCCAGCCACCCGCGCAGCCTCGCCACGCCCTCGCCCAGCGCGGCGGAGGCACCCTCGGGTACGCCACCGGCCTGCAGGCGCGCCCACCAGCCGCCCTCGCCCGGCTGCTGCGCGAGTGCGACCAGGTCGTCGTCGGAGGCGCCGACCAGCGGGCTTTTCAGAACGTGCGCCAGGTCGAGGTCCGATTCGGGCGTCATCAGGAAAGCCAGCAGCGCCGACAGGTCGAGCGCTTCCAACGTGGCCAGCAGGCCGCCGCGGCGCGGGCTCAGGCAGGGAATGCCGGCCTCGCGCAGGGCCCGCTCGTAGTCGGGCAGATAGCTCTTGCGCCGGACCAGCAGGTAGATGTCGCTCCAGCGCACCGGGCGCTCACCCGCGTGGTCCTGCACCATCACGGTCGCGCGCAGGCGCTGCAACCAGGCGGCCACGCGCCTGCCTTCCTCGAGGCGCAGGGAGTCGCCACCGGCACTGCGCGGCTCGCGCAGCGTATCGCGATGCCCGCCGGCATCGGCCTGCGCATCGGGCGGCTCACCGGCCTGCGTGCCGGTTTCCGAGCTTCCGTCTTCGCCCGTCTCCGCCTTGCCTGGAGCCGCCTCGGGCTCCACCAGCGGCAGCAGCCACAGCGGACCGCCCTGGCCCGGCAAGGCTGTGGTCTGCGTTTCGTAGAGGGGGTAACGCCCCTGCTCGCGCGCGGCATCGAACACCGCATTGACCCAGTCCAGCACCGCCGGACGGTTACGGCGCGTGCGATTGGTGCGCAGCACGGTGGCGCCGAACTCGCGCTGCAGCATCTCGCGCGCACTCTCGAACAAGCGCGCATCCGCACGGCGGAAGCGGTAGATGGACTGTTTCGGATCCCCGACCAGGAAAATCGACGGGCGCTGCCCGGTGCCGGCGTAGCCGGCCAGCCAGCCTTGCAGGATGCGCCACTGCAGAGGATTGGTGTCCTGGAACTCGTCGAGCAGCAGATGGCGGTAGCGCGCGTCGAGGCGGACCTGCAGGTAGGTGGCGGTTTCCTCGTCCGCCATCAGGCGCGCCGCCAGCCATTCGAGATCGGCAAAGTCCATCGCGCGCTGCTCGTGCTTGAGCTGCTGGTAGCGCTGCAGCAAGGCATCGCCCAAGCGGTAGACGGCCAGGTTCAAGGCCAGCACGGCCGCCTCGCAGCGGCGCGCGGCCAGTTCGTCGAGCTGTTCGCACAGTCCCGCATGCGCCTGCAGCAAGGCATCCACCATCGCTTCGCCGCCGGCGGCCTTGGCCAGGCCGCTGGTCCGGCGCAGCGCGCGCGGCGCGCCGGCCGCGGTGAAGAAAGCGGCGCGCAGGCGCGCGAAGGCCTGGGCGGCCGGCTCGCCTTCGTGCGCGCCGCCCTCGCGCCAGGCGCGTACCGCGCTGAGCCCCTCCTCGAGGCGCGCGGCATGGTTCTGCTCGGTCTTGCCGCCGCCGCCCAGGCGCGTGGCCAACGCCTGGCCGTCGGCCAGCCAGCCGTCTTCCAGCAGCGCCTGCGCCACCACGTCGAGGCGCGCGTCGTCGCCGAGCTGCTCCGCCAGCGCCAGCTCGGGCGGACCGGCCTCCTGCAGCGCCCACCATTCGCTGCGTGCGTGGAACATGGCATCGAGCCAGGCGCGCGCCTGGAATTCGCCGATGGCGTCGACCAGCGTCTCGTAGGCCTGGCGCAGCTCCGCATACTGCGGCGCGCCGAGCGAGCGCCAGAACGGCGCCCAGGCCTCGCGCCTGAGCCGCAGCGCATCCTCGCGCAACGACGCTCCCGGCACGATGCCGGAGGACAGCGGCGCGCCGCGCAGCAGGGTACCGAACCAGCCGTGGAAGGTATCGATCGCCATGCGTCCCGGCGCCGCCAGCACGCGTGCGTGCAAGGTGCGCGCGCGCGGCAGCGCGGCGCGCGCCTCGGCGTCGCTCAGGCCGCGCAGCCGCAATGCCGCCAGTACCTCGTCGTCCGCCCCCTGCGCGAGCTGGGCAAGGATCTCCAGCAGGCGATCTCGCATCTCCTCCGCCGCCTTGCGCGTGAAGGTGATGGCGAGGATCTCGTGCGGCGCCGCGCCGGCCAGCAGCAGGCGCAGCAGGCGCGCCACCAGCAGCCAGGTCTTGCCGCTGCCGGCGCAGGCCTCGACCACCACCGAACGGGCGGGATCGCAGGCAGCGGCGGTGAACTCGGCTTCGCCGACCGGTAGGCCGTCACGCAGATAGGCATGCACGCTCATCGGATCGCCTCCGGCAGCGCGGTCGACTCCCAGAAGCCCTTGCGGCAAAGGCCGCGCGCCTCGCACCAGGTGCAGGCGGCCGTATCCCCGATGGCGGGCAGCGGCGCGCCGCCGCGCAGGCGCACCACGTCGTGGCGCAACTGCCGCTCCAGCCAGGCGACGGCGGCGTCGAAATCGGGCAGCGCCACTTCGCGCTGGGCGGCCGCGGCCCCGTCCTGCACGCCCTCCAGCGACACCCAGCTACCGCTGACCGCATCGGCACGCAGCAGGCCGTAGAACGGCAACTGGCAGTCTTCTTCCACGTCCCCCACCTTCTTGCGCAGGCGCGCCGCGCTCTGCGTCTTGTAGTCGAGCACGGCATGGCCGCCATCCCGGTGCTGGTCTAGGCGGTCGATGCGTCCGTTCAGGCGCAGCGGCTCACCATCCGGCATGGCCAGGTCGATGCCGGCATCGAGTTCACCGGCGCGCCACCGCCAGCCCTCGGCCTCGCGGCCGGCCTGCCATTCGATATAGGAGGGCTGCACCTCGCACCAGCGCCGGTAGTAGCCGATCGCATTGCCGTCCTCGGCCACCAGCGGCCCGAACACGGCATCGGTGCACTGCCGCAGCAGCGCGAGCCGGCCTTGCGCGTCGCGCGGCTGCCCGCCGCTGTCCTGCAGCTCGGTGTGGTAGCGCAGCAGGACGCGGTGCAGCAGATCGCCGATATCGCGCTTCTCCAGTTCGTCGCTGACCGCGTCGAGCCCCGACAGCCCGAGCATGCGGCCGGCAAAGAACTGATAGGGACAGCGCCGCAGCATGTTGTAGGCCTGGGCACTCCAGCGCGCCGGCACCAGCGCCGGCGCCGCCGGCGCCGGCATGCCCGACGGCAAGGCACGCGTCTCGTGGACCGGGGCCGCGGCAACGGCTTCGATCGGCTCGCCTGCGCGCCGGCAGCAGGCCGAGAGCCGCTCGATCCAGCCCGACACATGCTTCGGTTCGCCACGCCCGCCCAGGCGCTGCCAGGTCATCACGACCTCGTCGTTGTTGAGCAGCACTTCGGCCAGGTCGCGTGCCTGCTGGGCGAAGCGCACCTCGCGGTCCTCCAGCCCAAGCTCGCGCCGCATCTGGTTGGAGAAGAACATCAGCTCGGCCGCGCTCGACGGCAGCTGGCCGTCGTCGCAGCCGACGATCACCACCCCCTCGAAACGCCGCATGCGCGCACCGTTCAACGGCAGGATGGTGATCCGTGCCGCGCTGCTCGCCGAGGGCTCCTTGTAGGCGACTGCCTCCAGCAGCGCGGACAGCATTGCGCGGAACTCGCCCAGGTCCAGCGAGGCTTGCGCGCCCGCCTCGTCCTGCGGCAGTTCGTCCAGGCGCGCCAGGGCGTCGAGCAACTGCTGGCCGGCGTCGTCGCCAGCCAGCGCTGCCCGCATGCCAAGCGCGTCGAGCATGGCGTCCAGCCGCTCCAGCCAGTGCGCGACCGGCCGCTGGGCGCGGCCGCGCGGCCACTGCGCCGCCTCGCCCGAGAGCGCGGCAACCAGGGCGCGTGCGCCCTGGCGCGCCGCCAGCTCTGCTTCGGCAAGGTCGTCGCCGGTAGCCGGGTCGTGCCGCGCCGCGCCGGCGAACAGCTGGGTAAGCCGGTGCCATCCTCCCGAGATGGCATCGCGCCGGATCTGCCGCTCCAGCACCGCGATGGCCGCGCCTCGCGATGGAAACTCCGGCAGGCAGAACGGGCTCTTGAGCAGGTCGAGCAGGGCTGCGGTATCCCCTTCGCCGGAAAGCAGGTCGAACCAGCGCATCAGCGCTGCGGCGGCGCGCGTGGTGGACAATTTCCATCCGGTCTCGTCGCGCACCGGCGCGCCGGCGCGCGCCAGCAGCGCGCGCGTGCGGCGTGCCACCACGCGATCGTGCGCCACCAGGGCCACCTGGCGCCGACCGGCATTGAGCCAGGCCACCAGTTGCTCCGCCGCGGCCGTGGCTTCGTCTTCGAAGCGCGCGCTGCCGATCACGCGCAGGTTGGGACGTTGCGGCGGCAATGGGGGAAGCTCGCCCGGCATGCGCCAGGGCAGGCCCGCGTCCCCGGTGGCCGGGACGCCGACCGCCTCGTCCGCTGCCTCGTCTTCCCCATCGGCACGCGGTGCGCGCGGCACCAGCACGGCTTCGGGCCAGAGTGCCAGCAGGGTCTCGTACCAGCCGGTGATGCCCTCCTCCCCGGACGCCAGCGCGCGCCCCGACCAGTCGTAGCCGATCTCCATCACCGGCACCAGCTCGCCCGCCTCGCGCAGGAACGCCGCCTCGATCGGCTGCGGCGGTGTCGGCCCCAGCCACACCACCGGGCCGGGCACGTGCTCGGCCAGGTTGCGCAGCGCCCGCCGGCGCGCCGGCAGCGGATCGTCCGGCCCCGACAGCGCCTGCCAGAAGGCCAGCACGATGCGCGCCTCCTCCCCCAGGAAACGATCGCTCAGGTGCGCGTAGGTCCGTTCCAGCGCGCCCTGCAGCAATTGCGCGCGGTCGTCGCCCAGGATGTCGTCATCGTCGCGCACCGCTTCGTCTTCGAGCCAGCGCGCGCTCAATTCGTCGCAGATGGACAGCAATGTCTGCGCCAGCCCCCAGGCCGCCCCCTCGGTCTGCGCGCCGAAGGCGCGCCGCAACCATTCCTGGCCGCGCAATGCCTGCTGTACGGCGAGCAGCCGCGCGGCCGCGCTGCGCACGGGCTGGGCCTCCGGCGGCAGGTCGAGCAGCCAGTGCCCGAGCGTCAGCACGCGCGGCAGCAGCCGCGGCGCGCCCGCGGCCCGCGCCGCGGCGTCCAGCGCGGCCCTCACGCCAGGAATCTGCGCGGCCGTCGGCACCAGCACGTGGGCGCCGGCGGCCTGTCCGCAATGGTCGAGGAAGTGCCATACCGAGGCGCCGGCCTGCGCCAGGAAGTCGGGACCGGGGCGGAAATGCAGGGAAATCATCGGCTCGGGCGCTCCCGCGCACGGGCGGAGGGAGCAGGGGCGGTGTCGACAAACGGTTCAACCGCCGCGGCCCGCAGGCGGCGGCGGATGCGAACGGAACAGGAGCGGGCGGTGCCGCAGCGCCTCAGCGACCGTCCTCGACGCGCGCGCGGATCTCGCGTGCAGTCTCGAGCAGGCCCTGGTAGCCGCTGCGCGCATGCTCGGGGAGGTCGGGGTCGCCGACCAGGGCGCCCAGCGTCTCGATGATGCTGTAGATCAGGCCCCTGGCGGCGCCCGCGGCAATGCTCTCGGCCTCCACCGCACGATCGATGTGCGCCAGCGCGTCGCTCATCTGCTCGACGGCAGGCGCCTCGCGCGATTCGGACTCGGAGGGCTTGCGGGAATCGGTGTTCATGGTGATGACCTTGTCAGTTGCCGGAAAGCGGCACGGCGGCAATCGGCGCAGTGCCCATTTCACCATTCTACGCTGCGGCGGCCTGCCCGCGCGTGCCGGGTACACCACCGCGCCGGCACTGCAGCCTCAGGTCGATTGAGAGAATCTGTCACGCCCATAGCGATAATGTTTGGCACGATCTGCCATATCGGGGGCAAAATGCGCAGCATGCCGCCACGCACGGCCGTGCGTGGCGGTGGCCGCTGCAGGCAGGTCTTGAATTCGCGCCAACTGGTAACATATTGGCGCTAGCGGCCCCCCGCGACGGTGCCGGCAACGGGCCAGCCTTCGTGCGTAATGCGCTCCGCGCGCAACGCGCCGTGGCATTCTCGTGTAAGGTAGCGGTTCGGCTCATCCAGCCATCGACATAAACAAGAGCGAAACCAGAGGTTTTCCGCCATGAGTGAACAAATCAAGTATGTGAGCGACGCCTCCTTCGATGCCGACGTCCTCAAGTCCGACAAGCCCGTGCTGCTCGACTTCTGGGCCGAATGGTGCGGCCCCTGCAAGATGATCGCCCCGATCCTGGACGAAGTGGCCAAGGACTATGGCGACAAGCTGCAGGTCGCCAAGATCAACGTCGACGAGAACCAGCAGGTGCCGGCCAAGTTCGGCATCCGCGGCATCCCCACGCTGATCCTGTTCAAGAACGGCTCGGTGGCCGCGCAGAAGGTCGGCGCCCTGTCCAAGTCTCAGCTGACCGCCTTCCTGGACGGCAACCTCTGACATACGTGGCGGCCGACGCGTAAGCGTTCCGGCCGCGGCCATCTGCCTGCGTGCGCGCGCCTGTCTGGCGCGCCGGCAGCTTTGTGCTAAGATGGCGCCAACAACTTCCCCGAGCGTTCGCTCATTTCCTCCCCCCTTCTGGTTCCTGCCCGTCCGGGCACCCGTGTAACCCCTTGTCTATGCACCTGACAGAACTCAAATCGCTTCACGTGTCTGCCCTTCTCGAGATGGCCGCGACCCTCGAGATCGACAACGCACAGCGGATGCGCAAACAAGAACTGATGTTTGCGATCCTGAAGAAGCGCGCCAAGATGGGCGAAACCATCTACGGAGACGGCACCCTGGAAGTCCTGCCGGACGGCTTCGGCTTCCTGCGCTCGCCCGAGACCTCCTACCTCGCGAGCACGGACGACATCTACATCAGCCCCTCGCAGATCCGCCGCTTCAACCTCCACACGGGTGACTCGATCGAAGGCGAGGTACGCACGCCCAAGGACGGCGAGCGCTATTTCGCGCTGGTGAAGGTGGACAAGGTCAACGGCCAGCCTCCGGAAGCGGTGAAGAACCGCATCATGTTCGAGAACCTGACGCCGCTGCACCCGAACCGGCCGCTCACGCTCGAACGCGACATCAAGGCGGAAGAAAACATCACCGGCCGCATCATCGACATGATCGCGCCGATCGGCCGCGGCCAGCGTGCCCTGCTGGTGGCCTCGCCGAAGTCCGGCAAGACCGTGATGCTGCAGCATATCGCCCACGCCATCGCCAACAACCACCCCGAGACCGACCTGTTCGTGCTGCTGATCGACGAGCGTCCCGAGGAAGTGACCGAGATGCAGCGCTCGGTGCGCGGCGAGGTGGTGGCGTCGACCTTCGACGAACCGGCCATCCGCCACGTGCAGGTTGCGGAAATGGTGATCGAGAAAGCCAAGCGCCTGGTCGAACTGAAGCGCGACGTAGTGATCCTGCTGGATTCGATCACGCGCCTGGCGCGCGCCTACAACACCGTGGTGCCGGCCTCCGGCAAGGTGCTGACCGGCGGTGTCGACGCCAACGCGCTGCAGCGCCCGAAGCGCTTCTTCGGCGCCGCGCGCAATCTCGAGGAAGGCGGTTCGCTGACCATCATCGCCACCGCGCTGATCGAGACCGGCAGCCGCATGGACGACGTGATCTACGAAGAGTTCAAGGGCACCGGCAATATGGAAGTGCACCTGGAGCGCCGCCTCGCCGAGAAGCGCGTCTACCCGTCGATCAACCTCAACAAGTCCGGCACGCGCCGTGAAGAGCTGCTGATCAAGCCGGAAATCCTGCAGAAGATCTGGGTGCTGCGCAAGTTCATCTCGGACATGGACGAAGTCCAGTCGATGGAGTTCATCCTCGACAAGCTCAAGGCGACCAAGAACAACGCCGAGTTCTTCGACATGATGCGCCGGGGCGGCTAAGCTTCAGCCGATGCCGTGCCCAAAAGAAGCGTGCTCCGGCACGCTTTTTCTTTTTGGGCCGCCGGCCTGCCAACCCTGACGCTCCGCCATGCTCGACCGACTGACCCGCTTCCTGCGCTCGCGCTCGCGCGAACGCAAGCTCGCGCACTACGCCATCCCCGACGCACTCTGGGTACAGACGGTGGCGGCCCTGCCCTTCGTGCGGCGCTACCGCCCGGAGGACCTGGCAGCGCTGCGCGAGCTGGCCACGCTGTTCATCGCCGAGAAGGAGTTCTCCACCGCTCACGAACTGCAGCTGAGCGACGAGATGGTGGCCAGCGTCGCCACGCAGGCCTGCGTGCCCATCCTGCACCTCGGTATCGAGTGGTACCGCGGCTGGCACGGCATCGTGCTGTACCCCGGCGAGTTCGTCATCCGCAAGACCGTGGAGGACGAGATCGGACTGGTGCACGGCGTGGTCGAGGAGGCTGCCGGCGAGGCCTGGGAACACGGCCCGGTGATCCTCTCCTGGCCGGACGTGAGCAGCCCCGGCGCCGGCAGCGCGGCAGCCGGCGACGAACTGGACGACAGCTACAACGTGGTCATCCATGAGTTCGCCCACAAGCTCGACATGCTCGACGGCGAAGCGGACGGCGTACCGCCGTTCTCGCGGATGCTGCACCCGGGCATCGACCGCGAGGCCTGGGCGGAAGTCTTTCTCGACGAGTATGAACGCTTCGCCGAAGCCTGCGACGCCCAGCCGGCGCGGGCCTGGAAACGGCCGGAGCGCCTGCCCGCCGCGCTGCGCGCGATAGACCCCTACGGCTGCGAAGCGCCAGGGGAGTTCTTCGCTGTAGCGTCCGAGGCATTTTTTGTAGACCCCGCGGGGCTGCTGCGGTACTGGCCCCGGGTCTACGCGCAGTTGGCCGCCTTCTACCGGCAAAACCCCGCTGGCGCCTGATGCAAGATACCTTCGCCCTGGCGGCGGCAACGCGCCGGCACTATCATGGATTCCTTGCCCCGGCTCTTGTTTTTCTGCCATAATCACGGTTTGCCCGTTATCGGCAAGTGGTTCGTTCGCCGCAAGCGCTTGGCAACGCGCGCCAGGCAGCGCACGGCAAGACGGACTGGCTACCCAAACTGAAAGGAATCACCATGAAAGAAGGCATTCACCCCAATTACCGCGAAGTCGTCTTCCTCGACGTGTCGAACGACTTCAGCTTCGTGACCCGCTCGACCATCCAGACCAAGGACACCATCACCTGGAAGGACGGCAAGGAATATCCGCTGGCCAAGATCGAAGTGTCGTCGGAATCGCACCCGTTCTACACCGGCACCCAGAAGATCATGGACACCGCCGGCCGCGTGGAAAAGTTCCGCCAGAAGTTCGGCAGCAAGCTGGGCAAGGCAGCGAAGTAAAACTGCGCTTCCGCTCACGTTCCCGGCAGCAAGGCGCTTCGCCGTCTCGGACCGCATCATGTCCCGGCGCCGGGCAACGCAGACAAAAAGGCAGCGTCGGCTGCCTTTTTGCTTTCCTGGCCCCACGTCGATCGAGCCCGCCGCGAGCATGACCCCTTGATGAGCCAAGCCAAGACCTCACGCGTCCAACTGACCGCAGCAGCCACCGGCACGCTGCCGCGCGCCTTGCTGCTGGCGATCTGCATCATCTACGGCCTGACCGGCCTGTTCGGCCGCGATCCGTGGAAGAACGAGGATGCCGCGGGGTTCGGCGTGATGTGGCAGCTGGCCACGGGGAGTACGCAGGACTGGCTGATGCCCAATATCGTGGGCCGGCCCTACAGCGAGGACGGCCCGCTGGTGTTCTGGGTGGGCGCCACCATGATCCGCCTGTTCGGCGGCTGGCTTGGCGCAGCCGACGCCTCGCGCCTGGCCACTGCCCTCTTCTACTTCGCCACCTGCGCCTTCACCTGGTACGCCACCTACCTGCTCGGACGCCGCAGCGAAGTCCAGCCTTTCGCCTACGCCTTCGGCGGGCAACCGGACGCGCGCGACTACGGCCGGACCTTGGCGGACGGGGCCCTGCTGATCTTCCTGGCCTGCGTCGGCCTCGCCATGCGCGGCCACGAGACCACGCCCCAGGTGGGTCAACTCAGCTTCATCGCGATGAGCCTCTACGGCCTCGTGCGCAGCCTGGATAAGCCGGTCCAGGGCAGCCTCTGGCTCGGCCTTGGACTCGGCGCGCTGACGCTGGCGAGCGGCCCGGTGCTGCCGCTGGTCCTGCTGGCGGCCATCGCGGCCGGCGGACTGGCCTGCCAGCCGCTGCCGCTCAAGCGCCTGGTGACGATCGGCCTGCCGCTGGCCCTGGCGCTGGTGGCGGCGTGGCTGGCCGCCACCTACCTCGGGGCAGCCGCGCGCGACGATGCGGTCGCCTTCATCCGGGAATGGGCACGCTACGACCGGCGCACCTACGGCCTGCCCAGCGTGCCGGTCCTGAGCTTCCTCGGCCGCAACCTGTTCCTCTACACCTGGCCAGTATGGCCGATCGCGGCCTGGTCCTGGCTGGCCTGGTCGGGCATGCGCCGCGCACCCCACGTCGCCATCCCGCTGACGCTGCTGCTGCCGCTGCTGTTCCTGCTGTTGCTGCTGCGCTCGGCAGGCGATATCCAGTTCATCCTGGTGCTGCCGCCGATGGCGGTGCTCGCCGCCTTTGCGCTGCCGACGCTGACGCGCGCCGTGATCAACGCAATCGACTGGTTCTCGCTGCTGTTCTTCACTATCTTCGGCAGCTTCGTCTGGTTCATGTGGGTCGCCAAGACGACCGGCTGGCCCCCACGCGTCGCCGCCAACGTGTTCCGCCTGCTGCCCGGCTTCCAGCACCAGTTCACAGTCAGCGCGGTCCTCTGTGCGCTGCTGGTGACGCTGGCCTGGATCCTGATCGTGCGCTGGCGTCTGTCGCGCGCGCCGAAGCAGATCTGGCGCCCGGTGGTGATCTCTGCCGCCGGCACCACCCTGATGTGGGTGCTGGCGATGACCTTGTGGCTACCATCGATCAATTACGGCAAGACCTATCGGGACGTCGCGCAGGCCGCCTCGATGGCCCTGCCCAGCACCTACCGCTGCGTGCAGCCGATCCGTATGGGCGATGCCCAGCTCGCCTCGTTTGCCTACTTCGGCCACCTGCGCTTCGGCGGGCCCGGCGATGGCTGCGATATCCTGCTGCGCTACGATCCCATGGACTTCGGCGAGCCGACCAGCATCTCGCATTTCGAGTGGCGCCTGATCTGGGAAGGCCGCCGCCCCGCCGACCGCGACGAACGCTTCCGCATGTACCGGCTGGTGGATCTCAGCCAGGCACAACCGCCCCGGCCGGCACTGCCCCCTGGTACCCGGCGCCTGCCACGCTGATCGGGCAGCCCGGCCCTGCGTCGGGGCTCCGCCCCCTCCGGCCGCCCCCCATCGCCTTAACCTTCGCCTCGCTGCGCCACGCCGATGAGCCTGCTCCAGGACAGCCGCAGAATCGCCCATCTCGCAGCCCCGCTGCTGGTCGGCCAGCTTGCCGTGATCGCCTTCGGCGTGACCGACACGGTCATGTCCGGCCGCGCTTCGGCCGCCGATCTCGCTGCGGTCGGCTTGGGCGGCTCGATCTACATCACGATCTATATCAGCCTGATGGGTGTACTGCAGGCGCTGGCGCCGATCGCCGCCCAGCTCTATGGCGGTGGGCGCACGCAGGAGATCGGCATGGAAGTGCGCCAGGCGGCCTGGCTGGGCCTGGCCCTTGCCATTCCGGGGATACTGTTGCTGCTGCACCCCGAGCCACTGCTGGCGCTCGCCAAGGCACCTCCGGAACTCGTGGACAAGGCGACCGCTTACCTGCGCATCGCCGCCTTCGGCCTGCCTGCCGCGCTCGCCTTCCGCATCTATTCGGCCCTCAACAACGCCCTGTCCCGCCCGATCATGGTGACCGTGCTCCAGCTTGGCGGACTTCTGCTCAAGGTGCCGTTGAACGCCTGGTTCATCCATGGCGGCCTCGGCGTGCCGGCCATGGGGGGCCCGGGCTGTTCGCTGGCATCGACGCTGATCACCTGGGCCTGGTGCCTGGCCGCGCTCGGCATCCTCTACGCGGACGCCACCTACCGGCCGATCGAGATCTTCCGCCACTGGAGCTGGCCCTCGGCGCATCATATCCGCGCGCTGCTTCGTCTCGGCATTCCGATGGGCCTGACCTACCTGATCGAGATCACGTCATTCACGCTGATGTCGATCTTCATCACCCGCATGGGCACGGTGATGCTGGCCGGACACCAGATCATCGCCAACCTGAGCGCGGTCGCCTACATGGTGCCGCTGTCCCTGGCCATCGCCACTTCCACCCTCGTCGCGCAGGCGATCGGTGCACGCGACCGGGCCGGCGCGCGCCAGCTTGCCTGGAGCGGCATCCGCCTCGCCGCCACGCTCGCGCTGCTTTGCGGCACACTGCTCTGGCTGCTGCGCAGGAGCGTGCTCCACGCCTATACCGAAGATCCGGGCGTCATTGCCGCAGCCCTGCCACTGGTCGCGCTGATCGCCCTTTACCAAGCGTTCGACGCCGTGCAGGTAATGACCGCCTTCATCCTGCGCGCCTACAAGATCGCGCTGATCCCGACCGTCATCTATGCCGCGTCGCTGTGGGGCGTGGGACTCGGCGGCGGCTACCTGCTGGGATTCGGAATGATCGACGGGTTACCGGACTTCACGCGCGGACCGGCAGGCTTCTGGATGGCCAACAGCATCAGCCTGGCTCTCGCCGCGATGCTGCTGGTGCGCTACTTCATGCACATCAGCCGCGTCGAATCGCGCTGACACCGATCCCCCCTCCTGAGCACGCGCCCGCCCATGCCCCTCCCGGCTTGCGGCAAGGACACGCCAGTCCAGTAGGCACCTCCTGGCGAGCGGTCACGGAGGATCGACCACTCTCTCGCTCGGCGCAATGCGCCGGACCAAACGACGAATGCCGGCCGTACGCCACCGGCCAGGCGCGGCCGGCCCGTATGTCCTGATGGACTCCAGCTGACAGCAACGGGAATACGTGAGGAGAAAGAGAGGGGAGAAAGAGAGGGGGAAAGGAAGCCGGCGACAAACGCGGCAGGGAGAGGAAAAGCGGACGATAGAAAAAGAAAAACCCGCATGGCATGACCATGCGGGTTCAGATTTGGCGGAGTGGACGGGACTCGAACCCGCGACCCCCGGCGTGACAGGCCGGTATTCTAACCGACTGAACTACCACTCCTTAGTCGGCTCATCGAAGCTTTACTGGCTTCGATAAACTAGGCGTTTGATTACGCCCATTTTTTGGCGTCCCCTAGGGGATTCGAACCCCTGTACTCACCGTGAAAGGGTGATGTCCTAGGCCTCTAGACGAAGGGGACAGAAACTCGTTTAGTTACTCGTTTCGTCCGACAGATAATCAACCTTCCGATTATCCATCTTTTTGATCCACCCATCTCGCAACGTGTGGATCGGCATTTTGGTGGAGCTAAGCGGGATCGAACCGCTGACCTCTTGCATGCCATGCAAGCGCTCTCCCAGCTGAGCTATAGCCCCATGGTACTGCTATTTACTGCTTGCTGCGCTTCGCTTTTGTTTCATCGTTTCCAGCGAAGACAACATTTTATATCAATCTCGCTTTTTTGCAAGCCCCTTTTTTAACTTTTTTCGTGATCTGCATTTTGCGGTGTTTGCTGCCATACTGCTCAGCACCCTATCACGAAGACCCGTTTTACCGAATCAGTCAGCCCGCTTGGTTTTGAACCGCGCTGCAGGGAGAACGAGATTATGCGCAAGTCCAGGCAGGAATGCAAGCCCCTGCCGGGACTTTTTTCTCAATACCTTGAGCGGCCAGATCAGGCGGCCAGGCCGGCGCCGATCCGGCGCAGTACCGTCTCGCGCCCGAACAATTCCAGCACCGCGTCGATACTGGGCGTCTGCAGCTGCCCGGCCACCAGCAGGCGCACCGGCATCGCCAGTTTCGGCATCTTCAGGCTGAATTCAGCCAGCACCGCCTTGAACGCCGCGCCGATCGCTTCGCGCTTCCACTCCGGCAGCGCCGCCAGGTGCGTGGCAAGGGCCTGCAGGGCGGGGATGGTTTCGGCGCTCAGGTGTTCGGCCTTGAGTGCCGCGTCCGGCTGCGGCTCGCCCCGATAGAACAACAGCGCGGTCTGGGCGACCTCCTTCAGCGTGTTGGCGCGATCCTTGACCAGGGCCACCACAGCCGCCAGGTCGGCACCTTCGACCGTAGCGCCCATCGCCTCGATGAAGGGGCGGGTCAGTTCGGCCAGACGCGCATTGTCACCCACCTTGATGTAGTGATTGTTCAGCCAGGCCAGCTTCTCCGGGTTGTACTGCGCCGGCGACTTGCCAAGATGCTCGAGGTCGAACCACTCGACGAACTGGTCGCGCGAGAAGATCTCCGCGTCGCCGTGCGCCCAGCCCAGGCGTGCCAGGTAGTTCAACACGGCTTCCGGCAAGTAGCCCTCGTCGCGGTAGCCGGTCACGCTCATTGCACCATGACGCTTGCTCATCTTCTCACCCTGCTCGTTGAGCACGGTAGGCAGGTGCGCATAGACCGGCGGCGTGCCGCCGAGGGCGCGGATGATGTTGATCTGCCGCGGCGTGTTGTTGACATGGTCGTCGCCGCGGATCACGTGGGTGATACGCATATCGAGATCGTCCACCACCACGCAGAAGTTGTAGGTCGGCGTACCGTCCGGGCGCGCGATCACGAGGTCGTCAAGCTCCTCGTTCGAGATCTCGATCCGCCCCTTGACCGCATCGTCCCAGCAGACCGCCCCTTCCAGCGGATTGCGGAAGCGCAGCACCGGTTGCACGCCGGCCGGGGGGTCGGGCAGCACCTTGCCCGGTTCGGGACGCCAGAAGCCGTTGTAGCGCGGCTTCTCCCCACGCTCGCGCTGCGCCTCACGCAGTGCGTCGAGTTCGGCGGTGCTCATATAACAGGGATAGGCCAGTCCTGCGTCGACCATCTGCTTGAGCACCTCGCGGTAGCGGTCCATCCGCTGCATCTGGTAGAACGGGCCTTCGTCGATGTCCAGGCTCAGCCACTCCATGCTCTCCAGGATCACGTCGACCGCCTCCTGCGAGGAGCGCTCGACGTCCGTATCCTCGATGCGCAGGATGAAGTCCCCTTTCATACGACGGGCAAAGGCCCAGGGGTAGAGCGCGGAGCGGATGTTGCCGAGATGGATGAAACCGGTCGGGCTCGGCGCGAAGCGGGTGCGGACGCGTTGTGTCATGTGGGAGAAAAAGACGGAAACGCCCGCACGCGCGGGCGAACGGGCTATCGGAGGGAAGCCCGCATTATAGCAAGCAGGCCTTGCGCCCTCCCCGGCGCCGACCGCCGGCACGGCGCTCCCACAAGGAATCATTTATGCTAGCGCCGGTCTCAATCTGGAACCGGCGGCCGGCAGCCGCTGGCGGTGCCCGATGCACCACACGATCCGCGTTGCGTAGCGCTGGACGTGCTCGCCGCCCTTCTATCCGCATCCGTTTCATGCAAAGACGCAGTTTTCTCGGCGCCGGTGCGGCCGCCCTGCTGGCCGCCTGCTCCTTCGGGCCCAAGCCCTCGACCATGCCCTCGGTCAGTAGTCCCGCTCCCGCCGGCCAGGCCACCTCGACACCGCCAGCCGTGCCGCCGCGCCCCCTGCGCATCGGACTGGCCCTCGGCGGCGGCGCCGCACGCGGCTTCGCCCATATCGGCGTGATCAAGGCGCTGGAAGCGCAGGGCATCCGCGCCGACCTGATCGCAGGCACCAGTGCCGGCGCCGTGGTGGCCGCCCTTTATGCCACCGGCATGAGCGGCTTCGAACTGAACAAGCTGGCCCTGCACATGGACGAAGCGACCATTGCCGACTGGGCCCTGCCCTTCGGCACCCGCTTCGGAGGGTGGATCAAGGGCGAAGCCCTGCAGAACTACGTCAACCGGCTGGTCGGCAATCGCCCCATCGAGGCGATGAAGGTTCCGCTCGGCATCGTGGCCACGGACCTGAAGACCGGCCAGCCAATCCTGTTCCGACGCGGCAACACCGGCCAGGCCGTGCGCGCCTCGAGCAGTGTGCCGGGTGTGTTCCGGCCGGTGACGATCCAGGGTCATGACTATGTCGACGGCGGGCTCGTCGAACCGGTACCGGTGGACTCCGTGCGCAGCATGGGGGCCGACTTCGTCATCGCCGTGAACATCTCCGCCGACCCGTCCAGCCAGAACAGCGACGGCCAGAGCGGCGTGCTGCTGCAGACCACGGCCATCATGGGCCAGACCATCAACCGCCAGGCCCTGGCGCGCGCCGACATCGTCATCCGCCCCAACCTTCCCGATATGAGCGGCAGCGATTTCGCCGCGCGCAACCGCGCGATCCTGGCCGGGGAACAGGCTGCAGCTGCCGCCATGCCGACCCTGCGCGCCAAGCTCGAGCAAGCGCGAAACCACGCATCGGGAACGGTGGCAGCACAATAGCCACCACGCTGGCCTCGCCTTCCCGGCCAACCGGCCGGACCAACAAAAAAGGACTGCCGGAGCAGTCCTTTTTCATGGTGGCGCGTGCAGGTCAGCCGCCGTAGAGCGAGCGTCCACTGGCATTAGGATCGAAGCGCTTGAGCGTCTCGACCATATTGCCAAGGTTGTCAGCCCCGCCCGATGTGCGCAGCACGCTGACGTCGTCGATGCGGCGCGCGCCGTTGTAGCGCGTCACCCAGTAGCTGGCGCGCATGTCGTCGACACGGATCTTGCTGCCGGTGGACGGCGCATGGACAAACTTGTTGTCACCGATGTAGATGCCGACATGCGAGAAGGTGTGGCGCATGGTGTTGAAGAACACCAGGTCGCCCGGCCGCAGGTCGTTGGCCGCCACAGTGGTACCGACCTGGCTCATCTCCACCGAACGGCGCGGCAGCATGAAGCCGAAGGTGTCGTTGAAGACGTAGCGCACGAAACCGCTGCAGTCCAGGCCGGACTCGGGGCTGTTGCCGCCGAAGCGGTAGCGCACGCCGATCAGGCCCAGCGCATTCATCACCAGGTCGCCGGCCTTGCTGGCGACGTTGCTGGTGGAGTTCATGACAGAGGACAGCAGGCTGCGCTTACCTTCCGCCGGCTGGTCTGCGCTCAACTCGGCGCGTGCGTCGATGCGGGCATCCGGGTCCTTGAACACGGTGTCCGCCAGCACTCCATTCGACAGAGTCGCACCGCAGGCAATGGCAATTCCAACGGCGGCGCGCGCCAGGGAATGAAGTACCGTTCGCTGCATTGGTTCTCCTGAATTGATTATTCGTCGGGCAGCGCCGAAAAACGCCGCCAGACCCCCATTTGACCCGGGATGGCTCTAATGCGAAAACGAAGCTGACGCAAGAAGCGGGCCCGTTACCAGGCACCAACTCTGTGCAGGAACGCAGGCCCGGATGTCAGACAACCGCCAGCAGGCCACCCCCGAAAAAACCTCTCGCGGGATGGTATAAGGTTGTCATTGACATGTCAAAGTTCGTTACAAATTCCCCGGTTTTTCCTTGCGAATCAAGATGATAAGACAAGACTCGCATCTACTTTCTCGGAAATTTCATGACGTGCGTATGAAACCAGACAACGCGCCCGGATAATCGCCGCACCGCAACAGATCACATCCCGCCGATCGCCGCTGCCGCCATCAGCTTGCAGGTGTAGGGATGCTGTGGCGCACCAAGCACAGCCTCGGTTTCGCCCGACTCGACCACCTCCCCCGCCTTCATCACCAGCACGCGATGCGCCATCGCGCGGATCACGGCAAGGTCGTGGCTGATAAAGAGATAGCTGAGGTTGTATTTATGCTGCAGCTGCGCCAGCAGCGTCAGCACCTGCTGCTGGATCGACACATCGAGTGCCGAAGTCGGCTCATCCAGCACCAGCACCTGCGGCTTCAGGATCAGCACCCGCGCAATGGCGATGCGCTGGCGCTGACCGCCGGAGAATTCGTGCGGATAGCGCCCCAGCGCGGTGCGCTCGAGCCCGACTTCGCGCAAGGCCTCGATCACCTGCTGGCGCGTCGCCTCCGCCGACAAGCCCGGCTGGTGCAGGCTCAACCCCTCGCCGACGATCTGTTCGATGGTCATGCGTGGCGACAGCGAGCCGAAGGGATCCTGGAACACCACCTGCAGGCGCGAACGCATCTGGCTGCGCTCGCGGCGGGTCATCCGCTCGAGGCCGCGCCCAAGGAATTCGATATCCCCCCCGCTCTTGCCTTGCAAGGCCAGCACCGAATGAACCAGCGTGGTCTTGCCGGAGCCCGACTCGCCGACGATGCCGAGGGTCTCGCCTTCGCGCAACTGGAAATCGACGTGCTTGACCGCCGAGAAGCGCTCCTTGCCGAACCAGCCCTTGAATCCGGCACGCTTGCGCGCATAGTCCACGCTAAGCCCGCGCGCCTCGAGCAGGACCGGCGCCAGCGGCACCAGCGGCATCACGTCGCGGCGGGGCCGGCTGTCGATCAGCCGGCGGGTGTAGGGGTGCTGCGGGGCTGCGAACACCGTTGCCGTCTCCCCCAGTTCGACCAGCACGCCCTTTTCCATCACGCCGACCCGCTGCGCGAACGAGCGCACCAGGTTCAGGTCGTGCGTGATCAGCACCACCGTCATGCCGAACTCGGCCTGCAGATCGCGCAGCAACTCCAGGATCTGGGCGCGGATGGTCACGTCAAGCGCCGTGGTCGGCTCGTCGGCCAGCAACAGCTTGGGCCGGCATGCCAGCGCCATGGCGATCATCGCGCGCTGCCGCTGGCCGCCCGACAGCTGGTGCGGGAAGCTGTTGAACTTGTGCTCCGCATCGGCAATGCCGGTCCGCTCGAGCAGGGCGATCGCGCGCTGGCGCGCCGCGCGGCGATCCAGTCCCTCGTGCAGCGTCAAGGTCTCCACGATCTGGTTGCCGATCGTATAGAGCGGGTTCAGGGCCGTCATCGGCTCCTGGAAGATCATGGCGATCTCGGCGCCGCGGATCGCGCGCACTTCGCGGTCCGACATGCTCAGCAGGTCCCGTCCTTCGAAGCGGATGGCACCGTCGTAGTAGGCATCCTCGACCAGCCGCAGCATGGCCAGCGCGGTTACCGTCTTGCCCGAGCCCGACTCGCCCACCAGTGCGAAGCGCTCGCCGGCACGCAGGTCGAAGCTGACCTCGCGCACCGCGCGCGTGGCGTGCTCGCCATGACCGAAGGTCACCGAAAGGCGGTCCACGCACATCAGCGTGGAACCCTCAGCCGTGGTCCGGGCCGGACGCTGCTTCTTCTCCATCACCACGCTCATCGTGCCACCTCCGCGGTGACGGGAGCCGGCACCTTGGGCTGGACACGGCCGCGCAAGGCGGCCATGCCCAGGCGCTGATCGAAGGCGTCGCGCAGCGCATCGCCCATGAAGGTCAGCAGCAGCAGCGTCACCACCAGCACGGCGAAGGTGAACAGAGAGATCCACCAGGCGTCGAGATTTGCCTTGCCCTGCGCCAGCAGCTCGCCAAGGCTGGGGGTGCTCGGCGGCACTCCCAGCCCGAGGAAGTCGAGGCTGGTCAGCGCCAGGATGGCCGCGCTCATGCGGAATGGCAGGAAAGTGATCACCGGCGTCAGGCTGTTGGGCAAGATGTGGCGCCACATGATCTGCACGTTCGACAAACCCAGCGCGCGCGCCGACTTGACATAGTCGAGCGAGCGGTTGCGGTAGAACTCGGCGCGCACGTAGTCCGACAGCCCCATCCAGCCGAACAGCGACAGCAGGATGATCAGCAGCGCCAGGCTTGGCTGGAAGATCGAGGCGAAGATGATCAGCAGGTAGAGTTCCGGCATCGAGCTCCAGATCTCGATCAGACGCTGCGAGACCAGGTCGAAGCGCCCGCCGAAGAACCCCATCAGGGCGCCGGTCAGGGTGCCGACCAGCACGCCGATGACGGTCAGCGCCACACCGAACAGCACCGACACGCGGAAACCGTACAGCAGCCGCGCCAGCACGTCGCGCCCGCGGTCGTCGGTACCCAGCCAGTTCTCGGCCGAGGGCGGCGCGGGATTCGGCTCCTTGGCGAAGTAGTTGAGCGTCTCGTGCGAATACCGGTTGGGCGGGAAGACGGCGAAGTTGTCGCCGCTGGTCAGCTTGTCCAGGATATAGGGATCGAGATAGTCCGCTGGCGTGGGGAAATTGCCGCCGAAGGTGGTCTCGGGATAAGTCTTGACGATGGGGAAATACCACTGACCCTGGTAGCGCACCACCAGCGGCCGGTCATTGGACAGCAACTCCGCGCCCAGGCTGACCGCCACCATCAGCAGGAACAGGATCAGGCTCCAGTAGCCCAGGCGGTTGCGCCGGAAGCGTTGCCACGCGCGCTGGCGCGGCGACAGGGAATGCGGCAGGCCGCTGGCCGGCATGCGGGAGAGAGACATCATCGGTGCATCGCCTCGAAGTGGATGCGCGGGTCGACCATCACGTAGCAGACATCCGAGATCAGCCGCGTGACCAGGCCGATCAGGGTGAACAGGTAGAGCGTGCCCAGCACCACCGGGTAGTCGCGGCGCAGCACGGCCTCGTAGGACAGCAGGCCGAGGCCGTCCAGCGAGAACAGGGTCTCGATCAGCAGGGAGCCGGTGAAGAAGGCGCCGATGAAGGCGGCCGGGAAACCCGTCACCAGCGGGATCAAGGCGTTACGGAAGATATGCTTCCACAGCACCCTGCCCTCGGCCAGGCCCTTGGCGCGCGCCGTCAACACATACTGCTTGCGGATTTCCTCCAGGAAGGCGTTCTTGGTCAGCATGGTCACCACGGCGAAGCTGCCGACCACCGAGGCCGTGATCGGCAGCACCAGGTGCCACAGGTAGTCCGTCACCTTGCCCAGCAGCGAAAGCTGGTCCCAGTTGTCCGAGGTCAGGCCGCGCAGCGGGAACCACTGCACGAAAGTGCCGCCACCGAACAGTACCAGCAGCAGCACCCCCAGCACGAAACCGGGGATGGCATAGCCGACCAGCACGATCATGGTGGTCACCACGTCGAAGCGGCTGCCCGCCCGGATCGCCTTCGAGATGCCGAGCGGCACCGATATCAGGTAGGTCAGGAAAAACGTCCACAGACCGATGCTGATCGACACCGGCAGCTTGGATTTGACCAGTTCCCAGACGCTGCGGTGCTGGTAGTAACTCTGGCCCAGATCGAAGCGGGCGAAGCGCTTGAGCATCAGGAAGTAGCGCTCCAGTGGCGGCTTGTCGAAGCCGTACAGCGCCTGGATCTCCTTGATCCGCTCGGGGCCCAGGCCGTGCCGGCCGCGGTATTCCGCCCCCCCGCCGCTGGCTTCGCCACTACCGCCGGCCCGCCCCTTCATCTCCAGCATCATCTGCTCGACCGGGCCGCCCGGCACGAACTGGACGACGACGAAGGTCAGGGTCACCACCCCGATCAGCGTCGGGATCATCAGCAGGATGCGCTTGAACAGATAGGCGAGCATACGTCTCCTTGTCGCTTCCGGGTCGCCTACTTCGTCTGCGCCTGGGCTTTCGCGGGCGCCAGGTCATTGCGCCACCAGTTGCTGAGGATCCAGCCTTCCGCCGTATAGTACGCCGGCAGGCGCTGGGGGTATGACAATTCCTTGCGGTAGGCCACACGATGGTAGGCGCTGAACCAGTGCGGAATGATGTAGTAGCCGTGCATCAGCACGCGGTCCAGCGCACGGCAGGCGTTGATCAGTTCCTCGCGCGTGCGCGCATGCAGCACGTTGTCGACCAGCTTGTCGACCGGGGGCGACTTCAGGCCGAACAGGTTGTCCGAGCCCGGCGTGCCGGCTGCCTCACTGGAAAAGCGGTCGCGCAACTCGTTGCCCGGGCTCTGCGAATCCGGATAGCGGATCGACACCATGTCGAAGTCGAAGTCTTCCAGCCGCTTCTGGTAGAGCGCGAAGTCCGTGGTGCGCTGGTCGACCTGGATGCCGAGCTTCTCCAGATTGCGCACGTAGGCCGTGATGACGCGGCTCATGGCGCCGCCGTCGTCGAGGAACTCGAAGGAGAAGGCCTCGCCCTTGGCATTGCGCAGCGCACCATCGGAATAGGTCCAGCCGGCCTGGGCCAGCAGGCGCTGCGCCAGGCGCAGGTTGTCGCGCAGCGAACGCGGCGGGTTGGTGGTCGGCTGGGCCACGATCTGGCCGAAGACTTCCGGCCCCAGCTGCCTGCGCAGCGGATCCAGCAGACCGAGCTCTCCGGGCGTGGGACGCCCGTCGAAGGTCGAGGCGGCAGCCAGGTCGGTATTGGAGAACCAGCTGTCGAGCCGGCGGTAGGCGCCGTAGAACAACTGGCGGTTCAGCCATTCGAAGTCCAGCGCCAGCGACAGCGCCTGGCGCACCCGCACATCCTGGAACATCGGCTTGCGCATGTTCATGACGAAGCCCTGCATGCCGGCGCCATTGTGGTGCGGGAATTCGGTCTTCGCCAGTTCGCCGTTGTCGAAGCGCTTGCCCACGTAGCTCTTGGCCCAGTTCTTGGCGCGATACTCGACGATGGCATCGAACTCGCCGGCCTTGAATGCCTCCAGGCGGGCCGTCTCGTCCTTGTAGAGGCGGTAGACCACGCGGTCGAAGTTGAAGGTGCCGCGGCGCACGGCAAGATCCTTGCCCCAGTAACTGGGATCGCGCCGGTAGATGATGCCGCGTCCGGCATCGTAGCGCTCGATCAGGTAGGGACCGCTGGTGACGGGGGCCTCGAAGGTGATGTCGGCAAAAGACGCCTTTTCAGTCCACTTCTTCGAGAACACCGGCAGCGACCCGACGATCAGCGGCAACTCCTGGTTGTGCTGCTTGAAGTCGAAGCGCACGGTGCTCGGCCCGAGCACCACCACGCCCTTCACGTCTTCGCACATGCTGCGGTAGCCCGGGCTGGCGGACTTGCTCATCAGCATGTCGTAGGAGTACTTCACGTCGGAGGCGAGCACCGGGTCGCCGTTCGAGAAACGCGCCTGGGGCCGCAGGTGGAAGGTGACCGAGAGCTGGTCGGGTGCCATCGTCACGTCGTCGGCCAGCAGCCCGTAGGCGCTCGCGGTTTCATCGGCGCTGGCGATCAACAGCGACTCGAACATCAAGGCATTCAGCCCTGGCGCTGCCGTGCCCTTCAGCGTGAACGGATTGAACTTGTCAAAGCTGGTACGCCGGTCCGGGTTGGCCAGCGTCAGCGTGCCGCCCCGCGGCGCCGCGGGATTGGCGTAGTCGAAATGAGTGAAATCCGGACCGTACTTGAGGTCCCCGTACTGAGCATAGCCATGCGCCGCCAGCACCGGCACCGCCTGCACTGCCAGCAGGAGCGCCAGCCCGCATCGTTTGACCGTACGGCCGAGGAAACGTCGTCCCGCCGCATCGAACGGCCAAGGTGCACGAATAGGCATCCCGCTGGGGTCCTCCACTAGGATCGCTGCGGCAGGGCATCTTCGGCCCCGCCAGTTATGAGACAATTTTACATGCGTTCGGCTGGCGCCCAGCCATCCGGACATTCCAGTACGCGGCCGTACAGGCCGCCCCCCCACACTCGGGCCGGCCGGTCCGCGCGCACCGCCCCGGTCGCCGCGCGGCGCGTACCGTGCAAAGAGTACAGCACAAAGCGTGCCCGGCCGAGACACCATCATGGAGAATCTATGGGATTTCTGGCAGGTAAGCGGATCCTGATCACCGGCTTGCTGTCGAACCGCTCGATCGCCTACGGCATCGCGTCGGCCTGCAAGCGCGAAGGCGCCGAGCTGGCGTTCACCTATGTCGGCGAACGCTTCAAGGACCGCATCACCGATTTCGCCAAGGAATTCGGCAGCGAACTGGTGTTTGAATGCGACGTCGGCAGCGACGAGCAGATCGCGGCCACCTTCGCCGCGCTCGGCCAGCACTGGCCGACCTTCGACGGGCTGGTCCACTCGATCGGCTTCGCGCCGCGCGAGGCGATCGCCGGCGACTTCCTGGAAGGCCTGTCGCGCGAGGGCTTCCGCGTCGCGCACGACATCTCCGCGTACAGCTTTCCGGCACTGGCGAAGGCCGCGCTGCCGCTGCTGTCGGACAAGGCCTCGCTGCTGACGCTGAGCTACCTCGGCGCGGAACGCGTGGTGCCCAATTACAACACGATGGGGCTGGCCAAGGCCTCGCTGGAAGCGAGCGTGCGCTATCTGGCGGCCTCGGTCGGCCCGCGCGGGATCCGCGCCAACGGCATCTCGGCCGGGCCGATCAAGACCCTGGCGGCTTCCGGCATCAAGGGCTTCGGCAAGCTGCTGAGCCATTTCGAGGATGCGGCACCGCTGCGCCGCAACGTGACCATCGAGGAAGTCGGCAATGTGGCCGCCTTCCTGCTGTCCGACCTGGCCAGTGGCGTGACCGGCGAGATCACCTATGTGGACGGCGGCTTCAACGTGATGGGCGCAAGCCTGCCTGCCGAAGAATGAGGCCGCGGCCCGCCCTGGCGGGCCGGCCAAGCCACCATGAGGGCACCGCGCGCAAGCCGGTGCCTTTTTTCCTTGCCCCGGAAGGCTCTTGCGTCGGGAATGCTTGCCGGAAGTATGCGCACGCGTCCTGCACGGCAGACGCGGCGCGAATGGCGAAGGATGATGATCGGTGGCGCGTCCTAGAGGATTCGAACCTCTGACCGCTCGCTTAGAAGGCGAGTGCTCTATCCAACTGAGCTAAGGACGCGAAGGGCAGCATTCTACCCCAGAGATACGTCGCCATGCGCGCGATGCACGCATGGCGGAAACCAGTTGCAGCGCTCAGTGCGGCGCCTTGTCGCGAGCGCGCACGAAACGCGGCAGCGAGTCCTGCGGCCGGCCGGCGTCGGACGCCACGCAATTGCGCCCCATTGTCTTGGCCTCGTAGAGTGCGCTGTCGGCGCGCCGCATCAGGGCATCGGGGCCCTCCCCCGGCCGCCGCTCGGCCATACCGACGCTGACCGTGTAATGGATGGCATCCGGCTCGGAAGGACAAGGCGTGCCGCGCACCAGCGTGCTCAGTTTCAAGGTTGCCGCCCGGCCGCGATCCAGTGAGGTGTTCGGCATCACGATACCGAACTCCTCTCCGTCCAGCCTGCCGACCACGTCCTCGGCGCGCACGCTGCGCGACAGCAAGCCGGCAAAATGCCGCAGGACGCCGTCGCCGGCGAGATGACCGTAGAGATCGTTGATCGCCTTGAAGTGATCGAGATCGACAAAGGCGACCGTCAGCGGCTGCCCCTTGCGCTCAGCCTGCTCGCAGGCCGCCTCGAAGTCCTCCCAGAAAGCGCCGCGCGTGAGTACCTGGGTCAGGTCATCATGGCGCGCGCGCTGCTCCAGCAAGCGACGCAGGCGATCGTATGCCATCAGCGCAAAGCTGATGGACAGGCCCGCGGCGGCAAAGACATGCAGCACGCCAAGACTGCCCGCCTCGACCGGCAAGAACAGGCGGCCATCCTGCGCGGCGGCATACGCTTGCAGCAAGCTGACCAGTGTCGATGCCAGTGCGATCAGTAGCAAGGACAAGGCCGCCAGCCGGCCGATACCACGCCTCCCGGCCACGCGCGCAAGCACGATCAGCGCCAGGCCCAGCGCGTAAACGGCGCCAGCCGCCGCGAGCCCGAGCAGCACCACATACTCCGGAGCACGTGATAACGTCATCCAGCCCACGGCCGCCAGGATGACCGCGTTCAGGGCCACCCAGATCCAGCCATGGCCGCGCTTGCCGAAAAAGCGCCGGGTCCCGTACAGCATGGCAGACAGCGCCAGCACCAGCATCAGTTCGGCCAGGCCCTGCGGGCTCCCTCCCGGCAGCCACTGGCGAGAAACCAGGGCCACGGCCGCCGCACACACGGCAAGACCGGCGGCCGCCCAGGGCTTCAGGCCGATACCGCCCATGCCGGGCGTGCGCAGCAACGCCAGGCACACGACGCCCATCTGCAGGCCGAACAGGCCGGCAATGAGCACGATCCACTGTGACTGAGACATGTTTTCCCGTTCCAAGTGCGAAGCTGCCACGCTTCCGGCGACGCCCGCCCCCCCCGCCGGACGCCGCTACCGGCGTGAGCCTCTGCACCGCAATGCCGCCACCTTCCCCCGGGTAAGCCGCACCGGGTGGGTGGCGTGCCGGCGCGTCATGGCGCGCCGGTTCGTCTGGTTGGTCCGAGTCGCGACGATACGATGTGTCGGACGCCTGGCGTTGTCGTGGAACTCTCTCTATCTTGGTCCCTTCGCCAGCTTTTCCGCTCTCCGCGCAGCAGGACATCGCATCGCCGGCGCAGCGGTGTGCGGATTATGTCAGCGCCGGGGCCCAAGTCAAGCCATGCCGGCGGCGGCCTCGTAACGGCTGCCCACGCGATGCCGTCGAGATTCCCGGCAAGTGTCCCGTGCTCACCAGCGACATGGCAATTGACCGCCAGCCGAGCCGGAGGCTACAATTGCCGGCTTCGGGGCGTAGCGCAGCCTGGTAGCGCATCTGATTTGGGATCAGAGGGTCGCATGTTCGAATCATGTCGCCCCGACCAGTTTTATTGCAAATCAACGGCTTGTACCTGCTGGTACAAGCCGTTTTTGTTTGGCCGCCACCATGTTTGGTCGTTACCAAACACGACATGGCGCCCGGGAAGACATTGCCCTTGAGCAACTTGCTCGACCCATACCCCCAAAAGGAGTAACCCCAACGTCGGTAGGGGTACATTTGCACCGCTCGCATCGCAGAATGACGCTCGGCAACACACTCACACTCCCGTTGCCGTTTGGCGTGTAGGAGGCGTCACCCTCCTACACGACCTCTTTTCAGGCCGGCCCACCTTCAGGGCAATGACGTCAATGGCTCTCGGCGCTCGAGGTGCCAGTACGCCAGGGCGGCAACCAGCCCGAACACCGCATGCGCCAGCAAGCTCTCCAAGCCGCGCGCCTGATCGAACCAGTTGAAGTAGCGGGTAAAGACATAGAAGTTCAGCAGGTAGGCTCCCACGCCGAACAGCGCGCCGGACAGCGCGACCAGGCCCTGACCGGAATCCAGCCGGAAGGCGGCGATCAGCATGGCGAGCACCAGCGCCAGCACGATCGACAGGCCGAAGTGCACGATGGCGGCAGCCAGCACCACGATCCAACTGAACGCATCGGGCGAACTCAGCGCGCCGCTGCCGAGCATGATCGCCGCGACCATCTTGACCGTGTCCCAGGCCCCTCGATAGAGCACAAAGCGCGCCGCCAGCAATTCCATCACGACATAGACCACGCCAGCGGCAAGCCCCGCAAAGGCCGCTGCCCGCCAGTCCGGCATACGGTGGACGAAGCGGTGCGAATGCAGGTGCAGTTCCATATGAACCTCCTTGCTCGGCATCCCCCCGGGGACAGCACAGCGTGCGCACCTGCCACACCAACCCGGCTCGGCAAACGCGCCGCCCTCATAGATACATATAGGTCGCCGCGGGAAAATGCCAAGCGGCCGCCACCGCACCCCGGCAGCACGCCCGGCCGGCGCCCGGCAGCTGCTTGTTGCCGCGCACCAGTCCTATCGAGCCAGTCTCCGGCTTCGTGATACAATGTTGAATGGCGCCAGCATCAGGCGCAGCGTGCCCTGTCACCGGGCGCCCCCGCTGAAAACGACATCATCCCCACGGCGCGGCTGCGGCGAGCCAGCTTTGTTTCTTGCCCAGCAGCACCGTGCGCATTTCACGGCCGCGTCGGTACTGGACCCGGCCTGCAGGCTGGGGCAATTCCGCCCTTTTCTCGATTTCACGACACTCCGCGCTGCATGCGGGCGTTGCGCCGCGATGCGGCGGCTCGTGCCGATCGGGAAATCGCGGCATAGAATGCATTTCTCTCAACTCATGCGGCCCCATTGAGGCTGCGGAAAAGGAAAGACAGATTGGCTAAGGAAGAACTGATTGAATTTGGCGGCGTGGTGTCGGAAGCCCTCCCCGACAACCGCTATCGCGTCACGCTGGAAAACGGCGTCGAGATCTGGGCCTATGCGTCCGGCAAGATGCAGAAGCACCGCATCCGTATTCTCGCCGGCGATCGCGTGACCCTGGAAATGTCGCCATACGACCTGACCAAGGGTCGCATCAACTTCCGTCACAAGTCCTGATCCTTCGCCGGCGGGCGCTTCGTCCGGCACGTCGCCGGAGCAGCGCCCGCCAGCCGTCAGGTTCAGCCGCGGGGCTTGCCGGCCGCGGGAAAGCGGTCGTGCGCCTTGCGCATGAGCGGCGGTTTCGCCATACTCGGCCGTTACGATCACAGCGCACGCCTGTCACGTCATGAACCTGATCCTGTGGCGCCATGCCGAGGCCGAAGAGGCCGCCGGCCCGCTGGGCCTCACCCGTAACGGCGACCTGCAGCGCGCACTGACGCGGCGGGGCCACCAGCAGGCGCAAGCCTGTGCGAAATGGCTGCGCGCGCATGCCGCACCCGGCATCCGCGTGCTCTGCAGCCCGGCAGTGCGCGCGCGCGAAACTGCCGCCGCACTGACCCCACAGCCCGAGATCGTGCGCGAACTGGTGCCCGGCGCCGACGTCAGCACCGTGCTTGCCGCGGTCGGCTGGCCGGAAGGCCCAGACACCATCGTGGTAGGGCACCAGCCCTGGCTCGGCCGCGTGGCCAGCCTGCTGCTGGCCGGCAGCGAGATGGACTGGAGCGTACGCAAGAGCGGCATCTGGTGGCTCGCAAGCCGGACCCGCGAAAACGAGGCGCAGGTCGTGTTACGCGCCGTGGTCAACCCCGAATTCCTCTGACCCGGCACCAGGGCGAGTGCATCGCCCGCCGCGCGATGCACTCCCGTGCACCGGAATTGCCTTCGGCCGGCGCCGCGTCACGCAACCGTCATTACCTCTTCACGGCGCTGTCACCCGGCCTCTCTACATTGCTTCGCAACAGTTACGTCATCGAAAGGACATACTGATGCGAGATCTGCCGACGCCGACCCAGCCGCTCTTCGACGCCTTGCCCAATGGCCTGAACGGCCAGACGGCGCGGAGGCGTCTTCATCGCCAACCGGATGCACCAGCGCATGAGCCGGCTGCTTTCAGCGTGGCGTGGGCGCGCCACCAGGACGAGGTAGTCGAAGCCCAACGGCTGCGCTACAAGGTTTTTGCGGAGGAAATGGGCGCGCGCCTGACCTCCACCGTGCCCGAGCTGGACGTCGACATGTTCGACGCCTATTGCGATCACCTGATCGTGCGCGACCAGACCACGCTCAAGGTGGTAGGCACCTATCGCGTGCTGCCGCCGCACCAGGCCAAGCGCATCGGCTGCCTGTACGCGGAATCGGAATTCGACCTGGTGCGCCTGGCCCACCTGCGCCCGAAGATGCTGGAACTCGGCCGCTCCTGCGTGCATCGCGACTATCGCTCCGGCAGCGTCATCATGGCGCTGTGGGGCGGGCTCGGCGAGTACCTGCAGCGCTGGGGAATCGAGTCGATGCTGGGTTGTGCGAGCGTGCCGATGAGCGATGGCGGCCACTATGCCGCCAGCTTGTACCGGCGCTTCGCCGAGCGCTCGCTGGCACCGATCGAGTACCATGCCTTCCCGCGCCTCCCGCTGCCGGTGGACGACCTGAACCAGGATCTGGACGTCGAGCCGCCCGCGCTGATCAAGGGCTACCTGCGCCTGGGCGCGCGTATCTGCGGCCTGCCTGCCTGGGATCCCGACTTCAACGTCGCGGACTTCCTGACCCTGCTGCGCGTGGCCGACATGAATCCGCGCTACGCCCGCCACTTCCTCGGCCTGAGCCGCTGAGCCGCGCACGGCCGGCCTGCGCATTCGGCAATGGACTCCGGACGAGCCTGAAACGGGCCCGTTGCGGGCCCCGGCACCCTGCCCCGGCGGCGGGTGCCGTGCTCAGGCGTAGACCACCTTGTAGCGCTTGCCCACCCGCTCCCACTCATCGGCCTCCTGGGCGAGGCTGTATTCGATCAGCGGATTGCCATCGATCCAGTCGCGCGGCAACCGCACCTCGAAACCTTCGTCGAGCGCATCGGCGCGCTGGCGCACGCGGATCTGCGGCAGCGGCGAGTCGGTACGCCGGCGGCACAGCACGAAGGCCAGGCGCAGGCTGAACAGCATGCGCCAGTCGAGGAAGCGTCCGCTGCCGGAGAGCTTGCCGAGCTTGCCCGCGTGCCCGAGCAGCAGCGCGGCCAGCCGCGCCTGGTCGGTCTTCGAGAAGCCGGGCATATCGGCGTGCGTGGCGATGTAGGCCGAGTGCTTGTGATAGCCACTGTGCGAGATCGACATGCCGATCTCGTGCAGGCTTGCCGCCCAGCCGAGCAGGGCGAGATTGTCCTCGCGGAGTTCGTCGGGCGGCTCGGGGAATTGCGCCAGCAGGCTCAGCGCGGCATTGCGCACGCGTTGGGCCTGCGCGCGGTCCACCGCATAACGGCGCATGAACTGGTCGACCGTGACGGTGCGCATGTCCTCGTGATGACTGCGGCCCAGCAGGTCGTAGAGCACCCCGAGGCGCAGCGCCCCGTCGGTGACATCCATGCGCTCGATGTCCAGTTCGGCGAACACGCCCAGCATGATCGCCAGCCCGCCCGGCAGCACCGGGATGCGGTCCGGCTTGAGCCCGGCCAGCTTGACCCGGTTGGCGTTCTCCGCCTTGACCAGTGCGCGCTTGAGCCGCTCCAGTCCCTCGCGGGTGATGCCGTGCTCGCCCGGGTTGTCGTTCATGCCGTTGAGCTCGATCAGTTCTGCCAGCGCGCGCGCCGTCCCCGAGGAACCGACCGCCTGCTGCCAGCCGGCGCCGCGATACTGGCGCACCAGCACCTGGATCTCGCGCCGCGCGGCCAGCTCGGCCTGCTTCATCGCGTAGTCGTCGACATTGCCGCTGGGGAAGAACTGCCGGCTGTGCGACACGCAGCCGATGTACAGGCTCTCCATCAGCTTGGGCTGGAAGCCGCTGCCGATGATGAACTCGGTCGAGCCGCCGCCGATATCGACCACCAGCCGGTTGCCCTGGCACGCCGGGGCATCGTGCGAGGCACCGAGGTAGATCAGGCGCGCCTCTTCGCGGCCGGCGATGACTTCGATCGGGAAGCCCAGCGCCGCCTCTGCCTCGATCAGGAATTCCGGCGCATTCTTCGCCACCCGCAGCGTATTGGTCGCCACCGCGCGCACCTGCCCGGGCGCGAAATCGCGCAAGCGGTCACCGAAGCGCCGCAACGCATCGACGCCGCGTCGCCGCGCGGGCTGGTCGAGATACTTGTCAGGGGTCAGGCCGGCTGCCAGCCGGACAGGCTCGCGCAGCGCGTCGACCTGGAAGATCTGACTCGCCGGACCCGATGCGGTCATGGTCTCGTCCACCCGCCCGATCATCAATCGGAAGCTGTTCGAACCCATGTCGACTGCGGCCAGCAAGCGTGGGGATTCATTCATCGTTGTGTGCGGAACTCAGATGTGGGATTCTCGGTGGCCCGGCAACCGGCGGCACTTGCGGCACCTTCCCTGTCCATGGCCCAATCCCTCAAAATATGTCTTGCTCATGACCGGAGCATGACAAAATCACAATGTCATCAAACTGACATGATTCTATGAAAAAGTCGCAGCATTACCAAAATAAGGTCATGCCAATGTCGACGACGCCGCCCGGTACGCTGCTCAACCGTGAGCTCGGCATCCTGGAATTCAACGCACGTGTCCTGGCGCAGGCAGCAGATCCCAAGGTCCCGCTGCTGGAAAGACTGAAGTTCATCTGCATCGTATCCAGCAATCTCGACGAGTTCTTCGAGATCCGCATGGCGGGCCTCAAGGAACAGTTGCGCGACAACCCGTCCGGCATGACGCCCGACGGCCTCTCCTTCCAGCAGACCTACCAGCTCGTCACCGAACGCACCCAGCGGCTCGTCGGCATGCAGTATGACATGCTGCAGAGCGTGATTTTCCCACTGTTGGAAAAGGAAGGTGTCTTCTTCCACCTGACCGGCTCGTGGAATGACGCCCAGAGGACTTGGGCGCGCGATTTCTTCCTGCGCGAACTCGGCCCGGTGCTGACGCCGATCGCCCTCGACCCCGCCCACCCGTTCCCGCGCGTGCTCAACAAGAGCCTGAATTTCGTGGTCGAACTGTCGGGCACCGACGCCTTCGGCCGGGAGGCCGAGCTGGCCATCGTGCAGGCGCCGCGCGCCCTGCCGCGCGTGGTCAAGATGCCGGAATCGCTGTCCGGCTACCCCTTTGGCTTCGTGCTGCTGTCGTCCTTCATGCAAGGCTTCGTGCACGAGCTGTTTCCCGCCATCGAGGTGCACGGCTGCTACCAGTTCCGGGTGACCCGCAACTCGGACCTGTTCGTCTCGGAAGACGAGATCACCGACCTGCGCGAAGCGCTGCAGGGCGAGCTGCCGACACGGCACTTCGGCGACACGGTGCGGCTGGAAGTCTCATCCGACACCCCGCCGCAACTGGCACGCCGCCTGCTGCTGGAGTCCGGCCTGGGCGAGCAGGACCTGTACCGCGTCAGTGGCCCGGTCAACCTGGTACGGCTGATGCAGATCCCCGACCTGGTCGACCGCCCCGCGCTCAAGTTCCCTCCTCACGTACCGGCCGCCGTCAAGGCCTTCTCCGGTGGCGTCTCGATGTTCGACGCCATCCGCCAGCAGGACGTGCTGCTGCACCATCCATACGAGAGCTTCAGTTCGGTGCTCGACCTGTTGCAGCTTGCGGCCAACGATCCCGACGTGGTGGCGATCAAGCAGACGGTTTACCGTACCGGCAACGAGTCGCTGGTGATGGAAGCCCTGATGACTGCCGCTCGCAACGGCAAGGAAGTCACGGTGGTGGTGGAGCTGCTGGCGCGCTTCGACGAGGAGACCAATATCAACTGGGCGGAACAGCTGGAGAATGCCGGCGCCCACGTGGTCTACGGCGTGGTCGGACATAAGTGCCACGCCAAGATGCTGCTGATCGTGCGCCGCGAGCGCATCAAGTCCAAGGACCATAAGCTGCGCCGCTACGTGCACCTGGGCACCGGAAACTATCACCCGCGCACGGCCCGTCTCTACACCGACTTCGGCCTGCTGACGGCCGACGAGACCATCTGCGAGGATGTCCATCACGTCTTCCAGCTGCTGACCGGCACCGCTGGCAGCATCCGCCTCAACGAGCTCTGGCAGTCGCCTTTCACCATGCACGACCAGCTGGTGGAACACATCCGCGCCGAAGCCCGCAATGCCCGCGCCGGCAAGCGTGCCCGCATCATGGCGAAGATGAATGCGCTGCTGGAGCCATCGATCATCGACGAGCTGTACAAGGCGTCGCGCGCCGGCGTGAAGATCGATCTGATCGTGCGCGGCGTGTGCGCGCTGCGGCCCGGGGTGCCGGGGCTGTCCGAGAATATCAGCGTACGCTCGATCGTCGGCCGCTTCCTCGAGCACCACCGCGTCTATTACTTCCTGGCCGACGGCGAGGAGGTGGTCTACCTGTCCAGCGCCGACTGGATGGACCGCAACCTGTTCCGCCGTGTCGAAGTCGCTTTCCCTGTCAAGAACAAGGCGCTCAAGCAGCGCGTGATCCAGGAAAGCCTGCGCGTGCACCTGCGCGACAATGCCTCGGCCTGGATCATGCAGGGTGATGGCGAATACGTGCACAAGCAATCCAAGGCCAAGCTGCAGCACGTCAGCCAGACCGACCTGCTGGCGCTGTTCGGCAATCGCTGACCCCAGCTGAACCCGGACGGGCCGCAGGCGCGAGCGGCCCGCTTGCCTGCTGGCGCCTGGTCAGCCTCTACAGCCCCAGCCCCCCGTGCCTCACGCTTCCTGACGCGGCCGGTCGACTCGTATCGGCGCGCCAGCCTCAGGCTGCGCGCTGCGGCATATCGCCGCCACGCACCTGCTGGGCCTCATGCCCGCTGCGGTCGAGCGGGAATACGACGCGGAACACGCTGCCCCGGCCCACTTCGCTGCTGATACGCAGGTCGGCATGGTGGCGCGACAGCACGTGCTTGACGATGGCCAGACCGAGACCGGTCCCGCCGGTATCGCGCGAACGGCTGCGGTCGACGCGGTAGAAGCGCTCGGTCAGGCGCGGGATGTGCTCGGGCGCGATGCCCAGGCCCGTATCGCTGACGGAAAATACCGCATGGCCCTCGTCCATGGCCAGGCGGATACCGATCTGGCCGCCGTCGGGCGTGTAGCGCACGGCGTTCGATACCAGGTTGGCCAGCGCCGAGAACAGTTCCGTTTCCGAGCCGCGCAGGATCACTCCGGCATCCACGTCGCTGGTGATGCGGTGGCGCCCCTGGGACAATGCCTCGGCGTCGTGCAGCAGGTGCGCGATCATACCGTTGACGGGGATCGGCTCGTAGCCCGGCGCCTGG
Organism: Cupriavidus malaysiensis; assembly: GCF_001854325.1. NCBI lineage: Bacteria > Pseudomonadati > Pseudomonadota > Betaproteobacteria > Burkholderiales > Burkholderiaceae > Cupriavidus > Cupriavidus malaysiensis. Next base: position 3,342,805 of record NZ_CP017754.1, read on the forward strand.
GCGTCGCTTTCCAGCTTGGCCAGCGCCAGCAGGTCCTCGACGATATGCTGCATGCGCATCGACTGCACCAGCATCAGGTCCACGTAGCGGCGGCGGTCCTCCTCCGACACGGGCAGGTCGCGCACGGTCTCCAGGAAACCGGTCAGCACGGTCAGCGGCGTCTTCAGTTCGTGCGAGACGTTGGCGACGAAGTCGCGCCGCATGGCCTCGGTGTTCTCCAGCTTGGTGATGTCCTGCGTCAGCACCAGCTTGCGATTCTCGCCATACGGCAGGATCTGCACGGCGATCACGCCGTGCTTGTGCGAACCCATGTCTCGCATGACCAGGGGGTCATCGAAGCGCTGGCGCATCAGGTACTGGACGAACTCCGGGCGCCGGATCAGGTGGGTGATGCGCTGGCGCACGTCGCGCCGCGCGTTCAGGCCGAGGTGGTGCTCAGCCACGTCGTTGCACCATTCGATCTGGTCGGCATCATCGAGCATCAGCACGCCATTGGGCGAGGCCTGGATGGCCTGGATGAAGCGCAGGTGCTGCTGCTCCACCTGCAGCACCTGCAAGCGCCAGCGTTTGACCAGCCGGTGCAGCCGGTAATACACCTCGCCCCACAGGCCGAGCGCGCTGGGGATCTCGCCGTAGGCGGGCGCATCCAGCACCTTCCACAGGCGGTTGATCTGATAGAGGTAGTAACCCAGTTGCCCGAGCAGGGCCAGGCAGCCCAGCGACAGCGCCCAGACCGGGCCGCGCCAGAGGTAGAGCCCGGCCGACGCGACGGCCACGCTGATCAGGATGGCCGCCGAACGGGCCCAGATGACGTTCATCGGACATTCAAGGCGCGGCCGGACAGCCGCGCCAAACGATAGTTGCGCAGGAGTGTGCCATGAACGGAGCGCCGGCGCAGCCGCCGGGCCTCGGCCGTCAGGCGCCGGGAGCGCGCGCGAGGCGGTAGCCGCTGCCGCGCACCGTCTCGATCATATTGCTGTATCCGCCCGGCGTCAGGGCCGCGCGCAAGCGCTTGATATGGACGTCCACCGTGCGCTCTTCGACGAACACGTGGTCGCCCCACACCTGATCCAGCAACTGCGAGCGGCTGTGGACGCGCTCCGGATGGGTCATCAGAAAGTGCAGCAGGCGGAACTCCGTCGGCCCAAGATCCAGCTTGATCGCCTCGCCGCCGGTATCCTGGCCCGTGACGCGATGGGTGGCTGGATCGAGGCGCAGGCCATTGATGGCGACCACGTCGTCGGTCAGCTGCGGCGCGCGGCGGCGCAGCACCGCCTTGATCCGCGCCAGCAGCTCCTTCGGCGAGAACGGCTTGGTGACGTAGTCGTCGGCGCCCGCCTCCAGACCCATCACCTTGTCCTGCTCCTCGCTGCGCGCGGTCAGCATGATGATGGGGATCTGCTTGGTGCGATCGTTGTTGCGCAGTTCCTTCGCGAAATTGACGCCCGACTTGCCCGGAAGCATCCAGTCGAGCAGCACGAGATCCGGCAGCACGTCACTCATCAGCGACAACGCCTGCTCGGCGTTATACGCGCGAATCGGATAGTGGCCGGCGTGCTGGAGGTTGACCGCGATCAGTTCGGCGATGGCCGGTTCATCCTCGACGACAAGAATACTGCTAGGCATATGCGATGTTCTCCCGATCAGCTCAACGCTTCGCGCTCCATGTCCTCACGCGAGGCATGGCGCACGTCGGTTCCCTTGACGATGTAGATAATGAATTCTGCGATGTTCTTGGCGTGGTCGCCGATGCGCTCGACGGCCTTGGCCACGAAGAGGAAATCCAGCGCCACCGAGATGGTGCGCGGATCTTCCATCATATAGGTGATCAACTTGCGCACGAAGGCACGGAATTCGTCGTCGATCGCCTTGTCTTCCTTGACGATGCGGGCGGCGGCTACCGTGTCGAGGCGGGCGAAGGCATCCAGCGCCTGGCGCAACAGCGCGATGGCCATGTCGCCGGACAGCTTGACCTCGGAGTAGTTGATATTGTGCCCCGCCGCATCCTCCATGATGTGCTTGGTGCGCTTGGCGATCTTGTCCGCCTCGTCGCCCGCGCGCTCGAGGTTGGTGATGGTCTTGGAGATGGCCATCACCAGGCGCAGGTCGCGCGCGGTCGGCTGGCGGCGCGCGATGATATTGCCGCAGTCGGCGTCGATCTCGACTTCCATCGCATTGACCTGCTGCTCGCGCGCGATGACCTGGTCGGCCTGGTCGGCATCGAAGTCGGCCAGCGCGCGCATGGCGCGCTCGATCTGCGACTCGACCAGCCCGCCCATCTGCAGCAGCTTGGTGTTGATGGCGTTGAGGTCGGCGTCGAATTGGGTAGACAGGTGCTTGTCGGTCATGGTGTCCTCCTGGCCGCGAACCGGTCGCCGCACGTGCGGCATGGACCGGAATCGAACGGGCCGATGGCGATCAGCCGAAACGGCCGGTGATGTAGTCTTCCGTTTCCTTGCGATGCGGCTTGATGAAGATCTTCTCGGTCTCGCCGAACTCGATCAGCTCGCCCAGGTACATGTAGGCGGTGTAGTCCGAGCAGCGCGCCGCCTGTTGCATATTGTGCGTCACGATGACGACGGTGTACTCGTCCTTCAGCTCGGCGATCAGTTCCTCGATGCGGCCGGTCGAGATCGGGTCGAGCGCCGAGCACGGCTCGTCGAGCAGCAGGACTTCGGGGCGGATGGCGATGCCGCGCGCGATGCACAGGCGCTGCTGCTGGCCACCCGACAGACCATAGCCCGACTGGTGCAGCTTGTCCTTGGCTTCGTTCCACAGCGCCGCCTTGGTCAGGGCCCACTCCACGCGGTCGTCCATTTCCGAGCGCGACAGCTTCTCGAACAGGCGCACGCCGAAGGCGATGTTGTCGTAGATGGACATCGGGAACGGCGTCGGCTTCTGGAACACCATGCCGACCTTGGCGCGCAGCAGGGCGATGTCCTGGCGGCTGGTCAGCAGGTTCTCGCCGTCCATGTTGATCTCGCCCTCGGCACGCTGCTCCGGATAGAGCGCGTACATCTTGTTGAAGGTACGCAGCAGCGTCGACTTGCCGCAGCCGGACGGGCCGATGAAGGCCGTCACCTTGCGGTCGGGAATCGACATATTGATGTTCTTCAGCGCATGGAACTGACCATAGAAGAAGTTCAGGTTGCGCACGTCGATCTTGGCACGGACGGTGTCGGGGATGTCGATGACGGTCGAAGTCATGCTCTTGTCTCGCGGAAATTCGTTGGCAATCGGCGCGGCTGGCGCCTTACTTCTTGAACATCATGCGCGCCAGGATATTCAGCGCGAGCACACCGATGGTGATCAGGAACACGCCCGCCCAGGCCAGCTGCTGCCATTCGGTGAACGGGCTCATGGCAAAGCGGAAGATGGTCACCGGCAGGTTGGCCATCGGCTTGTTCAGGTCGGAGCTCCAGAACTGGTTCGACAGCGCGGTGAACAGCAGCGGCGCGGTTTCGCCGGCGATACGCGCAACCGCCAGCAGCACGCCGGTGATGATGCCCGCATAGGACGACTTCACCGTGATCGACAGCACCATCTTCCACTTGGGCGTACCCAGGGCGAAGGCGGCCTCGCGCAAGGCGTTGGGCACCAGGTTCAGCATGTTCTCGGTGGTGCGCACCACGATCGGCACCTGCAGCAGGGCCAGCGCGCAGACCCCGGCCCAGCCGGAGAAGTGCCCCATGCGGGTGACCACCAGCGCATAGACGAACAGGCCGATGACGATCGAAGGCGCCGACAGCAGGATGTCGTTGATGAAACGGACCACGCTGGCCAGCGGACCGGCCTTGCCGTACTCGGCCAGGTAGATGCCGGCCAGGATGCCCAGCGGCGTGCCGAACAGCGTGGCAAGCCCGACCATGGCGAAGCTGCCGAAGATGGCGTTGGCGAGGCCGCCGCCGGCCGTGTTCGGCGCCGGCGTCATCTGCGTGAACAGGTCCATCGACAGGCCGCCCACGCCGAGCGTGACGGTGGTCCACAGTATCCATGCGAGCCAGAACAGGCCGAAGGCCATGGCCCCCAGCGACGCGGCCAGCGCAAACAGGTTGGTGCGGCGGCGGCGCGCCTGCAAGCGGGCACGTACCGCGTCGGCGTCCTGGTGGACGGCCGGGATCGAGGAAGTCGAAATCGTGGCTTGGCTGGTTTGGCTCATTTTGCCCCCTCATTCTTGGCCAGGCGCAGCAGCAGCAGCTTGGACAGCGCGAGCACGACGAAGGTGATGAAGAAGAGGATCAGGCCCAGCTCCATCAGCGCGGCCGTGTGCAGGCCTGCGCCCGCCTCGGCGAACTCGTTGGCCAGCGCCGAGGTGATGCTGTTGCCCGGCGAGAACAGCGAAACGTTGTCGAGCAGGTTGGTGTTGCCGATCACGAAGGTCACGGCCATGGTCTCGCCCAGAGCCCGGCCCAGGCCGAGCATCACGCCGCCGATCACGCCAGCGCGGGTGTAGGGCAGCACGACGCGCCACATCACCTCCCAGGTGGTGCAGCCTACACCGTATGCCGACTCCTTCAGCAGGACCGGCGTCACTTCGAACACATCGCGCATCACGGAGGCGATGTAGGGAATGATCATGATGGCCAGGATCACGCCGGCACACAGCAGGCCGATGCCCAGCGGAGCGCCCTGGAACAGCTTGCCGATCACCGGCACCTGCCCGATCGTGGCGGCCAGCGGCTTCTGGAAATACTCGCCAAAGATCGGCGCGAACACCAGCAGGCCCCACATGCCGTAGACGATCGACGGCACCGCGGCGAGCAGTTCGATCGCGGTTCCCAGCGGGCGGCGCAGCCAGGCCGGCGACAGTTCGGTCAGGAACAGGGCAATGCCGAAGCTGACCGGCACGGCGATGATCAGCGCGATGATCGAGGTCACGATGGTGCCGTAGATGGGCACCAGCGCGCCATAGACATCCGCGGGGGGATCCCACTCGGCAGCCCAGAGAAAGCGCAGTCCGAACGTCTGGATCGACGGCCAGGCGCTGATCGCCAGCGAGACGATGATGCCGCCCAGCAGCAGCAGCGTCACGATGGCTGCTGCCCGGGTCAGGCCGCCGAACAGGAGGTCGCCAGCCCGGCTTGGGGGGCGCACGGCGGGGAGGTCGGACGAGGTCGCCATGTTGTCGAGTGGAAACAGTGAATTCGTTGGGAAGCCGGCCCGGCGCACCGGGCCGGCTCGTCAGGACGCGCGGGCGTCCCGGGAGGTCAGGCGTCGTTCAACCGATCGCGATCCGTTGATCAGTTGTACAGCGCCTTGCCCGAGCCGTCCTTGACGCTGGTCTTCCAGGTATTGCGGATCTGGTTCACGACCGACTCCGGCAGCGGCACGTAGTCCAGCTCGGTGGCCAGATGGCCGCCGCTCTTGTATGCCCAGTCGAAGAACTTCAGCACTTCGGTGCCCTGTGCCGGCTTCTCCTGGTTCTTATGGACCAGGATGAAGGTTGCGCCGGCGATCGGCCACGCGGTCTTGCCCGGCTCGTTGGTCAGGATCTGGTAATAGGTCTTGCTCCAGTCGGCACCGGCGGCGGCGGCCTTGAAACCATCGTCGCTCGGCTGCACCACCGTACCCGCGGCATTCTTCATGCTCAGGTAGGTCATCTTGTTCTGCTTGGCGTAGGCGTACTCGACGTAGCCGATGGCACCGTTCAGGCGCTGTACGAAGGCGGCCACGCCTTCGTTGCCCTTGCCACCGGTACCGCCGCCCGGCCAGTTGACCGTGGTGCCCTCACCCACGGAGCCCTTCCAGTCGGCGCTGACCTTGGACAGGTAGTTGGTGAAGATGAAGGTGGTGCCCGAACCGTCGGCACGGCGCACCGGCAGGATGTCCTGGCTCGGCAGCTTGGCGTGCGGGTTCAGCGCCTTGATGGCAGGATCGTCCCACTTCTTGATCTTGCCCAGGTAGATGTTGGCCAGCACGTCGCCGGTGATGACCAGTTCACCCGGCTTGATGCCCGGCAGGTTGATCACGGGCACCACGCCGCCGATCACCGTCGGGAACTGCACCAGGCCGTGCTTGGCGAGTTCTTCGTCCTTCAGCGGTGCATCCGATGCGCCGAAGTCCACGGTCTTGGCGCCGATCTGCTTGATGCCGCCCGACGAACCGATGGACTGGTAGTTGACCTTGTTACCCGTTGCTTTTTGGTATGCGTCGGCCCACTTGGAATAGACGGGCGCGGGGAAGGACGCGCCAGCACCGGTAATTTCCGCCGCGAACGCAGTGCCCACCACCAACAACGATGCGATGCCTGCCACGGCAGTCTTGACCAGCTTCATATGTCCTCCAGAGAACAGGGGGTTGGGAATGACAAATTTTTGACAAGTCGAACTCTATGCCCCGTAGATGACAATTCCATGACAGCATCAAATCTTCTTGAAACGTATTGCCCAGCCGAGTCTGCCACCCCGTTTCACCCCTTATTTTCTGACGGTTAATTGCTAAAATAGGAAAAAAGAAATGCCAGGTGCACCCGGCATTTCGTCACATCCACCAGCCTCCGCTTCAGGAACGAAGCGCCTGCGCCAAGGTCTGGGCCGCGCGTTCCGCGGCATCGGCCTGCTCGGCCTCGACCATCACGCGAACCACAGGCTCGGTCCCCGATGCACGGATCAACACCCGCCCGCGGCCCTCCAGTTCCGGCTCCACCCGGGCACGGGCGGCCTGCAGGCCGGCGTGGCTCTGCCAGTCGAAGCCCTTCTCCACGCGCACGTTGATCAGGGTCTGGGGAAACAGCGCCACGCCACCAAGCAGCTCCGCCAGCGGGCGGCCGCTGCGGCGCAGCGCTGCCAGCACCTGCAAGGCCGAGACAATGCCATCGCCCGTGCTATGGCGATCGAGGCACAGCAGGTGGCCTGAGCCCTCGCCTCCCAGTGTCCAGCCGCGCTTGTGCAGTTCCTCCAGCACATAGCGGTCGCCCACTTTGGCGCGCACGAAGCCGATGCCCATGCGCTGGAAGGCCAGCTCCACTGCCATGTTCGTCATCAGGGTACCGACCACGCCTTCCACCTTCTGCCCGGACGCGATGCGGTCGCGCGCGATCAGGTACAGCAGTTCGTCGCCGTTGTAGAGACGGCCGTCGGCATCGACCACCTGCAGGCGGTCCGCGTCGCCATCGAAGGCAAGGCCCAGGTCGGCGCCGCGCGCCTTGACCTCGGCCACAAGTTTCTCCGGCGCGGTCGCGCCATAGCCCGCGTTGATGTTGCGTCCGTCCGGCTGGTTGCCGATGGCGATCACCTCGGCGCCCAGTTCATGGAAGACGTGCGGCGCGATATGGTAGGCGGCGCCATGGGCACAGTCGACCACCAGCTTCAGGCCGTGCAGGTCCTGTTCGTACGGGAAGCTGCTCTTGCAGAACTCGATATAGCGGCCTGCCGCGTCGTCGATGCGCCGCGCTCGGCCCAGTTCGTCCGAAGGCACGCAGCCCATCGGCTGTTCCAGCTCGGCCTCGATCTCCAGCTCCACCGCGTCGGGCAGTTTGTCGCCATCCGCCGAGAAGAACTTGATGCCGTTGTCATAGTAAGGATTGTGGCTGGCCGAGATCACCACGCCGGCCGACAGGCGCAGCGCCCGCGTCAGGTAGGCGATGCCGGGAGTCGGCAGCGGGCCGGTCAGCAGCACGTTGACGCCGGCCGAGGTGAAACCGGCCTCGAGCGCGGCCTCCAGCATATAGCCCGAGATACGGGTGTCCTTGCCGATCAGCACCGTCGGGCGGCCCTGCGCATGCTGGCGCGCGCCATGGGCCAGCACCTTGCCTGCGGCATGGCCGAGGCGCATCACCAGGTCCGGGGTGATCGGCAGTTCTCCTACCTTGCCGCGCACGCCGTCGGTGCCGAAGTATTTGCGAGTCATTGGCTCAATCTCCAGGATTCTGTGTTCGCTATCGGTCGATCCGGTCGCCTCAGCCGTTCGCACCGGCGACCGTCTCATGGCGGACCGCCCACCAGACCTTGAGGGCGTCCACCGTCTGTTCCACATCGTGCACGCGCACGATGAATGCACCGCGTTCCGCCGCGCAGACCGCAGCGGCAATGCTCGCGGCCACGCGCTGCTGCGGGGGTCGGCCGCCCAGGATGGCGCCGAGCGTCGATTTGCGCGACAGCCCCACCAGCAGAGGCAGCCCGTCCGCCGCCAGGCGGGGCTGTTGTGCGAGCAGACGCAGATTATGATCCGGTGTCTTGCCGAAGCCATACCCCGGATCGAGGGATATGCGGGAAGTTTCGACGCCGGCCGCGCGCAAGACCGCGACGCGCCCGGCGAGAAAATCGCGCACCTCCGCCACCACATCGGTATAAACGGGATCCTCCTGCATGGTCTGCGGATCGCGCTGCATATGCATCACGCACAGTCCGGTTTGGCCACCGGCGACCGCCTCGACCGCGCCGGGCATGCGGAAGCCCCAGATGTCGTTGATCAGGTCGGCGCCTGCGTCCTGTGCGGCACGCATGACCTCCGGCTTATAGGTATCGATGGAGAGCGGTACGCCGCAATCGCGCAGCGCCTCCACCACCGGCAGCACCCGTTCCAGTTCCTGCTCCAGCGGCAGCGCGGCCGAGCCCGGCCGGCTCGATTCCCCGCCGATATCGATGATATCGACGCCCTCGGCGATCATGCGTTCGGCGTGACGCCGCGCCGCATCGAGGCCGGCATGCTGGCCACCATCCGAGAAGGAGTCCGGCGTGACATTGAGGATGCCCATCACCAAGGGGCGGCGGGCCAGGTCGAAACGGAATCGTCCGCACTGGAAGTGCGACGGAGCCGGGGGAAGCGGATTGGACGACATCGGAAGGCAAAGCGGTTGTGATGGGGGCCGGACCGCCGCCCTGCGCACCGAGCGCACGGGCCGTAGCCGGTTGGGAAAGCGGCACGCGAGCAAGTCAACAAGTGCAAGGCGCGCGGCCGCCGGAATGCAAGAAGCCGGTGCGCATGGCACCGGCTTCCAGGTCATCGGTACTGCACGAACCGGTCAGGCGGCGTTCAGGCCGTCGCCGGTGCGTTGGACGGTGCCACCGGCGAGCCGCCCGAGGGCGTGCTGCCACCGCCACCGCTGGTACCCGTAGCACCGCGCGGCGGGCGCGGCGGCTTGCCGGCCATGATGTCGTTGACCTGGTCGGCGTCGATGGTTTCCCACTCCATCAGCGCGGCCGTCATGGCCTCGACCTTGTCGCGGTTCTCTTCCAGCAGTCGCTTGGCCAGCGCGTACTGGTCGTCGATGATGTGGCGGATCTCGGCGTCGACCTTCTGCTGCGTGGCTTCCGACACGCTCTTGGCGGACATCTTGCCGAACATGCCATCCTGCTCGGTATCCACATAGACCATGGCGCCGAGCGAATCGCTCATGCCGAAGCGGGTCACCATGTCGCGGGCGATCTTGGTGGCGCGCTCGAAGTCGTTGGACGCGCCGGTGCTCATCGCATTGAGGAAGACCTCTTCCGCCGCGCGACCGCCGAACAGGATGGCGATCTCTTCGAGCATGTTGTCCTTGTACTTCGAGTACTTGTCATGCTCGGGCAGTTGCCAGGTCACACCCAGCGCCCAGCCGCGCGGCATGATGGTGACCTTGTGCACCGGATCCGCCTTGGGCAGCAGCTTCGCCACCACCGCGTGGCCGGACTCGTGGTAGGCCGTGGCCTTGCGCTCTTCCTCGCGCATCACGGTCGACTTGCGCTCCGGACCCATGAAGATCTTGTCCTTGGCATCCTCGAAGTCCTGCATGTCGACCACGCGCTTGTTGCGGCGGGCGGCGAACAGCGCGGCCTCGTTGACGAGGTTGGCCAGGTCGGCGCCGGAGAAGCCCGGCGTGCCGCGCGCGATCACCGAAGCGTCGACGTCGTTGCCGATCGGCACCTTGCGCATATGGACGCGCAGGATCTGCTCGCGGCCGCGGATGTCCGGAAGGCCCACGTAGACCTGGCGGTCGAAACGGCCCGGACGCAGCAGCGCCTTGTCCAGCACGTCGGCCCGGTTGGTGGCGGCGATCACGATCACGCCCGAGTTGGCCTCGAAGCCATCCATTTCCACCAGCATCTGGTTCAGGGTCTGCTCGCGCTCGTCGTTGCCGCCGCCCATGCCGGCGCCGCGATGGCGGCCGACCGCATCGATTTCATCGATGAACACGATGCAAGGCGCCTGCTTCTTGGCATTCTCGAACATGTCGCGCACGCGGGCCGCGCCCACGCCGACGAACATCTCGACGAAGTCCGAGCCGGAAATGCTGAAGAACGGCACCTTGGCTTCGCCGGCGATGGCACGCGCCAGCAGCGTCTTGCCGGTACCCGGGGGGCCGACCAGCAACACGCCGCGCGGAATGCGGCCGCCCAGCTTCTGGAATTTCTGCGGGTCCTTCAGGAAGTCGACCAGTTCGACCACTTCTTCCTTGGCCTCGTCGCAGCCGGCGACGTCCTGGAAGGTGACCGCGTTCTGGTTCTCGTCGATCAGGCGCGCGCGGGACTTGCCGAAGGAGAAGGCACCGCCTTTCCCGCCGCCCTGCATCTGCCGCATCATGTAGAACCAGAAGACGATGATCAGCAAGGTCGGCCCGAGGTAGTACAGGGCCTGTACCAGCACGTTCGGCTCGTCATCGGCCTTGCCCGTCACCTGGACGCCATACTTCATCAGGTCGCCGACCATCCAGATGTCGCCCGGCGAGATGATGGTGTACTTGGCGCCCTCCTTGGGAGTCACGACCAGGTTGCGGCCTTGCACGTCGACCCGGCCCACCTTGCCATTCTTGGCGTCATCCATGAACTGCGAGTAGGTGACGCCCTCCTGAGTGCGGGGCTTGTCGAACTGCTTGAAGACGGTAAACAGGACCAGTGCGATCACCAGCCAGATTGCCGCCTTTTGAAACAGGTTGTTATTCAAGGCCGAACTCCTTTGCGATTGCCTTGCCAACGGATAGCTGCATTGTAATGCAGCGCTCGCCCCCGGGGGGAAACACTGAATTTATGACACCCATAGCCTCGCGGCCAGCGCCCGTTCGCTTGCCGCCGTCCCATGCCGCCAGCGCCGGGCGCGGCGCTGCGGAGATGCCTCCGCATCCACCTGGCGGCCAAGCCAGGCGGCAGGCATCTGGCATCAAGCGGCTGTCTTCAGGTAGCGCCCGAGGATGAAGGTCTCGGACGATTTGTCGCGGGAAGCCTTCGGCTTGCGCCGCGCGACCACCTTGAACACCTGCTTGAACTTCTCCACGATCTGACTGTAGCCGCTGCCGTGGAAACACTTTACCAGCAGCGCGCCATCCGGCTTCAGGTGCGCCTGGGCGAAATCCAATGCCAGATCGCACAAGTACTCGATGCGGGCGGCATCGGCGGAAGCCACTCCCGACAGATTGGGGGCCATATCCGACAATACAAGGTCGATTTTTGCACCGCCGGAGGCATCGAGCACCACTTTTTCCAACTGGAGGAACACTTCTTCCTCGCGGAAGTCACCCTGGATGAAGGTCACGTCGGCGATCGGCTCCATCGGCAGCAGGTCGATCGCCACCACAGCACCGTCGATACGGCCATCCTTGGCGCGCGGCGAGGCCGCCAGCTTGTTGCGCACATACTGGCTCCAGCTTCCCGGCGCCGCGCCCAGGTCGACGATGACCTGACCCGGACGGATAAGCTTGTCCTGCTCGTCGATCTCCTTGAGCTTGTACGCAGCGCGGGCGCGATAGCCCTCCCGTTGCGCCATCTTCACATAGGGATCGTTGATATGGTCGTGCAGCCACGACTGGTTGAACTTGTTCTTGGCCATTCCAAACACCGATTAGCGGGAAAGCTACCGCGCGGAGGCCGGCCGCCCCAGGCTTTCCCGTTCAATTTTGCTGATTTTGCCGCCGATGCGGGCCGATTTGACGGATAATACGCGCCAATTCGCTTTGACCGGCCGCCCCCGGCCCCGTATGCGCCGCTCGCCGGCGCCTGACCCTATGCCCGCACTCCAACTCATCCCCGCCCAGCGCTCCGAACTCCGCTCCCGCGCCCACGGCCTCAATCCGGTCGTGATGATCGGCGCCGAGGGCCTCACGCCGGCGGTGCTCGCGGAAATCGACCGCAGCCTGGCGGCTCACGACCTGATCAAGATCCGCGTGTTCGGCGACGAACGCGAAGCCCGCATCGCCATCTACGAGGCGATCTGCGAGGCGCTGGATGCCGCCCCGATCCAGCACATCGGCAAGCTGCTGGTGGTGTGGCGCCCGGGTCCTGCACGCCTGAAGGAAAACCAGCCCGGCGAGCTGCCCCGCCAGGCTCAGCGCAAGGGCTCCGCCCCGCGCACCGTCACGGTCCGCAAGCCCAGCGCGGCGCCGAACCGGCGCCCGACGCGCAAGCAGGTGACGGTACTGGGCAATGAACGTGTCACCGCCGGCGGCAACGTCAAACGCGCACGTCAGCGCCCGGCCAGCCAGAAGAAGAAGGCACTGGGCTGAAGCCCGCCCGCCGGGGCGCCAGCCCCGGCCGTCCGCGCCGCGCAGGCGGCACGGACACTGCGCTCACTCGCCGGCCGAACGCGGTGCCGCGGCGCGCCAGACCAGCACCAGGGCCAACACGCTCTGCAGCAGATAGAAACCGCTGGAAATCCCGTGCAGCATGCCGAAATCCCCACGGTAGGGCGATTCGGAAACCCCCACGCCCAGTGCATGGGCCTTGGCCTTGAGCGCCTCCATGAACGGCTGCACACCGAAATAGCCGGCCAGCACGCAGCACAACATGGCCAGCACCAGCCAGCGCAGTGCACGGTAGCGGACCGCGCCACGCCGGATCATCACATTGCAAAGCACCAACTGCAGCACGCCGACCACCACGCCGAGCACGGCCTCGGTGTAGAACAGCTGGCCTGCGACCATGCCTGCGGTCTCGCGGCTCGGCAGGATCGAGAACAGCGTCGGCGCCACCATATAGCCCACCGTCCACAGGCTGCCTGCCCAGATCACGGTCAGCAACAGGAAGATGCGGTGCGGCAATGGCGGCAGGCTGGCGTAGGAGGCGGAGAACACGGCTGGGTGTCGGCGTTTATCGGCGTGGCGTGATCGTAGTCGGCCCGGTGGCGCGCAGCAGCCGGCATTGCAGCCGGCCGCGCCCGCCCGCGCCTCAGACGTAGCTGACGGTGATGACTTCGTACTCGCGCTCGCCGCCCGGTGCCAGCACCGTGGCCACGTCGCCCTCGAACTTGCCGATCAGGGCACGGGCGATCGGCGAGCTCACCGAGATCTTGCCGCTCTCGAGATCGGCCTCATCGTCGCCGACGATCTGGTAGCGCACTGCACTGCCCGACTCGAGATCCTCGAGGTCGACCGTGGCACCGAACACGATGCGGCCGTCGGTGTCGAGCTGGGTCGGATCGATGACCTGCGCAGCCGACAGCTTCGACTCCACCTCGAGGATGCGGCCTTCGATAAAAGCCTGCTTTTCCTTGGCGGCGTCGTACTCGGCGTTTTCGGACAGGTCACCCTGGGCACGCGCCTCGGCGATCGCGTTGATCACGGCCGGACGTTCGACGGCCTTCAGGCGGTGCAGTTCCTCCTTGAGCAGTTCTGCGCCGCGCTTGGTAATCGGAATGGTGCTCATGTCTTTGTTCGGCAAAAAAATGAGCCGCAGCGGAGCGGGGTCCGTGCCCGGCCTGCTGGCCATGGGCACTTCCGCTCAACCGCGGCTTTCGGTTTCGATCGACCGGCACACCCGGCGACGCCGGGCATCGCCGTTCGATCAGCGAATTTCACGTTAGTTTAGGCCAAGACGCCTGCCGGCAGCAACCATCGCTGCCGGCAGGCCCCCGGAACGGGGGGCACAACGGCCTCCCCGTCCCGCCCCGCTCCCGGCGAGGACTTGCGGGGCAGCCGCGCAGGCACCTCAGGCGCCGGCGGCGAGTTCCGCGTGCAGGCCCTGCAGGTCGTAGACCTCCAGGCTCTGCATGTGCTTCAGGCCTTCCACCGCGGCGCGGGCGCCGGCGATGGTGGTGTAGTACGGCACGCGGTGGGCCAGCGCCGAGATGCGGATCGAGCGCGAGTCGGCGATGGCGGTGCGGGTCTCGTCCACCGTGGTGAAGACCAGCGCCAGCTCACCGTTCTTGAGCATGTCGACGATATGCGGGCGACCGTCCTTGACCTTGTTCACCACGCGCACCGGAATGCCCGCCGCCTCGATGGCCGAGGCGGTGCCGCGGGTGGCGACGATCGGATAGCCCAGGTCGTGCAGCATGCGGGCCACGCCGACCGCGCGCGGCTTGTCGCTGTCCTTGACGGTGATCAGCACCGTGCCCTTGGCCGGCAGGCGCGAACCGGCAGCGAGCTGGCTCTTGAAGAGCGCTTCACCGAAGGTCTTGCCCACGCCCATCACTTCGCCGGTGGAGCGCATCTCGGGTCCGAGCACCGGGTCGACGCCGGGGAACTTGTTGAAGGGGAACACTGCTTCCTTGACGCTGAAGTACGGCGGCACCACCTCGGCGGCGACGCCCTGCGAGTCCAGCGACTGGCCCGCCATGCAGCGCGCCGCGATCTTGGCCAGCGACAGGCCGGTGGCCTTCGACACGTAGGGCACGGTACGCGAGGCGCGCGGGTTCACTTCCAGCACGTAGACGGTATCCTTGCCGTCGGCCTGCTGGATGGCGAACTGCACGTTCATCAGGCCGACCACGTTCAGCGCCTTGGCCATGGCGGCGGTCTGGCGCTTCAGCTCGTCGACCGTCTCCTGCGCCAGCGAGTACGGCGGCAGCGAGCAGGCGGAGTCGCCGGAGTGCACGCCGGCCTGCTCGATGTGTTCCATCACGCCGCCGATGAAGACGCGCTGGCCGTCGCACAGGGCGTCCACGTCGCATTCGATGGCGTCGTTGAGGAAGCGGTCGAGCAGCACCGGGGAGTCGTTCGACACCTTGACTGCCTCGCGCATGTAGCGCTCGAGATCGCGCGGCTCATGCACGATCTCCATGGCGCGGCCGCCCAGCACGTAGGAGGGGCGCACCACCAGCGGATAGCCGATCTCCTCGGCCAGGCGCAGCGCTTCGTCCTCGGCACGCGCGGTGCGGTTGGGCGGCTGGCGCAGGCCCAGTTCCTGCAGCAGCTTCTGGAAACGCTCGCGGTCCTCGGCGGCGTCGATCATGTCGGGGCTGGTGCCGATAATGGGCACGCCGTTGGCTTCCAGGTCCAGCGCCAGCTTCAGCGGGGTCTGGCCGCCGTACTGGACGATCACGCCGACCGGCTTCTCCTTGTCGACGATCTCCAGCACGTCCTCCAGCGTCAACGGCTCGAAGTACAGGCGGTCGGAGGTGTCGTAATCGGTCGACACGGTCTCCGGGTTGCAGTTGACCATGATGGTCTCGTAGCCATCCTCGCGCAGCGCGAGCGCTGCGTGCACGCAGCAATAGTCGAACTCGATGCCCTGCCCGATCCGGTTCGGGCCGCCGCCCAGCACCATGATCTTCTTGCGGTCGGTCGGGTCGGCCTCGCACTCGCCGTGCTCGGCCTCGTAGGTCGAGTACATGTAGGCGGTGTTGGTGCCGAACTCGGCCGCGCAGGTGTCGACGCGCTTGTAGACCGGGCGCACGTTCTTGGCGACGCGGGCTTCGCGCACCGACTTCGCATCCGTCTTCAGCAGCCTGGAGAGGCGGCGGTCGGAGAAGCCCTTCTGCTTGAGCAGGCGCAGTTCGGCGGCGGACAGGCTGTCCAGCGTGCGCGCCTTGACCAGGCCCTCGGTCTTGACGATGTCCTCGATCTGGGCCAGGAACCACGGATCGATATCGGTCTCGGCATGGACCTCTTCCAGCGACATGCCGATACGGAAGGCATCGCCCACGTACCAGATGCGGTCCGGACCCGCCTCGCCGATCTCTTCGACGATCTCGTCGCGGTCGGCCGACTTCTCGTCCAGGCCGTCCACGCCCACTTCGAGGCCGCGCAGGGCCTTCTGGAACGACTCCTGGAAGGTGCGGCCCATCGCCATCACCTCGCCCACCGACTTCATCTGCGTGGTCAGGTGGCTGTCGGCCTGCGGGAACTTCTCGAAGGCAAAGCGCGGCACCTTGGTGACCACGTAGTCGATCGAGGGCTCGAACGAAGCCGGGGTCAGGCCACCGGTGATCTCGTTCTTCAGTTCGTCCAGCGTATAGCCCACCGCCAGTTTGGCGGCGACCTTGGCGATCGGGAAGCCGGTGGCCTTCGAGGCCAGGGCCGACGAACGCGACACGCGCGGGTTCATCTCGATGACGATCATGCGACCGTCCTTCGGATTGATCGAGAACTGCACGTTGGAGCCGCCGGTATCGACGCCGATCTCGCGCAGCACGGCCAGCGAGGCATTGCGCAGGATCTGGTATTCCTTGTCGGTCAGCGTCTGCGCGGGCGCCACGGTGATCGAGTCACCGGTGTGGATGCCCATCGGGTCCAGGTTCTCGATCGAGCAGATGATGATGCAGTTGTCCGCCTTGTCGCGGACCACTTCCATCTCGTACTCCTTCCAGCCCAGCAGCGACTCTTCGATCAGCAGTTCGCGGGTCGGCGACAGGTCGAGACCGCGCTTGCAGATCTCCTCGAACTCTTCGCGGTTGTAGGCGATGCCGCCGCCGGTGCCGCCCAGCGTGAAAGACGGGCGGATCACGATCGGATAGCCGCTGGTGCTGGTCTCGCGGGCGATCTGCGCCTGCACGGCCACGGCCTCGTCCATCGAATGGGCGATGCCAGACTTGGCCGAACCCAGGCCGATCTTGGTCATCGCGTCCTTGAACTTCTGGCGGTCCTCGGCCTTGTCGATGGCCTCGGGCGACGCGCCGATCAGTTCGACCTTGTACTTCTCCAGCACGCCGTTGCGGTGCAGGTCGAGCGCGCAGTTCAGCGCGGTCTGGCCACCCATGGTCGGCAGGATGGCATCCGGACGCTCCTTGGCGATGATGCGCTCCACCACTTCCCAGGTGATCGGCTCGATGTAGGTGACGTCCGCCGTGTTCGGGTCCGTCATGATGGTCGCCGGGTTCGAGTTGACCAGGATGACCTTGAAGCCTTCCTCGCGCAGGGCCTTGCAGGCCTGTGCGCCGGAGTAGTCGAACTCGCACGCCTGGCCGATGATGATGGGACCCGCGCCGATGATCAGGATGCTTTTGATGTCTGTGCGTTTTGGCATTGCACGCTCTCTTTGTAGGCGCGGCGCGCTTGCGCGCGGCGCCGGATGTCAGGTGTTCAGTTCAGGGTGGCCGTGGCCAGCTTGGCGCCGAAGCCGATGAACATGGCGCCCACGCCGCTCGCCATGCCGGCCGACAGGCGTTGCCGGCGACGGAAGGCCTCGGCCAGCCGGGCGCCCATGAAGATGATGGTGGTCAGGTAGGCGAAGCTGCATACCTGGCACACCAGCCCCAGCACGACGAAGGACAGTGCCGGCAAGGCGAAGCCCGGGTCCACGAACTGGATGAAGAAGGAAATGAAGAACAGGATGGCCTTGGGATTCAGCAGGCTGATCACCAGCGCCTTGCGGAAGGGATCGGCCTCGCGCGCCAGCGTGGGCGCGGCTGCCTGCGGCCGTGCCGCCGCCGCGCCGCGCGCGCGCCAGCCACGCAGCGCGCCACGCAGCATCTGCAGGCCGATCCAGCCCAGGTAAGCGGCGCCCACGTACTTGACCACGTGGAACAGCGCCGGACTCGCCTTCAGCAGCGAGGCCACGCCGGCGGCCGACAACACCATCAGGATGGCATCGCCCAGGAACACACCGCAGGCACCCTTGTAGCCGGCGCGCACACCGCGCTGCGCGGCCACCGACAGCACGAACATCGAGTTCGGCCCCGGCAGCAGCACGATGAATACCGTGCCGAGCACAAAGGTCCAGAAATCGGTGATGCCGAGCGTGGCGTGCATGAATGCGTTCATGGTGGTTCCTGCCTGCGTCCTTGTCCCTTGCTTCCCGTCCCCGCCGTTCAGGCGCGGGCCTTCTCCATCAGGTGGATGAAGCGGTCGAACAGGTAAGCCACGTCGTGCGGACCCGGCGAGGCTTCCGGGTGCCCCTGGAAGCAGAAGGCCGGCTTGTCGGTCAGCGCGAAGCCTTGCAAGGTGCCGTCGAACAGCGACACGTGCGTCACACGCGCATTGGCAGGCAGCGAGGCGGGATCGACGGCGAAGCCGTGGTTCTGCGACGTGATCGCCACACGGCCGTCATCCAGGTCCTTGACCGGGTGATTGGCGCCGTGGTGGCCGGTCTTCATCTTCAGCGTCTTCGCACCCACTGCCAGCGCCATGATCTGGTGGCCCAGGCAGATGCCGAAGGTGGGGATGCCGCGCGCCAGGAACTCACGGGTGGCGGCGATGGCATAGTCGCACGGCTCGGGATCGCCGGGGCCGTTCGACAGGAAGATGCCGTCCGGGTTCAGCGCCAGCGCGTCGGCGGCGCTCGCCTGCGCCGGCAGCACGGTCACCTTGCAGCCGCGCTCGGCCAGCATGCGCAGGATGTTGAACTTGACGCCGAAGTCATAGGCGACCACGTGGAAACGCGGCGTTTCCTGCTTGCCGTAACCGCGGCCCAGCGCCCATTCGCTCTGGGTCCACTCGTACGATTCCTTGACCGAGACCACCTTGGCCAGGTCCATGCCGGCCAGGCCGGGGAAGGAGCGCGCCAGGTCGATGGCCTTCTGCACATTGTCCTCGCCAGCGAGGATGCAGCCGTTCTGGGCGCCCTTCTCGCGCAGGATGCGGGTCAGCTTGCGCGTGTCGATGCCGGCGATCGCCACGACCTTTTCCTGTTTCAGGTAATGGCCGAGCGTGTGCTCCTTGCGGAAGTTCGAGGCCTGCAGCGGCAGGTCCTTGATGATGAGGCCGGCGGCATGGACTTTCGTGGCTTCGACATCCTCGGCATTGACCCCGACATTGCCGATGTGCGGATACGTCAGCGTGACGATCTGCCGGGAATAGCTGGGGTCGGTGAGGATTTCCTGGTAACCGGTGATGGCGGTATTGAACACCACTTCACCGATGGTATGGCCGGAAGCGCCGATGGAATAGCCACGAAAGACCGTGCCGTCTGCAAGCGCGAGGATGGCGGACGGGAAAGACGGTAACACGGGTAGGCTCCTGCTGGATTCACCCCGTGACCGACCTGATCGACGCCTCTGCCCCCCGGAGGATCCCGGCCTGACGGCAGGCCAGCGGGCATGCAGTCGGCACCGGCCACGCTATGCTCCTGGAAACACTTCTTCTCGAGCGCCATCTTGCGGAAGACGACGGCGAAGCAGGTGTATCCGGGCCACGCGGGAAGGGGGCGGCGGAAGGTGGAATGCGGTAGGCGCTAGGGTGAAGGGTTCTGAAAGCGAAACTTTCGAATTATAGCCCGGACAGGCCATTTTCTCAAGTTTTCAAGGACTTGCAGAAAGGCCGGCGGCCGATCGCACCAAATCAGTGCAAAGCCGCCACGCCGTTCGGGCGCCCGAACCGACGGCATGCCCGATGCGGCACCGCGCGCAGGCATCCCGCCCTCCCCGCCTGCGCGCCCTCAGCCTGCGCCCGGCGGCACCACCGCCGTGACCTCGATCTCCACCTTGGCTCGCGAATCCACCAGGTCGGCGACCTCGACCGCCGTCATGGCCGGGAAATGGCGGCCGATGACCTCGCGGTAGTGTTCGCCGATGCCGCGATAGGCACCCACGTATTCCTCCTTGTCCTTGACATACCATGTCATGCGCACGATGTGCTCGGGACGCGCGCCGCCGGCTGCCAGCACCGCCACGACATTGCGCAGGGCCTGTCCGGTCTGCGCGGCGAAATCGTCGGTCTCGAACTCGCACTGCGCGTTCCAGCCGATCTGGCCGCCGACGAACAGCAACCGGCTGCCGACCTGCATTTCCGTCATGATGCCGTTCGAGTACCCACGCGGCGGGGCCCAGTTGGGGGGTTGCAGGATCTTCATAGCGTTTCCAGGTATCAGGTGTGTGGTTTTCGGTTTCGGTATTCGGTGAATCTGAACGCAGCGCCCGAGGCCGCATGGAGACCGCTTCTGCCCGCACGCGCCTCGGCGCTTGCCGGCGCGGCGCGGATCGTAGCGGATTCAGGCGCTCACATAGCACCCCATCGCGGCCCGCACCGCATCGGGCCATGGCCGCGGCGCCACGCGCCCGAGGTCCACGCAGACCAGGCGCTGCTCGAACTCGACGCGCAGGTCCCCGGAAGGACCCGCGAAGCGCACCGCCAGCAGCGCGCTCGATCCACCCAGCCGGCGGATGCGCAGCTCGCGCGTCAGGGTCTCGCCCAGCCGGCTCGGCGCGACGAAACGGCTGCTGAGTTCCGCCGTGGGCACGCCGCAGCGATCGCTGCCGTGCATCGCCTCGAAAGGCCAGGCCAGCGCTTCGCGGAACCAGTCCTCGACGCAATCGTTGAGCATCTCGAAGTAGCGCGGGAAGAACACGATGCCGGCCGCGTCGCAGTCCTTGAAGCGCACCCGCACGGTGTTGCGGAACACCTCGCTCACGGCCGCCCCGCCGCGCCGGCGCCCTGCTCGGCCAATTGCCGCAGGCGGAAGCGCTGCAGCTTGCCGGTCTCGGTACGCGGCAGGGCCGCCACGAACTCGATGCGGCGCGGATACTTGTACGGCGCGATCTCGCGCTTGACGTGTTCCTGCAGGGCTGTGCGCGTCGCTTCGTCCGCAGCCACGCCGGGGCGCAGCACCACGAAGGCCGTCACCACCTGCCCGCGCTCGGGATCGGCGGTGCCGATGACGCCGCACTCGGCCACTGCCTCGTGCTGCATCAGCGCGCTCTCGACCTCGGGGCCGGCGATGTTGTAGCCGGCCGAGACGATCATGTCGTCCGACCGCGCCTGGTAGAAGTAGTAGCCATCGGCATCGGCCATGAAGGTATCGCCGGGCAGGTTCCAGCCCGCCTTGACGTAGTTGGCCTGGCGCGGATCGTCCAGGTAGCGGCAGCCGGTCGGGCCGCGCACCGCCAGGCGCCCGACGGTGCCGGGCGGCACCGGTCGCATCTGCTCGTCGACGATCTGCGCCACATAGCCCGGCACCACCTTGCCGATGGCGCCGGGGCGCACTTCCGCGCCGGCGCTGGAGATGAAGATGTGCATCATCTCGGTACCGCCGATGCCGTCCGTCATCTCGATGCCGCTTGCCGCCTTCCAGCTCTGGCGCGTGGCGTCCGGCAGCGCCTCGCCGGCCGATACGCTCTTCTTCAGGCTGGCCAGGCGGTAGCGCGGCGCCAGCACCGCCATCTGCCGGTAGAAGGTCGGCGCGGTGAAAACGATGGTGGCGCCGAAGTCCTGGATCAGCTCCAGCAGCGACTCCGGCGTCAGCCGCTCGGCCAGCACGGTGCTGGCACCGACCCGCAACGGAAAGCAGAGGATGCCGCCGAGGCCGAAGGTGAAGGCGATCGGGGGCGTGCCGCAGAAGATGTCGTCCGGCCCGGGCTTCAGCACATGGCGCGGGAACAGGTCGCACATGGCCAGCACGTCGCGGTGGAAATGCACGGTGCCCTTGGGCTGGCCGGTGGTGCCGCTGGTGAAGGCGATCAGGCAGACGTCGTCGGCCGCCGTGTCACAGGCCGCGAAGGTTTCGGGCTTGCCCGCCAGGGCCGCTTCCAGGGAGGCCGGATCGTCCGCCTCCGCGTTGAACCATCGCACCTGCCGCAGGCTGGGCGTATGCTGCTCGCCCGGCGCCAGGTTGGCCTCCAGCTCCTCCCGCAGGCGCACGTCGCACAGGGCGGCACCGACCTCGGCCTTGTCGATGATCTGCTTGAGTTCGCGCGCGCGCAGCAAGGGCATGGTCGGCACGGCGATCAAGCCGGCCTTGACGGTGGCGAGCCAGCTCGCCGCCATCATCAGGTTGTTGGGCCCGCGCAGCAGCACGCGGTTGCCCGGCACCAGCCCCATGTCCTCGACCAGCACGTGCGCGATGCGGTTGACCAGCGCGGCCAGTTCCGCATAGCTGACCGAGTGCACCTGGCCGTCGCCGCCGCGATAGCGGATGGCGATGCGCCCGCCCCGTCCCTCGCGCACATGGCGGTCGACCAGTTCGGCCACACAGTTCAGCCGCGGCGGATATTGGGTGTCGTCGTTGAACAGGAACTCGGGCCAGGCGTCGCGCGGCGGCAGCCGGTCGCGGGCGAAGGGATCGCTGGGGGCGTTGGTGGGCATGCTTGTCTCCGTCGTTTTCCTCGATCGATATCCTGTATCCGGCCGGGCCGCCATGTGCGGTGCCGGCCTGGCGCCCTGCATCACAAAGTCGTTGACTCAGGGCACTAGCCGCGTGGCGCCATCGTTTCTCGCGCGATGATCAGCTTCTGCACTTCGGTGGCGCCCTCGTAGATGCGCAGCGCGCGGATCTCGCGGTACAGGCCCTCCACGCGCGAGCCCACCTTGACGCCCGCGCCGCCGAACATCTGCACGGCGCGGTCGATCACCTGCTGGGCGTTCTCGGTCGCCACCATCTTGGCCATGGCCGCCTCGCGCGTGGTGCGGCGCTGTGCCACGTCGCGCAGCCAGGCGGCGCGATAGGTCAGCAGCGCGGCGGCATCCACTGCGGTGGCCATCTCGCCGAGTGCCGCCTGCGTCAGTTGCAGGTCGCCCAGCACGCCGCCGAACATGGGCCGCGATGCGGCGCGCGCCAGCGCCTCGTCCAGCGCGGCACGGCCGAAGCCCAGCGCCGCCGCAGCCACCGAGGCGCGAAAGATATCGAGCGTCATCATCGCCACCTTGAAGCCCTGCCCCGCCTCGCCGAGGCGGTTGGCCACCGGCACGCGGCAACCGTCGAAGCGCAGCGTGGCGAGCGGATGCGGCGCCATCACTTCGATGCGCTCGGCGATCTCCAGGCCGGGTGTGCCGGCGTCGACCACGAAGGCGCTGATGCCGCGCGCGCCGGGCGCCTCGCCGGTGCGGGCGAACACGCAGTAGAAATCGGCGATGCCGCCATTCGAAATCCAGGTCTTGGCGCCATCCAGCACGTAATGGCTGCCGTCCTCCGACAGCCGGGCGCTGCACTGCATGGCGGCCACGTCGGAGCCGGCTTCCGGCTCTGACAGCGCGAAGGCGGCGATGGCCTCGCCGCGCGCCACGCGCGGCAGGTAGCGCTCGCGCAGCGCTTCGCTGCCGGCCAGCGTGATGGCGCCGGAACCGAGGCCCTGCATGGCAAAGGCGAAATCAGCCAGGCCGTCGTGGCGCGCCAGCGTCTCGCGCAGCAGGCACAGCGCGCGCGAATCCAGCGCCGGCAGCGCCCCGCCGTGCGCCGCCGGCACGCAGTAGCGCAGCCAGCCCGCCTCGCCGAGCTGACGCACCAGCGCGCGGCAGGCGGCATCGGTATCGCCATGGTCGACGTGCAGCGAAGCCTCGCACCAGGTATCGAGATCGCGCTCCAGCGTACGGTGCGCCTCGTCGAAGAAGGGCAGTTCCAGATAGGTCTTGTCTGACATGGATGCTCCTCAGTCGCCTTCGAACACCGGCTTGGACTTGGCCACGAAAGCTTCGTAGGCGCGGCGGAAATCCTGCGTCTGCATGCAGATGGCCTGCGCCTCGGCTTCCGCTTCGATCGCTTCGTCCAGGCCCATATTCCACTCCTGGTGCAGCAGCTTCTTGGTCACACCGTGGGCGAAGGTCGGGCCCGCGGCAAGCTGGGCGGCCAGCGCCTGCGCTTCGGCCAGCACCCGCTCCGGCGCGTGCAGAGCATTGAAGAAGCCCCATTGCAGCCCTTCCTGCGCGCTCATGCTGCGGCCGGTGTACAGCAATTCGCTGGCCCGCCCCTGCCCGATCACGCGCGGCAGCAGCGAGCACGCTCCCATGTCGGCGCCGGCCAGGCCCACCCGCACGAACAGGAAGGCAGTCTTGGCCGCCTCGGTGCCCAGGCGCATGTCGGAAGCCAGCGCCATCATCGCGCCGGCCCCGGCACAGATGCCGTCGATGGCACTGATGACCGGCTGCGGGCAGGCCCGCATGGCCTTGACCAGGTCGCCGGTCATGCGCGTGAACTCGAGCAGCTCGGGCATGCGCATGCGTGTCAGCGGGCCGATGATCTCGTGCACGTCGCCGCCGGAGCAGAAATTGCCGCCGGCGCCGGTAACCACCACCGTCTTGATGTCACTGGCGTAGCACAGGCCGCGGAAGAAATCGCGCAGTTCGGCGTAGGAATCGAAGGTCAGCGGGTTCTTGCGCTCCGGGCGGTTCAGCGTCACCGTGCCCACCTTGCCGTCGGCGGACACCGACCACAGGAAGTGGCGCGGCTGGTAGTCGGCGAAGGGGCGCTTATGATGGCGCATGTCGAGGGCGATATCGGTCATTTGCGGTCTCTCTGTGGTTCCGTTCTGTCCTGCTTGTCCTGTCGGTCCGGCCCACCGCAAGGAAGGGGCCGGTGCGGCGTGCGCTCTGGGCGCACAAGGGCGCTCAGCCCGCCATCACTTCGCCGCCGGCCACCGCGATGGCCTGTCCGGTCATGGCGCCTGCCGATGGCCGGCACAGCCACGCCACGGCGTCGGCGACCTCCTCCGGCTGCACCAGCCGCTTCTGCGGATTGCCGGCCGCCAGTTCGGCGCGCGCCTCGGCTTCGCTGCGTCCGGTCTTGGCCACGATGTTGGCGACCGCCTCGCGCACGATGTCGGTCTCGGTGTAGCCAGGGCAGACCGCGTTGACGGTGACGCCCTTGGCTGCCACCTCCAGCGCCAGCGCCCGCGTCAGGCCGATCACGCCATGCTTGGCGGCGCAATAGGCACTGACATAGCCATAGCCCCGCAGCCCCGCTGTGCTGGCCACGTTGACGATGCGCCCCCAGCCGGCAGCCAGCATGCCCGGCAGCGCCGCCTGGGCGCACAGGAATGTGCCGGTCAGGTTGACCTCGAGCATGGACTGCCACAGGGCCAGGTCGGTCTTGCCGAAGGGGGCGCTGCGCGCCTGGCCGGCGTTGTTGACCAGTACCGCCACCGGGCCGAGGCGCCCGCTCGCCGCGGCGAAGGCAAGGGAGACAGCCTCGGCGTCGGCGATATCCGCCGTTTCGACCGCCAGCACCGCCTCCGGCAACTCCACGCGCAGCGCGGCCGCCGTCTCGTGCAGGACGCCGGCATTGCGTCCGAGCAGGGTCACGCTGGCGCCATCGGCCAGCAGCCGGCGCGCGATCGCCGCGCCGATACCGCGCCCGGCGCCCGTCACCAGCGCATGGCGCCCCTGCAGTTCACCGCCTTGCCGTGCCGCTGCCATCGTCATTTCCCCGCCGCCGCCTGCGCCTCGAAAGCCGCGGCGCGCTCCAGGTTGGTCTCGTACTGGCGCTTGCCCGCCAGGTACTGCCGGGGCCAGGCGGCCTCGCGCCAGCCCAGCCGCGCTGCCTCGTGCAGTGTCCAGGCCGGGTCGGCCAGGTGCGGCCGCGCGATCGCACACAGATCGGCGCGGCCGGCGGCGATGATGCTGTCGACGTGGTCGGCCTCGAAGATGGCACCCACCGCGATGGTGGCGATGCCTGCCTCGTTGCGCACGCGGTCGGCGAACGGCGTCTGGTACATGCGGCCGTACACCGGCGCCTGGTCGGGGCTGACCTGGCCGGACGAGCAGTCGATCATATCGGCGCCGGCGGCCTTGAAGGCACGCGCGATCTCCACCGCGTCGTCCGGCGTGATACCGCCCTCGACCCAGTCGTGCGCCGAGATGCGCACCGACATCGGCCGTTCCTGCGGCCATGCAGCGCGCACCGCGCGGAACACTTCGAGCGGATAGCGCAGGCGGTTCTCCAGCGAGCCGCCGTAGGCATCGGCGCGCTGGTTGGTCAGCGGCGAGATGAAGCTGGACAGCAGGTAGCCGTGCGCGCAGTGCAGTTCCAGCCAGTCGAAACCGGCCTCGGCCGCCCGCCGCGCGGCCGCGACGAAGTCATCGCGCACGCGCGCCATGTCGTCCGCCGTCATCTCGCGCGGCACCTGCGAGATGCCCGGCAGATAAGGCAGCGGCGAGGCCGACTGCAGCGGCCAGTTGCCCTCGGGCAGCGGATGGTCCATCTGCTGCCAGCCGAGCTGGGTCGAGCCCTTGCGGCCGGCATGGCCGAGCTGCATGGCGATGCGCGCGTCGCTGTTGGCGTGGACGAAGTCGACGATGCGGCGCCAGGCATCGCGCTGGGCATCGTTCCACAAACCCGGGCAGCCCGGGGTGATGCGGGCATCCGGCGCGGTGCAAGTCATCTCGGCCACCACCATGCCGGCGCCCCCCATGGCGCGCGCGCCCAGGTGCACCAGGTGGAAGTCGCCTGGCACGCCGTCGACGCAGGAGTACATGGCCATCGGCGACACCACCACGCGGTTCTTCAAGGTGAGGCCGCGCACCCGGTAGGGCGTGAACATCGGCGGCAGCGACTTGCCTTCGCCCATGCCGGCGGCATCCGCCGGCATGCCTGCCGCGCGCGCCAGCCAGTGCTCGAAGCCCTGCACGTAGCCGGCATCGCGCAGGCGCAGGTTCTCGTGCGAGATGCGCTGCGAACGCGTCAGCAGCGAATAGGCGAACTGCTCGGGCGCCAGCTCCGCATAGCGCGCCACATTCTCGAACCACTCGGTGGAGTTGCGCGCGGCATTCTGGATCTTCAGCACTTCGACGCTGCGCGTGGCCTCGTAGCGCGCCAGCGCCTCGGGCAGGCGAGCCGCACCGGCGTCACCGATCTCGGCCGCCAGGTCGATGGCATCCTCGAGCGCCAGCTTGGTGCCGGAGCCGATGGAGAAATGCGCGGTGTGTGCCGCATCGCCCATCAGCACCACCGGCACGCGACGCCCGCCAGCCAGCGTGTTCCAGTGCACCCAGTGCTGGCAGATCACGCGCGGGAAGCGGATCCAGATCGCCGAGCCGCGCAGGTGGGTGGCATTGCTGATCAGCTTGTGGCCATCCAGGTAGCGCGCGAACAGCCGCTCGCAGTAGGCCACCCCCTCCTCCTGGCTCATCTGCTCGATGCCGGCGGCCTGCCAGACCTCTTCGGGCGCCTCCACGATGAAGGTGGAGGTGTTGTCGTCGAAGCGGTAGGCATGCGCCTGGAACCAGCCGTGCTCGGTCTTCTCGAAGGCGAAGGTGAAGGCGTCGAACAGCTTGCGGGTGCCCAGCCAGACGAAGCGGCAGCGGCGCGTGTCGATGTCGGGCTGGAAGGCGTCGGCGTAGCGGGTGCGGATGCGGCTGTTGATGCCGTCCGAGGCGATCACCAGGTCGGCTTCGTACTGCTCGGCCAGGGCCTGGTCGTCCGTCACGTCGGTCTCGAACACCAGGCGCACGCCGAGCGCCTCGCAACGCGCCTGCAGGATATTGAGGAGGCGCTTGCGGCCGATGCCGATGAAGCCATGGCCGCCCGAGCGGATGGTGCGCCCGCCGATATGGACGTCGATATCGTCCCAGTGGTTGAAGGCCTCGTTGATCTGGGCCGCGCTGACGGGATCGGCCTCCTTCAGGTTGTCCATGGTGGCATCGGAAAACACCACGCCCCAGCCGAAGGTGTCGTACGGGCGGTTGCGCTCCACCACGATGACCTCGTTGCGCGGATCCTGCAGCTTCATCAGCAAGCCGAAATAGAGCCCCGCCGGACCGCCACCAATGCACAGCACACGCATGTCTTGTCTCCTTGTGCGCCGGTCGCCGCATACCGCTTGCCCGGCTGCCGACCCCGCCTTGATCGTCTAGCCTGACCGTCTAGATCAAGCCTAAATATTTCATGTTTAAAATATTAGGAGGCATCACCGGGAAACGCAAGACCTGTTTGCCCCCATCGCCAGATGCCTGCCCCCCTCGCAATGTGGAGGCGACGGCGCGGGCAGGCCGGTCAGCCCTGCCCGCGCCCCTCTCCGCTCAAGCCTTCAGGGCGTCCTGCAGCATCTCAAGCGCGACGGGATCCTCGATGGTGGTCAGGTCGCCGGTCGCCCGGCCTTCGGCCACGGCCTGGATCGCGCGTCGCAACAGCTTGCCGGATCGTGTCTTGGGCAGCACGTTGACGAACACCACACGCGCCGGCTTGGCCACCGCACCGAGCTGCTGCTCCACAGTCTTCATCAACTCGGTCTCGAATGCCTGCCGGCCGGGCGCGTCAGCCACCCTGGCCGGATCGCGCGCCACGCAGACTCCCAGCGCCACCTGGCCCTTGAGCGCATCCTGCACGCCGACCACGGCCACCTCGGCCACGCCCGCGTGCGAGGACAGGCTCTCCTCGATCTCGCGGGTGCCAAGCCGGTGGCCGGCCACATTGATCACATCGTCGGTACGGCCGAGGATGAAGACATAGCCGTCTTCGTCCTGCACGCCCCAATCGAAGGTGGAATAACAGCGGCGGTTTGGCACCGACGACCAGTAGGTCTTGACGAAGCGCTCGTCATCTCCCCAGATCGTGCTCATGCAGCCCGGCGGCAGCGGGCCGTCGATGGCCACCACTCCCTTCTGCCCGGGCGCGCAGACTTCGCCGGTGGACTCATCGACGATCTTCAGGTCGTAACCATAGGCGGGCACGCCGGGCGAGCCCAGCTTGGCCGGCAGCGGTTCGATGCCGCGCTGGATGGCGATGATCGGCCAGCCGGTCTCGGTCTGCCAGTAGTTGTCCACCACCGGCTTGCCGATACCCTGCTGGATCCAGTCCGCGGTGGGTTCGTCGAGCGGCTCGCCGGCCAGGAACAGCAGGCGCAGGCTGGACAGGTCGTAGCGCTTCAGCCAGGCCGGGTCCTGCTTCTTCAGCACGCGGATGGCGGTGGGCGCGGTGAACATCAGGTTCACCTTGTACTCCTGCACCAGTTGCCACAGGATGCCGCCGTCTGGCCGCACCGGCGTACCCTCGTACATCAGCGTGGCCAGGCCGGCCAGCAGCGGCGCGTAGATGATGTAGCTGTGCCCGACCACCCAGCCGATGTCCGAGCAGGTAAACATGGTATCGCCCGGCTTGCCGCAGAAGATGTACTCCATCGACGTCGCCAGCGCCACCGCATAGCCACCGGTGTCGCGCTGCACGCCCTTCGGCTTGCCCGTGGTACCTGAGGTGTAGAGCACGTAGGACGGCTCGCTCGATTCGAGCCAGGCGCATGGCACGCGCGCCGCGCCCACGTGCCCGCGCCACGCGGCGTAGTCTTCGTCGCGCCCCGGCGTGCGCGCCATCGCCGCCAGCCCGCGGTCGACCAGCAACACGCGCTCGGGCTGGTGCGAGGCCAGGCGCAGCGCCTCGTCGAGCAGGGGCTTGTACGGCACCACCTTGCCGGCACGCGAGCCGGCGTCGGCACTGATGACCACGCGCGGCTGCGCATCGTCGATGCGAGCGGCGAGGCTGACCGAGGCGAAGCCGCCGAACACCACCGAATGGATGGCGCCGATGCGGGCACAGGCCAGCATGGCGAAAGCCGCCTCGGGAATCATCGGCAGGTAGATCAGCACGCGGTCGCCCTTGGCCACGCCGAAAGCCTGCAGGATGGCGGCCATGCGGTTGACCTCGTCGTGCAGCTCCGCGTAGGTGTAGCGGCGGCGCTCGCCGGTTTCGGTGGAAACGTGGATCAGCGCGGTCTGGCCGGCGCGCTCGGCGAGGTGGCGGTCGACCGCGTTGTGGCAGAGATTGGTGCGCCCGCCGACGAACCAGCGCGTGAAGGGTGCTCGGCTGTCGTCCAGCACCTGTTCGAAGGGGGTCTCCCAGTCGATGCGTCTGGCCTGTTCGGCCCAGAACCCCTCGGGGTCGGCCAGGGAACGCGCGTGCAGGGCGCGGCTAGCGGTCATGGCTGTCTCCTCCGCGCGTAGGCGGCTGTGGTTGTGCCGCTAGTTTGCCACCGCCGCGCGTACCGCAGGAAGATCCGCACCCGCCGCTTCCTTGCGCCAGCGCAAGGCAGGCGCCGCCAGCCGCGGCCGTCAGTGCTTCTTGCCGCCCTTGCCAGCCGACGCCTTGGCCGGCGCCGCCTTGGCGGTAGCGGCCCTGGGAGCGGGGGCAGCCTTGGCGGCGGCGCCCCTGGCCGTCGGCGCGGCCTTGCGCGCCGGCGCCGCCGTGGCGCGCCCGCGCGGCTCGGCCCGCGCTTCCGCACGCGGGTGCGCCGACACGCGCACGACCTCTGCACCACCCCGCGCCGCCGGCTCGGCACGCGCGCCGCCGGCGCGCACCGGCACCATCAGCACCAGGCTCTGGCCTGCCACCAGCTTGGTGCCGGGCAGGTGGTTCCAGCCCATCAGCTGGCTGGCGGTGACGCCGTAGCGCCGCGCGATCGACGCCACCGTGTCGCGCCGCCCCGCGCGCACCACGACGCGCCGGGCATCGGGGAGATCGGGCTCCACGGCCAGCATGGCATTGTCGGCCACGCTGGCGCTGATGTCCTCGTCATTGCGTTCGGTACGCGGGATCATCACCGTCGAGCCGGCCTTCAGCCGCATGCCCTTGGGTATGCGGTTGATCTCGCGCAGGGTGTCCGGATCGATCTTCAGCCGCGCCGCCAGCGCCTCCACCCGCTCGCGGTTGTCCACCGTGACGGCGGTCCAGCTCGACAGGCCGCCGCGATAGGTATTGAGGTTGTACTGGAAGCGCTCCGCGTTGTCGAAGGGCAGCAGGATCTGCGGGTTGGCCGCGCCGAGGATCACTGGGCGGTTGAAGGAGGGGTTGAGCGCCTTGAACTCCTCCAGCGGCATGTTGGCCAGCTTGGCGGCCAGCGCCACGTCGATGTCGCGCGAGGTAGTGACGGTGACGAAGTAGGGATGGTCGGGAATGTCCGGCAGCTTGATGCCGTAGAGCTCGGGGTTGCTGATGATGTTCTTGACCGCCTGCAGCTTCGGCACGTAGTAACGCGTTTCGTTCGGCATGCTCAGGCTGGCGTAGTCGGTCGGCAGCCCGCGCGCCTGGTTGCGCGAGATCGCGCGCGACACGGCGCCTTCGCCCCAGTTGTAGGCCGCCAGCGCCAGCTGCCAGTCGCCGAACATGTCGTACAGGCGCGCCAGGTAGTCGAGCGCGGCATCGGTCGAGGCCAGCACGTCGCGGCGCTCGTCGCGGAACATGTTCTGCTTGAGCTTGTAGGTCTTGCCCGTGCTCGGGATGAACTGCCACATGCCGGCCGCCTTGGCGCTCGACTCGGCCTGCGGGTTGAACGCGCTCTCGACGAAGGGCAGCAACGCCAGCTCGGTCGGCATGTTGCGACGCTCGAGTTCCTCGACGATGTGGTAGAGGTAGCGGCTCGAGCGGCTGATCATGCGCTCCATGTACTCGGGGCGCTGGGCATACCACTGCGTGCGGTCGTCCACCAGCGTGCCTTCCAGGTCGGGCATGGCGAAGCCGCGCCGGATACGGTCCCAGATATCGTTCTGCTGGACGTTCAGCCAATCCCTGCCGCCGCCTTCGCCACCTGCGGGCGGCTTGCCGCTGGCCGCGTTCAGCCCGCCGGCTGCCTTGCCGGTGGTCAGGCTGTTGAGCGGGTCGGGCGTGCCACGCTGCGCGGTCGCTGTGCCGGCCGTATCGGCGGCGGGCGGCGCGCCCGCGCACGCTGCCAGCAAGGCAGCGCAGGCGACCACCGCCATGAATCGACCAATTTTCATCAATTTCTCGAATCGTGACGCTAAAAAATTGCCTGATGCTATGAAAAACGCGCTATGGCGTCAATGAGATTCTCCCCCGGCAAAGCCGGGCAACCGTCGAGAGACGCGGGAAGCGCCCGGCGCGATGGCGGCCGGGCGGACCCTAGCGGAAGCCGTCCTTCCAGCCGCGCAGTGCGCCGAAAGCCGCCGCATCGTTGCCGGGGTGGCTCCCATGGGCAACGAGCGCCGCACGCACCGCCGGCTCGCGCGAGCGCAGGAAAGGATTGACCGCACGCTCCAGCCCGATCGTGGTGGGCACGGTCGGCCGGCCCTGCCCGCGCAGATCCTGCACGCGTGCCTGCCAGTCGGCCAGCGCCGCATTGGCCGGCTCCACCGCCAGCGCGAAACGCACATTGGAGGCGGTGTACTCATGCGCACAGTAGACGCGGGTGGCGGGCGGCAATGCCGCCAGCTTGTCGAGCGAGTCCAGCATCTGCGCCGGAGAGCCCTCGAACAGCCGGCCGCAGCCGCTGGCGAACAGGGTATCGCCGCAGAACACGGCCGGACCGCTGTCGCCAAGTGCGGAGTCATCCGCCACGTAGGCCACATGGCCAGCCGTGTGACCGGGCACGTCCAGCACGCGCAGCTGCAACGCTGGCGCCGCCAGTGCCACCACGTCGCCTTCGCGCACGGCCTGGGTGCGGCCGCCGATGCGCTCGCCGGCCGGCCCGATGACCGGCAGCGGGCCGCCGCCGGGCGCGAGCGGATGCGCCTGCAGCAGGTCCGCGACGCCGCCCTGGTGATCGCCGTGGTGATGGGTGATTACAATAGCGCCCAGAGCCAGCCGATGCTGTGCCAGGAAACGCTCGACCGGGCCCGCCTCGCCGGGATCCACCACGGCGGCGCAGTGACCATCGTGGATCGCCCAGATATAGTTATCCTGGAATGCAGGAATCGGCTCCACTCTCAACATACTTGCTCCTATGTCCGACCGACCGATTATAGATTGGGAAGGCTGGCTCGCCTCGCCACCCGGGCAGTACATGCTCGGCTGGGAACAGGGCCAGTACGATCGCACGGTGACGGACATCTTCGGCTACCACGCTGTGCAGCTCGGCCTGCCGGTGATCGACACCCTGCGCGAGAACCGCATGCCCTTCTCGGCGCTTGCGCTGGACGCGGACGGCGGTCCGCACGGTCCGCGCAGCGGCCAGCCCGACGCGCGTCAGCTGTTGTGCCGTTTCGACGAACTGCCCTTCGACACACAGAGCCTGGACCTCGTCACCCTGCCCCATGTGCTGGAGTTCAGCGAGTATCCGCACGAGGTGCTGCGCGAGGTCGCGCGGGTACTGATGCCTGAGGGCCGCGTGGTCGTCACCTGCTTCAACCCGATGAGCCTGTGGGGGGCCCGCCAGGGCCTGAACCGCATCGGCGTCGAGCCCTTCCTTCCGACCGACGCGCAGTCGATCGGTTTCGTGCGCATCAAGGATTGGCTCAAGCTGCTCGGCTTCGATATCATCCGTGGCCGCTTCGGCTGCTACTGCCCGCCCTACCGCACCGAGCGCTGGCTGCAGCGCGCGGCCTTCATGGAGAAGGCGGGCGACCGCTGGTGGCCGATCTTCGGCGCCGTCTACATGATCTCGGCGATCAAGCGGGTGCGCGGCGTGCGCCTGGTCGGCCCGGCATGGAAGCCGGCCAAGGCGTCCCTCAAGCCGGTGGCGGCACCGGTGGCCACCCCGACCGGCACCCACGGCAAGGCCCCTGGCGGCACGCCTCGCGGCGGCGCCTAGGCGCCCGGCCCTGACGCCAATCCCTATCGCCAATCCACATCGCCGGGCCGCGCGCGGGCCGGCACGAACCTTGAATCACATGGAAGCACTGCAAGAAGTCACGATCTATTCCGATGGCGCCTGCAAGGGCAATCCTGGCCCCGGCGGCTGGGGCGCGCTGCTGGTGGCCGGCACGAGCGAGAAGGAACTGTTCGGCGGCGAGCGCGGCACCACCAACAACCGCATGGAACTGACCGCGGTGATCGAGGCCTTGCGGGCGCTCAAGCGCCCATGCCGCATCCAGGTCTATACCGACTCCCAGTATGTGCAGAAGGGCATCAGCGAATGGCTGCCCGGGTGGAAGGCGCGTGGCTGGAAGACCGCCGACAAGAAACCGGTCAAGAATGCCGACCTGTGGCAGTCGCTGGACGTCGAGGCCGCACGCCACCAGGTCAGCTGGCACTGGGTGCGCGGCCACAACGGCCATCCCGGCAACGAGCGCGCCGACGCGCTGGCCAACCGGGGCGTCGCCTCGCTGGCGGCCTGAGGCCTGCCCGCGCGCTCCGGTAGAATGCCCGCCATGCGACAGATCGTTCTCGATACCGAAACCACCGGCCTGAATGCCGCCACCGGCGACCGCCTGATTGAAATCGGCTGTGTGGAGATGGTCAACCGGCGCCTGACGGGGCGCAATCTGCATTTCTACGTCAACCCCGAGCGCGAGATCGACGAAGGCGCGATCGCCGTGCACGGGCTGACGCTCGAGTTCCTCTCGGACAAGCCGCGCTTCGCCGAGGTGGTCGAGCCCATCCGCGAGTTCGTGCGCGATGCCGAGTTGATCATCCACAACGCGAGCTTCGACCTGGGCTTCCTCGACATGGAATTCCAGCTGCTCGGCCTGCCGCCATTCCGCGAGCACGTCGGCGGCGTGATCGATACGCTCAAGGAAGCGCGCCAGATGTTCCCCGGCAAGCGCAATTCGCTCGATGCGCTGTGCGATCGGCTGGGCGTCAGCAACGCGCACCGGACGCTGCACGGCGCCTTGCTGGATGCGGAACTGCTGGCCGAGGTCTACCTCGCCATGACGCGCGGCCAGGACTCCCTGGTCATCGATGCCCTCGACGATGGCGACGGACCGGGTCACGCGGTGGCCTCGGCGGACCTGTCCGCGCTCGACCTGCCCGTGCTGCGCGCCAGCGAGGAAGAGGTGGCCGCCCATGCAGCAGTGCTGAAGGAACTCGACAAAGCGAGCGGCGGCAAGACCGTCTGGCAGGAGGTGCCGGCGGCCTGAAGCCACCTGCGGCAAAGTGCCAATGGCGCAGCGCCGCAAGAATTTTGCGGAAAGGGCTTTACAAGATACCGCGGCTTCTGCATAATCTCATTTCTCCGCTGCACGACAGCAACAACGCAGCAGCAGGGGTGGTTAGCTCAGCGGTAGAGCACTGCCTTCACACGGCAGGGGTCACAGGTTCAATCCCTGTACCACCCACCAGATTTGGCTGGCAACGCCTTACGTTGCCAAAAAACCCCGAAGCCGGAAGGCCTCGGGGTTTTTTGTTTTGCGCCATCATGCCTGGGCGCTTCGGCTTTGGCGAAGGAAGGAGCAAGCGCCCCCCCCTACCTTGCGCGCTTACCGCCAGACCTCCTCGTCCGGCACCACGGTGGCGAAACGGTCATGCAGCGCGGCCAGCGCGGCGCGATGCACCTGCGCCGCCGGCAGCGCAGGCCCGCCGAGCGGATCCGGCAGGTCGCGCGTAGCGCAGGCGCCCGCCACCACGGTGCTGCGATAGCCGTGATCGAGCGCCGCGCGCACCGTCGCGCTGACGCACATATGCGTCTGGAAACCCGCCACCACCAGTTCCTTGCGACCGGCCCGCGCGAGCACCGCGGCGAGGTCGGTGCCGGCGAAGCTGTTCGGCAGCCCCTTGACCACGGTGGCTTCGCCGGCAGCCGGAACGAGGTCGGCGATGATGGCCGCGTAGGGTCCGCTCGGATCGAAGGCCCCGCTACCCGGGCGCCCATGGTGGACCACGTGGACGACCGGTGCGCCCCGCTCGCGCGCCTGCGCCAGCAGCGCGGCGCAGCGGGCCACCGCCGCCGGCATGCCACTCAGCGGCAGCCGGCCATCGACATATTCACGCTGGTGGTCGATCAGCAGCAGCACGGCGGCGTCCCAGGCGGACGGCGCGCGGCTGGCGCCGGCAAGATCGAGCAGGGTGAAGGCTTGGGACATAGCGAGGATCTCCTGGTACAGGTGGCAGGGGCGGCCCAGGGATAGCGGCGCGCACCACCGCGGGCCAGAGGCGCGGCAGGCGCCTTCCGGGACGCTTCGCAGCCATCTTAGGCTGCGCTAAGCTGTACGCCAATTCTCCAATCCCTCACGATCGCTGTGCAAAAACGTTCACTCTGCTGGGATGACCTGCTGACCCTGTCGGCACTGCAACGCTGCGGCAGCTATTCCGCCTGCGCACGCGAACTCGGTCTCACCCATGCCACCGCGATCCGCCGCATACGGCGCCTGGAAGCCGCGCTCGGCGGCGCGGTCGCCACGCGCACCGACGGCGCCTTCGTCCTCACCGGCACCGGCCGCGCGGCCTTGGAGGCGGCGCGCCAGATGGAACGCAGCGCGGATCGCCTGCTGCGGGAGACCGAACACGCCGGAGCCGGCGTCTCGGGCGAGGTGCGGATGGCCGCCACTGCCGCGCTCGGCAGCGAATTCCTCACACCGCGGCTGCCGGGCCTGTACGCCGCCCATCCAGCCATCCAGGTACGGCTCGAACTGGACAACCGCGTTGCCAGCCTGGCGCGCCGCCGCGCGCATATCGCGGTGCGACTGGCACGCCCGCAGGAGGAGGATGTCGTGGCGCAGCGTGCCGGCACCGTGCAATTCGGCTTCTACGTGCGCGCCCGCGACGCGGCGATGCACCGCCCGGATGCCAGCGCGAGCGCTGCCCTGCCCTGCTGTGCGCTGCTGGACGATGGCCTCGGCCTGCCCGAGTGCGCCTGGCCGCAGGCGCGCGGCGGCCCGGTCGCCTTCCAGTCCAACAGCCTGCATGCCGTGCAGCAGGCGGTGCGGGCCGGCCTGGGTGCGGGCCTGCTGCCGCACTACCTGGCCGCTCACGATGTCAGCCTGGCGAAGCTGCACGATGTGCCGGAAGTAACGCGCGAGATCTGGCTCGCCTATCCGGCGGAATTCCGCGGCCACTCGCGCTTCCGTCCGGTCATCGACTGGTTGCAGCAGACGCTCGCCACCTGCCCTTGACCTGCCCTTGATGCCGGACCTTCACCTGTACCTGCGCTCCTTCGCTTCTGCTAATCTTGACTGTCGGTTCCGTGCCGGCAGGCATGGGCAGATCGCGGCACCGGCCGCGTTCGATCCGCGTCCCCACAGGCCAGAAGAAGCACGAAGCAAGCACGCATGCGGCACTCTTTGAAATACCGGGTAGCTCTCGCCGCCGCGCTGGTGGTGACGCTGATTCTCGGCGTGCGTGTGCTGGCCTCCCAGTATTACGCCTATGCATCGCTGCGCCAGCTGCTGGAGACCGAGCAGGCCCGGCAGACCGACCTCGTCGCGCAGCACCTGGACGACAAGTTCGACAGCCGCATCCACCTGCTGCGCCGGCTGGCGCGCCAGCTCGAACCGATGCTCGACCAGCCGCCGGCGACGCTGCGGGTCTTCGCCTCCGGGATGGTGGACACGCCGGAGGACTTCAATGCTGTCTTCCTGGCCTGGCCGGACGGCGATGTCGCCTTCAGCACCGCCGTGCCCCAGGAGCGACGGCTGCAGGTCAAGGACCGCGACTATTTCCGCGCACTCGAGGCGGGCGCCTCCGTGGCGACCTCCGACCTGCTCTACGGGCGCATGAGCAGCGCACCGGGCATGGTGCTCGCCGTGCCACTGCGCGCGCCGGACGGAACGCTGCGAGCGGTGGTCGGCGGCGCGCTCAACCTGGCCGAGGACAACTTCCTGCACGAGTTGCGCGACGGCCGCCTCGGCAGCGGCGGCATCTATTGCCTGGTGTCCTCCGGGCAGAATCCGCGCTATGCGATGCACGCCGAGCCGGCCAGGATCATGCTGCCGGCGGCGCAGGGCACGGCCGACGCCTGTGGCCTGGCGACACCGGCGGCCAAACCCTGGGAGTTCCTGCGGCCCGCGCGCCCCGTCGTCACGCGCCGCAGTCTCGACCTGAACGGCTGGACCGTCGTGTCGGTGCTGCCGGCCGAGCAAGCCTTCCTGCCGCTGATCGACGTGCGTCACAAGTGGCTGCTGATCGGCCTGCTGACGCTGGCGGGGGCTGCCGGCCTGATGTGGCTGGTGGTGCGGCGCCTGCTCAAGCCGCTCGAAGACTTCCATCGGGCCGTCGACGCCGTGGCGCTCAACGCCGACGCGCTCAACCAGTTGCCGACGCAGCGCCGGGACGAGATCGGCCAGCTCGCCTCGGCCTTCGCCGGCGTCGTGCGCCAGCTTCATGAGCGCGAGAGCGCGCTCAAGGCTGCCAAGGACCTGGCCGCCGAGAGCGAGAAGCGGATCGAGGCCATCGCCAACCATGTGCCGGACTTCATCTCCCTGGTCGACGCGAAGGAGCGCTACGTCTTCGTCAACCAGGCCTATGCGCGCCATTTCGGGCTGCCGGTGCAGCAGATCGTCGGCCTCAAGCTGCGGGAACTGTGGGGTATGCCGACCTATCTGGCCGTGCGGCCTCACCTGGAGCAGGCGTTCGCCGGCAGGGCCGTGACCTACACTCAGGAAAGCCCGGACGGCACCGAATGCCTGGAAGTCAGTTGCCAGCCTGCCTGGGACGACGCGCGCGATACGGTCGTCGGCCTCTATATGTTCGCCCGCAACGTGACCGCCGAGCGCCAGGCGCTGCGCTCGCTGGAAGCGCAGACCGTCAGCGACCACCTGACCGGCCTGCTCAACCGTAAAGGCTTCGACCGCTGCCTGGCCGAAGCCATGAACCCGGGCGAGGGGCCAGACCAGAGCATCGCCCTGATGCTCGTCGACCTGGACGACTTCAAGCACATCAACGACAGCCACGGACACGCCGTGGGCGACGAACTGCTGGCAGGGTTCGGCAGGCGCCTGTCGGCGTGCGTGCGCGAAGGCGACGCAGTCGCCCGCATCGGCGGCGACGAATTCGCCATCGTGCTGCGCAATGCGATCGCGCCGGCCGATCTCGAGCGGATCGCCCAGGGCATCGTGCAGGGTTCGCTGCAAGCGCACCGGATCGCCGGCCGCACACTGATGGCCACCGCCAGCGTCGGCGCCGCCGTGCACCTGGCCGGCGACGGCCAGACTGCCAGCGAACTGTTCATGCGCGCGGACATGGCGCTCTACGAAGCCAAGCGGC
Source organism: Cupriavidus malaysiensis (assembly GCF_001854325.1). Classification (NCBI taxonomy): domain Bacteria; kingdom Pseudomonadati; phylum Pseudomonadota; class Betaproteobacteria; order Burkholderiales; family Burkholderiaceae; genus Cupriavidus; species Cupriavidus malaysiensis. The sequence goes on from NZ_CP017754.1 coordinate 3,381,312, forward strand.
GCGGCAAGGCGCGCTACGCCTTGCAGGTCGTGCACGACCGGGCCTGAAGCCCGGCCGCCACGCCGCCGGCGCGCCCCCGCGCGGGGCACGCCGGCCGGGGCTCAGCGCACCCGCCCTTCCTTCCATGCCTGCAGCAGCTTGTCGTAGGCGATGGTTTCACCCTTGGGCTTCTCGTTGGACAGCTTCTGCCAAGGCGCATGCTCGCTCGACAGCCATTTGGCCGGATCCTCCTTCGGGTTGAGCTTGGGCGCGCAGTTCGCCATGCCGGCGCGCTGCAGCCGCCCCATCACCTGCTCCATCTCGTCGGCGAGGTTGTCCATCGCGGCCTGCGGCGTCTTCTCGCCAGTGACAGCCGTGGCCACGTTCTTCCACCAGAGCTGCGCGAGCTTCGGATAGTCGGGCACGTTGGTGCCGGTCGGCGTCCATGCCACCCGCGCCGGGCTGCGGTAGAACTCGATCAGGCCGCCGTACTTGGCCGCGTTCTTGGTCAGGTACTCGTGGTGGATATCGCTGTCTCGGATGAAGGTCAGCCCGGTCAGCGATTTCTTCAGCGACACCGTCTTCGAGGTCACGAACTGCGCGTACAGCCAGGCCGCGGCGAGGCGGTTGGGATCGGTGTTCTTGAAGAAGGTCCAGGAGCCCACGTCCTGGTAGCCGTTCTGCATGCCCTGCTTCCAGTACGGGCCGTAGGGCGACGGCGCCATGCGCCACTTCGGGCTGCCGTCGGCATTGACCACCGGCAGGCCCTTCTTGGTCATGTCGGCCGTGAACGCGGTGTACCAGAACACCTGCTGCGCGATCTGCCCCTGCGCCGGCACCGGGCCCGCTTCCGAGAAGGTCATGCCCATCGCCTGCGGTGGCGCGTACTTCTTCATCCAGTCGATGTACTTGGTCAGCGCGTAGACCGCGGCCGGGCTGTTGGTGGCACCGCCACGCGCCACCGAGGCGCCCACCGGCGTGCACTTGTCCGCGGCCACGCGGATGCCCCACTCGTCGACCGGCAAGCCGTTGGGCAGGCCCTTGTCGGCGGCACCGGCCATCGACAGCCAGGCGTCGGTGAAGCGCCAGCCGAGCGACGGGTCCTTCTTGCCGTAGTCCATGTGGCCGAAGACCTTCTTGCCGTCGATCTCCTTGACGTCGTTGGTGAAGAACTCGGCGATGTCCTCGTAGGCCGACCAGTTGGTCGGCACGCCCAGCTCGTAGCCGTACTTGGCCTTGAACTTGTCCTTCAGGTCCTGGCGCGCGAACCAGTCGGCGCGGAACCAGTACAGGTTGGCAAACTGCTGGTCGGGCAGCTGGTAGAGCTTGCCGTCGGGCGCAGTGGTGAACTTGGTGCCGATGAAGTCCTTGACGTCGAGTCCGGGGTTGGTCCACTCCTTGCCCGCGCCGCTCATGTAGTCGCTCAGCGGCAGGATGGCGCCGTAGCGGTAGTGCGTGCCGATCAGGTCGGAGTCGGAGATCCAGCCGTCATAGATGGACTTGCCCGACTGCATCGAGGTCTGCAGCTTCTCGACCACGTCGCCTTCCTGGATGATGTCGTGGGTCACCTTGATCCCGGTGATCTCCTCGAAGGCCTTGGCCAGGGTCTTCGATTCGTACTCGTGGGTCGTCAGCGTCTCCGATACCACGCTGATCTGCGTGACGCCCTTGGCCTTGAGTTTGGCGGCAGCGTCGATGAACCATTTCATCTCGGCCAGCTGCTTGTCCTTGGACAGCGAGGACGGCTGGAACTCGTTGTCGACCCACTTCTTGGCATCGGCTTCGCCGGCCCAGGCCGCGTGGCCGCAGGCCAGCGCCGCTGCGCAGGCGAACGCCGTCATGCCCAACTTCATCTGCACCTTCATGAACGCCTCCTCGTGACTCCCCCTTCCCGCTGTATCGTTGGACCGCGGCCCCGGGAAGGGACAAGCCGCCAGGCCCATTGGCTCGGATATCTCTACTCCACCCTGCTCCGCCGCGCCCTGCTCCGGCGCCGGCCGTGCGACCGCTGCCGCGGCTCTCAGCCCTTGCGCAGGATCAGCGCCAGCACCAGCATCGACACCACGAAGCTGATCCATACCGACGGCTCATCGGCCAGCGAGAACCAGCCCGCCATCTTCTCGCCCAGCCCGACCCAGGCCAGGTTGATCCAGGCGGCGCACATCAGCCCGATGAAGAGACGGTCGCCGCGCGTGGTCGCGATGGGCAGGAAACCCTTGCGCAGCACCGACGGCGCGCGCGTCTCCCACAGCGTCATGAGGGCCAGCATCACCACGATGCAGGAAAAGAAGACGGCCACCGGCGTGGTCCAGACCATCCAGCTGAACATGGACTTTCCTCCGCATCAGACGCGACCCATCGCGAAGCCCTTCGCGATGTAGTGCCGCACGAACCAGATCACGATGCCGCCGGGCACGATGGTCAGCACACCGGCCGCGGCCAGCACGCCCCAGTCCATGCCGGATGCCGACACGGTGCGCGTCATGGTGGCGACGATGGGCTTGGCGTTGACCGAGGTCAGCGTGCGTGCCAGCAGCAGCTCGACCCAGCTGAACATGAAGCAGAAGAAGGCGGCCACGCCCACGCCTGCCTTGATCAGCGGCAGGAAGACGGTGAGGAAGAAGCGCGGGAAGGAGTAGCCGTCGACATAGGCCGTCTCGTCGATCTCGCGCGGCACGCCGGACATGAAGCCTTCCAGGATCCACACTGCCAGCGGCACGTTGAATACCAGGTGGGCGAGCGCCACGCCCAGGTGGGAATCCATCAGGCCGATGGTCGAGTAGAGCTGAAAGAAGGGTAGCAGGAACACCGCGGGCGGCGTCATGCGGTTGGTCAGCAGCCAGAAGAACACGTGCTTGTCGCCGATGAAGCGGTAGCGCGAAAACGCATAGGCCGCCGGCAGCGCGACCGTGATCGAGATCACGGTGTTCAGCGCCACGTAGATCAGCGAGTTGATGTAGCCGGAATACCAGGAGGCATCGGTGAAGATGGTCCGGTAGTGCTCCAGCGTGAAGTCCACCGGCCATAACGACAGCGTGGAGAGAATCTCCTCATTGGTCTTGAACGACATGTTCACCATCCAGTAGATCGGCACGATGGCGAACAGCAGGTAGACCAGCAGGAAGGCATTGCGCCACCAGGTGGCGTGCTGCTTGGCTTCAGGCATTGGGCATGTCCTCCGCACCGGCGGTGCCCGCGCGCTGCATCCAGTTGTACAGGACGAAGCACAGGAGCAGGATGATCAGGAAGTAGACGATGGAGAACGCGGCCGCGGGACCGAGATCGAACTGGCCGACGGCCTTCTGCGTCAGGTACTGCGACAGGAAGGTGGTAGCGTTGCCCGGCCCGCCGCCGGTCAGCACGAAGGGCTCGGTATAGATCATGAAGCTGTCCATGAAGCGCAGCAGCACGGCGATCATCAGCACGCCGCGCAGCTTGGGCAGCTGGATGTAGCGGAACACGGCCAGGCGGCTGGCGCCGTCGATCTTGGCTGCCTGGTAGTAGGCGTCGGGGATGGCGCGCAGTCCCGCGTAGCACAGCAGCGCGACCAGAGGTGTCCAGTGCCATACGTCCATCACCAGCACGGTCAGCCAGGCGTCGAGCGCACTGCCGGTGTAGTTGTAGGCGAAGCCCATGGCGTCGAGCGCGGCGCCCAGCAGGCCGATGTCGGTACGCCCGAAGATCTGCCAGATAGTACCCACCACGTTCCACGGAATCAGCAGCGACAGCGCGATGACCACCAGTACCGCCGACGCCTGCCAGCCCCTGGCCGGCATCGACAGCGCCAGCAGGATGCCCAGCGGGATCTCCACCAGCAGCACGGCCAGCGAGAATCCGACCTGCCGCAGCAGCGCGTCGTGCAGCTCGCTGTCGCGCAGCACGGTGGCGAACCACTCGGTGCCGACGAAGACCCGGCGCTCGGGCGAGATGATGTCCTGCACAGAGTAATTGACGATGGTCATCAGCGGCAGGATGGCCGAGAAGGCCACGCACAGCACCACCGGCACCACCAGCAGCCAGGCTTTCTGATTGACGGGCTTGAGCGTGCTCATGACACCAGTTCCTCGTTGACGTAGTAGCAGGTATGGCGATGGAAGGCCGACAGCCAGGCGGTCTCGCCCGCGCGCAGCGCCGCCGCTTCGCCGCCCATGCGGGCGCGCAGCGTGGCGACCTTGCCGCCGGCTTCGTGCACGGCGGCGGTGACCAGCCAGTAGGTGCCGATGTCCTGGGCGCGCTCGACCACCACCGGCACCGCCTGCGGATCGTTGGCCGCGGCCAGCCGCAGGTACTCGGGGCGCACCCCGACCTTGAAGCTGCCTGCCGCCTGCAGCGCCTGGCCCAGCGCCGGCGCCAGCTCCGGCGTGTAGCGGCGGCCGCCCATCTCGATGGCGCCGTCGCGCCATTGCCCGGCCAGGAAGTTCATGCCCGGCGAGCCGATGAAATGGCCGACGAAGGTGTGTGCCGGCCGTTCGAACAAGGCATCCGCCGGCCCCGCCTGCACGGTCTTGCCGCGCGACATCACCAGCACCTGGTCGGCAAAGGTCAGGGCCTCGGTCTGGTCATGCGTGACGTAGATCAGCGTCAGCCTGAACTCGTGGTGGATCTCCTTGAGCTTGCGCCGCAGCTGCCACTTCAGGTGCGGGTCGATCACCGTCAGCGGTTCGTCGAACAGGATCGCCGAGACGTCGTTGCGCACCAGGCCGCGGCCGAGCGAAATCTTCTGCTTGGCATCGGCAGCCAGCCCGCTGGCGCGCCGGTCCAGCCACGCCGACAGGTCCAGCATCTCGGCCACGCGCCCGACCCGCTCGCGCACCTGGTCCGGCGGCACGCCGCGGTTGCGCAGCGGGAAGGCGAGGTTCTCGCCGACCGTCATGGTGTCGTAGATGACGGGGAACTGGAACACCTGGGCGATATTGCGCTGCTGCGGCGTGGCGGCGGTGACGTCGCGCCCGTCGAAGGCGATGGTGCCGTGCGAAGGCCGCAGCAGCCCGGAGATGCAGTTCAGCAGCGTGGTCTTGCCGCAGCCCGAGGGACCCAGCAGCGCGTACGCGCCACCGTCCTCGAAGGTGAAGCGCAGCGGCAGCAGCGCGTAGTCTTCGTCGGCATGCGGCTGCGCCAGGTAGGAATGCGCGAGATCGAGATCGATGCGAGCCATGTCAGTATCCTCCCGCCGCGGCCACCGCCGCCGCCAGCGGTGCCGGCCGGCCGCCTGGCCGGCGCGGCGCATGGATGCGGCGCCCGGCCGTGTCGAACAGGTAGACCTGGTCCGGGTCGACATGCAGGGCGAGCTGGGCACCCAGTTCGAGATCGACCACGCCCGGGAACTGCGCCACCAGGTTGCCGACGGCGGTATCGACGTGGACGAAGGTGTCCGAGCCCGACAGTTCCGCCAGGGCGACGCGGCCAGGCACGCGGACCGCACCCGGCCCCGCTTCAAGCCGCAGCGCGCCGGCGCGCACGCCGACCGTCACCGGCCCGCCGTGCGCCATCGCGTCCGGCAGCGGCAGCACGATGTCGCCGCCCAGCGCCACGCGCCCGCCATGCAGTTCACCGGGCAGCAGGTTCATCGGCGGATCGCTGAACGCGCGCGCCACGCGCAGGGAGTCGGGATAGTGGAACACCTCCGGCGTAGGCCCGTACTGCAGCAGTTCGCCGGCATCGAGCACGGCGGTGTGGCCGCCCAGCAGCAGGGCCTCGGTCGGCTCCGTGGTGGCATAGATGACGGTGGCGTCGCCGTGGGCGAACAGCTGGCTGAGCTCTTCGCGAAGTTCCTCGCGCAGCTTGTAGTCGAGATTGACCAGCGGCTCGTCGAGCAGCATCAGCGGCGCGTCCTTGGCGAGCGCGCGCGCCAGCGCCACGCGCTGCTGCTGCCCGCCGGACAGCTCGGACGGAAAGCGCTCGAGCAGGTGGTCGATGTGCAGGCGCTGCGCCAGCGAGCGGACCCGCGCAGCGATATCGGCGCCGCCGCGCAAGCGCAGCGGCGAGGCGATGTTGTCGAATACCCGCATCGACGGGTAGTTGATGAATTGCTGGTAGACCATCGACACATTGCGCTGGCGCACCGGCACGCCGGTCACGTCCACGCCGTCGACCAGGACCTTGCCGGCGCTCGGCCTGTCAAGTCCAGCCATCACCCTCATCAAGGAGGTCTTGCCGGCCTGGGTGGCCCCCAGCAGAATCGTGACCGCACCCGCCACGGGTGCAATTGTCATCGGATAGAGATAGGCTTGCGACCCTGCCTGCTGCGCAATGCCTTCCAGTCTGAGCTGCATCCAGCCTCCTGCGCGCGCCGCCTCGCTGCTGGCGGCATTGATGTCTGCCTCGGTTTGCGCGGTCGGGCTCGCGCAAGATTCTTGTATTTCTGCTTCCCGCTCGTTTTAGCAAAGAAACGAAAGCAAAACAATCTTGCAGCGCATCATTTGTTTTCGTTTCTGATTGAACTAGAATGCGGGCATGACGCTCAATCCACGCCAAACCGCCCTGCTCGAAGAAGTCCGGACCCAGGGCTTCGCCTCGATCGAAGAACTCGCGCGCAAGTTCGGCGTGACGCTGCAGACCGTGCGGCGCGACGTCAACCTGCTGGCCGAAAACGGCATGCTGGCGCGCTTCCACGGCGGGGTTCGGGTCGAAGGCTCGACCATCGAGAACATCGCTTACCGGCAGCGCCAGGTGCTCAACGCCGAAGGCAAGGTGCGCATCGCGCGCGCGGTCGCGGCTGCGGTGCCGGAGGGCTGCTCGCTGATCCTGAACATCGGCACCACGGTCGAGGAGGTGGCACGCGCCCTGCTGCACCACCGGGGCCTGCGCGTCATCACCAACAACCTGAACGTGGCCAACATCCTGGCCGATAACCCCGACTGCGAGGTGATCGTCGCCGGCGGCGTGCTGCGCTCGCGCGATCGCGGCATCGTCGGCGAAGCCACGGTCGACTTCATCCGGCAGTTCAAGGTGGATATCGGCCTGATCGGCATCTCGGGCATCGAGGCCGACGGCACGCTGCGCGACTACGACTTCCGCGAGGTCAAGGTGGCGCGGACCATCATCGAGCACGCGCGCGAGATATGGCTGGCGGCGGATGCCAGCAAGTTCAACCGCCAGGCCATGGTGGAACTGGCCCACCTGTCGCAGATCGACCGGCTCTTCACCGACATGCCGCTGCAAGCGCCCTTCGACCGGATGCTGGCCGAAAGCGAGGTGAACTGTGTGGTCGCGGACCAGCCTTGAGGCGCGGGCCGGCGCCGGCCGCCTGGCGCGGCCGGGCGGCCGCGCGGGCAATGCGGGCGGCGCAGGGCGCGCCGTCCGGTCCCGGACGGATGGTCCGGGCGCCTGCCGCTTACTTGAAGACCACCGTCTTGTGGCCGTTGAGCAGGATGCGGTGTTCGGCGTGCCACTTGACCGCGCGTGCCAGCGCCACGCATTCCACGTCGCGGCCGACCGCGGTCAATTGCTCGGGATCCATGCTGTGATCGACACGCTCGATCTCCTGCTCGATGATCGGGCCTTCGTCCAGGTCGGCCGTCACGTAGTGGGCCGTGGCACCGATCAGCTTCACGCCGCGGTCGTGCGCCTGGTAATAGGGCTTGGCGCCCTTGAAGCTGGGCAGGAAGGAGTGGTGGATGTTGATCGCGCGGCCGGCCAGCTTGGTGCACAGGTCGTCGGACAGCACCTGCATGTAGCGCGCCAGCACCACCAGGTCGATGTTCTGCTCGCGCACCACCTCGAAAACCTTGCCCTCCTGGGCCAGCTTCTGCTCGCGCGAAGCGTTCATCAGCGGCAGGTGGAAGAAGGGAATGTCGTAGGACGCGGCGAGCTGGTAGAAGTCGCGGTGGTTCGACACGATCGCGGCGATCTCTACCGGCAGTCCGCCGGCCTTGGCGCGGAACAGCAGGTCGTTCAGGCAGTGGCCGATCTTGGACACCATGATCATCACGCGCGGCTTGACGCTGGCGTCGAACAGGTCCCACTGCATGGCGAACTGCTCGCCCACCGACGCGAAGGCCGCCTTCAGCGCCGCCAGGTCGGGGCCGGCCGCGGGCGGGGTGAAATGCACGCGCATGAAGAAGCGGCCTGCGTACTCGTCGCCGTACTGAGCGGAGTCGACGATATTGCAGCCATGCTGGAACAGCAGGCCGGACACGGCATGCACGATGCCGGGCTGGTCAGGGCAGGAGATGGTGAGAATGAAACCGGTGTTGCTCATCGTGTTCTGTTCTTTGGGATGTCCGCCGGGCCGGCCGCGCAGCGCGCGGCTCACGCGCGGGATGTGCCGGAGGCCGCCCAGCCGCGGCGGCGGAGCGCATCCAGCGTCACCAGGGTCGCGTCGACCGTCATGGCGCCATCCGCCATGATAGCAAGCAATGGCCCCGGCTCGATAAGACGGTGCTCCGCCACTTCGCCGTCCCGATTGACCGGAATGAAGCCGGCCGGCAGCAGCAGGTCGTACGCATGGACGGCCTCCCACTGCACCCCCTCAGGTAATTCCCGCAGCACCTCGATCACCCCGCAGGCCTGCGCCTGCGCCGCCAGGTCGGGCGGGATGCCCGACTCCTCCTCGCACTCGCGCACCAGCGTGGCCAGCGGGTCGCTGCCATGGGGCATGCCGCCAGCCACCAGGTTATCCCACATGCCAGGGTCGACCGCCTTGGCGGGGCTGCGGCGCGCGATCCAGAAGCGGCGCCGGCCATCGCCATCGCCGACGATGCCGTTCATGTGCGAGGCGAAGGTCAGCAGGCCGAAGAAACGCGCCGCGGCGCGCTCGACCACGGCCAGCGCCGGCGCCTGCAACGCCGGCGTGACGGCGAACAGTTCGTCGCGCCAGCCGCGCACGTGGCCGGCGCCGGCCAGCCAGCGCGCCAGTTCGGCCAGCGCCGCCGAGCGCGCGGCGAAATCCGTGCAGCGCGGCAGCAGCGCGACCTCGTGCGCGCCCCTTGCCTCCAGCGCGGCGGGCACGGTCGGCTGGGCCAGCAGGATCTCGGCATGGGCGCGCGGCAGCCAGCCGACCTGGCTGGCGCCCACCATCAGCCGCAGGTGGGCGGCGGCATCGAAGCGGCTGCGCGCCGCCAGCGCGGCCTCGATGCGGGCGACCGCGTCGGTGCCGGCCGGGGAATCGGGAAGCTTGGACAAATTGACTGCCTCTTTCATGAAACGCGCGCCGCGCACTGGCGCGAACGCTCAGGACTTCACAGGACCGCTTGCATGACGCACAGCACGACGCCATCGCAAACCCCGAACCCCGCCGGCCTGCCGCAGGGACAGCCACGCTACGTGCTGGCGCTAGACCAGGGCACCAGCAGTTCGCGCGCCATCCTGTTCGACCATTTCGGCAACGTGGTGCGGCTGGCCCAGCGGGAATTCCGCCAGTATTATCCACACCCCGGCCATGTCGAGCACGATCCCTACGAGATCTGGCAATCGCAGCTCGCCGTGGCGCATGAGGTGCTGAACGACGCCGGCGTCTCCGCCAGCCAGCTCCATGCCATCGGCATCACCAACCAGCGCGAAACCACCGTGCTGTGGGACCGCGCCACCGGCGAGCCGGTCGGCCGTGCGCTGGTCTGGCAGGACCGGCGCACCGCGCCGATGTGCGAGGCGCTGGTGGCCTCGGGCCACGGCGAATTGTTCCGCGAGCGTACCGGCCTGATCGTCGACGCCTATTTCTCCGGCACCAAGCTGCGCTGGATGCTCGACCACATCGAGGGTGCGCGCGCACGCGCCGAGCGCGGCGAACTCGCCTTCGGCACCGTCGACGCCTGGCTCGTCTGGCAGCTCACCGACGGCGCGCGCCACGTCACCGACGTGTCGAATGCGTCCCGCACCATGCTGTTCAATATCCATCGCTTCGCCTGGGACGACGAGTTGCTCGCCCTGCTCGACATCCCGCGCAGCGTGCTGCCCGAGGTGGTACCTTCGAGCGGCGAGGTCGCGCGTACGGCATCCCGGCTGTTTGGCGCCGAAGTGCCGATCGCCGGCATCGCCGGCGACCAGCAGGCCGCCACCTTCGGCCAGGCCTGCCTGTCGCCCGGCATGGCCAAGAACACCTATGGCACCGGGTGTTTCCTGCTGATGAATACCGGCAGCCAGCCGGTGACGTCGCACAACCGCCTGCTGACCACGGTGGGCTGGCGCTTCGGCGAGCGCACCGTCTACTGCCTGGAAGGCGGGGTCTTCATGGGCGGCGCCACCATCCAGTGGCTGCGCGACGGCCTGCAGATCATCCGGAGCGCAGCGGAAGTGGAACCGCTGGCACGCCAGTGCGAAGACACCGGCGGCGTCGTGCTGGTGCCGGCCTTCGCCGGCCTGGGGGCTCCGCACTGGGACGCGTTCGCGCGTGGCACCCTGGTCGGCATGACGCGCGGCACCGGACGCCCGCAGATCGCGCGCGCCGCGCTGGAGTCGATCGCCCTGCAGAGCGTGGACGTGCTCGACGCCATGCAGAAGGATGCCGGCATCTCCCTGGCCGAACTGCGCGTGGACGGCGGCGCCTCGCGCAGCGACCTGCTGATGCAGATGCAGGCCGACCTGCTGGGCACGACCGTGGTGCGCCCGCGCGTGACCGAGACCACGGCGCTGGGCGCGGCCTACCTGGCCGGCCTGGCCACCGGCTACTGGCAGGACGAAGGCGAGATCAGCCGGCAATGGCAGGTCGAGCAGCGCTTCGAGCCGCGCCTGTCGGCCGACGCGCGCGCGCAGCACCTGGCGCGCTGGCACCGCGCCGTGGATCGTGCCCGCGACTGGGCCCGCGAGGACTTGGCCGACGGCGCGCCATGACCCTCTCCCGGCACCGCACCCTCACCTGCGGCGCGCGGCCGGGAAGCAACCCGCACTCCCCGAAGATTGACCCGTTTTGAACCTGTGACCATGCCAACGCCTTTCACCCAGATCCTGCCCCCTGCCCGCGCCGACCTGCTCGCCGGCCTCGCGCGCGAACCGCGCTGGGACGTGATCGTCATCGGTGGCGGCGCCACCGGCCTGGGCACGGCCGTCGACGCAGCCTCGCGCGGCTACCGCACGCTGCTGGTCGAGGCCGCGGACTTCGCCAAAGGCACCTCCAGCAAGGCCACCAAGCTCGTGCACGGGGGCGTGCGCTACCTCGCGCAGGGCAATATCAGCCTGGTGCGTGAGGCCTTGCACGAACGCGGCCTGCTGGCCCGCAACGCACCGCACCTGGTGTGGCCGCTCGGCTTCGTCGTGCCGGCCTACCAGATGCTGGACCAGCCCTTCTACGGCATCGGCCTCAAGGTCTACGACATGCTCGCGGGCAACCTCAAGCTGGCCGGCAGCCGCTGGCTGAACCACCGCGAGACGCTGGCCGCCGCGCCCACGCTCGCCGAACACGTGGGCGGACGCCCGCTGCGCGGCGGCAACCTGTACTTCGACGGCCAGTTCGACGACGCACGGCTGGCGATCGCCCTGATGCGCACCCTCTTCGACGTGGGCGGCACCGCGGTCAACTACCTGCGCGTGACCGGCCTGCTGCAGCAAGGCGGCGCCGTCACCGGCGTCACCGTGCAGGACGCGCTCGGCGAGGCCTGCTTCGCCCTGCAGGCGAAGTGCGTGATCAACGCCACCGGCGTCTGGGTGGATGCCGTGCGCCGCATGGAGGACGGCCAGGCCCGCACCATGGTGGCGCCCAGCCAGGGCGTGCACCTGACGCTGCCGCGCAGCTTCCTGCCCGGCCAGGACGCCATCCTGATCCCGCGCACCGACGACGGCCGGGTACTGTTCGTGGTGCCCTGGAACGGCCACACCATCGTCGGCACCACCGACACCCCGCGCCAGGACCTGCCGCTCGAACCGCGCGCCGCCGGCGACGACGTCGACTTCATCCTGGAAACGGCGGCGCGCTACCTGTCCCGCTCGCCCACTCGCGCCGACGTCACCAGCGTCTGGGCCGGGCTGCGCCCGCTGGTCAAGGCGACCGGGGAAAACACCACCGCATCGCTGTCGCGCGAGCACACCATCCTGGTCTCCAAGGGCGGCCTGATCACCGTGACCGGCGGCAAGTGGACCACCTATCGCAAGATGGCGGAGGACGTGGTGGACACCGCCATCCAGCGCGGGCTGGTGGCGCGCGCTGCGCCCTGCATCACGACGGAACTGGCGTTGCATGGCGCACAGGGCCTGCCGGCCGACCTGCCGGCATCCGGCAGCGGCTCACCCGATCGCTATTACGGCAACGAATTGGGAGCCTTGCGCGCACTGCCTGGCCAGGACGAGGTGCTGATGGCGGGCTCCGGGCTGACCGCCGCCCACGTCCGCTTCGCCGCGCGCCACGAAATGGCGCGGCGCGTCGAGGACGTGCTGGCGCGCCGCAATCGCGCCCTGTTCCTCGATGCGCGTGGCGCCAGCGCGGCCGCGCCGCGCGTGGCGGCCATCCTGGCCGAGGAACTGCAGCACGATGCTGCCTGGCAAACCCGCGAAGTGGAGGACTTCCGCAAGCTCGCCTCGGGTTATATGCTCGACTGAGTACCGCGCCTCCCCGGCCGCCGACAGCGCCGCCCCGACTGCAGGCCCCGACTGCGCGAGCGCCCCGGGGAGCGGGCGGCGGGAAGCGGGCGGCGGAAAGCCTTCGGCGCCCGCTCCGCTGTGCCCTGCCTGCCCCCTGCCCATCACCCTGCCTCGAGGAATCCGACATGCCAGCCTGCCTTTCCCGCCTGCTCGCCAGCGCTGCCGCCCTGGGCGTGCTGCTCGCCGTCCTGCCCCTGGCCGCCGCGACGCGGCCAGGCATCGACGGCGTGCGCTTCGAGCCGCCGCGAACGGTGCGCTACCGCTGCGACGAAGGAAAGTCGCTGAGCGCGCGCTACTTCAACAGCGCGGACAACCAGATCGCCATCCTCCGGCTGGACGGCAGGCCGCTGCTGTTCGCCAGCGTGCTGACCGGCTCCGGCGCGCGCTATGCGGCCGGGCCCTACCAATGGATCACCAAGGGAGACGAAGGCCGGCTGGAGGACCTGCGCGGCGGGGACGGCGCCCCGGCGCCCTACGCCAACTGCAAGGCCGTGCGCTAGCGGCAGTGCCGCCGCCCGGCAGGCGTGGCGCATGGACGGGCTCCCGGGCGATAATGCGGGTATTGCATCAGGGAGAATGACATGGAAGACATGGACGAGATTGACGATCTGTCCGACCTGCCGATGCCCCGCTTCATCTGGGGCTTCGCCATCGCCACCGGCAAGGGTGGCGAGATCATGCACGACGAGTTCGAGTACCTCACGCACACCCGCAGCCCGCGCTTCACCTGCCGCGTGGTGGAACTTGAGGACATGCCGGGCGATGGCGAAGAAGGCGGCATCGATGGCCGCATCGTGCATTACGACGAGCCGCGCCGCCTGTTCTATATCACCGATGCGGGCATGGCGCTGGTGAACTTCGAGCTGTTCGACAAGCTGCCTGAGCGGCAGAAGCTCAAGCGTGTCTGCGACGAGGCGATCGCCAACTGGATGCAGCGCCGCGAATTCCTCGACAGCGAGGGCGATGACGAGGAATGAGTGTTGCGCCGGGCGCCAGCGCCAGGGCACCGATCACGCGTCGCGCACCACGATCAGCGTGGCGGCGACGCGCTGGATATCTTCATAGACCGGCATCGCCGAGGCCGGCCCGGTGCAGCTGACGCCGGTGGCCTGGTGCGCGTCCGCACCGGCCGGATGGAAGACGAAGGCCATGCCCGGCCGCCAGCCCGGATGGTTGCGCAGGCTCTCATTAAGGATGTCGAGGTACTGCTCACGCGAAAAGACGTGCTTTGCCGGCATGCCCATCTCCGAGGGTTTCGGAGGATCGTACCATGCCGCGATGTGCGGACATCCCGCCGCGCCGGCACTTGCCAGGCCGGCCGGGCAGGCCGTTTCAGCCGTGGTCCCGGCGCCCGCCGTCGTGCGGGCCGTGGCCGTCCCAGTCGCGGCGTTGATCATCACGGCGGCGGTCGTCGTGCCGGTAGTCGTCATGACGCTCCGGACCGCGTTGCGGCTCCGCACGGCCGCCCCAACCCCCGCGCACCAGCACCCAGCCTTCTGAACGATGCTCCCAGCGCGGCGGCGCGTAGGCATAGCCGGGCCGCTCCGCCTCCCAGTGTCCGGCCTGCCAGGCGTGCCGGTGGTACCCGGCATCCCAGTCCCAGAAGCCAGGCACCCAGATAAATCCGGGACGCGGAGCCGGCACCGCCTCGTAGACAGGCGCCGGCGGGGGCGCGCCGATGGTGACGTTGACGGAAACCTGTGCCATCGCGGCAGGTGCCGTGGCAAGGCCACAGGCCAGGGTCGTGGCGCAGGCAAGGCCAAGCACGGCGCGGCGGACGAAACGGTTCACGAAGATCCTTTCCCACGCAGGGCGAGACGAACTGGGCGCCAGTCTATGCGTCGGCCCCACGACAGTCTGTAAGAAAGGGGTTCCTTGCATTTCAAGGCCGCCCTCCGCTGCGACGGCCGATGTCCTGAGCCTTGAATCCGTTGATGAACTCGGCCTGCTGAGAGAAGTCTGACAAGCGCCTGCCAAGAGGTCGCGCAAGGCCTGCAACGTGGCGCTGCAAGCGCTGAAGCCTGGCAAGCCTGCGTCACGGCAAAGCGCGCAGCCCCTCGGCGGACTTAGTCGACGAATTCGTGCTTCAGCACGAATGACGCAGTGGACTAGTGGTCCGCCGCCATGGCGCGCAACTGCGCCTCGCCTGCGACGCGGGCCGCGTCCGCCGTGGTGAAGGTGTCGTCCGACACGATCGTCCGTTTGAGCAGCCTCGCTTCGAAATCCACCAGTGCGATCACCCAGACATAGCGCCCGGCCTGGGGTGCGGTCTGCACCAGCGCGCTCAGGCGCGGCTTGGAATCCGTTGTCATCTTGCCCTCCTCCGCAGCGTGCCGGATCCTGCCGGCATCGGGGGCCAGCACGAAGCCGGCGGACCTCGAATCGGAATATGCCTACATATATATAGGCGCTAGCTGAGAAAACTGGTGAGTGCATTCCTCAGTTTTTTGGGCCTTCTCCTAATCACGGTCTGCGGCCATTGCGCGGCAAGCGGCACAAAGCTGAAATCTGGGCGATCTCTTCTGCCTGGCGTGACGGCTGGGCCAGCCACGAACCTTGCGAGCCGCCTTCATGCCCAGCCCAGCACTTGCCCCGCTCTCCCGGCCAGCCGCAGCTGCCGCCCCGTCCCGGGGCGAGGCCCGCGGCTGAACGGGCACGCCCCGCCCGGCCTCCTGCCCGATCCGGCCCGATCCCGCCCCGCATGCGATCCCCCCCGTCCTGGCCCCGCTTCGCGCGGTATGCGGCCACCTGGCTGTGGCTGGCCTGCTGCGCCTGCGGCGGCTGGTGCGCGCCGGCGACCACCCCGGCGCTGAAGCTGACCAGCAGCATCGGCGCGGACGCGGCATTGCGCCTGCCGCCCGCCCTGCAGGGATCACCGATCCTGCGCGCCTATCGCACGGTCCGCGTCGGCTATGTCCGGCACACTTTCGTGCCCATCTACCTGAACCGCGCCGACAAGCTGTTCGAAGGCGTCCTGGCCGACTACCTGGCGGCGTTGGCGGCGATGAGCGGGCTGCGCTTCGAGATCACCGGCTTCGACACCGGCGCCCAGGCACGCCAGGCGCTCGAGGCCGGCGCCATCGACCTGCTGGCGGGGACCGCAGACGAGGCCGGCGACACGCTGTCCGCCACCTCCGCCTACTTCACGCACCGGCTGGCGGAAGTCCGCCGCACCGGCCCGGCGCGTCCGACCGCCACGCAGGTCATTGCCATCGCACGTGACAGCGTCGACCGCGACAGCCTCGCCCGGCACTATCGCGAGGCCCGCATCGAAGTCTTCCCCACCCAGTTGCTGGCGCTGGAAGCGGTCGCCTTCGGCCGCGCCGACCTCTTCATCGGCGTCGCGACAGGCGCCAACTACCTGATCGACCAGTTGCAACTGCTGCAGCTCGCGATCACCAACTTCGCGCCGTTCAGCGGTGCGCCATTCGTGCTGCTGGCCACGCCGCGCCAGCGCCCGCTGCTGCAGGCGATCGACATCCTGCTGCGCCACGTACCGATCCGCATCGCCGGTGACATCCAGCAGCGCTGGCTCGGCTCGGCCAGCCATTTCCGCGTCGCCCAGCAAGTGAACCTGTCCCCGGAAGAAGCCGCCTGGATCCGCGCCCACCCGCGCGTGCGCTTCGGCGCGGCCCGGTTCCTCGCTCCGTTCTCCTTCCTCGACCATCGCGATGCGAGCCCCACCGGCCTGTCGATGGACCTGCTGGCCGTGATCACCGCCCGCACCGGCCTGCAATTCGAACCGGTGCTCCTCGACAACGACGCCGACGGCTTCGCTGCCTTGGGCTCGGGCCGCATCGATCTGCTGCTGTCCGTGACCGCGACGGAGGAGCGGCGCCAGCACATGCTGTTCTCGACGCCTTACATGGAGTCGCTGTGGGTCATCACCACGCACGCCGATGAGCAGGGCATCCGGCAGGCCACCGACCTGGCCGGGCGGCGCGTCGGCGTACCCGGCAACACCCTCGGCACGCGCGGCTTGCTGCCCGATGGCGTGGCCGGGCGAGCCGCCAGCATCGCGGTGGCGCCTGACATGCTGGTCCTGTTCCGCTGGCTGCAGGAGCACAAGGTCGATGCCATCATCACCAACCTGACGAGTGCGAACTACCTGAACGCCACGCGCTTCGACGGGCAGTTCGCGGTGGCGGCAACCACCAGCGACTCCCCCTGGCCGATCAGTTTCGCCGCCGATTTCCGCTCCCCTGAACTGATCGGCATCATCGACAAGGTGCTCGACAGCGTCCCGCCGGAGGAGCTCGACGCCATCCGGCGCGACTGGAACGGCGCTCGCGTGGCAATCCCGCGCTACGGGCTGTCGGACCGCCAGACGCAAGGCCTGCTGCTGGGGCTGGCGGTGTCGCTGGGGCTGTTGTGCGCCGGCGGACTCTACCTCGGCTGGTCCTACTACACGCGGCGCCAGCAGGCCTTGCGGCTGCGCGACCAGCTGGAATTCCAGCGCACGCTGATCAACGGGCTGCCGTTCGCCGTCTTCGTGCGCGACGCACACGGCCGCCTGGCCAGCTGCAATCCGCACTACGCCGCCGCCTACGGCGACACGGCGGCCGCCCTGCTGGAGCGCGGGCGCGCGGACGATTGGGAGCGCGCGGGCAGCGGCGGCGCGCTCGATGCGCGCCTCGCCGCGCTGGCCCGCAGTGTCCGCGCCCAGCGCCGCGCCTGCATGACAGATTGCCACCTCGAGCACCGGGGCCAGGACGTCGACCTCTTTATCTGGCTGCTGCCGCTCTATGGCGCCGACCGCCGCTTCGACGGCGTGCTGGGCGGCTGGCTGGACATCACGGAACGCAAGCGCACCGAGCGTGAACTGCAGCAGGCCAAGCAGGCGGCCGATACCGCCAACCGAGCCAAGAGCACCTTCCTGGCCACCATCAGCCACGAGATCCGTACGCCGATGCACGCCATCCTGGGTACGCTCGAACTCGAGATCCGCTCGCGCAGACGGCCGGACAAGCACAGCCTGGTGGCGGTACAGCAGGCCGCCCAGTCGTTGCTGACCTTGATCAACGATATCCTCGACTACGCCAAGATCGAGGCCGGACAGCTGAGCCTGGACCCGCAGCCGGCCGATCCGCGCGAGGAGCTGGAGCGGCTGCTGTTGATCTACCGGCCGCTGGCGCACGAGAAGGGGCTGCAGTTCAAAGCCCACCTCGACGAAACGCTGCCGCCCGCGATCCGCATCGATGCCCTGCGCGTACGCCAGATCGTCGGCAACCTGCTCAGCAATGCCCTGAAGTTCACGCAGCACGGCCTCGTGGCCCTGGAGGTGCGATGGCAAGGCGGGCGTCCGGACGGCGGTACTCTGCATATCGCGGTGCGGGACACCGGAGCGGGCATCCGCGCGGACCAGCAGGCCTCGCTCTTCCTGCCCTTCCGCCAGGCCGGGCGCGACACCGGCAGCCGCTTCGGCGGCACCGGGCTGGGACTCTGGATCTGCCGCCAGTTGCTGGCGCAGATGCAGGGGCGCATCTGGCTGCGCAGCGAGTTCGGCCTGGGCACCGAGTTCTTCGTCGAGATCCCGGCCTCGCTGGCCGACCTGCCCTCTTCCGCAACCGGCCATGCGCCGCCGCCGGAGCCGCTGGCGACACCTGCCGGACTGCGCGCGCTGGTGGTCGACGACCATCCCGCCAACCGACAGCTGCTGGTGCGCCAGCTCGGCTTCCTCGGGGTGGTGACGGTCCATACGGCGGCCGATGGGCGGGAAGCCCTGGAGATCCTGGCACACCACGAGACCGACCTGGTCATCACCGACTGCAATATGGCCGGCATGGACGGCTACGCGCTCGCGCGAAGCATCCGTGCCGATGCGCGCCTGCGCCATCTCTTCGTGATCGGCTGTACCGCCGACGCACGGCCGGAAGTCGCCCGGCAGGCCCAGGAGGCCGGCATGGACCGCTGCCTGGTGAAGCCGGCCGGCCTGGACGCCCTGCGCGCTCTGCTGCAGCAGGCCAGGCCCGGCTCCCCTCTTGCCGGCACCGCCCGCACGAGCACGTCCACCAGCACGTCCACCAGCACGTCCACCGGCACCGCCCCGCCCGGCAGCACGGCCAGGACACGGCGAAGCGGCACTCGCGAAGGCCATGCCCAGCGTGCGGCGCAGCGCGTGGGCGAGATCTTCACGGACGGCCCCGAGGCAGCCGCCTTCCTGCACCTGCTGCAGTCGACCAGCCACCAGTACCTCGGCGAGATCGAGCAAGCCATGGCTGCCGGCGCCCTGTCGAAGGCCGCGTCGGATGCACACAAGCTCAAGGGCGGCGCCGCCGTCATCGGCTTCGAACCCGTCCTTCTGGCCTGCGCGGAATTCGAGCAGGCCGTGTCGCACCGGGTGCCGCAGGAGACACCTGAGAGAACTCTACAGCCACTGCGAGTCGCCTGCGCTCACATGGACCGGCTGCTGGCCGCCTTGATCCGCTACGCCGAAAGCGGTAGAGCCGGACGCACCGGGCCGGCCGACGGCGAAGGCGCTGCCGGCAGGCCGGCAGTCAGCCGGACAGGCTGACGGTCGCACCGCGCAGCGGCAACATACTCTCCGGCGCCGCCTTGACCTGCGCTGCCGGGCACCATGACAATACCCGGTCGGTCGGCGCCCGCAGGCGTCGCCCGCCCCGAACCATGTCATGCGTCCGCCACTCCTTCCGTCCTTCCGGGCAGGCACCGGCAGCCACCACGTCCGCAGCGCCCCACCACCTTGCGTGCTGGCCCTGCTCGCGCTGCTGCTGGCTATCTTTCCGCTGGCCCACGCGCCCGACGCGAGAGCCCAGACCCTGCAGCAACGCGCGGACGCGGTAGCCAAGACCGTATTCAACCTGCTCAGCTACGCACGCTGGCCGAGCGAGCCAGCGGTGTTGCGGCTGTGCGTGGAACGCTCCAGCCTCTATTCCGCCAAGCTGCTCGATGGAGGCACGCTGGCCAACGGGCGGCCGGTGCGCACGCGCGTGGTCGACGTTACCGGCAGCGACCTGGCGCGCGACTGCGACGCGCTCTACGTCGGCACCATGACCGATGACAAGCGCAAGCTGCTGGGACGAGAACTCAGCGGCCAGCCGGTACTGGTCATCAGCGAGGGAGACTTCGAGTGCGAGGTCGGCAGCATGTTCTGCCTCAGTGTGCGGGATGCGCAGGTGTCCTTCCGCGTCAATCTCGACTCGGTGGCCCGCAGCGGCATCCACGTCCACCCCGGCGTGCTGCAGCTCGGCCGTCGGCGGGGAACCACGCCATGATCGGAAACAACAGGCCCGGCACGCGCCCGACGCTGCAAAGCACCCTGCGGCGCATCCACCTGAGCGTGGCGCTCATCGCCATCTGCACCGCTGGCCTGTCGCTGACCGTGCTCGGCATCACCGCCCTGCGCGTCTACGCGGACCACAACCTGCGCCTGGTGGCACGCTCGGTGGCCTACGCGCTGGAGGCCCCGGTGGTGTTCAACGACAAGGCCGCCACCCGCGACGCCCTCGCGCTGATCGCCAGCGAGGACGTCGCCTATGCCAGCGTCTACGACCGCGGCGACCACCTGCTCGCCGAATGGCGGCGCCCCGATGCCCACCGGTTCTCGGGCCTCAGCCGGGCGATCGGCGAACTGCTGCTGGCGGAGCCGGTCGAGCAACCCATCCTGCATGATGCGCAGCCTGTGGGCTATCTGCGCCTGTCGGGGGATCCGGCCAACCTGCTCAGCTTCCTCGCCAGCGGCGCCTTCGGCCTGCTGGCCTGCCTGCTGCTCACCGCGGTCAGCGCCCACTATATGTCGCGCCGCATGCTGACGCACATCACCGAGCCGGTGCGCAACCTGATGCGGGTGGCACATGCGGTACGCTCGGATCGTGCCTTCGAGCAGCGCACCCCGCCCGCGCACATCGCCGAACTGCATGCGCTGGGAGAAGACTTCAACGGCCTGCTCGACGAACTGGAGGACTGGCAGAAGCAGTTGCAGCATGAGAACCGCTCGCTCGCCCACCAGGCCAGCCACGACGCGCTGACCGGACTGCTCAACCGGACGGCATTCGAGCAGGCGCTGGAGCGCACGCTGCGCGCGGTGCAGGCACAAGGACGGCACGCGGCCGTGCTGTACCTCGACAATGATGCCTTCAAGGACATCAACGACCGTTTCGGCCATGCCGCCGGCGACGAGGTACTGATCAGCGTGGCGGCCCGCGTGCGCGCCTGCCTGCGCGAAACGGACCTGGTGGCACGGCTCGGCGGCGACGAGTTCGCCGTGCTGCTGGCCCCGCTGCAGCGGCCGCAGGATGCGATCCGTGTGGTGGAGCACATCCTGTCGAGCCTGCGCGAGCCGATCATGCTGAAATCCGGCACATCGGTCACGGCCCCGGTCAGCATCGGCATCGCAACCTATCCGGCGCATGGCGGCACGGCGGAAGCCCTGCTGCGGGCGGCGGACGGCGCCATGTATGGCGCCAAGCGCCGCTCGGGGGGCACCTGGCAAAGCGCCCCCCCGCCGGACGGCGCCGACTAGGGGAGAAGAAAAGGGAGGAGGGACGTGGGCACTGCACGAACCACCCGCAAGACCGCATCGGCGCATGCCTGCGCCCGCGCCGCGGCGGCACTGCTGCTAGCTGGCGCCCTGGCCCTGGCCGGCTGCCAGACCGCACCGTACCGCAAGCTCACCGCACAGCAGGTGGAAACGCTGCGGCAGCAGGGTTTCCACCTGACTGGCCTGGGCTGGGAACTGGACCTGTCGGAAAAGGTGCTGTTCGGCTTCGACGACGATGCGATCCCGCCCGAACGGCAAAGCAATCTGCGCAGGATCGGGCAGGCCTTGCTGGGCGCCGGCATCGACCATGTGCGGCTGGACGGCCATACCGACGACGCCGGTAGCACCGACTACAACCTGAAGCTCTCCTTGCGCCGCGCGCAGGCCATCGCCGGCGTGCTGGTGAGCGCGGGTTTCGCGCGCGACGATATCGAAGTGCGTGCCCTGGGCATGAGCCGGCCGGTGGCGGACAACCATACCCCCGAGGGCCGCGCACAGAATCGCCGCGTCGCGATCATCGTCACGGTCGACTGAGCACGGCGACGCCCGCGGTGGCGCCGGCGGCTCAATGCGACATCAACAGCGGCACCTCGGCGTGCCGCATCAATACCCGGGTGGCGCCCCCCATCACCAGTTCCCGCACACGCGAGTGGCCATAGCCACCGGCCACCAGCAGATCGGCGTGCAGATGGCCGACGGCGCGCAGCAGCGCGGGGCCGACCGCCTCCTGCGTCGGCACCGGCACCAGTTCGGCGCGGATCCCGTGCCGCGCCAGGTACGCGGCCAGTCCATCGCCCTGTGCCACGCCGCGCCCCTCCGGATCGACCGAGACCAGGCTGATCCGCTGCGCGCGCCTGAGCAAGGGCAGCGCATCGGCGACCGCGCGGGCTGCCTCGCGCCGGCCATCCCAGGCCACCGCAACATGGCGCGCCTCGACGCGGCGCACCTGCGGCGGCAGCACCAGCACCGGCCGGCCGGCATTCAGCAGCACGTACTCGGCAGTCTGCGCCGCCAGCACCGGCGCCAGGTCGGGCACCGGCGGACGCGCCACCAGGATGATGTCGGCCAGCCGGCCCTGCAAGGCCAGAGCCCAGCCAGGATCCTCGGCCAGCAGCATGTGGGCACAGCTTAGGCCGGGCGCTGCCTGTGCCACGATGCGGCGCAGGCGTTCCTCGTCCGCCGCGCGGCGCTGCTGCTGGCGCTGCTCGGCCTGGGCGGCATAGCGGCCGGCTTCCTCACCCGCGCCCCGGAACGGATCGGGACGGAAACCCGTGGCCGTCACGCCGACCACGTGCCCATCGCCTCCCAGGGCAGCCAGTGCGGCCGCTGCCTCGATGCGCGCGTCGCCGCCCTCGTCGTCGCCCATTTCCACCAGCACCGTCTTGAAGTCCATGTCGCCACCTCTCGGATGAAGTATCGGCGTGTTGCGCAGATCGCCCGCGAGTCCGGCGGGCCGGTACCCCGATCATAGCGCCGGACCGGCCCGACCCAGCCCGGCCGCCCCACGCAAAGGGGGATAGCATGGCAAAGCGGCCGGCACAGCACCTTGATACCGATCAAGCAGCCTGGCCCGGTGCCCGCCATACTGGATGCACGCCTGCGGCCCGTCCGCACCGATCCTGCCGTGCCCGCCGGGCATGAGCCGACATGTCCTCACCGGAGCCCGCCATGCCGCAAACCATGCGTGCCATGATCTTCGATGGCAGCAGCCCGCTGCTGCATCCGCGCGACGTACCGGTGCCGGAGCCGGGGCCGGGCGAACTGCGCATCGCCGTCAGTACCTGCGGCGTGTGCCGCACCGACCTGCACGTGGTGGACGGCGACCTGCCGCACCCCAAGCCGGCACTGATCCCGGGGCACGAGATCGTCGGCCGGGTCGAGTCCCTGGGCAGCGGCGTCAGCGGCTTCCAGGCAGGACAGCGCGTGGGCGTGCCCTGGCTCGGCCATACCTGCGGGCACTGCCCGTTCTGCCTCGCCCAGCGCGAGAACCTGTGTGACGCGCCGCGATTCACCGGCTACACACGCGATGGCGGCTATGCGGAATATGCCATCGCCGACAGCCGCTATTGCTTCGCCCTGCCGGACGCCTATGACGATGAACACGTGGCGCCGCTGCTGTGCGCCGGCCTGATCGGCTACCGCACCTTGCGCCTGGCCGGCGAAGCGGCGCGCCTCGGCATCTACGGCTTCGGCGCTGCCGCCCACGTGGTCGCCCAGATCGCGGTCGCACAGGGGCGAGAGGTATTTGCCTTCACGCGCCCGGGGGACCAGGCCGCGCAGCAGCTCGCGCGCGAGACCGGTTGCCGCTGGGCGGGCGCCAGCGGCGAGGCGCCGCCCGCCGTCCTGGATGCCGCCCTGATCTTCGCACCGGTCGGCGCGCTGGTGCCGCTCGCCCTGGGCGCAGTGGCGAAGGGCGGCACGGTGGTCTGCGGGGGCATCCACATGAGCGACCTGCCGGCCTTCCCCTACCGCCTGCTGTGGGAGGAGCGGCGCCTGCTCTCCGTCGCCAACCTGACGCGGGCGGATGGCATCGACCTGATGCGGCTGGCCGCCGCCATCCCACTGCGCACCCACACCACGCTCTACCCGCTGGAGCAAGCCAACGCGGCGCTGGCAGACCTGCGCGACGGCCGCCTTGCCGGCGCGGCCGTGCTGGACATCGGCCATTGAGCCGACCGGCGCTCCGGCCCGGGACGAGTCCCGGCCATTCCCACCGGCCGTGCCCATGGCATATACTCGGCCGGCGCAGCCATGTCGCGGCGCAGGAATCCCAACGCAACCGTGCGGAGAACGGACCAAGATGCAATGTCAGGCGCTAGGGCAAGCAGCGCTCGAACAGGCCGTCGACGCTGTGGTCGTGGTCGACGCCGAGGGGCGTGTGGTGCTCTTCAATGCCGCGGCGCAGGCCTTGTGGGAATGCATCCGTGCCGAAGCGATCGGCCGCGCCGCCGCGGAGCTGGGCCTGCCGCCCGAGGGTGGCAATGGCGCCGTGCCACCGGTGCTGCAGCGCCCGCCCCAGGACGGCGGCAGGCTCGCCGTTCGCCTGCATACCTCCCGCCTCGATAGCGGCGAGCTGGCCTATTTCGCCGCGCCCGACGACGGTGGCCGCGCGTCCGCCCTTTCCTCGGCCTATCTCGATCACGCCGGCAACCCTGTCCTGTTCCTCGACCTGGACGGCTATGTCAGCCACGTCAACCGCGCCTTCACCAGTGTCTTCGGACTGCAGCGCCACCAGGCGGTCGGGCGCCGCGCGCTGGACCTGATGCGCCCCGCCCGCACCAGCGAAGCGCATCTGGCGCAGATGCTGGACGAACTCAGGCAGGGCACGATGCTGCACCGCGAAGCCCTGCTCGCCGACCGCCATGGCCGGCCCCGCTGGTTCGCCACGGCAATCAACCCGCTGCGGCAGGCCGACGGCGCGATCACGGGCGCCATCTGCACGCTGACGGACATCAGCGACACCAAATTGCGTGACACCATCCAGCGCAAGGCACTGGAGGCCTTGGCCAAGGACGTGTCCAGCGCAGAGATGATGGACAGCCTGTGCCGGCAGATCGAAGCGGTGTCCCCTGGGGTTCTGGTCAGCGTGGTCCGCATCGCCGACGGCAGGCTGCGCACCCTGGCAGCCCCCGGACTGCCCGCGGCATGCGTGAGCCGGATCGACGGACTGGAGATCGGGCCGACGGTGGGCTCCTGCGGCACTGCCGCCCACTTCGGCAAGCCGGTGCTGGTCACCGACATCGCCAGCGACCCCTTGTGGGCCGCCTACCGGGACCTGGTCCTGCCGCACGGCCTGAAGGCCTGCTGGTCGACGCCGATCAAGACCTACGACGGTCAGGTCGCCGGCGTGTTCGCGCTGTATTTCCACGAATGCCGGGGTCCCGACGCGCTGCACCGCAGCCTGGTCGACGTGGGCACCTACCTGTGCGCGCTGGCGCTCGAACGCGACGCCGCGCGCGAACGCATCGAGCGCCTGGCCTACTACGATCCGCTGACCGGACTGCCCAACCGCCAGTTGCTGCTGGCACGCCTCGACGATGCGGTGGCGTCGGCACGAGCCACGGGGCAGGCGCTGGCCGTGCTGTTCATCGATATCGACGACTTCAAGCGGGTCAACGAAGCCGACGGGCATGCCATGGGCGACCGGGTGCTCGGCAACGTGGCGGCGCGCCTGGCCGGCGTGGTCGGCCAGGCCGGCACGATCGGCCGCCTGGGCGGCGACGAATTCGGCGTGGTCCTGCCGGACCATGACCTGGCCCGCGCCAAGGCGCTGGCCGAGGCGCTGCTGGCTGCCCTGGCTGCGCCCCCCGCCGGCGGCGGGCAAGCCCTGCCCGCCTCGGCCAGCATCGGCGCCAGCGCGCTCAGCGGCAGCGGTTGCGACGGCCCGACCCTGCTCAAGCAGGCAGACCTGGCCATGTACCAGGCCAAGAAGGGTGGCGGCCACCAGATCGGCATCTACGATGTGGCGGTGGCGCGGCGCCTGGCCGAGCATCGTGAGCTGGCCACCGAGCTGCGCGCCGCGCTGGCAAACGGCACGCTGCAGCAGTACTACCAGCCGCAGATACGGCTGGCCGACGGCCGGCTGTGCGCCGTCGAGGCACTGGCGCGCTGGTTCCACCCGCAACGGGGAGAGATCACGCCCTCCCGCTTCATCCCGCTGGCCGAGGAGGAGGGCCTGATCACCGCGCTGGGCAAGTGGGCGATCGAGGCCGCCTGCGCACAGCTGGCGCAGTGGCGCGCGGCCGGCGTCGGCGTACCGCGCATCTCAGTCAACCTGTCGCCGATCGACCTGCGCGATCCCGCGCTGCCCGGCCGCATCGAGCAGACCCTGGCGCGTCACGGGCTGGTGCCGGCGGACCTGATCATCGAGATCACGGAAAGCGTATTCCTCGAGCATTCGGCCGGCACCGGTGCCAGCGTCGCGGCCCTGCGGCGGCTCGGCGTCCCGCTCTCGATCGACGACTTCGGCACCGGCTTCTCGACGCTGAGCCGGCTGATGCGCCTGCCGGTGGACGAGATCAAGCTGGACCGCTCCTTCCTTGTCTCGCTGGAAACGAGCGCGGAAGCCCGCACGCTGGTGGAAGCCGTGATCCGCATCGGACGCAGCCTCGACCTGACCGTGGTGGCGGAGGGTGTCAGCAGCACCTTCCAGCACCGCTTTCTGGCCACCCACGGTTGCCAGGTCGGGCAAGGCTTCCTGTTCTCGCGCGCGGTTCCGGCCACTGCGGTGGCGGCATGGCCTGCCCAGTGGCCGCTCGCCGACCCTGGCGCGGATGCGGGCGCAAGCGACGCCGCACGCTGCGGCTAGGCAGACAGCGGCCCGAACAAGCCGCACTCCAGGTCGCTTTCGAACTGCTCCAGCCAGGTACCGGGCGGATCGTCCTCGTAGACGCTCTGTGCCTCCGTGCCGGCACGCTTGACCGAGACCTTGCGCGTGGCCACGCTGGCATCGCTGCCGGCACCTGCGTCACGCGTCTCGTCCGTCACCTCGAAATCGCCCGGCGCCAGACCTACGCGCTTGCAGATCTCCGCCATCTGCTCCCGTTCCGCGACCGGGAAATCCTGAATCTGACGCTTGATCATCACTCGCCCCCTAATCTCAACGGACGGGCCGCATCGGACAGGACCGGCACCGGTGCCCGCCGCCGGCACCGCGCGGACTCGGCCGCTCACATGCACGCGGCCGCGCCCCTTGCCCGATGAGTCTACTCCCGGCTAAGAATCGGTGCTGCGCAAGCAGCCTATACTGGCTTGGCCGGCCCCTCGCCGGCAACCCGTCCGTTTCGCATACCTGCCACCTTGCTCATGGAGGTCAACCATGTCGATCCGCATCGGCGACGAAGCCCCCGACTTCACCGCAGACACCACCGAAGGCCAAATCCGCTTCCATGACTGGATCGGCGACAAATGGGCGATCCTGTTCTCCCACCCGAAAGACTTCACGCCGGTCTGCACCACCGAGCTGGGCTATATGGCGCGCCTCAAGCCGGAGTTCGACAAGCGCGGCACCAAGATCATCGGCCTCAGCATCGACCCGGTATCCGATCACCAGCGCTGGGTGCAGGACATCGAGCAGACCCAGGGCCACGCGGTCAACTACCCGCTGATCGGCGACGCCGACCTGACCGTCGCCAAGCTCTACGACATGATCCACCCCAACGCCAGCGGCGGCGGACCGCGCACGGCAGTGGACAACGCCACGGTACGTTCCGTCTTCATCGTCGGCCCGGACAAGAAGGTCAAGGCGATGCTGGTCTACCCGATGAGCGCGGGGCGCAACTTCGACGAAGTGCTGCGCCTGCTCGACGCCCTTCAGCTCAACGCGCGCCACACCGTGGCCACGCCCGTGAACTGGCGGCCCGGCGACGACGTGATCATCCCGACCTCGGTTTCCGATGAGGACGCCAAGAAGAAGTACCCGCAAGGCTTCCGCACCCTGAAACCCTATCTGCGCGTAGTGGCCGAACCGAAATGAGCACGCAGGACGGCCCCCGGCGCGTACGGGAAACACGTGTCTCGGCAACGCTACCCGCCACCGACATCGAGTGGCTGCACCGCTCGCTGCCGGACGGTGGCTCCCAGTGGGGCCTGAGCCTCACCCTCCAGGCCGACGAGCGAGCGATGGAGCGCTGGCTGCGCGGCGTAGCCGTGCCGGCCGGCGCGCACGCGGTGGAAGGCTGGTTGCTGGCCCCATGGACGATCTGGGCAACCTGGACGGCGTGGGCGCCGTGGCTGGCCTGGCATCCCCTGCTGGCGATGGTGCTGCACGCGGCGCCGCGCCCGCGCGTTTGATCCGGCCCTCCTGCCGTAGGCGCTGTCGATCGGCGGTGCTTTTCGCATGACACAATGGACTATCGACTATCGCGCGCCAGCCGGGTTCGGCAGCCGCGCGATACGCTCCCGCATCGCCTGCGCCGAGCCTATCTGGTGGAACAGCGGACCGCCTGGCGCGAAACTGTCGGCGCTGGCGCGGCCGCCCACCACGACCGGCTCGAAACCTGCATCGCGCACGAGTTGCTTGGCCACGCGCAGCGCCTGCGGGTCATCGCCTGCGATCGGCACCGCCACCGGCTCGCCGGCATGGTGGCTTTCGCTGGCGAAGGCAGCCGCCGCCATGAAATTGAAGGCGCGTACCACCCCGGGCGCCGGGCAGGAATCGCGCGGTCGTGATGCCGATGCCGTCACGCAGCGCCAGCGCACCAGCATTGCCGTCGCGCTCGCGAAAGGCATTGGTCGCATCTATCACCACCTTGCCCGACAGGGCCCGCCCATAGTCCCGGGGCGATCTCGGGCAGCGCCTTGTACGGCACCGCCAGCAAGACCACGTCCGCAAAGGCGATGGCCTGTGCCACGGAGCCTGCCTGCGCCAGCGGGCGCAATTCGTCAGGATGACGCGACGAGAACAGCACTGGATGGCCGGCCTGCACCCACAAGCCGCCGATGGTGCCACCGATATGGCCGGCACCGATGACGCCCACCGGCTGCATGCGTGCGGCACCGGGTTGCGCGCGCAGCCCCTGCGCCCGCCGGCCCAGAGCAGCCAGGGCCGCCGCGGCGGCAAACCCGGCCAGCCAGCCGCGCCGGCCCGGATCGACAGCACCAGTCTCGCGCGCGACCCGCTCGAATCTGAGACGCGGCGAGTAGCTGGCCTCGCGCGCAAAGATCAGCACCGGCCGCAGGGCGCGGCCCTTGCCCGGAACGTGGCGGCCACGATCATGGCGAAAATCGAAGCGCTGGCGGCGGCCCCCTACGGGCCGAACCCTGACGCCAAGAAGCTGGCCGGCATCGAGGGATACCGGCTGCGCGTGGGCGATTGGCGCGTGCTATACCGAATCGAGGACGGCCGACTGGTGATCGTCGTGCTGGCAATCAATCCGCGCGGAGGCGCATACAAATGATCGACATCCAATTCATCGAACGCGACGGCCACCGCGAATATGCGGTGGTGCCCATCGAGATCTGGGACAAGGTCAAAGACCTGATCGAGGATCTGGACGATGCCGCTATGCTGAAGCAAGCGATGGCGGAAGACGATGGCACCCGCATTCCGCATGCTGTACTCAAGGCCGAACTGGCGGGCGACCATCCGATCAAGGCATGGCGCGAGCACCGAGGCATCACGCAGGAGGCGCTCGCCTCGGCCGCCGGCATCAGCAAGCCCTACTTGAGCCAGATGGAAAACCGGAAGCGCGATGGAAGCGTCGACGTGCTGCAGAAGCTGGCCGCCGCGCTGGAGGTGCAGATGGACCTGCTGGTCGAGCTGGCCTGAGCGAGCAAAAAAGGATTCGCCGGCTCCTGGGAAACCCAAGGTCGCTTATCGACCCATTGCGGTCCTGGGCTTTGGTCGATCTCGTCGCCCCAAAGCAGTCGCCTAACGATGAAATCCAGCGGAGCCATGCGGCCAGGGCTACGTCAACGAGGAGAGCGGCCGCGCCGGCGGGTGGGAATCGCTTGGGCGGAACTTCATGGAGCGGGGGATAGCGGAGACGGACGTCACAGTGCCCTTCAACGAGCACGACATCCGCGCCAAGGCGGCGAACGACGCCGAAGACCTTGAGCACGCGCGAGCCCTGATGTCTCACGCGAGCACGGCGACGACCAAGCGGGTGTACCGGCGGAAACCGGAGGTGGTGGCCCCGCTGCAGGCAAACAAAAAGGGCTTGGGTCACGTTTCCATGACCCAAGCCCTTTGCTATGACCCAGCGGTTAGTGCAACCACCCGCTAAGCCTTACGTATTCAGTGGCGGAGAGAGGGGGATTCGAACCCCCGATAGGCTATTAACCTATACACGCTTTCCAGGCGTGCGACTTAAACCACTCATCCATCTCTCCGGGAAGTCCGCGATTATAACAGAGTTATTTTTCGAATCCAGTACTTCCTGCGGGAACAAGCAAAAAGACGGGCAAGCCCCGTGCAATCAGCCCTTGCGCAGGTAGCCGACCAGACGGTCGATCACCGGCGCGTTGCGCGGTGTCAGCAAGCTAACGACGATGGCCACGATGAAGCCGGCCGGCACGCCGAAGGCGCCGGATGCGATCGGGTCGACGCCGAACCAGCGGTCGCCGAAGATGCCGGTCATGCGCGTGAAGAAGGGATAGTTGACGAAGATGTAGTAGATGGCCACCCCCAGTCCCGCCGCCATGCCGGCCACCGCGCCCGCCGCCGTGGTGCGGCGCCAGAAGATGCCCAGCACCAGCACCGGGAAGAAGCTGGAAGCGGCCAGCGAGAAGGCGGCACCGACCAGGAACAGGATATTGCCCGGCCGCAGCGAGGTCACGTAGGAAGCGAACAGCGCCACCCCCAGCAGCAGTACCTTGGCCGTGGTCACCCGGCGCTGGTGGCTCGCCTGACGATCGACCATGTGATAGAAGACGTCGTGAGACAAGGCGTTGGCGATGGTCAGCAGCAGGCCATCGGCCGTGGACAGCGCGGCGGCCAGCGCGCCGGCCGCGACCAGGCCGGAGATCACATAGGGCAGCCCGGCGATCTCCGGCGCGGCCAGCACGATCATGTCGGGCTGGATCAGGATCTCCGCCCACTGCACGATGCCGTCGCCATTGACGTCGCGCAGCGTGAACACCGGCGGATCGACCTTGCGCCATTGCACCACCCACTGCGGCAGTTCCGCATAGGGCGTGCCCACCAGGTGTTGCAGGAACTCCACCTTGACCAGCGCCGCGAGCGCCGGCGCGGAGACATAGAGCAAGGCGATGAAGAACACCGCCCAGGCGACGGAATTGCGCGTCTCCTTGACCGACGGCGTGGTGTACAGCCGGGTCAGGATGTGCGGCAGGCTGGCGGTGCCCACCATCAGGCAGAACACCAGCAGCACGAAGTTCAGGCGCTTGGCATCCCGCTCGCCCTCGCTCGCCGCGGGAAACGGCTCGGTGGAGGACTTCGAGGGCAGGCTGCGCGCGAGCGCGTCGTCGCGCATCTGCGTCCACTGCTGGTGCGCCTCGGCGGCATCGCGCGGATAGGCCAGCCGCTCGCGCTCCAGTTCCTTGATCTCGCGCAGCGGCGCGTTGCGCACGCGCAGCGACTCCAGCCGCGCCGTCAGCGCATCGCGCTCTTCCTCGAAGGACTGCGGCAGGCGGGCGATGCGGATCTGCAGGGCGGCCGCCTTGTCTGCGTAGAACTTCCGCACCGCGCGTTCGGCCGGGTCCTGGTCGAGCCGGCGCTCCTCCCGGTCGATCTGCGCCAGCAGCGGCCCGTAGCCGAGCTGGGGCAGCAGTTGGTGGTGATGCTTCCAGGCGATCATCGACACCGCCGCCAGGAAGGCCACGATCAGCATGATGTACTGCGCCACCTGTGTCCAGGTGACGGCCCGCATGCCGCCCAGGAAGGAGCAGACCAGGATGCCGGCCAGCCCGAAGAACACGCCGACGGCGAATTCGACGCCGATGAAGCGCGTCACCACCAGCCCGACCCCCTGGATCTGCGCGACCAGGTAGACGAAGGAGCAGAGCGAGGCGGCCAGCACGGCGATGCCGCGCACGGCGAAGTTTCCGCCCGGGCGGCCGTTGCCGTAGCGGGCGGCGAGAAAGTCGGGAATGGTGTAGCCGCCGTACTTGCGCAGGTAAGGCGCCAACAGGAAGGCGACCAGGCAGTAGCCGCCGGTCCAGCCCATCACATAGGCCAGCCCTTCATAGCCCGAGGCGAAGACGATGCCGGCCAGGCCGATGAAGGAGGCCGCGCTCATCCAGTCGGCGGCGATCGCCATGCCATTGAAGACGCCCGGCACGCGCCGGCCCGCCACGTAGTACTCGGTCAGGTCGGAGGTGCGGCAGATCAGCCCGATGCAGGCATAGATCGCGATGGTGACGAAGAGGAAGACATAGCCCAGCCACAGGGCATCGCTGCTGGACCGTTCCAGCAGCGACATCATGCCGACGAAGCCCAACAGCCCGAGCGTGAACAGGCTGTAGTAGAGCGTCAGCCGGCGGCGGAAGCGCGACTGGTCGTCGGGCATGGAATAGAACGTGGCGGCACGGAAGCGGGGCGCGACGGGCCGGCGTGCGGCCGGCGCCGCGCGGGCGCCGGGCCGTCATGCCGCTGCGCCCGGATCAGCGTGCCTGCTTGAGCTGGTCGAGGATCTGCGGGTTCTCCAGCGTCGAGGTGTCCTGCGTGATTTCCTCGCCCTTGGCCAGAGAGCGCAGCAGGCGCCGCATGATCTTGCCGGAACGGGTCTTGGGCAGGTTGTCGCCGAAGCGGATGTCCTTGGGCTTGGCGATCGGGCCGATCTCCTTGCCCACCCAGTTGCGCAGCTCGGCGGCGATCTGCTCGGCCTCGGCGCCATCCGGACGCGCGCGCTTGAGCACGACGAAGGCGCAGATCGCTTCGCCGGTGGTGTCGTCGGGGCGGCCCACCACGGCCGCCTCCGCCACCAGCGGGTTGGCCACCAGGGCCGACTCGATCTCCATGGTGCCCATGCGATGGCCGGACACGTTCAGCACATCGTCGATGCGGCCCATGATGGTGAAGTAGCCGGTGTCCTTGTCGCGGATCGAACCGTCGCCGGCCAGGTACAGGCGGCCGCCCAGCTCCTCGGGGAAGTAGCTCTTCTTGAAGCGCTCCGGATCGCCCCAGATGGTGCGGATCATCGACGGCCACGGACGCTTGATCACCAGGATGCCGCCATGCCCGTTGGGCACGTCGTTGCCGGTCTCGTCGACCACTGCCGCCATGATGCCCGGCAGCGGCAGCGTGCAGGAACCCGGCACCAGCGGCGTCGCGCCCGGCAGCGGCGTGATCACGTGGCCGCCGGTCTCGGTCTGCCAGAAGGTGTCGACGATCGGGCAGCGCTCGCCGCCGATGTTCTGGTAGTACCACATCCAAGCCTCGGGATTGATCGGCTCGCCCACCGTGCCCAGCAGGCGCAGGCTGGACAGGTCGTACTGGCGCGGATGGATCTTCTCGTCGGCGTCGGCCGCCTTGATCAGCGAGCGGATCGCCGTCGGCGCCGTGTAGAAGATGCTGACCTTGTGGCGCTGGATCATGTCCCAGAAACGGCCCGCGTTCGGATAGGTCGGCACGCCCTCGAACATCAGCTGGGTCGCGCCGGCTGCCAGCGGGCCGTAGGCGATATAAGTGTGGCCGGTGATCCAGCCGATGTCCGCCGTGCACCAGAAGAGGTCATCCGGCTTGACGTCGAAGGTCCAGCGCATCGTCATCAAGGCCCACAGCAGGTAGCCGCCGGTGCTGTGCTGCACCCCCTTGGGCTTGCCGGTGGAGCCGGAGGTGTAGAGCACGAAGAGCGGGTGTTCGGCGTCGACCGGTACCGCCTCGCAGGTGTCCGCCTGTCCGGCGGATACGTCCTCCATCGAACGGTCACGGCCTTCGCTCCAGCTGACTTTGCCACCGGTGCGGCGGTAGACGATCACGTTCTTGACGGCCTCGCAGCCGCCCAGCGCCAGCGCCTCGTCGGCGATGGCCTTGAGCGGCAGCGCCTTGCCGCCGCGCATCTGTTCGTCGGCGGTGATCAGTGCCACCGCGCCGACATCGACCAGGCGCTCCTGCAGCGATTTGGCCGAGAAGCCGCCGAACACCACCGAGTGGGTGGCGCCGATGCGGGCGCAGGCCTGCATCGCGACCACGCCTTCGATCGACATCGGCATGTAGATCACCACACGGTCGCCCTTGGCGATGCCGAGCGATTTCAGGCCGTTGGCAAAGCGGCACACGCGCGCATGCAGCTCGCGGTAGCTGACGCGGGTCACGGTGCCGTCGTCAGCTTCGAAGACGATGGCGATCTTGTCGGCGTTGCCGTTCTCGAGATTGCGCTCCAGGCAGTTGTAGGAAGCGTTGAGCTGGCCGTCCTCGAACCACTTGTAGAAGGGGGCGTCGCTCTCGTCGAGCACCTTGGTGAAGGGCTGGTTCCAGTGCAGCAGCTCGCGTGCGTGGCGTGCCCAGAAGCCCTCGTAGTCGCGCTCGGCCTCGTCGCACAGGGCCTGGTAGGCCTCCATGCCGGAGATGGCCGCCTGCTCGACGAACGATGCGGGGGGGTTGAAGACGCGATGCTCTTGCATCACCGATTCGATGGCGGACATGTCGTTGTCTCCTGATTGGCTTGGCTGCGTGGCTGCAAACTTACGCTTGGTGGCTTACTGAATCCTGACGCTGCACGCAGGCAGCCGCGCCGCATCGCGATGGCGCCGGCGCCTGCTGCATCGCAGCATGGGGCGCGGTGAGGGACCCGGGGGACGTCTCCCGCATGCTCGCCTGTCAATGTGCAGCCTTCTCCATTAGGCTAGCACAGCTACCCGGCAACGGCGCCGTTCGGGCGGGATTCCCGAATGCCGCGCTGTGCCATTCCGCGCCATTCCCTCGCTGCCAGCAGACCGGCGGCTGCATAGCGCGCCGTGAGCGCCCTGAGCCGCAGGCGCTCACCAACCGCAGCCCTGCCCGGCTGCTTTCTTCATTGTCACCGCCGGCAAGCCGCAAGCATCACCTCCAGCCCGGCTGGGCGAATGTGGACGGATGTATGCACGCAGGCAACCACACCCGCCACGGTGTATGATTGCGGGCTACGTCCCACCGCATGTCCTCCCACAACATGACCGCCATCAAGCAAGAAGACCTCATCCAGAGCGTCGCCGACTCCCTGCAGTACATCAGCTACTACCACCCGATGGACTACATCACCAGCCTGGGCCGTGCCTATGAGCTGGAGCAGAGCCCGGCGGCGAAGGACGCGATCGCCCAGATCCTGACCAACAGCCGCATGTGCGCGGAAGGCAAGCGGCCCATCTGCCAGGACACCGGCATCGTCACCGTGTTCCTGAAGATCGGCATGAACGTGCGCTGGGATGACGCCACGATGAGCCTGGAAGACATGGTCAACGAAGGCGTGCGCCGCGCCTACAACGACCCGGACAACAAGCTGCGCGCCAGCGTGCTGGCCGATCCGGCAGGCAAGCGCACCAATACCAAGGACAACTCCCCGGCGGTGATCAACGTCTCCGTCGTACCGGGCGACACGGTCGACGTGATCGTCGCGGCCAAGGGCGGCGGCTCCGAGGCGAAATCCAAGTTCGTGATGCTGAACCCGTCCGACTCGATCGTCGACTGGGTGCTCAAGACCGTGCCGACCATGGGTGCCGGCTGGTGCCCGCCGGGCATGCTCGGCATCGGTATCGGCGGCACCGCGGAAAAGGCGATGCTGCTGGCCAAGGAAGCCCTGATGGAGCCCATCGACATCCAGGACCTGATCGCGCGCGGCCCGTCCAATCGCGCCGAGGAACTGCGCATCGAACTGTACGAGAAGGTCAACGCACTGGGCATCGGTGCGCAGGGCCTGGGCGGCCTGGCCACCGTGCTCGACGTGAAGATCAAGGACTACCCGACCCACGCCGCCAACCTGCCGGTGGCCATGATCCCGAACTGCGCCGCCACCCGCCACGCGCACTTCACGCTGGACGGCAGCGGCCCGGCCAAGCTGGAAGCGCCTGACCTGTCGCAATGGCCGAAGGTCGAGTGGGCGCCGAACACCGAGACCTCCAAGCGCGTCGACCTGAACGCGCTGACGCCGGAAGAAGTAGCCTCGTGGAAGCCGGGCCAGACCCTGCTGCTGAACGGCAAGATGCTGACCGGCCGCGATGCCGCACACAAGCGTATCGCCGACATGCTGGCCAAGGGCGAGAAGCTGCCCATCGACTTCACCAACCGTGTGATCTACTACGTCGGCCCGGTCGATCCGGTGCGTGACGAAGTGGTGGGTCCGGCCGGCCCGACCACCGCCACCCGCATGGACAAGTTCACCGAGACCATGCTGTCGCAGACCGGCCTGATCGCGATGATCGGCAAGGCCGAGCGTGGCCCGGTGGCGATCGAGTCCATCCAGAAGCACAAGTCGGCCTACCTGATGGCCGTCGGCGGTGCCGCCTACCTGGTCTCCAAGGCCATCCGCGGCGCCAAGGTGCTGGCCTTCGAAGACCTCGGCATGGAAGCCATCTACGAGTTCGACGTCAAGGACATGCCGGTCACCGTGGCGGTCGACAGCTCGGGCATCTCCGTGCACAAGACCGGCCCCGCCGAATGGCAGGCCAGGATCGGCAAGATCCCCGTCGCGGCCGCCTGATTCCAGGCACGCCGTGACAGCCTTGCTGTCCCTGAAAGCCGGGTCTGCCGACCCGGCTTTTTGTTTCCCGGTGCATGCTCGCCCCGCACTTCCGGTGTGGCCGGGCGCCCTCGCCACCAACCGCCCCTTGCCCTGCCCTTTCCCGTGAACCAGCCCGCCAACGACGCTCCCATCGGCATCTTCGATTCCGGCCTCGGCGGCCTGTCGGTCCTGCGCGAGATCCGCGCGCTGCTGCCGCACGAATCGCTGCTGTATATCGCCGATTCGAAGTACGCCCCCTATGGCGAGAAGCCGGAGCGCTTCGTCGAGGCGCGCACGCTGCAGGTCTGCCGCTGGCTGGCCGACCAAGGCTGCAAGGCGCTGGTGATCGCCTGCAATACCGCCACCGTCCATGCCGTGCAGACGCTGCGCGAGACGCTGCCGCTACCCATCATCGGGGTAGAGCCCGGCCTGAAGCCGGCCGCCGCCGCCAGCCGCAGCAAGGTGGTGGGCGTGCTCGCCACGGCCAATACGCTCAAGGGCGCGAAGTTCGCGCGCCTGCTGGCTTCGCTCGACGGCGAGAGCCGCTTCCTCTGCACCGCCGGCATCGGCCTGGTGGACGCAATCGAGCGCGGCGACGTCGGCAGCGCGGCGGTGCGCGCCAGCCTGGCCGGCTTCCTGCAGCCCATGCTGGACGCCGGCGCCGACACGCTGGTACTGGGCTGCACCCACTACCCCTTCCTGACGGACACGCTGGTGGAGATGATCGGCGGACGCATGGCGCTGATCGATACCGGCGCCGCGGTCGCGCGTCAGCTCGCGCGCCGGCTGGCCGAGCACGGCATCGCCGCCGCGCCCGGCGCGGCCCCCTTCACGCGCTATGCAACGACCAAGGAAGCCAGCCACCTGCAGGATATGGTCGCCGCCCTGCTGCACGTCGACGCGCAGGCGGAAACGATCGTCATCGAACCGGCGCCGCCGCTGGACGCGGCGGCACATGTCCTGCGCTGAACGCGGCGGGCCCCGCCCTACTGCAGGAAGCCGAGCGGGCGACGCTGCCTGACCTCGGGCTTGACCGCATGCTCCTGGCGCAGCTGCGCCAGGAACTCCTCAGGTGTCAGCGCTTCGCCCAGCAGCACGCACTGACGCTTCACAGTTGCGAAGTCACCGGGGGTCAGGCAGTCCATCGCATCGAGTTCGCGGCGCATGCTATCGCTCAAGGCACCCGCGTCGCCGCCCAGCGCCTCGTCGGTGAACATGGCCACACGCTGTGCCGGCTTCAGCGGCAGGAAGCGGATCTTGAACGAAAAGCGCCGCAGCGCAGCCTCATCGATGCGATCGAACAGATTGGTGGTGCAGAGGAAGATGCCGTTGAAGCGCTCCATGCCTTGCAGCATTTCGTTGACCTCGGACACCTCGTAGTTGCGCACCGCGTTCTGCCGGCTCTGCATGAAGCTGTCGGCCTCGTCGAGCAGCAGCACGGCGCCGTCCTCCTCCGCGCGCGCGAACATGGCCGCGATCTGCTGCTCCGTCTCGCCCACGTACTTGCTCATCAGGTCGGAGGCGCGGCGGATCATCAGCGGCAGGTCCAGGGCGGCGGCGATATGTTCGGCCAGCGCGGTCTTGCCGGTCCCGGGCGGGCCGAAGAAGCACAGGGTGCCGCGCTGGCGCGCCTGCAGCGCCTGGATGATCTTGTCGACCGCATAGCGCGTTTCCAGGTTCAGGTAGTCGAGCCGGTAATGCGTCACCACCGGGCGCGCCTCGGCCTCCGGACGCAGCCCCATGGCCCGATCGGCGTGATCGAGCTGGCGCAGGATCAGGGCTTCCGCCGGCTCCTGCACGCCGGGACGCGCCAGTTCGACGAAGCGCGCCGCCGACTGCACCTGGGCCGGCGTCAGCGTCTTGCGCGCGGCCAGCGCGGCGATGAAGGCCTCGCTGACCTGCAGGCCTTGCAAGTGCTTGCGCAGGATGTTCTCGCGCACCATCGGCGGCGGCACCTTCAGCTCCAGGTGGAACTGGAAACGCCGCAGGTAGGCCGGATCGATCTGCCGGATCGAGTTCGAGATCCAGATCACCGGCACCGGGTTCTCCTCCAGCGTCTGGTTGACCCAGGCCTTGCCGTTGACCGAGCCGCGCGCGTCCTCGTGCCCGAGCAGGCTCATCAGCTCACGCGCGCTGCCCGGGAACACGTCCTCGACCTCATCGAACAGCAGCGCGGTGCGCGGCCGCCCGCGCAGGAATGCCTGCGAGACCTGCAGCGAACGATAGCGGTCCTTGCCCGACAGGCTGTTGCCGTCGCGATCGAGGCAATCGACCTCGTACAGCTCGCAGCCCGCCTCGCGCGCGATCAGCCGCGCGAATTCCGTCTTGCCGGTACCGGGCGGCCCGTACAGCAGGATATTGACCCCCGCGGCGTGCTGGCGCGTGGCGTTGCCGAGCAGGGCGGACAGGTAGCGCGCGTCGGTCTCGACGTGCGGATAGTCCGAGCAGTCCAGCGTCGGCGGCGCCGCCGGCCGCGTGAAGACCGCCATCATGTCGGCCTCGTCGGCGTAGTTTCCCAGCAGCACGTGCAGCAGCCGGTCCGACAGGCGCATCAGATCGCCCAGGTCGGTCACGCTGTTCTCCGGCAGCGGCTGTTCGATCAGGTTCAGCGTCTCCAGGCGCGAGCCGGGCCGCAGCGAAGCGGCCACCTCGGCGGGGCTGGCGCCGGTCAGGCCGGCGAGGATCTGGAACGCCTCCTGGCTGTGCGCCACCTTGCAGTCGACCATCACCGCGCGCAGGTCGCGCTTGTACTTCGCCAGCGCGGCATAGAGCAGCAGCTTGCGCTCGTGCTCGGGCAGGTCGAGCACATGGCTGAGCATGTCGATATTGCGCACCAGCAGCACCCGCTCGCCTTCCAGGCGGGCAGCGATGGCGGCGGCCGACACCTCGAAGACCGCGTACATGTCCTTGGCGTGGTACTTGACGTACTCGTCCAGGTAGTAGAACAGAGCGCTCTCGTCGAAGGCACTGTTCCACTGACCGTGGCGCTCCAGGAACTCCTCGGCCGGCAGGCGGGCGGCGCCCTTCCAGGCCGGCATGTCGGCACAGCGGGCAGCCAGGAAACGCTGCACGCGCAGCACCACGCCATAGGGCCAGACCAGTTCCTGGGCGCTGACCGTCAGCACGTCGTTGATGTTGCTGCGCAGGTTGAAGCGCGGACCGAGCGCGCAGACCACGCGCAGCGCGAACTGCGCGCACATCCAGTCGAGCGCGGAACTGGTGCCGGCCCCCGGCGTGGCGCGCAGGACGGTCGAACGCTCCTCATCGGCATTGCGGGTGAATTCCATAGCCTCGTCCCCTCGCTCGGGCCGCTGCGCGCCGCTGCGGGTGGCCCGTTTCTCCTATCCTAGCGCGCTTTGCCGCCGGCGCGACATTGCCGCCTACCCTCGGATGCCGGCCTGCGTGGCTTTGTCGCAGGCCGAGCAGACCGCTTGGAACAGCGGTATAAAGTGGGCTGCATCCTGCCGCCCGCGCCCGAGTGCCGCAAAAGGCAACAAATAAGAATCATTATCGTTTATACTCGCGAACTGACACGCTGCCAGAGAGCGGCGCTCCCACGGCAACCCGGTTGAAGGAGCGTTTACCATGGAACTGTTGCTCAGCTTGCTGGTCGGTTGTGGCATTTCGCTAATTCTCTTCTATCGCAAGTAAGCCAGGCCCGCCGTCCATCGCACCATTCGCGCCCACCCGTCGCGACGCCTGTCGTATCCCATGTTCGATCAACGATTCTTCAAGATCACGGTTGCCGTCCTGCTGTTCCACGCGGGACTGCTGTATCTGGTCCAGAGCGGTCTGGCGCGCAAGTTCACCGAAGCCGTGATCTCGCCTGAGATCGTGGCACGCATCATCCCGCTGGAGCCGCCCGCGCCGCCGGCACCGCCGCCACCCAAACCCCAGTCCAAACCCGAGCCGCCCAAGCAGGTCAAGGTGACGACGCCCAGACCGCAGCCGCAGCCGCAGCAGCCCAAGGTCGAACCGGTCGCCTCGCTGCCACCGACGCCCAACGCGATCGAGGCGCCGCCCGCGCCACCGGCACCGCCTGCGCCAGCCGCACCGGCCGAGCCGCCGGCCCCGGTATCGAGCGCGCCGCGCGCGGTCGGCATCGGCGAGATCCAGTGCTCGCCGCCGCAGCCGGTCTATCCGTCGCAGTCGCGCCGCATGGGCGAGACCGGGCGCGCCGTGGTACGCCTGACCACCGATGAGAGCGGCAAGGTCGTCAAGACCAGCGTGTCCACGTCGAGCGGATCGTCGCGCCTGGATCAGGCGGCGGAAGACGCCGTCAAGCGCATGCGCTGCAAGCCGTACATGGACAACGGCCGTGCCGTGGCGGTGACCGCGCAGCAGCCGATCGCCTTCGAACTCAACTGATCCCGGATCCCCGGAATCGACTTATTCCATCCCGACCTACCAGGAACCAACATGCAGGACCTCGGACTCTCCCACCTCTGGGCGCAAGGCGATTTCGTCATGCGTGCGACCGCCATCATTCTGCTCATCATGTCGCTGTCTTCGTGGATCGTGATCCTCACCAAGGCGTGGGATCTGGTCCGCCTGAAGAAGATGGCGCAGGGCGCGGAAAAGCGCTTCTGGCACTCGGATGACTTCGACCACGCACTCGAGACCCTGGGCGCCAGCGATGCCAATCCCTTCCGCACGCTGGCCATCACCGGCAAGGAAGCCGCCCAGCACCACCGCGCCAGCCAGCCGCAGCTGCACGACGTGATGGATATCTCGGACTGGCTGACCCGTTCGCTGAAGAGCGCCATCGACGACGCCGTGTCGCGCATGCAATCCGGCCTGGCCGTGCTGGCCTCGGTCGGCTCGACCGCGCCTTTCGTGGGCCTGTTCGGCACCGTGTGGGGTATCTACCATGCACTGATCGGCATCGGCGCGTCGGGCGTGCCGACCATCGACAAGGTAGCCGGCCCGGTCGGCGAAGCGCTGATCATGACGGCCTTCGGCCTGGCCGTGGCGATCCCGGCGGTGCTCGGCTACAACGCCCTGACGCGCGGCAACAAGTCGGTCATCTCGAAGCTCAACCGCTTCGCCCACGACCTGCACGCCTACTTCGTGACCGGCGCCCGCGTGCGTCCCGGCACGGGCCGCACGGGCGAAGACGGCTCGGTGCGCCTGGCCGTGAAGAACTGAGCCGGCTCGCCCCGCTCCCGAACCAACCCCAACGCCAAAGGAAGTCATCATGGCATTCGGCACCCTGGAAGGTGACGACGACGAGGTGATGAGCGAGATCAACATGACGCCGCTGGTCGACGTCATGCTGGTATTGCTGATCATCTTCATCATCACCATTCCCGTGATCAACCACGCGGTCAAGATCGATCTGCCGCGCGCGACCAACCAGCCCAACGACCAGAAGCCGCAGAACATCAACGTGTCGATCGATGCAGCCGGCAAGGTCTACTGGAACCAGGCCGAAGTGGATGACGCCACCCTGGACAACAACATCGCACAGGCTGCCAAGCAGGAACCCCAGCCTGAACTGCACCTGCGCGCTGACCGCGACGTACGCTACGAGCGCGTGGCGCAGGTCATGGCCGCGGCCCAGCACGGCGGCCTCGGCAAGATCGGCTTCATCACCGAACCCAAGCACTGACGCGGCATGCGGCACCGCGTGCTGCCGTCCGCATCGAGCAAGGCATCCTTCGGGATGCCTTTTTTCTTTTCACTCCCCCGCGACTGCCCGCCCGATGAATTTGCTCCCTCCGCGCGTACGTCGCCCCGCCCTGCAGAAGATGCGCCACGGTCCGCCGGCCGAGTTGTAAAGTTTGGTGAACCCCCATTGTATTGATAACCATTCGCATTTAAGATGGTCGTACCTGACCAATACACAAGCCGGCATGCATTGCCGGCACCGAGACCTACCGGAGTCCGATGATGAGCACCTTTGCCCTGCCGCTGCCGCAACCGCGCGAAGTCACCCGCCGGCGTCTATCCTTGCGCCGCGTTGAAGTGAACCCCGCGCAGCCGCGCCGGGAAACGCCGGCGGCTGCGGCAATCGAAACCGTGAAATGCGCAGTGGCGGCGCTGCCCGCCCGTCTCGAGGCTCTGGTCCGGGACAGCCGGCCCGCGGCACCCGCCACGGGTGAACCGGTGCATCTCGACACCTTGATGCGGGGCGCCAGCACGCTGCCGATCCTGCACAACGGCGAGGTCTACACCTTGCGCATCACGCGCTACGGCAAGCTGATCCTGACCAAATAAGCAAACGGGGAAAGAACCGCGGCACGCGCCACCGCAAGGTGGACCGGCGATGGCGCAACAAAAGGAAAACGGGGCGCCATGGCGCCCCGTTTTTCGTTGCCGCGGCCCGCCTCGCGAGCGTCTTGGCATGCAGGACCGGCGCATGCCGGCCCCCCCGCTCAGACTCCCAGCGCGGCGATGCCAGCGCGGGCGATCTGGGCATCTTCGGCCGACTTGACTCCCGAGACACCGACCGCACCGACCACCTGGTCGTTGACCACGATGGGCACGCCGCCTTCCAGCATGCCTTG
Organism: Cupriavidus malaysiensis; assembly: GCF_001854325.1. NCBI lineage: Bacteria > Pseudomonadati > Pseudomonadota > Betaproteobacteria > Burkholderiales > Burkholderiaceae > Cupriavidus > Cupriavidus malaysiensis. The sequence continues at coordinate 3,423,905 of NZ_CP017754.1, forward strand.
CAGCACCGGGGCCGTCGTGAAGGAGTGGCGGCCGTTGTTGATCATGTCCTCGTAGATCTTGGACTCGCGGCGACCCAGCGAGGAAGTGCGGGCCTTCTCGGTGGCGATATAGGCCGAGATCGGGGCAGCGCCGTCCAGGCGCACCATGGCAAGAGGATGGCCGCCATCGTCGACCACGACGATCGCGACGGCCCAGTGATTGGCCTTCGCCTCGGCTTCTGCCGCGGCAAGCACCTTCTTCACGTCATCAGCCGTCAGCACGGTTTTCTGCTGCATACCACTCTCCTCGAAAATCATTGCGAAACAGGAGCCGGCAGTATAGCTGCTGGCGCCGGGCCGCTGCCATGGGCGAAAGCACGCCTAAAAAGCAAAAGACCCGCAACATTTGCGGGTCCTTTTCAGTCTGTTTTCCTGCTGCGCGGGGCCGGCCGGGGGAAGCCGGCACCCACCGGCATCAGACGCCTTCCGAGAACGGGTCGCGGCGGTCGCCGACCTTCGCACCGTCGGTGTACGGGTCTACCTTGCCCAGCTTGGCGCCGTCCGTGTACGGATCCACCTTGCCCAGCTTCGCGCCGTCGGTGTACGGATCGGCCTTGCCGATCTTGGCGCCATCGAGATAGGGGTCGACCTTGCGCGGGGCGGCTTGCGCCGAAACGGAAAGGGCCGACAGGGCGGTAAGGGCGGCAAGCGCCACCAGGCTGGTCTTGATCTTCATGTCGCGGTCATCCTTGTATTTGATGCGAGCCATCACCATCCTTGCCGGGCGCCTTCGTGTCGCGCCTGTCATGACGGTGTCACAGCAATAGTGTAGGGGAAAACCCTAGGCCAAAGTGATGTCCGCTTTGATCAGTCACTTCAGTTTTTTTGACCCTCACCAAAATAGGGAAAAAAGAAGGGAACCTTGCACCACTTTCGACGTCGTCATCGCCCCGAGACAAAGCATCGGAATCCCGGCGACCAATGACCAGGGGCTCCTGACGGAGCCCCTGTTGACACTGCCGGCACGGCATCGGCGCTTGTCGCACCATGCCCTGCCCCGCTCAATGACGCCAGTGTCCGCGACCGTGCCACCGGCCCGGCGGGCCGTAGAAGCGCGGACCACCGTAGTAGTAGCCCGGACCGTAATACACCGGTGCCGGGCGCACGATCACGGGCGGCGCACCGTAGTACACCGGCGCGGGCGCGACCACCACCGGCGGAGGCGGCGCATAGTAGACCGGCGGAGGCGGATAGTAGGCGGGAGCCCCGACGACCACGCCGGGCACGCCAATCGCCACGCCAACGCTGACGTGCGCCATGGCCGCGCCTGATGCGAGCGCTGCCGCGACGCCAAGACCTGCAAGCATCCAACGCTTCATGTTCGTGCCTCTGGTTGTGACGGGATTTATACGGTCATTGTAAAACCCCAGGAAAATCCAGGTGCAACCGTCGGGACGACATTGTTACCAGTCGTAACCGGGAACATGGCGGCGCGCTTGCATCCAACCGCCCGAACCACCACAATACCGGGCTTGCCGGGCGGCCGTGGAGAAATTGGTAGACTCAGCAGACTTAAAATCTGCCGCCTTCACAGGCTTACGGGTTCGAGTCCCGTCGGCCGCACCAGCAACTCCCGCCCATCCTCCCGTGGCTTTACGCCATGACGGCGCACAATGCAGCGCCGGCCGCCATCAGGAACACGAACAGCAGGCCGGCCAGCGCCAGCGGCCGCCGCCCCGCGCGCAGCAGGTCGCCAAGGCGCGTATGCAGGCCGATGGCCAGCATGGCGCAGGCCAGCAGCCAGTTGTCCAGAGCCGTCAGTCCGGCCATCCACGCCTGCGGCACCCAGCCTGCCGAATGCACGGCCATGACCACCACGAAGCCCACCGCGAACCAGGGCACTGACTTCCGCAGCGACACCAGGGTGCCCCGCCCCTCTCCCGCTGCCACCTGCTTCCCCGATCCGCGCGAAGCACTACGCTGCCACAGGGCCATGCCCAGCAGCAGCGGGCCAAGCGCCAGCACGCGCACCATCTTCGCTACCACCGCGGCGTCCGCGGTGGCGTCGCTGACCATCTTGCCCGCCGCGATCACTTGCGCCACTTCATGCAGGGTGGCGCCGGTGAAAATGCCGAACAGGCGCTCCGTCACCGGCCAGTGCCATTGCTGCGTGGCCAGGGTGAAGAGATAGGGGTAGAGCAGCATGCCGGCCGTGCCGAACAACACCACGGTCGCCACGGCCACGGCGGTCTGCTTGTCGTCGCTGCGCAGCACCGACGACACGGCGATGGCCGCGGCGGCGCCGCAGATCGCGCTGCCGGCGCTGACCAGCAGGGCCTCGCGCCGGCTCAGCCCGAACAGCGAGGCGCCCAGCCAGGTACCGACCAGCAGGGTGGCAACCAGCATGAGCAAGGGTACGACCACTCCGGAGACGCCCAGCGCGGCGATCGCGCCGAACGTCAGGCGCAGCCCGTACAAGGCCACACCGATACGCAGCATATGATGGCGCGCCAACTGCATGCCCGGCGCCAGCGGCGCCAGCCAGTCACGCGGCATGGTGTTGGCAGCCACCATGCCGGCACACATGGCAAGGGTCAGCGCGCTCAGGCCGTAGCGCGAGATGGCGGGGTGGTCGGCCAGCACCATGGCCAGCCATGCGATGCCGCCCAGGGGCAGCAAAGTCAGCACTCGCGTGCGCCAGGCCGGCGATGCATTGTCGGCACGCGAGGCGGTCAGGCTGGTGGACATGGAGGACTCCCGCTTCATGGATGGTCGATGTCCCGAGCGTAGCGGGCCCCAATCAATCTGTGAAACAGGTAATATCGTTATGATCAATCTGAATTAACGATATGGAACACCGCCCCCTGCGCCTGACCCTGCGCCAGCTTTCCGTGTTCGTCGCCGTTGCCCAGCATGGCAGCACGGTGGCCGCCAGCGAAGCGCTGGCGCTCTCGCAATCCGCCGTCAGCGCCGCGCTGGCCGAGCTGGAGCGGGCGCTCGGCGGCCCCCTGTTCGATCGCGTCGCACGCCGCCTCAGCATCAACGAGACCGGACGGCTATTCTTCCCGCGCGCGTTGTCGCTGCTGGACCAGGCGTACGAGCTCGAGCGCTTTCCCCTGCAGTCGGGCGTGCAGTTGCGCCTGGCCGCCAGCAACACCATCGGCAGCTATATCCTGCCGGCCCTGCTGCGCGGCTTCCGCGACAGCCAGCCGGGACCGTGCGCGCTCGATATGCGCATCGGCAATACGCGCGAGGTCCTGCAGGCGCTGCTGCAGTTCGAAGCCGACCTCGGCCTGATCGAAGGCACCTGCCACGAGCGCGACCTGCGCAGCACACACTGGTGCGACGATGAGATGGTGGTGGTGGTCGGCACCACGCACCCGCTGGCGCAGCGGCCGGTCAGCCGCCAGGCCCTGCGCGAGGCCGACTGGATCGTGCGCGAGCCCGGCTCGGGTACGCGCGAGGTGATCGAGCAGCGCCTGGTGCCGGTGCTCGGCGAACTGCGCTTCGCGCTGGAACTGGGCAACGCTGAAGCCATCAAGCGCACAGTGATGAGCGGCTTCGGCATCAGCTGCCTGTCGCTGCACGTGGTGGCGGAGGAACTGGAGCGCGGCCAGCTGGTGGCTTTGCGCGCCGGCATGCCGCCCCTGGTCCGGCCGTTGCAACTGGTGGTGCACGAGCACAAGTATCCGACCCAGGGCCTGCTGGCCTTCACCGAGTACCTGCACCGCGGCGCCAGCGCAGGCGCCTGACTCAGGACAGGTCGGCTTCCGCGAAGGTGCGCGCCTGCCGGGCCGTATAGCGGTCGAGCAGGTGGAAGAGCAGCGGATTGAGCATGATCGACAGCAGCGCGCCGGCCACGATCAGTGCCTGCGCGCGCTCCGGCAGGATCTTCAGGTACACGCCCAGGCTGGCGAGGATGAAGGAGAACTCGCCGATCTGCGCGAGGCTGGCGGCAATGGTCAGGCCGGTGCGGGTGTCGTAGCCGAAGACACGCACGATGCCCAGTGCTGCCAGGGACTTGACCACCAGGATGATGAACAGCGTGGCCAGCACGCCCCAAGGGTCGGCGACCAGCACGGCAGGATCGAACAGCATGCCGACCGAGACGAAGAACAGCACCGCGAAGGCATCCCGCAGCGGCAGCGACTCCTCGGCCGCCCGATGGCTGAACTCGGACTCCGCCAGCACCATACCGGCGAAGAAGGCCCCCAGCGCGAACGAGACGCCGAACAGGTAGAAGGCACCGAAGGCCACGCCCAGCGCCGTGGCCAGGACGCCGAGGCGGAACAGTTCACGGCTGCCGCTCCAGACGATGCGTTCCAGCATCCAGGGGATGAAGCGCCGCCCGATCAGAAGCATCACGGCGACGAAGGCGGCCACCTTGCCCAGCGTCACCAGCACTGCCACCAAGATATCGCCGGCGCCGGGCGAGGCCGCCCCGTCCGCCTGCGCGCCCGGGGCCAGCAGGCCTGCCAGCGCGGGCAGTAGCACCAGCGTCAAGACCATCGCCAGATCCTCGACGACCAGCCAGCCCACGGCGATCCGGCCTTGCGGCGAGTCGATCAGGTCACGATCCTGCAAAGCCTTGAGCAGCACCACGGTACTGGCCACCGACAGGGCCAGGCCGAACACCAGCCCTTGCCCCCAGCTCCAGCCCAGGGCCCAGGACACACCCATGCCAAGCAGCGTGGCAATGCCGATCTGCGCCACCGCGCCGGGAATCGCGATAGCCCGCACGGCCAGCAGGTCCTTGATCGAGAAATGCAGGCCGACCCCGAACATCAGCAGGATCACACCCAGCTCCGCCAGCTCCGGCGCCAGCGTCTGGTCGGCCGTATATCCGGGCGTGTGCGGCCCCACCACGATGCCCGCGCACAGGTAGCCGATCAGCGGCGGCAGGCGCAGCCGCGCCGCCAGCGCACCGAGCAGGAAAGCCAGCACGATGCCGCCGACGATGGTACTGATGAGCGGGGAGGCGTGATGCATGCGTTGTCGATTCCTTTTTCGGAGGCCGCAGGGGGGCAGATTGGACAAGCCTCCGCCGGCGCCGAACTCCTGGCCAGCGCTGTCCACTGACACCGGGCATGCTGCGCGGGAGCCCGCGCTGGCGTGCCGTACTGCTGCTCGGAAAAGGCGGAAAACGGGAAAGCCGTCAATGGCGCACGGGTACGAACGGATCGCTGCCCGCGACCGGCATGGCATTGGCGGTTCCGCTCAGACTGGGCTGGGGGACCCGGCGCGAAGGTGCCGACGGCTGCGCATAATGTAACACGATCCCCGTGCAGGCCATGGCAAGAACAAGGGCCGGATATGCCACCTGGACCGCTATGGCGATAGGCCCCCGGTTCGTACCGCTGCGCGCCGCCCGCACTCGCAGCGCGCGGCGCGAGCGGGCGGCACCAAAGCAAAAAGCCCCGAAGCAGATGCTTCGGGGCTTTCGCTGATCTGGAGGCGGAGGTCGGAATCGAACCGGCGTACACGGCTTTGCAGGCCGCTGCATAACCACTCTGCCACCCCGCCAGGCGACATTTTCTGGATTGTATCCGCAATCAGCCACCCAACGGGGCGACGCGGCCACAAGCCAAAACAAAAGGGAAGCCGGGCTTCCCTTTGGGATTGGAGCGGGAGACGAGTCTCGAACTCGCGACCTCAACCTTGGCAAGGTTGCGCTCTACCAACTGAGCTACTCCCGCGTACTACTACTCAAACCACTAGGCTTGCCCGCCACAGCATCGAACTTGTCGATCGTCTGGCGTACTCGCCGAAACCTGGAGCGGGAGACGAGTCTCGAACTCGCGACCTCAACCTTGGCAAGGTTGCGCTCTACCAACTGAGCTACTCCCGCAGGGATATCATCAACTACTTCGCTTTGCCAATCGCGCGCTAACTGCTGCCTACTGCAGCGTTCTCGCACCAGCTTCGCTTTACCTCGCTGTTTCGTTTGCGTCGTCAGCAGCGAGAACGAGATTATTGCAAAGGACGATTCCGGACGTCAAGCTTTTTTTGCATTCGCCCTCACTTTTGCGTGTGGGCCTCCCCGACCAGTGCGCTGCGCTCGCGGATCTGCGGCCACGCCAGCTTCATGTAGTACACCATCGACCACAGTGTCAGCACCGCCGCCAGGTAGATCATCCAGGTGCCGAGCACGCTGGCGTCGATGCCACCGGACAACGGGCCGTTGAACAGCAGCAGCGGGATCGCGATCATCTGGAAGGTCGTCTTCAGCTTGCCCAGGAAGTTGACCGCCACGCTCTTGGAGGCACCGATCTGCGCCATCCACTCGCGCAAGGCCGAGATCGTGATCTCGCGACCGATGATGACCAGCGCGATCAGGTCGGTGACCCGCCCCAGCGCCAGCAACGACAGCAGCGCCGCCGTCACCATCAGCTTGTCGGCGACCGGATCGAGGAAGGCGCCGAAGGACGAAGTCTGGTTCCAGCGCCGCGCCAGGAAGCCGTCGAGCCAGTCGGTGACGGCGGCGATGATGAAGAAGACTGCCGCCGTCAGGTTCTTGGCATGCATCGGCACCCATGCCTCCGGCAGGTAGAAGACCCCCACCACGAGCGGGATCATGGCAACGCGGAGCCAGGTCAGCAGAATCGGGATGTTCAGGGGCATGGGTCGGGGCGCGGGAAACAGCGGTCGAAGCGGTGGACAACCGTGAGATTGTCGCCGATTTCCCCCCTCGGGGGGCCATTCCGGCATTCCACGCGGCCGGACTGGCCGGATGGCGGCCCCGTCCAGGGCGATGCAGGTACTCTCCGGCACCGGTGTTCTCTCAGTGCAGCTGGCGATAGATCTCCTCGGCCAACGCGCGCGAAATGCCCTCGACGCTGGCCAGCTCGTCGACGCTGGCGGCCACCACGCCGCGCAGCCCGCCGAAGCGGGTCAGCAGCTTCTGGCGCCGGCGCGCGCCGACGCCTTCGATTTCCTCCAGCCGGGAGGTGGTACGCGCCTTGGCACGGCGCGCGCGCATGCCGGTGATGGCGAACCGGTGAGCCTCGTCGCGGATCTGCGCCACCAGCATCAGCGCGGCGCTGCCCGGCCCCAGTTCCAGTGCGGCGCGGCCATCGGCAAAGACCAGCGTTTCCAACCCGACCTTGCGGCCCTCGCCTTTCGCCACGCCGACCAGCATGCCGATATCGAGGCCGAGTTCTTCGAACACCTGCCGCGCCACCTCGACCTGGCCCTTGCCACCGTCGATGAGCACGATTTGCGGCAGTTGTACCGGCTCGCCCGCGCCGGCCCCCTCTTCCTGCTCGACCAGCTTCTGGTAGCGCCGCGTGAGCGCCTGGCGCATGGCGGCATAGTCATCGCCGGGGGTGATGCCCTGGATGTTGTAGCGCCGGTATTCGCTGTTCTGCATTTCGTGGTGGTGGAACACCACACAGGACGCCTGCGTCGCCTCGCCTGCCGTGTGGCTGATATCGAAGCACTCGACGCGCAGTTCGGCCAGGTCGTCGGGCTCCAGCCCGATGGTCTCGGCCAGGGCGCGCGTGCGAGCCTGCTGGCTGCCCTGCTCGGCCAGGCGCCGCGCGAGCGCCAGCGCCGCTCCCTGCTGCGCCATCTCGAGCCAGGTGCGGCGCTGGCCCTGCGGCTGGCGCACCAGCGAGACCTTGCGGCCGGCCTGCATGGCCAGCGCTTCCGCCAGCGCGCGATCGGCCGGCAGGTGGCTGACCACCAGGATGGGCGGCGGGGGCTGGTCCAGATAGTGCTGCGCCATGAAGGCAGCCATCACGCCACCGGCAATGCGTTCGACAGCGCTGCCGGCGGCCTCCTCTGCTGGCGCGGCGCTGCCCGGCGCCCTCTCGCCTGCCTCCCCTGCCGGCGCTTCGGCGGCGGCCTCCACCGGCATGGCCTCGAGCGCCTCGTCGCCGACGATCATCGCCGCCTCCTCGGCATGGGCCGGGAAATAGGCCCGATCGCCCAGGTGGCGCCCGCCCCGCACCATGGCGAGATTGACACAGGCACGCCCGCCCTCGACTGCGACCGCCAGAATGTCGATGTCGCGCGCCAGCCCCACCTCTTCGACCGCCTGGCGGCTCAGCACGGTCGACAGCGCCGCGATCTGGTCGCGCACGACGGCGGCCTGCTCGAATTCGAGCTGCTCGGCATACCGCTCCATCTTGGACTGCAGCCCCTCCAGCACCTCGGTCTGGCGCCCCTGCAGGAAGCCGGCGGCATTCTGCACGTCGCGCGCATAGTCGGCCTCACCGATCGCTCCCACGCAAGGACCGGTGCAGCGATGGATCTGGTGCAGCAGGCAGGGCCGCGTGCGGTTGTTGAAGACGGTGTCCTCGCAGGTGCGCAGCTGGAACACGCGCTGCAGGATCTGCATGCTCTCGCGCACCGCATGCGCGCTGGGGAAGGGGCCGAAGTACTGGTGCCTGCGGTCGGTCGCGCCCCGGTAGTAGGCCATGCGCGGGAAGCGGTGCCCGCTGAGCTTCAGGTAGGGATAGGACTTGTCGTCGCGGAACAGGATGTTGTAGCGCGGCGCCAGCGCCTTGATCAGGTTGTTCTCGAGCAGCAGCGCCTCGGCCTCGGTGCGGACCACGGTGGTTTCGATCTGCGCGATCTTGGCCACCATCATCGCGATGCGCGGCGACAGCTGCGTCTTGTTGAAGTAGCTGGAGACGCGCTTCTTCAGGTCGCGCGCCTTGCCGACGTAGAGCACGCGGCCGTCGCTGTCGAGATAGCGGTAGACGCCGGGCAGGCCGGGCAATTGCGCGATGACAGCCTTGGGATCGAATGCCGGCGGCGTGGCGGAGGATGCGGATTCCTGCTCTGACATGGGCGGATCTGGAGACACGGCACGGGTCCCGGCGCACGGCGCGGCCGGGACACGCTCTAAAATCGCAAGTGTAGAGCAATCCCCGGCCATGCCGGCCCGCCGTATCCGGCCTCCCCTACCGATCCCCCAAAGACCCCTGTCATGCCCATCCGTTCCTGGGACATCTTCTGCACCGTGATCGACAACTTCGGCGATATCGGCGTCTGCTGGCGGCTGGCGCGCCAGCTGGCGCAGGAGCACGGCCACACGGTGCGGCTCTGGGTCGACGACCTGAACGCCTTCGCGCGCCTCGCGCCCGGGCTGGATCCGACGGCGCCGCAACAACGCATCGCCGGCGTCGAGATCCGCCCCTGGCCGCGCGACGAGCCCGCCGCCACCACGGTGTTCTGCGAGGCCGTGCCGCACGATGTCGTGATCGAGGCCTTCGCCTGCACCCTGCCCGAGCCGTTCCTGGCGCGCATGGCAACGCGCGTGCCGCATCCCGCCTGGATCAACCTGGAGTACCTGAGCGCCGAGCCTTGGGTGCGCGACTACCACGCCATGCCGTCGCCGCATCCGCGCCTGCCGCTGACCAAGCATTTCTTTTTCCCCGGCTTCGAGCCGGGTACCGGCGGCCTGCTGCGAGAAACAGCGCTCGGCGCCGAGCGCGAGGCCTTCCTCGGCAGCGCCGCCGCCCAGGCGGCGCTGTGGCACCGCCTGGACGCGCAGCCGCTCGCCGAGGCGCTCAAGGTGAGCCTGTTCGCCTACGCCAACGCGTCCCTGCCGGCCTTGCTGCAACAATGGCGCGACGGCCCCCGCCGGGTGCAGTGCCTGGTCCCGCTGGGCCTCGCCGCCGACCAGGTCGCAGCCTGCCTGGACACCCAGGCGCAGGTGGGCCGGCATTTCACGGCGGGCGCCCTCAGCGTGCACTTCGTGCCCTTCGTGCGCCAGGAGCACTACGATGAACTGCTGTGGGCCTGCGACCTGAACTTCGTACGCGGCGAGGACTCCTTCGTACGCGCGCACTGGGCCTCCCGCCCGCTGGTCTGGCAGATCTACCCCCAGGCCGACGACGCGCACCGGGCCAAGCTGGACGCCTACCTCGAACTGGCCGGGCGCCATGCCGACCCCGCCGCCAGCGCGGTGCAGACCGCCTTCTGGCACGCCTGGAACGGCTTCGGCGGCGAGGTCGACTGGCCCGCGCTGGCCGCCCGCCTGCCGGCCCTGCAGGCGGCAGCCGGGAACTGGCAGCGGCGCCTGCGCCACCTCGGCGACCTGGCCGCCAATCTGGTGGCTTTTTGCGAGAATCAGGTAGAATAACGGGTTGATTTGATGGCGACCGGCCCGGAAAACCGGGGTAGCCTTCGCGCAGTGCCTGTCCCGCCCGACGATCCGCCAAAAGCGCGGCCGCCAAGCGGACGGATGTCTCGGCGGGAGCACCTGGAGCGTCGGCTCGACGCACAGCGGCGGCGGGATTGCAGTGGATCTTGCGGGTCTGCAACGCGCCAGCGCACATCATCGCCATCCCGCATTCCGGGACTTTCTTTTTCAGGAAATCAGTTCAGATGAAAATCGCACAAGAACTCCGCGTCGGCAACGTGTTCATGATGAACGGCGCTCCGATGGTGGTCCAGAAGGCCGAGTACAACAAGTCGGGCCGTAACGCCGCCGTCGTCAAGATGAAATACAAGAACCTGCTCACCGAAGCTCCGGGCGAGTCGGTGTTCAAGGCCGACGACAAGTTCGAAGTGGTGGTGCTCGAGCGCCGCGAATGCACCTACTCGTACTTCGCCGACCCGATGTATGTGTTCATGGACGCCGACTACAACCAGTTCGAAGTCGAGAAGGACAGCATGGGCGACGCGCTGAACTACCTCGAGGACAGCATGGCCGTGGAAGTGGTGTTCTACAACGAGAAGGCCATCTCGGTCGAACTGCCGACCAGCCTGGTGCGCGAGATCGTCTACACCGAACCCGCCGTCAAGGGCGACACCTCGTCGGGCAAGGTGCTGAAGAGCGCCAAGATCAACACCGGCTTCGAACTGCAAGTGCCGCTGTTCTGCAACATCGGCGACAAGATCGAAATCGACACCCGTACCGGCGAATACCGCAGCCGCGCCAACTAAGGCGATGCACCGTGCGCGCCCCGGCGTGCGCGGCGGGACGAAGAAAGGGCAGCCTCGGCTGCCCTTTTTCTTTTTTCTTACGCTCGGCCGCTTGCCTCGTCCGGCTCACCCGGCGGCCGCCCGGCCACCGGGCGAGCCGGACGCAACGCAACTCAGGCGACCAGGTCCAGCGCCTTGAGCTGGCGCAGCGCTGCGCGGTACTGCGGCTGGCGGTGCAGCTTGTTCCAGTCGAGCGGCCTGCGGCGCGCAAACAGCTTGCGGATGCGTCGCTGCGATGCCTTGCCGATGGTCACATCCAGCTCGTCGAGCAGCTGGTCGGCACGCTCCGGATGGTTGCAGATCAGCACCATATCGCAGCCGGCGCCGAGCGCCGCGCGGGCCGCCTCGGTCACGCTGCCGGCCACGCTGGCTCCTTCCATGCTCAGGTCATCGCTGAAGATCACCCCCTCGAAACCGAGCTGGCTGCGCAAGATGTCCTGCAGCCAGATGCGCGAGAAGCCCGCCGGCTGCGCGTCCACCTGCGGGTAGATCACATGGGCCGGCATCACCGAGGCCAGCGACAGCCCCATCCAGTCGTAGGGCCGTGCGTCCTGCGCCAGGATCTCTTCGAGCGGGCGCTCGTCGATCGGCACCGCCACGTGGGAATCCGCAGCAACATAGCCGTGCCCCGGGAAGTGCTTGCCGCAGTTGGCCATGCCGGCCAGAAGCAGGCCGTGGGCCAGGTGGTTGGCCAGCATGGTGACCACGCGCGGATCGGCGTGGAAGGCGCGGTCGCCGATCACCGCGCTGCGGCCATAGTCGAGGTCGAGCACCGGCGTGAAGCTCAGGTCGATGTCGCAGGCCCGCAATTCGCTGGCCAGCACATAGCCGCAGTCGACCGCCGCCTTGGTCGCGGCCAGCACATCGCGATCCCACAACTCGCCGAGGCGGGACATCGCCGGCAGGTGCGTGAAGCCATCGGTCTTGCAGCGCTGCACCCGCCCGCCTTCGTGGTCGATGCAGATCAGCACGTCGTCGCGCACCGCGCGGATGGCGCGCGTCAGGGCCAGCAACTGCGCGCGCGACTCGAAATTGCGCGCGAACAGGATCACGCCACCGGTCAACGGATGCGCGATGCGGCGCGCATCCTCGGCGTCGAGTTGCTTGCCGACGATGTCGAGCACCACGGGGCCCGGCCGCTTGCCGGAGATCAGTTGAGTCATGGAGTATCTTGTTCCGGTTCGGTAGCACGCGCGGCGCCGGCCGCCACGCGCTCGGCGATCGCGAAGGCGACCGCATAGTCTTGTTCATCGCTGACGCTGACGCGCACCGCCAGGCCGCGCGCGCGCATCCATTCGGCCAGTTCGCCGCTGCACTGGGCGACGGGCTCGCCCGAGGGCAGGTTCAGCAGCTCCATCGCGCGCCAGGTCATGGGCCAGCGCATGCCCAGCCCGATGGCCTTGGAAAAGGCCTCCTTGGCGGCAAAACGGGTGGCCAGGAAGGCCAGCCCCCGCTTCTCGGAGCGGGCCAGGCGGGCATGGTACTTCTCCAGTTCGCGCGGGCCCAGGACCTTCTGTGCGAAGCGTCCGCCGGTGCGCGCCATCACGCCACGCACGCGCTCGATCTGGATGATGTCGGTACCCAGTCCGTAGATCACGCCGGCGCGCTCCCGCCCGGCCCCGGATAGCGCGTGCCGAGGCGCGCCGCGACCATGATCGCCTTCATCTCGCGCACCGCGTTCTGCCAGCCGGCGAAGACAGCATGCGCGACGATGGCGTGGCCGATGTTCAGTTCGGTGATGCCCGGCAGCGCCGCGATCGGCTGCACATTGGTGTAGTGCAGGCCATGGCCGGCGTTGACCACCAGGCCGTGGCGCAGGCCGGTCTCGACGCCATCGGCAACGCGACGGAACTCGATCGCCTGTTCATCTGGCGTGTGCGCATCGGCATAGCGGCCGGTGTGCAGCTCGATCACCGGCGCGCCGCAGGCGGCGGCGGCTTCGATCTGCTCCGCCTGTGCGTCGATGAACAGCGAGACGCGGATGCCCGCGCCGGCAAGCTGGCGGCAGGCGGCCTTGACCTGCTCGAAGCGGCCCGCCACATCGAGCCCGCCCTCGGTGGTGACTTCCTCGCGGCGCTCCGGCACCAGGCAGACATCCTGGGGACGGATCTCGCAGGCGATGTCGAGCATCTCCGGGGTGATCGCGCATTCGAGATTCATGCGGGTGGCCAACTGCGGACGCAGCGCGCGCACATCGGCATCGCGGATATGGCGGCGGTCCTCGCGCAGGTGCAGCGTGATCAGGTCGGCGCCGGCCTCCTCGGCCTGCAGCGCGGCCTGGATCGGATCCGGATAGACCGTGCCGCGCGCATTGCGCAGCGTGGCGACGTGGTCGATGTTGACGCCGAGATCGATGACACCGGGATGGGCGTGGAAGATCATGCGAGTCTTTTGGTAAGGTCTCAGAGATAGTGCAGGTCGATCAGGATCTGGCGCGTCCTGAGCGGTTCGCCCTGCAGGTAATAGTGCAGCAGGAAACGCATCAGCGCGCGGCTCTGCGCCGCCGTCTGCGCCCTGCCATAGTCATCCTGGGCCATGTCGAGCAGGGACTGGCCGCCGATCACCGGCCATGACGACGGATCGCTCGCGTGCGCCGGCCGCACGCCTCGCTCCGGATGGTAGACATAGTCCACCTCGGGCCGCACCCGCTCGCCGGTGCTGGTACAACGGTCGAAGGCCACGGCAAAGCCGGTTTCCTGCAGCAACGTGCGCTCGAAGCTGCGCAAAACCAGGCCAGCGGGCTCACCGTGGCCGAGCCGCGTCAAGGTGGCCATGTAGTGGCGGAACAGCGCCGCGTGGCCATCTTCGCGCGGGCAGAAGCGCAGCAGCAGTTCGTTCAGGTAGAAGCCGGACAGCAGCGCGTCGGCGGCAAGCGGCAGCATGCCGCCCACCCACTCCGCCTTGGTCAGGGTCTTGACCTCGCCCCTTCCGCTCCAGGACAGCGCGATCGGCTGGAAATGCTGCAGCACAGGACGCAGTGCGGAATGCGCGCGCTTGGCGCCCTTGGCCACCAGGGCCATGCGGCCATGGTCCCGCGTGAACACGTCGAGGATCAGGCTGGTCTCGCGGTAGGGCCACGAATGCAGCACGAAGCCCGGCTGGTTGTTGACGCGCACCTCGCTGCGCGCCGGCATGATGCGCAGGGCGCGGTCCATCATCGCGCGCTGCTCGGCGACGCTCGCGCCGCGCACGTCCTGGACGCCCAGGACCTCCGCCGCATCCTCGGCCACCGGATCGCCGCGGCGGCCGCCGCGCGGGCCCTGCCCGCCGCCCGCCAGCTCGGGCATCTTGCTCACCCGGTCACCCGCTCATTCGTAGCCGTAGGCGCGCAGCCCGGCCTCGTTGTCGGCCCAGCCGCCCTTGACCTTGATCCACAGCTCCAGGTAGACCTTGCCATCGAACAGCTTTTCCATGTCGAGGCGGGCCTCGGTGGAGATCTGCTTGAGCTTGCTGCCCTTGTTGCCGATGATCATGGCCTTGTGCGCGTCGCGCTCGACCAGGATGGTGGCGAAGACGCGGCGCAGGCGCCCTTCCGTCTCGAACTTGTCGATGATGACGGTGCTGGTATAGGGCAGCTCGTCGCCGGTCCAGCGGAAGACCTTCTCGCGGATGATCTCCGAGGCAAGGAAGCGCTCGCTGCGGTCAGTGAGCGCATCGGCGCCGTACATCGGCTCGCCCTCGGGCAGATAAGGCCGGATGATGGCGAACAGGCGCTGGATATGGTCGCGCGTCTTGGCCGACATCGGCACCACTTCGCGGAAGGGGAAGACCTGCCCCATCTTTTCCAGGAAGGGCATGACCACCGCCGCGCGCTCGGCACCGATGCGGTCGAGCTTGTTGACGATGAGCAGCACCGGCACGTTTTTCGGCAGCAGCGCCAGCACCTTCTCGTCGTCCGGGCCATACTGCCCGGCCTCGACCACGAACAGGACCAGGTCGACCGTCGACAGCGTCGACGTGACGGCGCGGTTCAGCGAGCGGTTGAGCGCGCTGGCATGCCGTGTCTGGAAACCGGGCGTGTCGACGAAGACGTACTGCGCGTCCTCGCTGGTCTGGATGCCGACGATGCGATGGCGGGTGGTCTGCGCCTTGCGCGAGGTGATGCTGATCTTCTGGCCGACCAGCGCGTTCATCAGCGTGGACTTGCCAACGTTGGGGCGGCCGACGATGGCCACGGTACCGCAGCGGAAGCCGGCGGGAGGGGTGTCCGCGGCATCCTGCCGCGGCGCTTGGGATTCGGTCATTCCTTCAACCTGAGAGACAACTGAGGATCGGGCGGCGCCGGCTGCTTGCGGGTCTTGCCGGTACGCTCGGCGCGGCTGCGCTTGAGCAGCTGGGGCACCAGCTTCTGGACCTCTTCGAGGGCCAGCTTGGCCGCCGCCTGCTCCGCCGCGCGGCGCGACGCGCCCGTGCCGAACACACGCACCTCCAGTTTAGGCACCGTGCATTCGACTTCAAACTGTTGATTGTGCGCCGCACCATGCGTGGCGATCACGCTGTATTGCGGCAGGGCGATCTTGTGGCCTTGCAGGTACTCCTGCAGCAGGGTCTTGGCGTCCTTGCCCAGCGTGCGCGGATCGACCTGTTCCAGGATGGGGATGTACAACTTGCGGATCAGGGCCCGCGCGGCGTCGAAACCGGCATCGAGGAAAACTGCGCCGACGATAGCCTCCAGCGCATCGGCCAGGATCGAGGGACGGCGGAAACCGCCGCTCTTCAGTTCGCCCTCCCCCAGGCGCAGCACGTCGGAAAGCTGCAGCATCTGCGCGATCTCGTACAGCGCCTGCTGCTTGACGAGGTTGGCGCGCACGCGCGACAGGTCGCCTTCGTCGAGCTTGCCGAACATGCCGTAGAGCATGTCGGCCACGGCGCAGTTCAGCACCGAGTCGCCGAGAAACTCCAGGCGCTCGTTGTGCTGGGCGCTGTGGCTGCGGTGCGTCAGCGCCTGTTGCAGCAATTCGGGCTTGCTGAATCGGTAGCCGAGTCGTTGCTGCAAGGCGTCGAGGTTCATGTCAGTACTGCGTTCCCGAATAGGTAATCAAAAAACTGAGCGGGCCATAGATCGGGACCTCGCTGCGGTAGGAGAAACTGACCGCCCCTATGCCTCCGCCCTCGCTTTCCTGGATGTCCAGGTCGTCGCCGCGCAGGGCCGTGATGCGGTCGATCTGGGCCTGCTTGTCAAAATAGCCCGCCACCTCCTGCTTGCCGGAAGCCTGCTGGCGGGCATAGGCTACCGCACGCTTGACCGAGAAGTACTCCAGCAGGCTCGGGATCGTCTTGATCACCGGAATCACCACGCCCACCGCCACCAGGACCACCACCAGCAGGGTTCCCAGCGAGAATCCTCGCATCCGGGTCGGCCGGAGCCGCCCTCCACCGACTGCTCCGCTCCGCCCCGTCTGACCCATTCTGCGCCTATCCTAGCTTGTTATGGTGAGGTGATACGCTGGCTCCACACGGCTGCCCCGGCCTACTTGAAGGAACCGATGCGGCCGAAATTGCCAAGGTTCATCCAGATCAGGAAGGCCTTGCCGACGATGTTCCGGTCCGGCACGAAGCCCCAGTAACGGGAATCCAGGCTGTTGTCGCGATTGTCGCCCATGACGAAATAGTGACCCGGCGGCACCTTGCAGGTCAGCCCCTGCTGATTGTAAGTGCAGTTCTCGTGGAAGGGAAAATCCGGGTCCGCCCCCGAGACATAAGCCGGCCGGTCCGGGTCGTTGAGGATTCCGTGGTCGGGCCCCGCGGGCAGCTTCTCGCGGAAATGCTTCGAATAAGCCAGGCGCTCCTCGTCCAGGTAGTCGGGCAGCGGCGCGTACTCCGCCGGCTTGCCGTTGATGGTAAGGCGCTTGTCCTGGTAGCTGACCACGTCGCCGGGCACGCCGATCACACGCTTGATGTAGTCGAGGGACTCGTCCTTCGGGTAGCGGAACACCATCACGTCGCCGCGCTGCGGTTCGCCGATATCGAGGACCTTCTTGTTGATCACCGGCAGCCGGATACCGTAATCATACTTGTTGACCAGGATGAAATCGCCGATCAGCAAGGTGGGGATCATCGAGCCGGAAGGGATCTTGAACGGCTCGACCACGAAGGAGCGCAGGACGAATACCGCCAGGATGACCGGGAAGAAGCTGGCCGAATACTCCAGCCACCAGGGCTGGCGCAGCTTCTCCTCGGCCAGGCGGCTGCGCGAATGGTCCAGGTCGGACTGGCCGTAGCGCTGCAGCTCTGCCTGGCGCGCATCGAACTCGGCCAGCGCCGACTGCGCGGCCAGGCGCCGCTGCTTTTCGAAGACGAGCTTGTCGGCGACCCACGCGATGCCCGTGACCACCACCAGCACAAAAAGAATCAGTGCAAAGTTCATGACGGCTTGCTTGTTGACGATTATTGGTTAAGCCCGGCTGCTGCGCCGCCTGCATGCCGCGCGCACCGGTGCCCCCCTTCTCTTGCCGCTTCCCTTATTTCTCTTCGACCTTCAGGATGGCGAGGAAGGCCTCCTGCGGGATCTCGACGGTGCCGACCTGCTTCATGCGCTTCTTGCCGGCCTTCTGCTTTTCCAGCAGCTTCTTCTTGCGCGAGATATCGCCGCCATAGCACTTCGCCAGCACGTTCTTGCGCAGCGCCTTGACGTTCTCGCGGGCGATGATGTTCGAGCCGATGGCCGCCTGGATCGCCACGTCGTACATCTGGCGCGGAATGATCTCGCGCATCTTGGCCGCCACCTCGCGCCCGCGGTACTGCGAGTTCGAGCGGTGCACGATCACCGAGAGGGCATCCACCTTGTCGCTGTTGATCAGGATGTCCACCTTGACCACGTCGGACGGCCGGTATTCCTTGAACTCGTAGTCCATCGAGGCATAGCCGCGCGACACCGACTTGAGCCGGTCGAAGAAGTCCATGACGATCTCCGCCATGGGGATCTCGTAGGTGAGCTGCACCTGCTTGCCGTGGTAGCTCATATTGATCTGCGTGCCGCGCTTCTGCGTGCACAGCGTGATCACCGAGCCGACATAGTCCTGCGGCATATACAGGTTGACGGTGACGATCGGCTCGAGGATCGCCTCGATCTTGGCCGGGTCCGGCATCTTGGCCGGGTTCTCCACCGTGACCATGGTACCGTCGCGCAGCTGTACCTGGTAGACCACCGTCGGCGCGGTGGTGATCAGGTCCATGTCGAACTCGCGCTCGAGCCGCTCCTGCACGATCTCCATGTGCAGCAGGCCGAGGAAGCCGCAGCGGAAGCCGAAGCCCAGCGCTTGCGACACCTCGGGCTCGAACTGCAGCGAGGCGTCGTTCAGGCGCAGTTTCTCCAGCGATTCGCGCAGCGCCTCGTACTGGTTGGCCTCCACCGGATAGAGGCCGGCGAACACCTGCGGCTTGACCTCCTTGAAGCCAGGCAGCGGCGACTCGGCCTTGCGTGCCACGCTGGTGATGGTGTCGCCCACCTTGGCCGCCTTCAGTTCCTTGATGCCGGCGATGACGAAGCCGACCTGGCCGGCCGAAAGCGCGTCGCGCTGGATCGACTTAGGCGAGAACACGCCGACCTGCTCGACCAGGTGCTGGGCGCCCGTGGCCATCAGCAGCACCTTGTCCTTGGTGCGCAGCGTGCCGTTGACCACGCGCACCAGCATCACCACGCCGACGTAGTTGTCGAACCAGGAATCGATGATCAGCGCCTGCAGCGGCGCGTCCGGATCGCCCTTGGGCGGCGGCACCTTGGCGATCAGCGCCTCGATCACGTCCGCCACGCCCTGGCCGGTCTTGGCCGAGCACGGCGTGGCGTCATGCGCGTCGATGCCGATGACGTCCTCGATCTCCTGGATCGCGTTTTCCGGATCGGCCTGCGGCAGGTCGATCTTGTTCAGCACCGGCACCACTTCGACGCCCAGCTCGATCGCCGTGTAGCAGTTGGCGACGGTCTGCGCCTCCACGCCCTGCGAAGCGTCGACCACCAGCAGCGCTCCCTCGCAGGCCGACAGCGAGCGGCTGACTTCATAGCTGAAGTCGACGTGCCCCGGGGTGTCGATCAGGTTCAGGTTGTAGACCTTGCCATCACGCGCCTTGTAGCTCAGCGCCGCGGTCTGGGCCTTGATGGTGATGCCGCGCTCCTTCTCGATATCCATCGAATCGAGCACCTGCGCCTCCATCTCGCGGTCTGACAGGCCGCCGCAGAGCTGGATGATGCGGTCGGCCAGGGTCGATTTCCCGTGGTCGATGTGGGCGATGATCGAGAAATTGCGGATATGGTCCATCTATATACAGGGAAAGCGCCGGCGCGAAGGGCCGGGCGACAAAGCTAGGGAACGACCCGGAATTGGCGCCCGCCCGGGCGCGTCCGCTCCCGGTCGCTGATATTCGGTGGCGCGCGCCATCCGCGGATGTCGACGCCAAAACGCGATTTTACCGGATTTCGGGGGCTTCCCGCATCGTGACATGGGGCCGCGCCGGCGCCCTGCCACAGGCGGGCTAGTGCGGCAGGTCGCGACAATGTGCGGCAAGCCACACCCGTACCGCAACGGCATCGAGAAAGTAGCGACAAAGTGCCTCGCCGCCGGCGCCCGGCGCCCCGCCCACCAGCAGCGGAACCCGCTCCCCTATGCGCGACTCGAGCATGGGATCCGCCTCGACATCGACTTCGTGCAGCGTGAAGTCGAATTCACGGCGCAGCGGCGCCAGCGCTGCCTTCATGTCGTCACACAGACGGCAGCGGTGCCTGCCATACAGCGTGAGCGCCGTCATCGCCGCATGGCGCCGCTCAACGCGAAGCGTTGCTACCCGGGCGCAGGGTCAGCACCTGGGTGGCATCGCCACGGCGCACGAACAGCGCCGCCAGTCGGTTCTTGTCGAGCGCGCGCACCATGTCGTTGAATTGCCTGGCGCTGGTGACATCGGTATCGCCGAGGCGCAGGATGATGTCGCCCGGGCGGATGCCCGCACGCAAGGCCGGACCGTCGACCGTATCCACCTCCACACCCGACTTGATCTTCAACTCCTTGAGCCGTGCTTCGTTCAGGTCATTGACGATCAGGCCCAGCGCGTTCGGCTTCGCCGCAGTCCCGCCGTCATCGCGCGGGCTGCTGCTCGCGCGCGCCTTGGGCTTGTTGTCCTGTTCCAGCTCGACCACGGTGATGGTGAGCTCGCGCGTGGCGCCCTTGCGCCAGACCTGCATCGGCACCCGGCTGCCCGGTTTGGTGTCGCCCACCATGCGCGGCAGGTCCGAGGCGCGCTCGATATCCCTGCCGTTGAACTTCAGGATGATGTCGCCCGGCTCCACGCCGGCGCGCTCGGCAGGGCCGCCCGGCTCCACGCTGCCCACCAGGGCGCCGCGCGCCCGTCCCAGGCCCAGCGAATCGGCGACTTCCTTGGTAACCTCACCGATCGCCACCGCGATGCGTCCGCGCGTCACCTTGCCGGTGGCCTTGAGCTGCTCGACCACGCGCATCGCTTCGTCGATCGGGATGGCGAAGGAAATACCCATGTAGCCGCCACTGCGACTGTAGATCTGCGAGTTGATGCCGATCACCTCGCCGCGCAGGTTGATCAGCGGACCGCCCGAATTGCCCGGGTTGACCGCCACGTCAGTCTGGATGAACGGCAGGTAGTCGCCGGTGTCGCGCCCCTTGGCGGACACGATGCCGGCCGTCACGCTGTTGTCGAGGCCGAACGGCGAGCCGATCGCCAGCACCCATTCGCCGGCGCGGACCTTGTCGGAATCGCCCAGCGGCAGCTTGGGCAGGCCGGTCGCTTCGATCTTGATCAGTGCCACATCGGTACGCTTGTCCGAACCGATCAGCTTGGCCTTGAATTCACGCTTGTCGGGCAGCGTCACGTAGATGGTGTCGGCGTCGGCAACCACATGGGTGTTGGTCATCACGTAGCCGTCCTGGCTGATGATGAAACCCGAACCGACGCCGCGGTTCATCTCCTCGCCCTGGCCTTGACCCTGGCCTTGACCCTGGCCCTGCGGAGGCTGGCCGCGACGCGGCGCGGGCGCACCGGGCATCGGCACGCCGAAGAAGCGGCGGAAGAACTCCGCCATGTCGTCATCCTGGCTGCCGCCCTGGCGGACCCGCTCGGTGGTGCGGATATTGACCACGGCCGGGCTGGTCTTCTCCACCAGGTCGGTGAAGTCGGGCACACCGTAGCTGGGGGCCGCGGCCTGGGCATGGCCCAGTTCGGACACCATCGGCACGATGGCGAGGATGGCAGCCATCACCAGGGTGCGAGCCATGGCAGGCGATTTGGAAATCATCGACAACTCCCGGGAACTCAGCTTGTAGCTGGCAAGGTCTGTCTATTTGAGACAACTGTGAGAACGCCGTGCGGCGATCGCAAGCAACCGGCGCCGCCCGCGGCGGCGCCCGGCTCGGGATGGCACCTGGCTCAGTGCGTCACCTTGGGCGAATGGTACTCGACTGCTGCCGCGAACTGCTTCACCGTCGCGGCAGGTACTTCGCCGACCACCGTGATCCAGAAGTCAGCGATGCGGCGGACCACCACCTGGGTAGCGCCCAGCGAAGCCACGCCCTCGCGCCTGGCGCGCTGCTCCGAAACCGGCTCGATGAATACCGACAGGCCGGTCAGGCCATCGCTGTACACGACCTGCTGCACCTCGAAGGTCTGATTGCGGCCATCGCCCTGCTGGCCACGCAGTTCACCGAGCGGCCGACGCACTTCGCGGATCTTCTGGAAGCCTTTGACCGGCACATTGATCGACCAGCCTTCGTCGGCGATATTGGCCGGCTGGTAGGTGACCTCGTAGTGGTTCCAGCCGCTGGATCCGCGGATCGCCGACAGGATGCGCTGCTTCTCCGATGGCACGCCGATCTGGACCTGCGAGAAGGCGACCTGCTCGAGCACCTTGCCGTTCTCGTCCAGGGTCTGTGCACGCACCAGCAGGCCCGAATTCTTCTCGGCCCACAGGCGGACCGCATAGCGGGCGCCGTCGTGCGGTTGCAAGGCGAAGACCGCGCACTCAAGACCGGCAAGGCGCTCGTCCGGCAGCTTGCGCATGTCGTAGAGATCGAGCACGTCGGTCTTGTTGGTGGCGAGCAGGGCCGGGAAGCGGTCCTTGGCCTGCTGCTTCTCCACTACCACCAGCTTGGCCTCCGGAATCAGGCTGTGCACGACATCGTTCTCGCGCAGGACTTCGCGCGGCTTGCCGTCGAGCGTTTCGAGACGCTCGTATTCGTTCTGCGCCGCGTCGCTGTAATGCTGGATGCGCGAGGCATGCATGACGCTGCCGCGCTGGTAGATCAGGGTGCCGTTGTAGTTCTCACGCTGCGCCGCGCGGTGAATCTTGTTCAGCCAGGCCGTCGCGTCGCGGCGCGCCAGCGCGGTGTCCGCCGGCTGGGCGCTCGCCGCAGCCGCAGTCAGACAGAAGGCCAGAAAAAAGGACCTGCGCAGGGCCCTTATTCTGTGTGCGCCCGCTACATAGGCGGGCGACCATCCCTTATGCATGTCCGGCATTATTCCTGCGAATTGTCCTGAATGAAGTTGGCGCTGTTGGCAACCGCGCGCATGGTGGGCACGACCGCATCGGTCGCCACGGACACGCGATGAGCGCGCAGGTATTCGTCAAGGCGCGGATCCCGGATCATCTGCCCGCTGTCGGCCGCCACGGTGACGACCCCGCCGGCCTTGGCCGCAGGCTGGTCGGCCCGGGCCACCACCGCATCCGGCGCACCCACGTCGCCCGCACCGCGCATCTGCGGCACGACCACCCAGCTGACCGCGGCGACGGCCGCGGCAATGGCGGTACCCGGTACCACGCGGCGCACCCACGACGGACGCAGCAGCAGGCGCTGGCGCGCCTGACCTGCCTGGGCGACCGCCGGCACGAGGACGTGCGGCTCGCTGTCCAGCCGCGCCGAGAAGCGGGCCAGGAAGGCATTGGTCGAATCGATATGCGCGAGGTCTTCCGAACGCAGCACGTCGCCGATCATCTGGAAGGTCGACCAGTCGGCCAGGCCTTGGCCGCTGCGCGCGAATTCCAGCGCGGCGCTGGCCTCGTGCGGTGCCAGCTCGCCATCCATCAGCGCGGAAACCTGCTCCGCCGCATCCATTACATGAACCGACTGCTTATGAGCCTGACCCATTTCCCACCCCAAGACATTCCATTGAACACCGATAATCCCGTGACTGCTTGTCGCTTATCGATGCAGGAATTGACTGCAACGCTGGCCGCACGACATTTCTTTACAACGCTTCTACCACCGCTTGCCTTCTGCCGTTCCAAGTAGCGGACGCAGCTTCTCGGCGATCGCCTCGCGCGCCCGGAAGATGCGCGAGCGCACCGTACCGATCGGGCAGCCCATCGCCTCCGCGATCTCCTCATAACTGAGGCCTTCGATCTCGCGCAGTGTGATGGCTGTGCGCAACTCTTCCGGCAGTGCTTCCATCGCCCGGTTCACCGTCTCGGCAACCTGGCGCGTGTGGAGCATCGACTCCGGCGTATTGATATCCCTTAGTTGCTCGCCGTCCGCAAAAGTTTCAGCCTCCTCGGCATCAATGTCCGTTGACGCTTCCGGCCGGCGGCCCTGGGTGGCCAGATAGTTCTTGGCCGTGTTGACGGCGATCCGGTACAACCACGTGTAGAAGGCCGACTCGCCCCGGAACTGGGGCAAGGCACGGTATGCCTTGATAAAGGCATCCTGCGCCACATCCTCCACTTCAGCGGGGTCCCGGACCAGGCGCGAAATCAGGCGGATGATCTTGCGGTGATACTTGGTCACCAGCAACTCAAAGGCCCGCTTGTCGCCCTGCTGGACGCGTTCAACTAGGAGCTGATCGGCTTCGCGTTCGCTCACGAATGGTTCACCTGCAGTGTATCTCTTGGTTTCGTCGTCACGACAAACGTTGTATTTTACCTACGATTCGGTGGCGCACACGTCTTGGCTATGCATAGAGAGCCACCAGCGGCGGCACAGCCGTCATCGACGGCCCGCGCGGACCGCCCTCCGGATCGCCCGCAGCGCGGGCCCCGGCGTATTGCCGCGGTGAAGGATCAGCCACCGTGGCATGGACACCCCGCCTGGACGCAGCGCCAGCAGCAGCGCCGCGCCGCCGAGATCCCAGTTGGAAGCAATGCCCGCGACGGCGTCCCGTCCGTCCGGAAGGACCAGCATGACGGCAGGAGATCCTGCCGTGCCGGCCAGGCCGGCACAGCGGCAGGCGCCGGCGTACCGCACCTGCCACCAGCCGTAGAACCACACGACCGGTACGGCGGCCAGCAACGCGCCAAGCGCGACCTGCCGCGGCCGGTCGCCGGAGGCCACGGCGGCGAGACAGGCAGCGGCAAGCAGGAACAGCGCGACCAGTTCGGCCGCAAGCGCGGCGCAGAACGCACCGCGTGGCCAGCTTGCACCGCCTCCGCGCAAGACGGAGGCGGGCCGGCGGGTGCCGGCTTCAGGCGCGGCGGAAGACAAGCGTGCCGTTGGTGCCGCCAAAGCCGAAGTTGTTCTTCACCGCCACATCGATCTTCATATCGCGCGCCGTATTGGCCACGAAATCCAGGTCGCACTCGGGATCCTGGTCGACGAGGTTGATAGTCGGCGGCGACACCTGGTGGTGCAGCGCCAGCACGGTGAAGACCGACTCCAGCCCACCCGCACCACCGAGCAGGTGGCCGGTCATCGACTTGGTCGAGTTGACCGCCATCTTGTAGGCGTGCTCGCCGAAGGCCAGCTTGATGGCATCGGCTTCGTTCTTGTCGCCCAGCGGCGTCGACGTGCCATGCGCGTTCAGGTATTGCACCGCGTCGGCATTGATACCAGCGTCCTTCAGCGCATTGACCATGCAGCGGCGCGGACCGTCGGTGTTCGGCGCCGTCATGTGGAAGGCGTCGCCGCTCATGCCGAAGCCCACCAGCTCGGCGTAGATGCGCGCGCCGCGCGCCTTGGCCGACTCGTACTCTTCGAGCATCATCACGCCGGCGCCCTCACCCAGCACGAAACCGTCGCGGCCCTTGTCCCAGGGGCGCGAGGCAGCAGCCGGATCCTCGTTGCGGGTCGACAGCGCGCGTGCCGCGGCAAAGCCCCCGATACCCAGCGGCGAAACCGTGGATTCGGCGCCACCCGCCAGCATGGCATCGGCATCGCCGGCCTGAATCAGGCGTGCGGCCAGGCCGATGCTGTGCAGGCCGGTCGTGCAGGCGGTTACCGCGGCCAGGTTCGGGCCCTTGACACCGTGGATGATCGACAGGTGGCCCGAGATCATGTTGATGATCGAGCCGGGCACGAAGAACGGCGAGATACGACGCGGGCCGCGGTTGGTCAGTTCCGCATGGGTGTCCTCGATCATCGGCAGGCCGCCGATGCCCGAGCCGACCAGCACGCCGATGCGGTCGGCGTTGGCCTCGGTCACTTCCAGGCCGCTGTCCTTCAAGGCCTGCGTGCCTGCCGCGATGCCGAAATGGATAAAGGTATCCATGTGGCGGGCTTCCTTGGCTGGGATGTAGTCCTCGGCCTTGAAACCCTTCACTTCACCGGCGAAGTGCACGGCAAGCGCGGAGTGATCGAACTTGGTGATGGTGGCGATGCCGGACTGGCCCGCAACCAGGTTGGCCCAACCTTCGGCAACCGTGTTTCCGACCGGAGACACGAGGCCGAGCCCGGTGACGACGACGCGACGACGGCTCACTATGATTTCCTACGGGTGCGTGAAGCAGAATGCGGAACGGCGGCACGCCGATGCGGGCCGGCCGGTTCGGCGGGCCCGCATCGGCGCGCTCCGCTCACGGCGATTCTGCCTCTTCGGACAGACGAAAGCCACAGAAAACAGCAAGGCAGGGCCGCACGGCCCGCCCGTCCGCCTTCTGTGGCTCGGGAATTCAGAAAAGGCAGGCTCAGGCCTTGACGTGCGCGGTGGCGTAGTCGATCGCCTGCTGCACGGTGGTGATCTTTTCGGCTTCCTCATCGGGAATTTCCATGCCGAATTCATCTTCCAACGCCATCACGAGTTCAACCGTGTCGAGCGAGTCGGCGCCCAGGTCGTTCACGAACGACGATTCGTTCTTGATGTCCGCCTCGGCCACGCCAAGCTGTTCTGCCACGATTTTCTTGACGCGTTGTTCGATATTGTCCATGTAGCCCTCCAGGGAAGTTCGACAAAAAGTGGGCGCATTTTAGCAGGTTTGGAACGTAAAAATCCCGCCTGCCGACCGTTGCATGATCCGCGCCCGATTGATTGGAAAAACAGCCGCTTCACACGGCATCAAGCAGCTTCTCCGTCGAAACCGCTTGCCGTGCGCCGCAGTCAGTTCATGTACATCCCGCCGTTGACGTGCAACGTCGTACCCGTGATGTAGGCTGCTTGCGGGCCGGCCAGGAAGGTCACCGCATGGGCGATGTCCTCTGGCAGGCCGAGGCGGCCCAGCGGAATCTGGGTTTTCAGTGCCGCATGCTGCTCTTCCGACAAGACCTTGGTCATATCGGTATCGATGAAGCCCGGTGCCACGCAATTGACCGTGACATTGCGGCTGCCGATCTCGCGGGCCAGCGCGCGGCTCATGCCTTCCACGCCTGCCTTGGCGGCCGCGTAGTTCATCTGGCCGGGGTTGCCGGCAGAGGCCACCACCGAGGTGATATTGATGATGCGGCCGCCGCGCGCCTTCATCATCGGGCGCAGCACGGCGCGCGACAGGCGGAACACCGCCGACAGGTTGGTGTCGATCACCGCGCTCCAGTCATCGTCCTTCATGCGCATGGCGAGCTGGTCCTGCGTGATGCCGGCATTGTTGACCAGCACGTTCAGGCCGCCGCGTGCCTTGATCACTTCGTCGATGAGGGCCTCGCAGCGTGCCGCGTCCTTGACGTCCAGCACCGCGCCCGCGCCCTTCAGGCCTTCGGCCTCGAGATACGCGCCGATCGCGGCCGCACCGCCTTCGGTGGTGGCGGTGCCGACCACCGTGGCACCTTGGCGCGCCAGTTCCAGCGCGATGGCGCGGCCGATGCCGCGCGAGGCGCCGGTGACCAGCGCGACCTGATTGTCCAGAAGTTTCGTCATGGTCTGGTATCCCGTGTTCTGTTCTTACTTCAGCAGCGCCAGCGTGTCCTGCAGCGAGGCCGGATCGAAGATCGCGCCACCGACCAGGTTGCCGTCGATGCGCTTGGTCATGCCGGCCAGCACCTTGCCGGGACCGCATTCGATCACATGGGTCACGCCTTCGGCGGCCATCTTCTGCACGCACTCGACCCAGCGTACCGGGGCGGCGGCCTGGCGCACCAGCGCGTCCTTGATGGACTCCGGATCGCTGACGATGGCGACGTCGACGTTGTTCACCAGCGGAATGGCCGGCGTCGCGAATGCCAGCCCGGCCATACGCTCGCGCAGGCGATCGGAAGCCGGTTTCAGCAGCGAGGAGTGGAACGGCGCGGACACCGGCAGCGGCAGCGCGCGCTTGGCGCCCTTGGCCTTGGCAATTTCGCAGGCCTTTTCGACCGCAGCCTTCTGCCCGGCGATCACGACCTGGGACGGCGCGTTGAAATTGACGGCCTCGACCACGCCGGCCGGCGCCGCCTCGGCACAGGCCGCGCGCACGTCGTCGTCCGACAGGCCGAGGATGGCAGCCATGCCGCCCTCGCCCACCGGCACCGCTTCCTGCATGGCCTGGGCGCGGAAACGCACCAGCGGCACGGCATCCGCGAACGGGATCACGCCCGCCGCCACCAGCGCCGAGTATTCGCCCAGGCTGTGACCTGCCACCAGGGCGGGAGCCGGGCCGCCGGCGTCGAGCCAGGCGCGGTAGACGGCCACCGCGGCAGTCAGCATGACCGGCTGCGTGTTGGTGGTGAGGTTCAGCTCCTCGGCAGGACCCTCGGCGATCAGGCGGCCGATATCCTGACCCAAGGCACTGGAAGCTTCTTCCAGCGTCGCGCGCACGACGGGGTGGTCAGCAAAAGCATTGAGCATGCCCACCGATTGCGAGCCCTGGCCGGGGAATACAAAAGCGAAAGTCATCGGATTGGAATCGTTGTGGAATCGTTGAGACCGCGGCGCGGCCGCGGGGACCGCGCGCGCATCGGGGCCTTACATGCGCAGCAGCGCCGCACCCCAGGTGAAGCCGCCGCCCACGCCCTCCATCAGCACGTTCTGACCCGGCCGGATGCGGCCGTCCCGCACCGCCTCGTCGAGCGCGAGCGGAATGGAAGCCGCCGAGGTGTTGCCGTGCTCGTGCACGGTCGCCACCATACGCTCGGCCGGCAGGCCGAGCTTCCTCGCCGTGCCTTGCATGATGCGGATATTGGCCTGGTGCGGAATCAGCCAGTCGACCTGGTCCGCCGACATCTCGGCGGCCGCCAGCGCTTCGCGCGCCACCTTGTCCAGCACGGTGACCGCCAGCTTGAAGACGGCCTGGCCGTCCATATGCAGGAAGGGGCTGCCGACGATATTGCCGCCGCTGATGTTGCCCGGCACGCACAGGATATCGACATGGCTGCCATCGGCATGCATGGCGGAGGACAGGATGCCCGGCTCATCCGACGCGCTCAGCAGCACCGCACCAGCGCCGTCGCCGAACAGCACGCAGGTGGTACGGTCGTTGAAATCGAGGATGCGCGAAAACACTTCGGCGCCGATCACCAGCACGTTCTTGTGCGAGCCGCTGCGGATGAACTTGTCCGCCGTGGACAGCGCATACACGAAGCCCGAACAGACGGCCTGCAGGTCGAAGGCAGCACACTGGTTGGTGATGCCCAGCTTCTGCTGCACCAGGCTCGCGGTGCTGGGAAAGATGAAGTCCGGCGTGGACGTCGCGACGATGATCAGGTCGATGGCCTGGCGATCGATGCCGGCGGCCTCGATGGCCCGCTCGGCCGCCTTGACGGCCAGGTCGCTGCTGCCGACGTCCGGCTCGGCCCAATGGCGCGCGGCGATACCGCTGCGCGAGAAGATCCACTCATCGCTGGTCTCGATGCCCTTCGCCGCCAGTTGCTCCGCCAACTCCTGGTTGGTGACGCGCCGCGGGGGCAGGTAGCTCCCCGTACCGATGATTTTTGCGTAGCTGGTCATGTCGTATCGGATCGTGTTGCCCGGGACATCTGCTCCGGGCCCGCTGGGCGGGCCTCAGGCAGCGCGGGCGCTGGGATGCGGGTTCGGCGCCGTGCCCGGCTGCGAAGTGCCCGCTGCGGCGCCACCGGCGCCGACCTTGTTAGCGAAGGCCTGGCTGATGCGCGCGATGACACCATTCTTGGCGGCATCATACCCGCGTTTGATAGCCCACTCAAAGGAGTGCGCATCGGCCGAGCCGTGACTCTTGATCACCAGGCCGCGCAGCCCCAGCAGCGAGGCGCCGTTGTAGCGCGCCGGGTCCAGCCGCTTGGCCAGCCGCGACAGTACCGGCATGGCCACACCCGCCAGCAGCTTGGTGAACCAGGAGCGCGTGAATTCTTCCTTGATCATACTGCCGATCATCTTCGCCAGGCCTTCGGTGCTCTTGAGCGCCACATTGCCGACAAAGCCGTCGCAGACCACGATGTCGGTGGTGCCCTTGAAGATGTCGTTGCCTTCCACGTTGCCGTAGAAGTTCAGCTCGGAGGCGCGCAGCAATTCGCCGGCGCGCTTGACCACTTCATTGCCCTTGATGACTTCCTCACCGATGTTCAGCAAGCCGACGGTGGGATGGGGCTTGTGGTCGACCACCGCGACCATCGCCTCGGCCATGCGGGCAAACTGCAGCAGATGCTCGGGCTCGCAATCCGCGTTGGCACCGAGATCGAGCACGGTGGTCCCCCAGCCCTGCTCGTTGGGAATGGTGGTAGCGATGGCAGGCCGCTCGATGCCTTCCAACGTCTTCAGCACATAGCGCGACACCGCCATCAGGGCACCGGTGTTGCCGGCCGAGATACAAGCGTCGGCCAGGCCTTCCTTGACCTGCGTCACCGCCACGCGCATCGAGGAATCCTTCTTCTTGCGCAAGGCGACCTCCACGGGATCGTCCATGGTGACGACCTCGGTGGCAGCGACGATGCGCACGCGCGGATGCTCGAGCGCATGCAATTTCTTGAGCTGCGGCTCGATGGCTTCCGGCTGGCCGACCAGGACCACCTCGGCATCCTCGTGCGTAGAGAGAAAACTGATCGCTGCCGGCACCGTCACGGAGACCCCGTGATCGCCGCCCATGCAATCGATGGCAACTTTGATCGTCATTGTTTCCTGGAGCAGACGCGCGATTGCGCTGACTCTGACCCGGCCTCCCGCCCGATCTTGCCCGGACGGCCCGGCGGAGCGGCCTGGCTGGCCGCCGTTCCGGCAACTGGCAGGTCGAATCCCTTCCGAGCGCGCAACAAAAAAGCGGCAACGAGCTTGCCGCTTTCTTGTATCTTGCCTAGAACGTGTGCGCGAGACGCGAAGTCACGCCGAACGGACGTGTCAGTCGTTCTTGGTCTTGATGACCTTGCGGCCACGGTAGTAGCCGTTCGGGCTCACGTGGTGGCGCAGGTGGGTTTCGCCGGTGGTCGGCTCGACAGCCAGGGGAGCCGCCGACAGGTGATCGTGCGAGCGGTGCATGCCGCGCTTGGACGGCGACTTCTTGTTCTGTTGAACAGCCATGATGACTCCTTCGAGAATTTTGCAATATTAACACACAGCATCTGGCGCTAGGCGTAGCCGGGCCCGACCGGATGCGTATCCAGGGCCTGTCGACCGCCCCCTGTCCGCACGCGCTGCGTGAGGCTTCAGTGCTTGGTCTTCAGGTTGGCCAGCGCCGCAAAAGGCGAAGGCCGCTTTTCTTCTTCCGGCGTCGCCTCGACTTCCGGCTCCACCTGTCCGTCCGCGCCGGTCACGAGACTCTCATGCACCGATTCGCAGACAGCATGCTTGGGCGCTACCGGCAGGGCCAGCAGCACTTCATCTTCGATCAAGGTCAGCAGCGAAAAACGCTTGGACCCCGCGATGACGTCGACCTCATCGTCGTCCATCGGCGCCGCGTCCGCTTCCTCTTCCGTCGCTACGACCTCGAAGCGCGTCGCCGTCGACACCGGCTCCGCGTAGGCCTCCAGGCAGCGCTGGCAGTTCAGCCAGACGCTCCCCTCGACGG
This sequence comes from Cupriavidus malaysiensis, assembly GCF_001854325.1. NCBI lineage: Bacteria > Pseudomonadati > Pseudomonadota > Betaproteobacteria > Burkholderiales > Burkholderiaceae > Cupriavidus > Cupriavidus malaysiensis. The sequence goes on from NZ_CP017754.1 coordinate 3,454,860, forward strand.
ACAGGTCGAGGAACAGTCGCCGCACCGGCGCCCGGCCGGGCTCGCCGGCCTCCTCGCGCGCCATGCCGTGCACCTGGAAGCGGAATCGCTCGTCCGGCGCCGAGGCTGGCGCTTGCGCCGCCGTCTCGGCTAAGATGCGCGGCAACTCGCGCAGCGCCACTTCGCCGTCAGCAGTGTCGCCCGACCGGCAAAAGGCAAAGAGATCAAACTCGCGCAGGTCGATCGACTGGGTCATGATGGCTGTCCGACACCGCTCTGCGACGCGGGCCGCGCGCAAGAGGACAAGCACGTCGCCGGCCGCGATCCCCGCCCGGCGCCGCAACTGCCGACGCACGGGGAGAGCCACCGGACCGTCACTTTCCGCCACGGCCACCGCGCGGACCCGCAAGGATTGCGAGCCATAAGCGGCTAAACGCGAGATTATACGTCGAGTTTCCGCCCGGAGTCAAAACCGGCACCCACATCTTTCCTCTTTCCGCTCAACGACTTATGCCTTCCAGCACGCGCCCCACCCTGATCCTGGGCTCCAGCTCCCGCTACCGCCGCGAGCTGCTCGAACGCCTGCGCATTCCTTTCGAGGTCGCCACGCCCGATATCGACGAAACCCCGCTGGCCGGCGAAGCACCGGAAGCGACGGCACTGCGCCTGTCGCTGGCCAAGGCCCAGGCCATCTCCGCGCGCCATCCGGGCGCACTGGTGATCGGCTCGGACCAGGTGGCAACGCTCGATGGCGCACAGATCGGCAAACCCGGCACCCACGAGAACGCCCTGGCCCAATTGAAGATGATGCGCGGCCGCACCATCACTTTCCACTCGGCCCTGTGCCTGCTGGACGGCCGCACCGGCCAGCATCAGCTCGCCGACGTGCAGACCCTGGCCACCTTCCGCGCACTGGAAGACGCCGAGCTGGAGGCCTACCTGCTGCTCGAGCACCCCTACGACGTCGCCGGCAGCGCCAAGTCGGAGGGCCTGGGCATCGCCCTGCTGTCGCAGGTGGAATCCGACGACCCGACGGCCCTGGTCGGGCTGCCGCTGATCGCGCTCACCGGCATGCTGCGGGCGGCCGGCTATCCCTTCTTCCAGGCGTGAGGGCGGCATGAGCAACCAACCCGACTCAAGCCACGCCGGCGGCACCCTGTTCCTGATCCCCAACACCCTGGGCAAGCGCGACGAGGCGGACCCGCTGCCGGACGTGATCCCGGCCGGCGTGCAGCAGATCGCCGCGCGGCTCGACTACCTGGTCGCAGAGAACGCCAAGACCGCACGCGCCTTCCTGAAGAAACTGGGCGAGACCGCGCCGCTGGCACGGCCGATCCAGCAGATCGAGATCCGCGAACTGAACGTCAACACGCGCGCCGAGGCCCTGGCCGACCTGCTCGAACCGATCCGGGCCGGACGCGATGGCGGCCTGCTGTCCGAGGCCGGCGTACCCGCCGTGGCCGACCCCGGTGCCGACCTGGTGCGGCTGGCCCATGCGGCAGGCGTGCGCGTGCGCCCGCTGGTCGGACCCAGCTCGATCCTGCTGGCGGTGATGGGCTCGGGACTGAATGGCCAGAGCTTTGCCTTCAACGGCTACCTGCCGGTCGATCCGGGCGAGCGCGCGCAGAAACTGCGGGAGCTGGAGCAGCATTCCCGCAAGACGCGCCAGACCCAGGTCTGGATCGAGACACCCTACCGTAATGGCGCCCTGCTGGAAGCCATGCGCCAGCATTGTGCCGGCACCACACTGCTGTCGATCGCAGTCGACCTGACCCAACCCGGGGAGACCATCGTCACGCTGCCGCTGTCGGCCTGGCGGCCCGAGCGCCTGGAACTGCACAAGCGGCCGGCGATCTTCTCGCTGCTGGCAGCCTGATCCCCCCAGCGGCCAGTGGTGAGGCGCGGCGGCGGCCGCGCCTCACCGCGCCTTCCTCGTCACTGCACCGACTGCAGGCGGCTACCCAGCATCAGCGTCTTGATGGCGGCACTACCAGCCGCGGCGCCGAAACGCTTGGCAACGCGCTCGGCCAGGTTCTCCTTGACCGTGTAGTCGACGATGTCCTCCGCCTTGAACAGCTCGCGGGCCACGTAGTCGGCGTTGCCGAGCCCGTCCGCGAGCCCCAGCTCGATGCTGCGCTGGCCGGTCCAGAACAGGCCCGAGAACAGGTCCGGATCCTCCTTGAGGCGATCGCCGCGCCCTGCCTTCACGACATCGATGAACTGCTGGTGGATCTGCTTGAGCATGGCCTGCGCATATTCCTTCTGCCGCGGCACTTCCGGCGAGAACGGGTCGAGCATGCCCTTGTTGGCGCCCGAGGTATACAGACGGCGCTCGACCCCCAGCTTATCCATCAGCCCGGTGAAGCCGAAACCGTCCATCAACACGCCGATCGAGCCCACGATGCTGGCCTTGTCGACATAGATCCTGTCGGCCGCGGCAGCCACGTAATACCCACCTGAAGCGCAGATCTCCTCGACCACCACGTAGAGCGGCTTGGACGGATAGAGCTTGCGCAGGCGGCGGATCTCGTCATTGATGATGCCGGCCTGTACCGGCGACCCGCCCGGGGAATTGATCTTGAGGATGACCCCGGCCGCATTGGTGTCGGCGAAGGCGGCCTGCAACGCCGTGTTGATCGATTCCGCGCTGGCCGTCGTGCCGGCGGCAATCTCGCCGTCCAGCGAAACCATGGCCGTATGCCGGCCGCTGGTGCTGATGCCGCCATCGCCCTTGAAATCGAACACCAGCAGGAATAGCGCCACCAGCAGGGCCAGGCCCGCGAAGCGGAAGAAGATGCGCCAGCGGCGCGCCGCCCGCTGCTCGCGCAGCGATGCCATCAGCACCTTCTCCAGCACATCGCGCTCCCAGCCACCCCCGACCGGGCCGCCGGCCCCTGCCAGTCTGGCGGCGCGCTCCTCCGACTCGCGGCGCGCAGCCGCATCGCCCTGGCGCAACTCGTCCTCGAGCGGATAGTCGGCGTGGCGGGCCGTCTCCAGGCGCGCCTGGTCCGGCGCCACGCCTCCCTCCGCGCCGGGCTTGCCGGCGCCATCGTCGTCAAACGGAGGCTTCTGCTGTTCAGTCATGCAATGGCTCTATGAGATGGCTAGGGATAGGGGTGGCAGCGCAGGCCGGCACGCATTGTCTAGCTGCCCGCGGCGAGGGCCGGTGCGGCATAGGGAAACTCCGGCAGCCAGTACACGCCGCCATCACGCTCCTCGATCCGCAGTTTGACGAGCGCGGCGCCACGGCAGGGGCCGCCCACGCACAGCCCGGTGTCGGGCGCATAGATGGCGCCGTGTGTCGCGCACATCAAGTATAGGCCCGACGACTCGAAGAACCGGCCTTCCTGCCAGTCCAGCTCCATCGGCACATGCGCGCACTGGTTGAGATAGCCGTGGGCCGCGCCGTCGAAGCGCACCACGAAGGCGCTGATCTCCCGCCCACGCAGCTCGACCGTGAAACGCACGCCATCCCCGCCCTCCGCCAGCGCCGCCGTGTCGCACAGGCGTCGCGCCGCCTCAACCATGGCCGCGCAGCCACTGACTGAGATCCTCGACCGACGCCGCGCAGTGCAGCGGCGTCATCGCCTGCAGCGAATCGGCCGGATGGGCGCCATAGCTGACGCCGATCCCCGCCGCGCCGGCATTGATCGCCATCTGCAAATCGTGCGTGGTGTCGCCGATCATCACGGTGCGCGCCATCTCCTGGCCCAGTTCGCGCGTCAACTCGAACAGCATGGCGGGATTCGGCTTGGAGAAGGTCTCGTCGGCGCAGCGCGTCGCGTCGAACAAGCGTTCCAGGCCGGTGGCGGCCAGCGCGCGCTGCAGGCCGGCGCGGGTCTTGCCCGTAGCCACGCCCAGGAAATAGTGTTCCGCGCGCAGCGCTTCCAGCATCTCGCGCACGCCGGCGAACAGGACCAGCTCGGCGTCGCGGGTCAGGAAATGGTAGCGATAGCGCTCCGCCAGCCGGGGATAGTCGATCGGGTCCAGCGTCGGCACCGCATACGACAGCGCATCCTTCAGCCCAAGCCCGATCACGTGGGCGGCCGCACGATCGTCCGGCTCCGGCAGGCCCAGATCACGCGCGGCAAGCTGGATGCACTTGGCGATGGTCGGTGTGGAATCCATCAGGGTTCCGTCCCAATCGAACACGATCAGGTCAAAGCGTTGCCGGGGCATGGTTCTGGGTGTCCTCGTCTGTCGTTCTGTTCTTTTCGGTAGCGGCCGCAAGCCAGCCGGTGCTCAGCCGGGCCGCCCCGCCTGTTCGCGCAGTTGCTGCAGGAAGGCCTGGCACTCGGCCGGCAGCGGCGCGCGCACCGTGATCGCCTCGCCGGTCGACGGATGGGCGAAGGTCAGCTGGTGCGCATGCAGGAACATGCGCCGCAATCCGGGCCGGGCCCCGGCCCGGGCCAGCGCCTTGTTCAAGGCGAAGTCGCCGTACTTCTCGTCACCCGCGATGGGAAAGCCCGAGTGGGCGAGGTGCACGCGGATCTGGTGCGTACGGCCGGTCTTGAGTTCGGCCTCCAGCAGCGTGAAGCCGGAGAAGGCCTCGACCCGGTTGAACACCGTATGCGAGGCCAGGCCGTCGGCCTGCACCCGCACCCGGCGCTCGCCATCGGGCGTGGTGTATTTGAAAAGCGGGAACTTCACATGCTGACGGGCATTGGCGAACTCGCCTGCCACGCAGGCGAAATAGCGCTTGTCGAGCGCATTGCCGCGGATCTGCTCGTGCAGGCCGACCAGCGCCGAGCGCTTCTTGGCCAGCATCAGGATGCCCGAGGTCTCCCGGTCGAGCCGGTGCACCAGTTCCAGGAAGCGCGCTTCCGGATGGGCCTGCCGCAACTGTTCGATGACCCCGAAGGCGACGCCGGAGCCGCCATGGACCGCCACGCCGGCCGGCTTGTCGATGATCAGCAGGTGCGCATCCTCGAACAGGACGGGGAAGCTCGCCGGCGGCACGAAGGCGGTGGAAGGTGCGGCAGTCGCCACGCGAATCGGCGGGATCCGCACCACATCTCCCGCTTTCAGCCGGTAAGTGGCGTCGACGCGCCCCTTGTTGACCCGCACCTCGCCGGAACGGAGGATGCGATAAACGTGGCTCTTGGGCACGCCCTTGGCCGACTTCAGCAGGTAGTTGTCGATGCGCTGGCCATCGGCCTCTTCGCCAACCGTCACATACGCCACCTGAGGCCCCATCGCGGGCGCCTGCGCCTCTTTTTCAATTTGATGGCGTAACTCATTCATTTTCAATATAATTTCCTCGCTGTTCCGGCCCAAGGACCGGCAGCGTAATCCGGTGTAGGCGATTTATCGCATTTTACACTTTGGGTTGCCGCCAGCCCGGCCGGCCTCACGTCGATTTGCGTACCCCGCGAACGCCAGGCCGGCGAATGGTGGCAAAAAAGCAGCACGCACGGAACCGTCCGCGCGCAGGAAGCCGACCGAAGTCGGCTTCGGCAATCTGGGCGGTCACGTGGGAACTGAGTGTTCAGGTAGAACAGAATTTGATGGCGGATGCCCGTGGCATCCGCTCTGGTGAGAGAAGTCCCGTCCGCACCGGCTAACGGTGCCGGCCGGCAGGCTTGCCTCGCAGCTGGCTGGTATTACCGGCGCCCGGTCGCAGAACTCTAAGAAGGTATAGGTGCGCCCGCCAGGAGATGTCAGCATGCGGACAAGCATTGTCGTGCCCGACAAATTGCTCTTTGACGCGTCTCGGCCATACCGCGGCCGGCCGCGGTATGGCCGGCGCGCTTTGCCCGGCAACCGCCGCCAGCAAGCAGGGTGTTGCGCCGGCATGCTGCACTGAGCAGCCGCCGGCCCTCTCTCACCCCCGCGGCCGTCGCCAGGACGCCGTGGCCTCTCCTCACCCGCGCCCAGCCGGCCACGCCCATCGGCGTGCCGGCACTCCCGGCAATTCTCCCACCCCCACTCGCTCCCTAGCGTGCTTCACGGAACGCCGCGTGGCGCCGCATGCCGGTGCCTGGCGCGGCATTGGAGCGAGGTAGTGCGATGAAACGCATGCTTTTCAATGCGACGCAGCAAGAGGAACTGCGCGTCGCGATTGTCGATGGCCAGAAGCTGATCGACATCGACATCGAGGCCGCCGGGCGCGAACAGCGCAAGGGCAATATCTACAAGGGCGTGATCACCCGTATCGAGCCCTCGCTGGAGGCCTGCTTCGTCAACTACGGCGAAGAACGCCACGGCTTCCTGCCGTTCAAGGAAGTCGCCCGCGCCTATTTCAAGGAAGGCATCGACGTGCGCAATGCACGCATCCAGGATGCCTTGCACGAAGGCCAGGAGCTGATCGTCCAGGTAGAAAAGGAAGAGCGTGGCAACAAGGGCGCCGCCCTGACCACCTTCATCTCACTGGCCGGCCGCTACCTGGTGCTGATGCCCAACAACCCGCGCGGCGGCGGTGTGTCGCGCCGCATCGAGGGCGAGGACCGCCAGGAACTGCGCGAGACCATGGCGCAGCTGACCGTGCCCGAAGGCATGAGCATCATCGCCCGTACCGCGGGCATCGGCCGCTCGGCCGAGGAACTGCAGTGGGACCTGAACTACCTGCTGCAATTGTGGAAGGCCATCGACGGCGCAGCCGGCGACAACCGGGCCCCGCTGCTGATCTACCTGGAATCGAGCCTGGTGATCCGCGCCATCCGCGACTACTTCCAGCCCGATATCGGCGAGATCCTGATCGATACCGACGAGATCTACGAGCAGGCCCGCGCCTTCATGAGCGTGGTGATGCCGGACAACCTGAACCGGGTCAAGAAGTACCGCGACGATGTCCCCCTCTTCTCGCGCTTCCAGATCGAGCACCAGATCGAGTCGGCCTATTCGCGCATGGTGATGCTGCCGTCCGGCGGCGCCATCGTGATCGACCACACCGAGGCCCTGGTCTCCGTGGACGTGAACTCGGCCCGCGCCACCAAGGGCGCCGACATCGAGGAAACCGCGCTGCGCACCAACCTGGAAGCGGCCGATGAGATTGCCCGCCAGTTGCGCCTGCGCGACCTGGGCGGCCTGATCGTGATCGACTTCATCGACATGGAGTCGAGCAAGGCCCAGAAGGACGTGGAAACCCGCCTGAAGGACGCGCTGCGCCATGACCGCGCCCGCGTGCAGATGGGCAAGATCAGCCGCTTCGGCCTGATGGAGCTGTCGCGCCAGCGCCTGCGCCCGTCGCTGTCGGAGGGCTCCCACATCACTTGCCCGCGCTGCAACGGCACGGGCCATATCCGCGATACGGAATCGTCCGCCCTGCAGGTGCTGCGCATCATCCAGGAAGAGGCGATGAAGGAAAACACCGCCGCCATCCACTGCCAGGTACCGGTGGAGGTGGCCGCCTTCCTGCTGAACGAGAAGCGCCAGGAAATCAACCTGATCGAACTTCGCTTCAAGGTCAATGTGCTGCTGATCCCCAACAAGCACCTGGAGACGCCGCACTACAAGCTGGAACGCCTGCGCCACGACGATCCGCGCCTGGAGGACAGCATGGCCAGCTACAAGATGGCCGAGGCCGCCGCCAAGGAGCTGGAAGCCGATACCAGCTACAGCAGCCGCAAGAAGGAAGATGCCAAGCCGCGCCAGGAAGCCGCGGTGAAGGGCATCACGCCCGAGCAGCCGGCCCCGGTGTCGACGCCGCGCCCCGAGCGCGCGCCGCGCCAAGAAGTGCCTGCTGCGCCGCCCGTGCCTGCCACCCAGCCGGTCGCCAGCGGTGGCTTCATCGCCTGGCTGAAGGGCTTGTTCGGCGCCAAGCCGGCAGCCCCGGCCGTCGAGCCCGCCAAGCCAGTGGCCGCCGAGGCACGCACCGGTGAAGGCCGCCGCGAGCGTGGGCCGCGCGGCGAACGCACCGAACGGGGTGAGCGTGGCCAGGGTGGGCGCGGCGAGCGCGGAGACCGTGGTGAGCGCACCGATCGCGGTGAGCGCGCCGAGCGCGGCGAACGCCAGAGTGGCCGCGGCCAGCGCGGCGAGCGGCCGGCGACGGAGCAGAAGGGCGAACGCCAGCCGCGTCCGCAGCGCCAGCCGGCCGACCTCCAGGCCGCACCGGCCTCCCGCCAGGCGGAAGCCGGCCAGGAACGCCGCGAGCGCGGCGAGCGCCCCGACCGGGGTGAGCGTGGCGAGCGCTCGGAACGCGGTGAACGGGCCGAACGCGGCGAACGTCGCGAGCGCAACCGTGACCGCCAGCGCGAACGCGGCGAAGCCCGCGAGAGCGAGGGCGCCGAGGAAGTCGCAGCACTTGCCGCCGTGCCGGAGGGCCTCTCAGCCCAGCCCGGCACCGCCGCTGCGGCACGTGAAGCCGAGGACAGCGCACGCCTCGACCTGCCGGAAGGCACCGAAGGCGCTGAAGCGGCCGAGGCTGGCGAGGGCGAAGAACGCCGCCGCCGCAACCGCCGCGGCCGCAACCGCTATCGCCGCGAGCGCGAGGACGGTCAACAGAATGGCGAAGCTGGTGAAGCCGGCGACGTCGGTGCGGCGCCGGCGCCTCTGGCCGCAGTTGGCGCGGAGGCGGACGCAGTCGCCACCGCCGCGGTGACGCAGGTCGAGGCAGTGGCCGTGGCACGCGTCGAGCCGGTGGCCGAAACCGTGGCTGCCGCGCAACCGGCAATCGCGGCAGCGGCAGCGGCAGTCGAGCCCGCTCCGGTGGCAGTCGAGCATGCAGCCGTCGAAGCCGCTGCGAGCGCCACGCCAGCGGTTCCGCTGACCGAGCCGGCCCATGCCGAGCCCGCTCCCGTCACGGTGGCAGCCGCCGCGCCGATCCAGCCGGCACCGGCCACGACGGTGGCCGAACCGGCGATCGCCGCCGTCCCGGCACCGGAAGCCGCTGCCGTAGCAGCACCCGCGGTCGCGGCCGTGGAAGCTGCGCCGGCGGCTGCCGTCGTGGCTCCCGCCCCTGCCGTGCAGGCCGCTGCGCCGGGCAACCTGGAGCCGATGCTGGCTGCTGCCGGCCTGCAGTGGGTCCATACCGACAGCGACAAGTACCGTGCCGCGCAGGAGGCCGCCGCCCGCATCGTGCCCGCGCCGCGGGTGCCGCGCGAGCGCAAACCCCTGCCTCCGCTTCCCGAGGGTCCGATGATCCTGGTGGAAACCGGCGGCAATCAGGTTGAAATGATCTCTTCCGCGCACCAGTAAGTCGCCAGTCGCAAGGGCAATGCCGCGGCGGCGTGCCACCGCGGCCCGAAGGGGACGGGAAACCGTCCCCTTTTTCTTTTCCCCTGCCGGCAAGCTGTCCGGGCCGGCTGCCGCACTCCCCTTTCCCTTCCGGCGCGCTGCAACACGTGGCGCCTGCGCGCTCGGCTAGAATGACGGCATCAAGTCATCGCGGCGGGAACCGGGGCACACCGCCCGGGCCCCGAGCCGCGAGCCCCGCCCCCAGGCCATGACCGAGACCGTCATCCCCATCCTCGACCTGCGCGAGCATCGCTATCGCTCGATGGCCTCCGGCATCCCGGCCGAACTGGTCCCGCCGACCGGCCTGCTTTCCGACCGGCGCGGGCGCCCGCTGCACGATCTGCGCATCTCGGTCACGGACCGCTGCAACTTCCGCTGTGTCTACTGCATGCCGAAGGACGTCTTCGACAAGGACTACACCTTCCTGCCGCATGCCGAGCTGCTGAGCTTCGAGGAAATCACCCGGGCGGCCCGGCTCTTTGTTGCACACGGCGTGGAAAAGATCCGGCTCACCGGCGGCGAGCCGCTGCTGCGCAAGAACATCGAAAAGCTGGTGGAAATGCTGGCGCGTCTCGAAACCGTCTCGGGCAAGCCGCTCGACCTGACACTGACCACCAATGCCTCGCTGCTGGCGCGCAAGGCACGGGCCCTGCGCGATGCCGGCCTGACACGCGTCAGCGTCAGCCTCGACGCCATCGACGACACCACCTTCCGGCGCATGAACGACGTGGATTTCGCCGTGCGCGACGTGCTGGCCGGCATCGAGGCGGCGCAGGCTGCCGGCCTGGCACCGCTCAAGGTCAATATGGTGGTCAAGCGTGGCGTCAACGATAGCGAGATCGTGCCGATGGCGGCACATTTCCGCGGCTCCGGCGTGATCGTACGGTTCATCGAATTCATGGACGTCGGCGCCAGCAACCATTGGTGCATGGACGAGGTGCTGCCTTCCGCGGAAGTGGTGCGCCGCATCGACGCAGCCTTCCCGCTCGAAGCGATCGGGGCCAACTACCTGGGCGAAACGGCCGAGCGCTGGCGCTACCGCGACGGTGCGGGCGAGATCGGCGTGATCTCCAGTGTCTCCCACGCTTTCTGCGGTGATTGCAGCCGCATCCGGCTGTCGACCGAGGGACGGCTCTACCTCTGCCTGTTCGCCACCGAAGGCCATGACCTGCGCGAGTTGCTCCGCAGCGGCCGCAGCGACCTGGAGATCGCCAACGCGATCGCGGCGCTATGGCAGCAGCGCACGGACAACTACTCCGAGCAGCGGAGCGATCCGGCAATCCGCGCGGCCCGCGCGGAACGCAAGATCGAAATGTCCTATATCGGCGGCTGACCCCGCCCGCCACCGCCCCACCATCGCACACGCATGATGATCCATCCCGACCACGTCACCGGCCTGATCCTCGCCGGCGGCCGCGGCAGCCGCATGGGGGGCGTCGACAAGGGGCTGCAACTGCTGGACGGCATCCCGCTGGTCTGCCATGTGCAGGCGCGGCTGACTCCCCAGACCGGGGCGATGCTGATCAATGCCAACCGCAACCTGGAGCGATACCAGGACTTCGGCCTGGTCGTCGTGCCGGATTCGCTGCCCGGTTTCGCCGGGCCGCTCGCCGGCATGGCAGCCGGGCTGGAACAGTGCCGCACCGCCTGGATGGTCACGGCGCCATGCGATACACCACGGCTGCCGACCGACCTGGTAGCACGGCTCGCCCATGGCCTGGCCTCGACCGGCGCGGAACTGGCGATGGCCGTGACACGCGATGCGCAAGGCAGGCGCCAGCCGCAACCCGTGTTCTGCCTGCTGCCGGTGGCGGCGCGCGACAGCCTGCTGGCCTACCTGTCCGGTGGCGGGCGCAAGGTCGAGACCTGGGCCGCGTCACACCGGCTGACCGAGGTCGTGTTCGACGACCCGCTCGCCTTCGCTAATCTCAACACCCTGGAAGAGTTGCAGGCCTTCGGCCGCTGCGCCGCGGACTGATCGCTCGTCGCACCTGCCCAATCCGAAACCCGATGCCGTCTTTGCCCCCCCTCCCCTCCTGCCAATCCGACCACGACGCCGCCGCGCTGCGCGTCGACCAGGCGCAACGCCTGCTCGCCGAAGCGGCCCGGCCAGTGGGAGGTGTCGAACGGGTCGCGTTGCGCGACGCGCTGGACCGCGTGCTGGCCGAGGACGTGATCTCGCCGCTCGACGTGCCGGCCCACGACAATGCCGCCATGGACGGCTATGCCTTCGCGGGCGACGCGCTGGACCGGCCGGAGGGGGCCTCGGACGGCTTCGTCACCCTGCCGGTGGCCGGCACGGCGCTGGCTGGCGGCAGCCGCGGCGACGCACCGCTGGCACCCGGCCAGGCTCTGCGCATCATGACCGGCGCCCTGATGCCGGCGGGATGCGATACGGTGATCCCGCAGGAACTCGTCGAAGACGCTGCCGACGGCCACATCCGCTTCTCCGCCAGCGCCGTGGTCCGCGGTGCCAACCGCCGCCTGCGCGGCGAAGACCTGGCCCGTGGCCGGGCGGCGCTGGCGGCCGGCCGCCTGCTCCGCCCGGTCGATCTTGGCCTGCTGGCCTCGCTGGGCGTGGCCGAGGTCGCGGTTCGGCGCCGCCTGCGCGTCGCCTTCTTTTCGACCGGCGATGAACTGCGCTCCATCGGCGAGCCGCTGGAGCCCGGCTGCGTCTACGACTCCAACCGCTACACCCTGCACGGCATGCTGCGCCGGCTGCATGTGGACCTGATCGACCTGGGGGTGGTGCGCGATGATCCCGAGGCCCTGGAGGCCACCCTGCGCAGCGCCTGCGAGATCGCCGATGCGGTGATCACTTCGGGCGGCGTCTCGGTCGGCGAAGCCGACTATACGAAGCAGACCATGGCACGCCTGGGCGACGTGCAGTTCTGGTCCATCGCCATGCGTCCCGGCCGGCCGATGGCCTTCGGCCGCATCGCCTCCGGCGCGCACGAGGCCCTGTTGTTCGGCTTGCCGGGCAATCCCGTCGCGGTGATGGTGACCTTCTACCAGATGGTGCGCGGCGCGCTGCTGCGCATGATGGGCACCGATGCGCCGACGCCGCCGCGCCTGCGCGTGCGCTGCGCCCAGGCGATGCGCAAGAAACCCGGCCGCACCGAGTTCCAGCGCGGCGTGCTGGCGCCGGCCGCCGATGGCGGACTGGAAGTCAGGGCCACAGGCCAGCAGGGCTCCGGCGTGCTGCGTTCGATGAGCGAGGCCAATTGTTTCATCGTGCTGGCCCATGAACAGGGGGCCGTGGCCGCCGGCGATACGGTCGAGGTAGTGCTGTTCGACGGCCTGGTATGAGGCCGGCAACCGGCGCTTCCTGCCTCGCCCCGGGGCGCAGTGTCGTTTTTGCGCACCAGTCTGGCCGCACGCGCGGTCGCTTTGGCCGGATATGCCCCCCCTCCGGGAGCCGGGCTATGCGCGCCGCTGCCCAAAACGCTACACTTGCGCAACCTCACTCGTTTACAGCCTGTTGTCATGAATCAGGAGATTGCCTACCTCCACCCGGTCAAGACCGCCCGCGCGCTGGTACTGGTATACCTGTGCTTCTCGGTGCCCATCGTCTCGCTCGGCCTGTTCGTTGCCTTCGTCCGCTACGGCGATCTGCCGGGCATCACCGTGTTCACGGCCCTGATTCTCAACGCGCTGATCGGCTTCGGCCTGCTGTGGCTGGCCTGCAAGGCCTATAACTGGGTGGCGGCACGCTTCGGCGGCATCGAAGTCACCATCCGCGAGTGCCGCTGAGCGGCTGCCCCTGACAGCCTGGCGCCACCGCCGGGCGTCCTTTCGCCGCTTTCACTCTTTCCTGGCGCCGCCCGCGCGCTCAATCGCTCTCGTCGGACGCCAGCGCGGCCGCCGGGCCAAGCAGCCGCTGCGCGGCCTCGCCCGGCAATGCCTCGACCTTGCGCAGCTTGCGCTCCATCTGCCGTGTCCGCACCTCGGCCTGCTCGATATTGCGGGCGGCACGTTCCAGCGTGTCCCGCGTCTTGGCCAGAACCTCGCCGAACTTGCCGAATTCCGTCTTGACCGCACCCAGCACCTCCCATACCTCGCTGGAGCGGCGCTCCAGCGCCAGGGTGCGGAAGCCCATCTGCAGGCTGTTGAGCAGCGCCGTGAGCGTGGTCGGCCCGGCCACCGTGACGCGATAGTCGCGCTGTAGCAGGTCGGCCAGCCCCGGCCGGCGCAGCGCCTCGGCATACAGCCCTTCGGTGGGCAGGAACAGGATGGCGAAATCGGTCGTCTGCGGAGGCGAGAGGTACTTCTCGGCGATGGATTGCGCCTCGCGCTTGAGCGCCGACTCCAGTTCCCGACCCGCAGCCGCCACGCCATCGGCATCACTGCGCTCCTGTGCGTCGAGCAGGCGCTCGTACTGCTCCTTGGGGAACTTGGCATCGATCGGCAGCCAGACCGGTTGTCCGTCCGCATCCTTGCCGGGCAGGCGGATGGCGAACTCCACGCGCGCGCCCGAGTTGCGCACGGTCTCGACGTTCTTGCCGTACTGCTCGGCAGTCAGCAACTGCTCGAGCAGCATCTCGAGCTGCACCTCGCCCCAGGTACCGCGCGTCTTCACATTGGTCAGCACGCGCTTCAGGTCGCCGACCCCCTGGGCCAGCACCTGCATCTCGCCCAGGCCGCGATGCACCTGCTCGAGCCGGTCCGACACCAGCTTGAACGACTCGCCCAGGCGCTGCTCCAGCGTGGCATGCAGCTTCTCGTCGACCGTGCGCCGCATCTCTTCCAGCTTGAGCGCATTGTTGGCTTCGATATCGCGCAGTTTCTGCTCCAGCGTCGCTCGCACCTCGGCCAGCCGGCGCTCGTTGGACTCCGACAGTTGCCCCAGCTGCTGCTGCAAGCCGTCGCCGAAACGGCGCAGCGCAGCGCCCTGCTCCTCGCGCGCCTGCTGCCCCTGCAGCAGCAGGTGCTGCCGCACCTGGTCGAGTTGCTGCGCATTGGATTCGGTCAGCTTGGCGAGCTGTTGCGCGAAGGTATCGATCTGGTTGTTCTGCAGCGTGGCGATGCTGGTGAGCTGCGCCGACAGCGCCTGCTGGAAGCGCATCATCTGCTGTCCGGCTTCGCCACGCCCGGCCCGGCCGTTCTCGGCCACCTCCGCGCGCAACTCACGCTCCAGCCGTTCGCTGGCGCGCGCATGCTCGGCACGCAGCGAGGCGAGTTCGCGCTGCAGCGCGTCAGCGGCCGCATCCACTGCAGCCTCGACCTCCGCGCCGCCGCCCGCACGCCCGCGCAGCAGCAACACGATCTGCAGGATCACGGCCGCCACCGCGGCGGCCAGGGTACCAAGGGAAATCAGGCTCATCGGCTCACATCAGGAAAGGCCGCAACACGTCGCAATACGTCGCAATACGTCGCAATACGTCGCAACACGTCGCGCAAGGCCGCAGGAATCCGCCCGCGCCGCGTTCAGCGGCGGCGTGGCAAGACCTCAGGATTGATCGCCGAAGGCGGGCGGCCAGCGTCCGGGCCGGCATCGAGCGCCGCGATCAGGTTGTCCGCCGCCAGCATCGCCATGGCGCGGCGCGTCCGCTCCGAAGCGCTGGCGATATGGGGCGTCAGCACGACGTTGGGGACCTCCAGCAGGCCGGGATGCACGGCAGGCTCGCCCTCGAACACATCGAGCCCTGCGGCGAACAGGCGGTGCTCGCGCAGCGCCTCGGCCAGCGCGGCATCATCGACGACGCCACCGCGCGCGAGGTTGACCAGCGTCGCGCTGGGTTTCATGCGTGCCAGTTCGGCGGCACCGATGGCGTGATGGCTTGCCGCGCTGTAGGGCAGCACCAGCAGCAGGTGGTCAGCACGCGCCAGCAATTCGTCCTTGCCGACGTAGCTCGCGTTGACGCTCTGCTCCACCTCCTGCGGCAGGCGGCTGCGGTTGTGGTAGAGCACGGTCATGCCGAAGCCGGCGGCGCGGCGGGCCAGGGCCTGGCCGATGCGGCCCATGCCCAGGATGCCCAGCGTGCTGCCGTACAGGTCCACGCCGAGGAACATATCGTAGCTCCAGCGCTGCCACTTGCCCGCGCGCAGCCAGTGCTCGGACTCGGTCACGCGGCGCGCCGCCGCCATCAGCAGGGCCCAGCCGAAGTCGGCCGTGGTCTCGGTCAGCACATCGGGCGTATTGGTGGCGACGATGCCGGCCGCGGTCAGCGCCGGCACGTCGAGATTGTTGTAGCCCACCGCCATATTGCACACCGCGCGCAGCGCCGGCAGGTCGCGCACCAGTTCCTGGTCGATGCGGTCGGCGGCATTGGCCAGCACGCCGGCCTTGCCCGCCAGGCGCGCCTTCAGCGCGGCCGCGTCGAGCTGCACGTCAGCCTGGTTGTGATCGACCTCGAAGTATTGCGCCAGCCGCTCCAGCACATCGGCAAAGATGGCGCGGGTCACGAGAATGGAAGGCTTCATCGCAGTCACCAGTCACACGTGGAAGAAGATCAGGGTCATCACCAGGAACAGCGGCACCAGGAAGCACACCGACCAGGCCATGAAACCGAAGAAGCCCGGCATGCGCACGCCGCGGCTTTCGGCGATGGCCTTGACCATCAGGTTCGGGGCATTGCCGATATAGGTGTTGGCACCCATGAAGACAGCGCCGGCGGAGATCGCCGCCAGCGTCGACGCATCGCGCGTCATCAGCGTGGCGGCGTCGCCGCCGGCGGTGTTGAAAAAGACCAGGTAGGTCGGTGCGTTGTCGAGGAAGGACGACAGCACGCCGGTGGCCCAGAAGTACATGCTGTCGATCGGCTGGCCGCCGGCATCGCTGACCGCGTGGAGGACGGCGGCGAACGGTCCCTGCGTGCCTGCCTTCAGCATGGCGATGACCGGGATGATGGTGAGGAAGATGCCGGCGAACAGCTTGCCGACCTCGAGGATCGGCTCCCAGCCGAACTCGTTGCCCGCGCGCGCCGCATGCGGCGTCAGCAGCAGCGAAGCGAGCGCCACCGCCACCAGCAGCACGTCGCGCACCAGCGCAGGCAGGGCCACCTCGGTGCCCATCACGTCGAAAGCGATGCCCGGCTTCCACAGCCCGCTCATCAGCACCAGTCCGATGATCGCCAGCAGCAGCAGGAGGTTGACCTTGCCCTCCAGCACGATGCCGCGCGTGGCGGGCGTGGGATCGGCCGCGGCGGGGAGATTCTCCTCCTTGTGCAGGTAGTAGTGGCGGTCGATCAGGTAGAAGATGGCCAGCAGCGCCCCCCACATGAACAGCGTCTCGGGCAGGATATTGCGCAAGGTCCAGAAGAAGTCCACGCCCTTGAGGAAGCCCAGGAACAGTGGCGGATCGCCCAGCGGCGTCAGCGCACCGCCGGCATTGGCAACCAGGAAGATGAAGAAGACCACCACGTGCGCCACATGCTTGCGGTTGTCGTTGGCGCGCAGCAGCGGACGGATCAGCAACATCGCCGCACCGGTGGTGCCCATCAGGCTGGCCAGCAGGGTACCCAGCGCCAGGATGCCGGTGTTCAGCCGCGGCGAGCCTTGCAGGTTGCCGCGCACGCAGATGCCGCCCGCGACGATATAGAGCGCCCCCACCAGCGCGATGAAGGGAATGTACTCGGCCAGCAGCGCATGCAGCGCGTTGGCCAGCGCGGCATGCAGGCCGAAGACGGCGGCAAAGGGCACGATGAAGACCAGTCCCCAACCTGCCGCCACCTTGCCGAAGTGGTGGTGCCAGAAGCGTGGCGCCAGCAGCGGCACCAGCGCGATCGACAGCAGGATGCCGGCGAACGGCACGCCCCACAGCGGCGACAGCACGGCACCGTCGAGATCCGCTGCCCTTGCCGGCAAGGCAAGGCAACTCAGCACAACAACGGGCAACAGCAATCGCAGTGACGGGGACACACGTCGCATCAGGCGCAATCTCCTTGGCATATCGGGGGGCGGGCGTGGCGTGTCGCCGGGAAGCGGCACGCCGGCATGCGCGCACGGCGCCGGGAGCCTGCCCGGCACGCGGCACGCGGCGAGCCCAGCAGTTTAAAGCAAGCGGCGCGCCGCGACTCAGCCCTGGCCGACCACGATCACATGGACCCGATAGGGACCATGCGCACCCAGCACGATGGTCTGCTCGATGTCGCCGGTGCGGGACGGGCCGCTGATGATATTGGTGGCGCGCGGCAGTTCGCCGCGCTCGCGGCGCACCAGCGCGAAGGCATCCTCCAGCCCGGCGACGATGCGGGCCGCGGGCACGACCGCGATATGGGTCTCCGGCAGCAGTGCCGCCGAGGCATAGGTCTGCGGCCCCGACAGCAGCATCAGCGAGCCTGTCTCGGCGATGGCGCAGAAGCAGCCGGTGATGCCGACCAGGTCGCCGTGCTCGCGGTCGGCCTGTGGATCGCGCAGCGGCGGACGGCACTCGACCTCCAGACCGTGCTGTTGCCAGGGCAGACCCGCCAGCGTTTCCCAGGCGACCGCGCGACGCGCCAGGCCAAGCCCCTCCAGGTACCCGGCGACGGCCGCCGGCACATCGCTGTCGGCGGCCACCCGCACCACCGTCGAGGCCATCTTGCGAGCCTGCGTGGCAAAGGCCTCGGCCAGGTCGGAGGGCACCGGTGGACGCGGGCCCTGTGGATGGCGGCCGAGGTAGTCCGCCACCGCCTCGCGCTCGTGACTGCCGACCGTGGACGGCCGGCCCTGGGCGGCGCGGATGCGGGCGAAGATGCGGTCGCGGGCGTTGCGGGTATCCATGTCTGTTCCGTGAGCGGTAGCGGAAACGGCCGGCGGCGATCGGCCAGCGACGATTATACGGGCCGGGAATCGATGCCGAAGACCTGACGCAGGTAGGCCAGGTAGGCCGGATCGTCGCACATGGTCTTCTCCGGCGCATCCGACAGCTTGGCCACTGGCTGCCCGTTGCAGCGGACCATCTTGATGACGATCTGCAGCGGTGTATAGCCCAGGTCGTTGGTCAGGTTGGTACCGACGCCGAAGGCCAGGCGGCAGCGCCCGCGGAAGCGCTCGAAGAGTTCGATCACGCGCGGGATGTCGAGGCTGTCGCTGAAGATCAGCGTGCGGCTGCGCGCGTCGACACGGTTGGCGGCATAGTGGGCGAGCATGCGCTCGCCCCAGGCGACCGGGTCGCCCGAGTCGTGCCGCACGCCGTCGAAGAGCTTGCAGAAGTACAGGTCGAAATCACGCAGGAAGGCGTCGAAGCCGTAGGTATCCGACAGCGCGATACCCAGGTCGCCACGGTACTCCTTGGCCCAGGTCTCGAGCGCGAACACCTGGGAATCACGCAGGCGCGGGCCGAGCGACTGGCAGGCCTGCAGGTACTCGTGCGCCATCGTGCCCAGCGGGATCATCTTGTGCTGGCGGGCAAAGTGCACATTGCTGGTACCGGCCATCTGATGTCCGAGCGTGCCCTGCATGGTCAGCAGCACCTCTTCCTGCCAGTCGCGCGAGAAGCGGCGCCGGCTGCCGTAGTCGGCGATCACGCAGTCCGCATGGGCCGGCACCGTCAGCAACGCCAGCTTGGCCTCCAGCCGGCGCCGCCCCTCCTCCAGGTCGGCAGCCGGCTGCGTGCGACGGAAGTAGACCTCGTTGATGATGGCCAGCAGCGGCACCTCGAACAGGATGGTGTGCAACCACGGCCCGCGGATGGTGATGTCGATCTCGCCGCCGCCCTTGGCCGAGGGGGCGATGTGCACATACTTCTCGTTCAGGTGGAAGAGCCCGAGGAAATCGACGAAGTCGCTCTTGATGAAGCGCAGACCGCGCAGGTATTCGAGCTCCTCTTCCGTGAACCGGAGCTGGCACAGCTGCGCCACCTCGGCGCGGATCTCGTCGACGTAGGGGGTGAGATCGACGCCGGCGTTGCGGCACTTGAAGCGATACTCGACGTGGGCAGCGGGAAAATGGTGCAGCACCACCTGCATCATCGTGAACTTGTACAGGTCGGTGTCGAGCAGCGAGGAAATGATCATGTCGGGCGGACAGCAATGCCTAGGCGGAGCATCATGCTAACCGAACTGCGCACGCCGCGCCCAGCGCCAGAACCGCCCCGCCAGCCACTCAGCCGCCGTCGGAATAGGGATCGGGCTGCCGCGTACGGCCCATTCCCTGCACGCACCAGAGCTTGCGCCCATGCACGCCCGGGCAGGTCGACAGCATGGCTTGCGCGCGCGGCACATTGTCGGGCAGAGGATCGGCGAAGGCACCCAGCTCGGTCATGATGCGCTCGCGATAGACCGGCTGGCCGTCGCGCAGGAACAGCAGCACCTGGATACGCTGGCCGCGTGGCGGATCGAGTGCGGGGTCGCACGGCACCAGGCCGGCCCGGCCGCAGTTCATCATGCCGTCTCCGGCCGGCATCCGCTTCACGGTGAAATGATCCCACTCGAAGCTGGTCAGGTCGCCCAACGCCACGGGCTGCGCATTTTGCGCGCCACGGGCGACCAGCCTGGCGACCACGCTACCGGCATCCGCCGTACCGTTGAGCGACTGCGCGCACGTGCCCGCGGCCAGCGCCAGCAGGGCGAGGCCGGCCGCGGCACGGGCGCGCAGCCCGGATGCGTGCCGGTCCGACCGGCACGCGGTGCGCCGCGGGGACGGGGAAGTCAAAGGAAGAATGGCCGGCACGGACTGCACCTCCTGTGGCAAAAAGGCGGCCCCGCAAGCCAGCGCGGCCATCTCACAGCATAGAACGCCTGCGTCACATCGGCGGAAAAGATCGCGCGGAAGGGAGCACCAGGCTGAGCTGGATCAAATATACATAAAGAAATAAGAAAACTATCTGATCCCGGTATATAGCACCACTGCCCTCGCCTTCCGGCTCGGCTACAATATCGGTCTTTGAAAGATCATGGCCCGCGCTCGCGCTGCACTTTCTGCGGCGGCGCCGGTGACAAGCGGCCAGCCCCCAATCCAAGCCGATCCGATTTTCTGGAACCGAAATGACTCACGTTGTCACCGAAGCCTGCATCCGTTGCAAATACACTGATTGCGTCGACGTATGCCCGGTCGACTGCTTCCGCGAAGGCCCGAACTTCCTCGCCATCGACCCGGACGAGTGTATCGATTGCGCGGTGTGCGTAGCCGAGTGCCCGGTGAACGCGATCTATGCCGAAGAAGATGTGCCCGGCGACCAGCAGGAATACATCGCGCTGAACGTCGAGCTGGCACGCGGCTGGCCTTCCATTACCAAGACCAAGTCTCCCCTGCCGGAGGCCGAAGAATGGAAGGACGCCACCGGCAAGCTGCAGTACCTGCAGCGCTGAACCGCGCCGAGCATACCAAGACAAGACAAGGCCCGCGGACACCGGCCCTGCCGCGCCACGGCGCGAGGGCTGCCGACGGGCCGGCAAGCCGTCCCCACGTGCATTCCCGCCACGGCGGGCGCAGCGCGCCCGCAGAACGTACAGGACGATCATGGATTTGAGCATTCCCAACCCCATCGCCGACGCTTCTCAGCACGCCAGCATCGCCATCCCGAGCAGCGGAAAGCCGCTGGATATCGATGCGCTGATCGTGGGCGCCGGGCCGGTGGGCCTGTTTCAGGTCTTCGAACTGGGCCTGCTCGAGATCAAGGCCCACGTGGTCGACTCGCTCAAGGTCGTCGGCGGCCAGTGCGTCGAGCTCTATCCGGACAAGCCGATCTATGACATTCCGGCCGTGCCGATCTGCACCGGCCAGGAACTGACGGACAACCTGCTCAGGCAGATCGAGCCGTTCGCGCCCACCTTCCATCTGGGCCAGGAAGTCGCGGTGGTCGAGCGGCGTGATGACGGCCGCTTCTTCGTCGAAACCTCGACGGGCACGCGCTTCCTCACCAAGACCCTGTTCATCGCGGCGGGGGTCGGCTCGTTCCAGCCGCGCACGCTGAAGGTCGAGGGCATCGACCGCTTCGACGGCAAGCAACTCTTCTATCGCGTCAAGGATCCGAGCCGCTTCCATGGCCGCAACCTGGTCATCGTCGGCGGCGGTGACTCGGCGCTCGACTGGGCGCTGGATCTGGCCGGCAAGGCCGAGTCGATCGTGCTGGTCCATCGCCGCGACGGCTTCCGCGCCGCGCCCGCTTCGGTGGCCAGGATGAAGGAGCTCTGCGAGCGCCTCGAAATGCAGTTCATGGTCGGACAGATCGGCGGCTTCGAGGAAAAGGATGGCCTGCTGACGGAACTGCGCGTGGCGGGCGCCGACGGCATCACGCGCCGCTTGCCGCTGGACGACCTGCTGGTCTTCTTCGGCCTGTCGCCCAAGCTGGGCCCGATCGCCGAATGGGGCCTGGACCTGGAGCGCAAGCAGATCAAGGTCGACACGGAGAAATTCGAGACGAATATCCCGGGCATCTTTGCCGTGGGCGACATCAACACCTACCCGGGCAAGAAGAAGCTGATCCTGTCGGGCTTCCACGAGGCAGCCCTGGCCGCCTTCGGTGCTGCGCCCTACGTCTTCCCCGAGAAGAAGATCCACATGCAGTACACCACCACGTCACCGAAACTGCACAAGATCCTGGGCGTGGACACACCGGTGTTCGACTGAGCCGGGCGCGCTGCAAAAAAGAAGGACTCCGGACAGTTTTTCCTGGCATAAGAGCAGGAGAGCCGCTATAATGCGGCCTCGCTCTTGAGCGGACAGCTGCAGACTGGTCCGATGGACCAGCAAGCCGCACCGCGATTGGCAAACCAGAGATTCGGCAAAGCTGGCGACATCGATAAAATGTCAAAAAACTATTGACGAATCAGAGAGAAACTGGTTATAATTTTTTTCTCAGCTGTTCCCCGATAGCTCAGTCGGTAGAGCGCCGGACTGTTAATCCGTAGGTCCCTGGTTCGAGCCCAGGTCGGGGAGCCAAAGAATGCGAAGGCCCGCAAGCAATTGCGGGCCTTTTTGCATTGGTCGTCGCCAATGGCGACGATCAGCAAGGCCAACCGATACCAAAGCCCCCTCCCTACGGCACAAAAATTGCGGAGCACAGACGAACACAACGATGAGCCAGTCGAACGCAGCGCCGAGCCGAAGGAGAAAAACAGGGAGAACGACGGAGAAAAGCGAGGGAGAGGTAGTGCAAGGACCCCGGCAGCATGCACCGAGGAAAAGCTTTGGCTGGAACCGGCCAGGAGACTGGTTGCGGGGGCAGGACTTGAACCTGCGACCTTCGGGTTATGAGCCCGACGAGCTGCCAACTGCTCCACCCCGCGTCAGAAGTGCGAATAATACAGCACTCACCCCATTCGCGCCAGCCCTTCCTGCCAGACCACTTTCTTGACAAGCGCTTGAAAATCGCGTAAAAGGTAGAGTTTATCCGTTCGCGCGCGTATACGCGTATACGTCGTGCACCGCATCGCGCAGGCCAATGGGTCCATGAGAACCCCGGGAGGCCGACGCAAGCGCTGCAGCGCGGGCCAGCACCGGTTGCCGGGTATCCCGGCGCCGTGTTGCAGGCAAGGATCGGGCCTTCTGCCGCTGCCGCGCCGCCTTCCGCCACGAAGGACGGAAGGCGGTAGCGACAAGCCGTCCGACGGTGTCGTCGGACGTGCCGGGGCTGATCCCCGGGCGCGCGACGCCCCTCCCGTTTGAACCACGCCGCCTTGCGGCATCCCCGAAAGGACTGAATTGACTAAGATCGTCTTGAAACCAGGTGAGCCCGTTGAAGTCGCGATGCGACGCTTCCGCAGGGCAATTCTTCAGACCGGCCTGATCGTCGAACTCAAGAGCCGGACCGCCTACGAAAAGCCGACGACTGAGCGCAAGCGCAAGAAGAAGGCTGCCGAGTCGCGCCTGCGCAAGCGCCTGCGTATGCAGATGCTGCCGAAGAAGCTCTACTGAGCCTCGCGGCATGCCAAAAAACCGCCAGCCCAGCTGGCGGTTTTTTTTTCGCGGTACCGCGCCCGTCAGGCGTCCGGCAGCGGGAACAGGAGGCAGGTCGTGGTGGCGTAAGCGTACAGTTTGCCTCGCACGTCGACGATACGCCCCTCGGCAATGCCGATCTGGTTGGTCAAACTGACCACCTTGCCCTCCGCGCGGATCGGCCCGGTCTCGGCGGTCAGCGGCCGCACGTAGTTCACCTTCAATTCCAGCGTGGTATAGCCCTTGCCGGCCGGCAGTTGCGTGTGGATGGCGCAACCGACACAGGAATCGAGCAACGTCGCGGCATAACCGCCGTGCACGGTACCGATCGGGTTGTAGTGGCGGGCGCCGGGCGTGCCCTGGAAGACGAAGCGCCCCACTTCGAACTCGACTGGCACGAAATCCATCAGCTCCCCGATCGGCGGGCCCGGCAACCTGCCTGCCAGCATGTCCTCGAAGAACTGCAGTCCCGAGCGCGCGCGCAGATCCTGGCGCGACGCCACGCCGGGGCTGCCGATGCCAGCCCTCGCCCGCCGCTCGGCCTCGTGCCACTGCGCCAATACGGATTCCGTATTCATCCTTGCTGTCTCCCTCTTGCTCTTGCGGTCATCGATTGCGCAGCACCGCCACGGTGCCGCTCCAGCGAACGATAACCGTTCGGCGCCATTCTTGCTGCAGCGCGCCACGATGCGGCACGCCGAGGACCGGCATAATGGCTGGTATCGCGCCGCCGGCGCCCCTAAGCCGCCCAGCCTTGACCGCCATCCTCCAACTGCAGAAGGTAAGCAAGCACTACGGCGATACGCTCGTGGTGGACGACCTCGACCTCGAAGTCCAGCGTGGCCAGTGCTTCGGGCTGCTCGGCCCCAACGGTGCAGGCAAGACCACCACGCTGCGCCTGCTGCTCGGCCTGACCACACCCGCGGCCGGCAGCATCACGCTGTGTGGCGAGCCGGTGCCGGCGCGAGCACCGCAGGCACGGATGCGCGTCGGCGTGGTACCGCAGTTCGACAATCTCGACCCCGACTTCAGCGTGATCGAGAACCTGCGCATCTTCGGCCGCTATTTCGGCTTGCCCGGCGCCGAGATCGAACGCCGCATCCCGGCCCTGCTGGAGTTCGCGCGGCTGGAGAACCGCGCCGACGCCCAGGTGCGGGACCTCTCCGGCGGCATGCGCCGCCGCCTGACGGTGGCGCGCGCCCTGATCAACGATCCCGACCTGCTGGTGCTCGACGAGCCCACCACCGGCCTGGACCCGCAGGCGCGCCACCTGATCTGGGAGCGCCTGAAGTCGCTGATGGCGGCGGGCAAGACCATCCTGCTGACCACGCACTTCATGGAGGAGGCGGAGCGTCTGTGCAGCTACCTGTGCGTGATCGACGGCGGACGCAAGATCGCCGAGGGCCGGCCGCACGAACTGATCGATGCGCAGATCGGCTGCGACGTGGTCGAGGTCTACGGCGATGAGCTGGAGCCATTGCGGGCAAGTCTGGCGCCGCTCGCCCAGCGGGCGGAGATCAGCGGTGAGACGCTGTTCTGCTATGTGCGCGAGCCCGCCCCCCTGCTGGCGGCGCTGCACGGCAACGGCGGCGTGCGCTACCTGCACCGGCCGGCCAACCTGGAAGACGTATTCCTGAAACTGACGGGCCGGGAGATGAGGGATTGAGCATGGCCGAACAGGACCCCCGTACACCGCTGCCGCCCGTCGCGCCGACGCGCGCTGCCCCGCCCGCCTCCGTGCCGGCGCAACGCTATCCGCAACCGCTGTGGCCGCGCAACCTGCGCAACTGGACCATGGTCTGGTACCGCAACTTCATGGTGTGGAAGAAACTCGCCGTGCCGTCGATGATCGGCAACCTCGCCGACCCGATGATCTACCTGTTCGGCCTCGGACTCGGGCTGGGCATGCTGGTGGGGCACGTAAGCGGCGTTTCTTATATCGCCTTCCTCGCGGCCGGCACCACCGCCTCGAGCGTGATGATGTCGGCAAGCTTCGAGGCCATGTATTCAGCCTTCTCGCGCATGCACGTGCAGCGCACCTGGGAAGCCATCATGCACGCACCGTTGACGCTGGGCGACGTGGTCCTCGGCGAGATCGCCTGGGCGGCCAGCAAGGCGGTGCTGTCCGGCACGGCCATCATGCTGGTGGCGGGCGTCCTCGGCTATGCGCACTGGAGCGGCATGCTGCCCGCACTGGCGGTGATCGCCCTGGCCGGCCTGGCGTTCGCCGGCCTGGCGACGATCGTCACCGCGCTGGCGCCCAGCTATGACTTCTTCATGTTCTACCAGACCCTGGCCATGACGCCGATGCTGCTGCTGTCGGGCGTTTTCTTCCCGCTCGAGCAGTTGCCCAGCGCCGTGCAGGCGGCGGCCAAGGCCTTGCCGCTGGCGCACGCGGTGGCGCTGATCCGCCCGCTGCTGCTCGGCTGGCCGCTGCAAGGCGCCTGGCTGCATGTGGCGGTGCTGGCAGCCTACGCGCTGGCCGCCCTGCTGGTCTCGCTGATGCTGCTGCGCCGGCGCCTGCTGCGATGAAGGCGGCAGCAGCCACCCGGCCGCCGCGCGCGGCGCGCACCATGCTGGCGACCGCGTCCGCCATCCTTGCCGTCCTCGCCGTAGCGGGCATGTGCGGCTGCAGCGTGGTAGGCGCCACCGTCGCCGTAGGCAGCGCCGCGGTCTCGGCCGCGGCTACCGCCGGCTCGGCGGCGGTCAGCGTCGCCTCGACCGCGGTCAGCACCACCTATGACGTCGGCAAGGCCGGCGTCCAGGCCGTTTCGGGCAGCGGTAGCGACGCGCCCCGTTGAGCTGTGCGACTGCAGCCCGCCTGGCTTAGTCGCCGAGCCCGCGCAGCAGATCGGCCTTCAGGTCGGCCACGGACTCCAGGCCTACCGCCATGCGGATCAGGCCCTCGCCGATGCCGGCTGCCGCCTTGGCCTCCGGGCTCACGCGCGCATGCGTGGTGGTGTAGGGATGGGTCACCGTGGTGCGCGTATCGCCCAGGTTACCCGTGATCGAGCACAGCCGTGTGCTGTCGATCACGCGCCAGGCATTGGCGCGCTGCTGCTCCGGCGTATCGCCCTTCAGCTCGAAGGACACGATGGCGCCGCCGCCGCTCTGCTGGCGCTGGGCGATCTCATACTGCGGATGGGACTTCAGCGCCGGATGGTAGACGCGCGCCACGGCCGGATGGGATTCGAGGAATTCGGCCAGGGCCAGTGCGCTGGCGGAGTGCCGCTCCATGCGCAGCCCCAGCGTCTCCATGCCCTTGAGCAGTACCCAGGCGTTGAACGCCGACAGCGTCGGACCGGCGGTGCGCACGAAGGGGAATACCTTGCCCATGATGAAGTCGTGCTTGCCCAGCACGGCACCACCCAGCACGCGGCCCTGGCCGTCGATATGCTTGGTGGCCGAATGCACGACGATGTCGGCGCCGAAGCGGATCGGCTGCTGCAGCGCCGGCGAACAGAAGCAGTTGTCGACCACCAGGAGCGCGCCGGCGTTGTGGGCGATGTCGGCCACCGCAGCGATGTCCGCTACCTCGGTCAGCGGATTCGACGGCGTCTCGAGGAAAAACAGCTTGGTGCTGGGGCGCACCGCCGCCCGCCAGGCGGCGAGGTCGGTCGGATCGACGAAGGTGGTCTCGACGCCGAACTTGGCGAAGATATTCGAGAACAGCGTCATGGTCGAACCGAAGATCGCGCGCGAGCTGACCAGATGATCGCCAGCCTGCAGCGAAGACAGCACCACCGACAGGATCGCACTCATCCCCGATGCCGTGGCCATGCAGGCCTCGGCGCCCTCCAGCGCGGCCAGGCGTGACTGGAACATGCTGACGGTGGGATTGGTGAAGCGCGAGTAGGTGAAGCCCTCCTCGGAATTGGCGAAGCGCTCGGCGGCCTCGGCGGCGCTGTGGAAGCAGAAGCTGGAGGTCAGGTACATGGCCTCCGAATGCTCCATGAACTCGCTGCGCAGGGTGCCGGCGCGCACGCCAAGCGTATCGATGCCGAGGGAGTCGAGGGGGAGCGGTTCGTTCATGGTCTATGCGGCGCGGCGCGCGTTCCGTGGTTCGTTCGTGGTTCGGGCCGCCGCAGGCCGGCGGCCATGCAAAAAAGCCCGTTCGATCGGGTGGCCGAATCGACGGGCTGCATGAGGTGCGGGTGTTCTGGATGAGTGCCGGGCCTGGCGCCGCGGCGGGATGCCGGCGGGTGTCGTGCCTGCTCTGCACAACCGCCCTGCGGCGCTCCGCTTTAGCTGTTTCGGGCCTGGGCACGGAGAGCGCGGCTCCCCGACCGATTCCCCCGCCTGCCGGCAGGGCCCGCGTCCGCAAGCTGACAATCAAATCGACGCCCGGCCATGTTACGGCCGGGCCCGGTGTTCGTCAACGCGTGCGGGGCCGCCCGTGCTTACTCGTTGCCGCCGGAACGCTGCAGGTGCAGTTGCGAGCGCTCGGTTTCCCCGGTGCCCTCACGGTCGGCCTGGCTGCGCGCCGTTTCCAGCCGCGTCAGGTAGGCTTCGTCGATGTCGCCGGTGATGTAGCGCCCATCGAAGCAGGAGGCATCGAAGTCCTTCAGCGCCGGATTGATGTCGCGCACGGCCTGCTTCATCGCTTCCACGTCCTGGTAGACCAGCTGGTCGGCGCCGATGATGCGCGCGATCTCTTCGTGGGTGCGGTTGTGCGCCACCAGCTCGCCGCGGGTGGGCATGTCGATGCCGTACACGTTGGGGAACTTCACCGGCGGCGCGGCCGAGGCGAAGATCACCTTGTTGGCGCCGGCGTCGCGGGCCATCTGCACGATCTCGAACGAAGTGGTGCCGCGCACGATGGAATCGTCGACGATCAGCACGTTCTTGCCCTTGAACTCCACGCCCATCGCGTTGAGCTTCTGGCGCACCGACTTCTTGCGCACTGCCTGGCCGGGCATGATGAAGGTGCGGCCGACATAGCGGTTCTTGAAGAAGCCTTCGCGATAGCCGACGCCCAGCTTGTTGGCCACCTGCATGGCGGCCGGACGGCTTGAGTCGGGGATCGGCATCACCACGTCAATGTCGCCGGCCGACACCTCGCGGCGGATCTTCTCGGCCAGGTAGTCACCCATGCGCAGGCGGGCATCATAGACGGGCACGCCATCGATGCACGAATCCGGGCGCGCCAGGTAGACGTACTCGAAGATGCAGGAGTTCAGCAGCGGATTGTCGGCGCACTGCTTGCTGTGAAGCTTGCCGTCGAGGTCGATGAAGATCGCCTCGCCAGGCGCCACGTCGCGCTCCAGGCGGTAGCCGATGCCTTCCAGCGCCACCGACTCGGATGCCACCATCCATTCCTTGCCGCTCGGCGTATCGACGCTGCCCAGGCACAGCGGACGGATGCCGAAGGGGTCGCGCACGGCCAGCATGCCGTAGCCGGCGATCTGCGCGGCGATGGCATAGGAGCCGCGCACGCGCCGGTGCATGCCGGCCACCGCGGTGAAGATGGTGTCCGGGGCCAGCGAGGTGCCATTGCTGGCGCGCTGCAGCTCGTCGGCCAGCACGTTGAGCAGCACCTCGGTATCCGAATGCGTGTTGATATGGCGGCGGTCGCGGCGGAACATCTCCTCGCGCAACTGCTGCCAGTTGGTCAGGTTGCCGTTGTGCGCCAGGATGATGCCGTACGGCGCGTTGACGTAGAACGGCTGCGCCTCCTCCTCGCTGGAGGCCGAGCCGGCCGTCGGGTAGCGTACCTGGCCGATGCCGGCCAGGCCGGGCAGGCTGCGCATATTGCGCGTACGGAACACATCGCGCACCAGGCCGTTGGCCTTGTGCATGTGGAACGTACTGCCGTTGGCCGTGGCAATGCCTGCGGCATCCTGTCCGCGATGCTGCAGCAGCAACAGGCTGTCGTAAATCAATTGGTTGACGGGCGTGGAGGACACCACACCGACGATACCGCACATGCCAGACTCCCAGGGAAGGCGTTTTCAATCAGAGGCGCGGGCCCGCCCCATGGCGGCGCCAGCGAATAAACCGTTGCGAGGCCGGCGCGTCCCGGAGCGGCATCCCGCCCCGCGTCGCGCTGCGCTCATGTCTTCACGTACTTGGCGATCTCCGGCGGCAACCAGGGCCGCAGCGAATCCATGGCCTCCACCACATAGGGCCGCGACACGGCGTCGCGCCAGAAAGCCTCTTCCGGCAGCTTGGTCAGGCCTGCCAGGGTCACCACGAACATCACCACCAGCGCGCCGCGCAGCAGGCCGAACACCAGCCCCAGGCCACGGTCGGCCGGCTTCAGCCCGGTTCGCTCCATCAACTGGCCCAGCAGCGTCGCCGCCAGCGCGGCCGCGATCACCGTGCCGATGAACAGCACCACGAAACCGAGCGCCTCGCGCGCCAGCGCACCGCCCGGCACCGACTCCGGCACCCACTGCGCGGCGGTGGGCGCATAGTGATAGGCCACCCAGAACGCAACCACCCAGCCGATCAGGGCCAGCACCTCGCGCACCAGGCCACGCAGCACGCCGACCAGCCCGGAAGCGATCAGGATGAAGGCGACGCCGTAATCGAAAAAAGTCGGTTGCATGGTGACGGGCCCGGAAGGCCGTGCTTCACTGTTCGACGACCTTGCCTTGCAGGCCGGCCGCTGTCACCTTGCGTGCCGCCGCGTCCGCTGCATCGCGGTCGGAGAACGGCCCGGCACGCAGCAACACGCGCTCGCCGTCGGCAAAGGTCTTCTTCTCCACATAGGCCGGCACCTTGCCGGCCTTCAGCTTGGCCACCCAGTTCCTGGCCTTGTCCTCGGAGGCAAAGGCGCCGATCAGCACCAGGTACTTGCCACTGCCCTGCGCCTTGGCGTCGGCGCTCTTCTGCGCGGACGGCTGCGGCTGGTCGGCCGCCTTGGCAGCCGTCCTGTCCACCGTCTTGTCGGCGGCCTTGTCCGGCGTGGTTCCCTGCGGCCTGGCCGATGCATCCGGCACGATTTCCTCGCCCGCGTCGAGCGCCTGCTGCGCATCGGCCTTGGCCGACGGCGGCAGCGGATCCGCCTTGCGCGCCTCGACCCGCGGCTTCTGCTTGCCGCCCTGCCCGTTGGCCACGTTGACGCTGACGTCGTCCGACACGGGCCGCGGCTTGGTCTCGAACACGATGGGCAGCAGGATCACGGCCGCCACCATCAGCACCACCGCGCCGATCAGGCGCCGGCGCGCGCGCTGCTTCTGGGGGAATTCGGGATCCAGCGTGTCGTCCGTGTACTCCTCCGCCAGACGCCGCGACGAGGCGATGCCTGCACCCGGGTCCGGACGTGAGCGGCGCGAACGCTCGGGAGCCGGGTCATTGCCCTTGCGGGCGGTAAACAGCGAAAGCAGGCCCATAGATTGGTTCGGTGCGGCGGCGGGCGCAGCCACGCCGCTGTGTTTGCCGTTCCCTGCCGTCAGTTCGCCTGCGTGGCGCGGTAAGCCATCACGCCGGCGACGGTGTAGAACGATCCGAAGACCAGAATTCTATCATTCTCGGTCGCTCTCTCGATGGCGTCGCGGTAAGCCGCCTCGGGGCTGGAAAAACAGGCCGCTGTGGCGTCCGGGCCGGGCCGGAAACCGCCCGCCTCCAGCGCCCCGAGCAGGTCCTGCGCGGAGGCGGCACGCTCGGTCGGCAGGTCGCACAGGCACCAGTGATCGACCTTGTCCGCGACGTGGTGCAGCACGCCGGCGATATCCTTGTCGGCCATCGCGCCGAATACCGCGTAGGTGTAGCGGAAGAAGCCCATATTCTCCAGGTTCTGCCCCAGCGTGGCGGCGGCATGAGGATTGTGCGCCACGTCCAGGATCACCGCCGGGCGGCCCGCCAGCACCTGGAAGCGCCCGGGCAGTTCGACGAAGGCCAGGCCGTTGCGCACGTCCTGGGCACTGACCGGCAGGCGCGGCCGCATCGCCTGCAGGGCCGCCAGCGCGGCCGAGGCGTTGAGCAGCTGGTTGGCACCGCGCAATGCCGGATAGCCAAGGCCGCTCAGCTTGCGCCCGCCACCCTGCCAGTCCCACTGCTGGCGTTCCTGCCCCTTGGCGGCGTGGAAGCCGAAGTCGCGCCCGGCCAGCCACAGTTCGGCGCCGATGGCCTCGGCATGCTCGAGCAGGGACTGGGGCGGTACCGGATCGCCGCAGATGGCCGGCGCGCCGGGACGGAAGATGCCGGCTTTCTCGAAGCCGATCGCCTCGCGGGTGCTGCCAAGGTATTGTGTGTGGTCGATGTCCACGCTGGTGACGATGGCGCAGTCGGCATCGATGATATTGACCGCATCGAGACGGCCGCCGAGCCCCACCTCGAGCACGATGGCGTCCAGCCCCGCCTCGGCGAAGGCGTGGATGATGGCCAGCGTGGTGAACTCGAAATAGGTCAGGCTCACCGGATCGGCGAAGCTGTTGCGCGCACGCTCGACCGCCTCGAAGTGCGGCAGCAATTGCGCGTCGCTGAGCATCTCCCCGCCGATGCGCGCACGCTCATTGAATGAAATCAGGTGGGGCGAGGTATGGCAGCCGACCTTGTAGCCGGCTTCCAGCAGGATGCGCTCCAGCATGGCGCAGGTCGACCCCTTGCCATTGGTGCCGCCCACCGTGAACACCACGGCGTCGATGCGCAGGCCCAGCGCCTCCTTGACGCGGGTGATGCGGGTCAGCCCCATGTCGATGCCGACCGGGTGGGCGGTCTCGAGATGAGCCAGCCATTCGGGAAGGGTGTGGAAGATGGGCATGATGGCAATGCGGCGCCCGTCGGGGCAGGCGCCAGGAGCTAGGGTTCTATCGGAATCGGGCCGGTGCTGCGGCGGGCCCTGGCGCGGGTGCCGCGCCTTGCCTGCGAGGTGGAGGCGGAGAATGGAGCCTTCAACGGCATGCCGGCGGCAGGCCCCGCTTCCCCAGCATAGGCCAGCCGGCAAACCGCCGCGGGCCGCTGCCGCCGCACCAAGCAAAAGGCGCGGACATGGTCCGCGCCCTGGTCCTGCACGGGTGCCGCTCAGGCCACCGCGTCGGCCGGCTGCTTCTGCAGCAGTGCCAGCAGCTGCGCCAGTTCGTCGCGCATCTTGCGGCGGTCGACGATCATGTCGATGGCGCCCTTCTGCAACAGGAACTCGGCGCGCTGGAAGCCTTCCGGCAGCTTTTCGCGCACGGTCTGCTCGATCACGCGCGGACCGGCGAAGCCGATCAGCGCCTTGGGCTCCGCGATCACGACGTCGCCCAGGAAGGCGAAGCTCGCGGACACGCCGCCCATGGTCGGGTCGGTCAGCACGCTGATGAACGGCAGCTTGGCGGCCGACAACTGGTTCAGCATCGAGGTCGTCTTCGCCATCTGCATCAGCGACAGCAGGCTCTCCTGCATGCGCGCGCCACCGGTGGCGGTGATACAGATGAACGGCACCTTCTGCTCGAGGGCGGCCTGCGCGCCGCGCACGAAGCGCTCGCCCACCACCGAGCCCATGGAACCGCCCATGAACTCGAATTCGAAGCAGGCCACGACCACCGGCAGCGTGTGGATCGCACCGCCGACGACGACCATCGCATCGGTCTCGCCGGTATCGTCCATGGCGGCCTTGATGCGATCCGGATACTTCTTGGTGTCCTTGAACTTCAGGGCATCGACCGGCACGATCTCCTGGCCGATCTCATAGCGGCCCTCGGCATCGAGCAGCCCGTCCAGGCGCGCGCGCGCGCGGATGCGCATGTGGTGGTCGCACTTGGGGCAGACGTGCAGGTTGGCCTCGACGTCGGTGCGGTACAGCACCGATTCGCACGACGGGCACTTGACCCACAGCCCTTCCGGAATGCCCTTGCGGGTGGAGGGGTCGGTCTGTTGAATCTTGGGAGGCAGGAGTTTATCCAACCAGCTCATGAAAGCTCCTTTCGGATGGCTGCCGAGCGCCGCGCACGACACGAAAGTCAGGCGCGGCGGCAGGCAACGGACACACGGCCCGGGTTCGGGCCGGGCGCGGGCTCAGCAGGGAATCAGGCCGCGAATTTATCATGCCGGGCGCATGCCCCCGAAGCAAAACCGCTTGCAGGTGAAATATGCGCCACAAAACACACCAGAGCAGCCGCCCCCTGCGTCACTTTCAGGCGTCCAGCGCCTGGCGTATCTCCGCGATGAAGGCACGCAGCGATTCTACCGCCTGCTCGCGCGGAGCATCCTCCAGCAACTGCACCAGGCGGCTGCCGATCACCACAGCGTCGGCGACGCTGCTGATGGCCCGCGCGGTCTGTGCATCGCGGATGCCGAAACCCACTCCCACCGGCAGCTTGGCGTGCTGCTTGATCAGGGGAATGCGCGCGGCCACGCTGTCGAGGTCGAGCGCGCCCGAACCGGTCACGCCCTTGAGCGAGACGTAGTACAGATAGCCGCTGGCGATGCGCGCCACCGCCTCGATGCGGTCGTCAGTGGAGGTCGGTGCCAGCAGGAAGATCGGGTCGATGCCGTTGGCGCGCATCAGCGCAGCGAAATCGCCGCACTCCTCGGGCGGATAGTCCACCACCAGCACGCCGTCGACGCCGGCCTCGTGCGCAGCGCGTGCGAAGGCTTCCTCGCCCATGCGCTCGATCGGGTTGGCATAGCCCATCAGCACCACCGGCGTGGTCGTGTCGGTGCGGCGGAATTCGGTCACCCAGGCCAGCACCTTGGCCAGCGTCACGCCATGGGCCAGCGCGCGCTCGGAGGCGCGCTGGATCACGGGACCGTCGGCCATCGGATCGGAGAACGGCACACCCAGCTCGATCACGTCGGCACCGCCCGCGACCAGCGCGTGCATCAGTGCCACCGTCAGGCCGGGTTCGGGGTCGCCGGCGGTGATGAAGGGAATCAGGCCCTTCTTCTGCTGCGCGGCCAGCGCCGCGAAAGTCGTTTGGATTCGGGACATGGTCAGGACATCAGATTGGGCAGCGGCGCCTGGGTCGCGGCGCCGGCGGTCTCGTCCGCTTCGGCGCCGCCGGCGGCTGCCGGGGTTGGGGTCGGTGGCGCGGCATCGTCCTGCGACGGCGCCGGAGCCAGCGGCTCGGCCGTCGCCACGCGCGCGCGCG
This sequence comes from Cupriavidus malaysiensis, assembly GCF_001854325.1. Lineage (NCBI taxonomy): Bacteria > Pseudomonadati > Pseudomonadota > Betaproteobacteria > Burkholderiales > Burkholderiaceae > Cupriavidus > Cupriavidus malaysiensis. The sequence goes on from NZ_CP017754.1 coordinate 3,488,831, forward strand.
CCACGTGCACATACTGCGGGTTGATCTCGAAGCCGACGAAACGCCGGCCGTGACGCGCACATGCCACCGCGGTGGTGCCGCTGCCGGTGAAGGGATCCAGCACCAGACCGCCCGGCGGGCAGCTCGACAGCACCATGCGCTCGACGATCTCCAGCGGCTTCTGCGTGGGATGGTCCGCCCGCTCGGGATCCTGGCGGTGGATGCGCGAAATGCTCCACAGGTCCTTGGGGTTGTAGCCCACCTCCAGCCACTTCTTGCCTTCGAAGCGGGGCCGGCTGCGCGCCTTCTTGGTCTCGGGGTCGTAGGGAATACGGACCGGATCGAGATCGAAGTAGTAGTCGCGCTGCCGGGCGAAGAAGCCGATGTTGTCGTGCACCGAGGAGAACTTGCGCGTGGTGCCGCCCATGCTGGGCACGCGGCGGTCCCAGATGATCTCGTTGATCATCGTCAGGCGCTGCTTGAGCATCACGAACAGCTCCGGCGAATACTGCCAGGTGCAGAAGATGTAGAGCGACCCGCGCGGCGCCAGCTTCGGGCAGACGGCATCCATCCAGCGCTCGGCCCATTCCAGGTAGGCCTGGCCCGAGAGGCGGTCGGAGTCGTTGCCGTAGTCCTTGCCGAGGCCGTATGGCGGATCGGCGACGACCAGGTCGACCGAGCCGTCGGGCAGCCGCGCGATGCCGTCCAGCACGTCTTCCTGGAACAGCAGCGCGGGCATGCCGCCGGGCACGGTCAGGTCGATGCCATCATCGTCGGCACCACCGCCGGCAGCTTCCGCGGGAGGCAGTGCGCGCATCAGAGCTCGATTCCCGAACGTTCTGCCACGGTGTGCATATCCTTGTCGCCGCGGCCGGACAGGTTCACCAGCAGCAGCTTGTCGCGCGACAGCGTGGGGGCGAGCTTGCAGGCGTAGGCAATGGCATGGCTCGACTCCAGCGCGGGGATGATGCCCTCGATGCGGCAGCAATCATGGAATGCCTTGAGCGCTTCCTCGTCGGTGATGCCGACGTACTCCGCACGGCCGGCGTCCTTGAGCCAGGCGTGCTCGGGGCCGACGCCCGGGTAGTCGAGGCCGGCCGAGACGGAGTGCGTCTCGATGATCTGGCCGTCGGCATCCTGCAGCAGGTAGGTGCGGTTGCCGTGCAGCACGCCCGGCGAACCGCCGATCAGCGAAGCCGCGTGGCGACCCGTCTCGATCCCGTCGCCGGCCGCCTCCACGCCGATCAGCTTGACGTCGGCATGTTCGATGTACGGATAGAAAATGCCCATCGCATTGGAACCGCCACCCACGCAGGCGATCACGGCATCGGGCTGGCGTCCGGCCAGCTCGGGCATCTGCACCTTGGCTTCCTCGCCGATCACGCACTGGAAATCGCGCACCATCATCGGATAGGGGTGCGGCCCCGCCACCGTGCCGATAATGTAGAAGGTGTTCTCGACATTGGTGACCCAGTCGCGCATGGCCTCGTTGAGGGCATCCTTCAGGGTCTTGGAGCCGCTCTCCACCGGCACCACCGAAGCGCCCAGCAGCTTCATGCGGTAGACGTTGGCGGCCTGGCGCTTGACGTCCTCCGAGCCCATGTAGACCACGCATTCCATGCCGAAGCGCGCGGCGATGGTGGCGGTGGCGACGCCGTGCTGGCCGGCGCCGGTCTCGGCGATCACGCGCGGCTTGCCCATGCGCTTGGCCAGCAGGGCCTGGCCGATCACATTGTTGATCTTGTGCGCGCCGGTGTGGTTCAGGTCTTCGCGCTTGAAGTAGATCTGGGCGCCGCCGAGTTGCTCGCTCCAACGCTGCGCGTGATAGATCGGCGAGGGACGGCCGACGAAGTGCTTGAGTTCGCGGCGGAATTCCGCGTCGAATTCAGGATCCTTCTGGTAATGCGCATAGGCTTCGCGCAGTTCGTCGAGCGCGTGGACCAGCGTTTCGGAGACGAAGGAACCGCCATAGGGACCGAAATGGCCGCGGGAATCGGGCAGGTCGTACATGGTTTGACTCATTTGTGTGGCGCGCTCGCGGCGGCACGGTAGCGGAGCGGTCCGCCTGCGGGCCGGCGCGGGAGCGCGGAATCGGATCGTCGTGGCAAGGTGAAGCGCCGGGCGCGGAGGCAGCAGCGAAGCGCTGCGCTCAACTCGCGTCGGCGGCGCGTACCGCGCGCACGAACTCGGCAATGCGGGCGTGATCCTTCACACCCTTGGCAGCTTCCACGCCGCTGCTGACATCGACAGCGTAGGGCCGCACGCGCTCAATCGCGCCAGCGACGTTTTGCGCGCTCAACCCACCACTCAAAACGATGCGAGGAGCGGCGCTTGCGCTGGTGACCGGCCGATTGGCCGTGGAGCCGGTTGTGGGTGGAAGCCATGCCTGGGGAATCAGGGTCCAGTCGAAGACGTGGCCGCCGCCGCCATAGCCCTCAATGAAGGCGTCGAGCAGCAGCGCTGCGGCGTCATGATATTGATCGGCGAATTCTACCAAATCGAGGCCCGGCCGCACGCGTGCCGCGCGCAGATAAGGCAAGCGGCAGCGCCGCGCGATGTCCTGGCAGGCCTGCGGCGTCTCGTCGCCGTGGAACTGCAGCAGGCTGAGCGGCACCCGCTCCGCCACATGGGCCACCTCCTCGGCGCTGGCATTGACGAACAGCCCCACCACCGAGACGAAGGCGCCGGCGGCTTCGGCCAGGGCAGCGGCCTGCGCGATCTCCACGTAGCGCGGGCTGGCCGGATAGAAGACCAGGCCGATGGCGTCGGCGCCGGCATCGACGGCAGCCTGCACGTCCGCCTCGCGCGTCAGGCCGCAGATCTTGATACGGGTGCGGCCGGGCCGGGTTTCAGGCGCAGTCATCGGCAAAGACTCCGTGGAACAGGCTGGCGGACGAATCCGCAGCGGGGATGCGGAAGGCCTCAGGATACTTCACGTCGGCCAGGTACAGCCCGTCCGGCATGAAGGTCGGCGCGGCGCACTTGCGGTCACGGCTGGCCAGCACTTCCGCCATCCAGCCGGCGGGGTAGCGGCCACGCCCCACGGCGACCAGGCAGCCCATCAGGTTGCGCACCATGTGGTGCAGGAAGGCGCTGGCGCGGAAACGCAGGAACACCCAGTCATCATGATCACGCACCGTCACATCGTACATGGTCTTGACGGGGGACTTGGCCTGGCACTCGGCGGCCCGGAAGGCGGAGAAATCGTGCTCGCCAAGCAGGCAGGCCGCGGCCTCCCGCATGGCGGCGGCATCGAGCCGCTGTCCCGGTGGCAGCATCAGGTAGCCGGCGCGGCCGTGCACCAGCGGCACCCGGTGCGGACCGGTGTACAGCGCGTAGAAGTACATGCGCTCATGCGCCAGGAAGCGCGCATGGAAACCATCGTCCACCGCCTGCGCCCACTGCAGCGCGATCGATGGCGGCAGGAAGGCATTGATCCCGCGCACCCAGGAGAACGGCTCGCGCGCGAGTTCCGTGTCGAGGTGGATCACCTGGCCCAGCGCATGCACGCCGGCGTCGGTACGACCCGCGACCGTGGTCTGCAAGCGCGTGCCGGCGAACTGTTCGATGGCATCCTCGAGACGGTCCTGCACCGTGTTGCGGTGCGGCTGGGACTGCCAGCCGGAGAAGGCCGTGCCGTCATACTGCAGGCCAAGGGCGATTCGGGTCATAGCGTGGGCGCGGGCGCCGGCGCCGCGCGCGGCGGCATCGGACCGCCGCCGGCGCGCCCGACAACCGGGCTGGCGGCGGGCGAGTGGCGGGCATTCAATGCAAAAGCGCCGGAAGCGGCGCTTCCGGCGCATGGCGTCGCGCACCCCTGCGGGGCGCGCCTCGCGGCAATGATATCAGGCAACCTGCCGCAGCAGCGTGCGCGCCTCGGACTGCAGCGGCTCGCTCGACTGGTCGACGACCTCCTGCAGCAGTTCGCGCGCGCCCTCCTTGTCACCGATCTCGATATAGGCGCGGGCCAGGTCGAACTTGATCTGCATGTCACGGCTGCCGTCGCTGCCGTCGGCAGCCATGGTGCTGACGGCCAGCCCCGGCGTGCTGTCCGAGATGTGCTCGGAGGTCACCCGCGTCAGATCGATGGGCTCAGCCAGGACGCCATTGCGGATCATGGTCGGCGCCGGCAGCGGCAGCGAGGCCTCGGCCTGTGCGTCGACCTCGGCCGGGCCGCCCAGGTCGAGCGAGAGATCGGACATGTCGAAGGACAGCGGGCGGGTCTGCGCGCCCAGTGCAGGCGCGGCGACGTGCACATCATCCTGTTGCACGCCATCGTGCGAAGCCGGCAGGTCCAGTTCGATCACGTCGTCGAGACGCATGATGGGCTCGGCGGACTGGGCATCGCCGAACACCATCGTGGCCGACTCAGGTGCCGTGAGCGGCACGCCGGGTGCCGGCGCGGGGAAGGCATCGAGGGGCAGCGCCAGGTCGGCCAGGGCCGCCTCGCGCGGCGGAGCCGCCGGATCCAGCAGCGGATCGCGGGTGCGCCACTCATCGCCGGGCCGGGTCTGCTGCGCGTCGCCGGCCGGGTATTCGCCGTCCGCATCCGGCGTCACCGGAAGATAGAGCGCGTTGGACGGATCCATGCGCCTGCCCATTTCCGCTGCCTGCGTCCATTCCGCGCCGTGCCCGCCCGTCTGGGCGAACATTTCCTCTGCCATCACTCGAAAACCTTCCACATCCTGTCGATTGTTGTAAATCTCCAGCAGCTTCAGGCGGATCGCCTGACGCTCCGGATTCTGCTGCAGCGCCTCGCGCAGGATTTCCTCGGCCTGCACGTCGCGGCCGTAGGCGATATAGACATCGGCCTCGGCGATCGGGTCGACCTCATTGGCTTCGGCGGCATTGTTGCCGATGCGGAAGTCGGCACCGAACACGCTGTGCTGCGAGGTATCGACGCTTTGCCCGCCGGCGCTGCCGAACAAGGAGTTGGCGCCTCCCATCACCGTGCTTTCCTGCGACAGGATGCTGTCGCCGAAGCCGTCTCCCTCGGCCACCTTCTGCTGGCGGCGGCGCCGATAGACCGCATAGCCGCCCAGCAGGGCCACCAGCACGCCGAGGCCCGGCAGCGTGGTGGGATTGGCCAGCAGATCATCGAGGAAGGACGGCTGCGGCACAGGCTCGACCTGCACGGGCGGCACCCGCTTGGCAGCCACCGCCGAGGCGGCGCCAGGTTGGGCTGCCGCCGGCGCCGACGCCGCGGCAGCCAGCGGTGCAGAGGCACCCACCGACGCTGCCGGCGCAGACGCCGCCGCGGCGGCCACTGCGCTGGCCCCGCCAGCTGCGGCGGCGGAGGCAGAGGCCGCGGCGCTCGACGCCGCCATGGCAGCCGCGGCAGCCACGGCCGGCGCGTCGGGCTTGGCCGCTTGCGCCTGCACCACCGCTGGCGCCGGTGCCGGCTTCGCCGCCGTGGCAGCCGACGCGCCGCCCTTCGGCTGACCCAGCCGCGCGATCTCGGCGTTCTTCAGTTCGAGCAGGTGCTGCATGTCGGAGATGTTCTTCTCCAACTGCGTCAGGCGGGCCTCGGCCTCCTTCAACTGGCGCGCCTTGGCGACATTGGCCTCCGCCTCGGCATTGGCTGCCTGGGCGCCGCGCTCGGGCTTGCTCAGCCTGAGCTCGTCGCGCGTGCCGGCCGCAGCCTCCGCTTCCTGCACGCGGGCGGTCACGCTGCCGGCCTGCTGGCGGCCGTCCGCAGGAGCGACCGACTTGGCGGCAGCGGCCGCCGCCAGGCGGCTGCGATAGGCGTCGAAACCGCGTGTGCGGGCCACCACTTCGTGCCGCGCGGCCTGGCGGCCGACCGACTGGGCCTGCCCGGCGCTCGGCACGGTCAGCACGGCACCGCTGCGCAGGCGGTTCATGCTGCCGCCGATGAAGGCGTCGGGGTTGTTGCGATAGAGCGCTACCAGCATCTGGTCCAGCGAGACGTCTTCCTGTCCCTGCACGGCCTCGCTGGCGATACCGTAGAGCGTGTCGCCGCTGCGTACCGTATAGCTGTCGCCCCTGGCTGCCGGCGCGGTGGCCGAAGCATGGCCCGGGCGCTGCGGGCGTGCCGGCGCCGGACGGGACGGCTGCGCCGCCCCCGTGGCAGCGGGCGCGGCGGCTGCGGCACCCGGGGCGGCCGCGCCCGGTACGGCGGCAGGCGGCGCATCCGGCGTGGCGGCCTGCACTACTGTCGGGGAGAAGCTCTCCGGCCCCGACTTGGCGCCGGCCGGATCGAGCAGGAAGGTGTAGGCACGCGAGACGCGGCCGCTCGACCAGTTCAGGTCGACCAGGATGTCCATGAACGGTTCGCTGATCGGCTGGTTCGAGCGCAGGCGCGCCACAAAGCCACCATCCGGCCGGCGCTCCATCTGCAGGCGCAGGCTGCCGACCGCCGGCAGATAGTTCAGGCCGGCGCGCGCATAGGCGTCCGGGGAAGCCAGCTTGACGCTGAGGCTGTCGGCCTCCTCGGCCGTCACCCCGCTGATGTCGATCTCGGCCTGGAGCGGCTGCCCCAGGTTGGACTGTACCCGCAATTGCCCGAACCCCGCGGCATGACCGACCTGCGCGCACAGCAGACCGATTGCCGCGATGGCCAGCGTTGACCAGCGCTGACGGGCGATAGGCGCATCTTTCCGGCGATGTAGGTTCACACTCACCTTGTGCTCCCTTGTGTTTGTGTTCTGAAACAGAATCTGACGAAACGACAATGCCGGCAATGACTTAGGTCTACCCTCAAGGCTGTCGCCCGGTGCCGGGCCCACGGGCCGGACATGCGCGCCTTCCGCCCCCGCAGCCGGCGCATGCCGCGCTGTATTGTGACCCAAGCCCTTGTAAAAATGGGTATCGGATGCGACAACGCCGCGCGGGTGCGCGGCGTGGCGGGAATGGGCGACGCAATGTGTTGCCTGTGTGCAACGCATTGCGCCATCCACCCCGGCCGTCGGAAACGAGGCCGGGGCGGACGGAAATGCGGTCCGCTGGTGACCAGCCCTCGATCAGGACTCGATCAGGATGCGCAGCATGCGGCGCAGCGGCTCGGCAGCGCCCCACAGCAGCTGGTCACCGACGGTGAAGGCCGACAGGTACTCGCCGCCCATCTGCATCTTGCGCAGGCGGCCGACCGGAATGGTCAGCGTGCCGGTCACGGCGGCCGGCGTCAGGTCCGTCATGCTGGCCTCGCGCGTGTTCGGCACCACCTTGGCCCACTGGTTGTTGGCGGCCAGCATGCCTTCGATCTCGTCGAGCGGCACGTCCTTCTTCAGCTTGATGGTCAGCGCCTGCGAATGGCAGCGCATGGCGCCGATGCGCACGCACAGGCCATCGACTGCGATCGGCGCGGCGCCGGTCGCGCCGAGGAAGCCCTCGCCACGGCCCAGGATCTTGTTGGTCTCGGCGCCGCCCTTCCACTCTTCGCGCGACACACCGTTGCCCAGGTCCTTGTCGATCCAGGGAATCAGGTTGCCGGCCAGCGGCACGCCGAACTGCTTGGTCTCGTCGGCGGACAGGCCATGCTGGGTGGCGAGGATGGTGCGGTCGATCTCGAGGATGGCCGAGGCAGGATCATCCAGCAGCGGCTTGACCGCGGCATTGAGCGTGCCGAACTGGGTCAGCAGCTCGCGCATGTGCTGCGCGCCGCCGCCCGAAGCCGCCTGGTAGGTCATGGAGGTCATCCACTCGACCAGGTCGTGCTGGAACAGGCCGCCCAGGCCCATCAGCATGCAGCTCACGGTGCAGTTGCCGCCGATGAAATTCTTCACGCCCTTGGACAGCGCATCCTTGATCACACCGAGGTTGACCGGATCCAGCACGATGATGGCATCGTCTTTCATGCGCAGCGACGAAGCCGCGTCGATCCAGTAGCCCTTCCAGCCCGCCGCGCGCAGCTTGGGGAAGACCTCGTTGGTATAGTCCCCGCCCTGGGCGGTCAGGATCACGTCGCACTGCTTCAGCGCTTCGATGTCGTTCGCGTCCTTGAGCGTGGTTTCATTCTTCGCCATCGCGGGCGCCTTGCCGCCGGCATTGGACGTGCTGAAGAAAATGGGCTCGATATGGTCGAAGTCACCCTCTTGCTGCATGCGCTGCATCAGCACGCTGCCGACCATACCCCGCCAACCGACGAGACCTACATTCATGACAAACCTCGGATGTGATTGAAACTTCCCCGCTCTTTCCTCGCCCGGCGTGGCTGCGCGGGGAAGACGAGCAGGCACGACGAACGATCTAGGCGATCGCTTTTTTGGTAATGGTTTTAATCGTCGTTGCGGTGATCTGCTGGCCGCGCGAATCCATGCCGGCCGTACCGCGGGTAGCGGGGGCAGCGATGACAGTCAGGGTGAACTGGGAGATTCGGGGCATTCGGCTAGTCTACACGAATTTGCGGCAGCGCCGCACGCGGGAAAACGGGGACAAAACAAAGAAAAAAGGCAGGAAACACAAAGAAAGGCGCCGCAAGCAGCGCCCTTCCCGTCACTCAACTTACAGCGCGGCCATCACGGCCTGGCCCATCTCGGCGGTGCCGACCTGCTTGCAGCCCGGGGTCAGGATGTCGCCGGTGCGATAGCCCTGCGCCAGCACCTTCTTGACGGCGTTCTCGATGCGGTCGGCCTGCTCGGCACGATTCAGCGAATAGCGCAGCATCATCGCCGCCGACAGGATGGTAGCAAGCGGATTGGCGATGCCCTTGCCGGCAATGTCGGGCGCCGAGCCGTGCGAGGGTTCGTACAGGCCCTTGTTGTCGGCGTCCAGCGAGGCCGACGGCAGCATGCCGATCGAGCCCGTCAGCATGGCCGCCTCATCCGACAGGATGTCGCCGAACATATTGCCGGTGACGATCACGTCGAAGCTCTTGGGCGCCTTGACCAGTTGCATCGCGGCGTTGTCGACATACATGTGCGACAGCTCGACCTGCGGATACTCCTTGTGCACATCGGTGACGATGTCCTTCCAGAACTGGAAGGTCTCGAGCACATTGGCCTTGTCCACGCTGCACAGCTTCTTGCCGCGCTTGGCGGCGGCCTGGAACGCCACGTGGGCGATGCGGCGGATCTCCGGCTCGCTGTAGCGCATGGTGTCGAAGCCCTCGCGCTGGCCCTTGAACAGGCCGTCCGGCGCCTCGCGCACGCCGCGCGGCTGGCCGAAGTAGATGTCACCGTTGAGCTCGCGCACGATCAGGATATCCAGGCCGGCCACCAGTTCGGGCTTCAGGCTGGATGCGCCGGTCAGCTCGGGATAGCAGATGGCCGGGCGGAAGTTGGCGAACAGCTGCAGGTGCTTGCGCAGGCCCAGGATGGCCTGCTCGGGACGCAGTGCGCGCTCCAGCGTGTCGTACTTCCAGTCGCCCACGGCGCCGAACAGGATGGCATCGGCCTCCTTGGCCAGCTTGAGCGTGGCTTCCGGCAGCGGATGGCCCGCGGCTTCATAGCCGGCGCCCCCCACGGGCGCCGTTTCCATTTCGAACTTCTCGTCGAGGGCGTTCAGCACCTTGACGGCCTGTTCGACGATCTCCGGACCGATGCCGTCACCCGGCAGGACTGCGATTTTCATGCTGTTGGTCTTCCTCGTTGTGCTGGCGGGCCGCAATCAGCCGACCAGGCGGTTGTTCAGCCACGGCATCTTGGCCACGCGCTCGGCCTCGAAGGCCTTGATCTTGTCGGCATGGCGCAGGGTCAGGCCGATATCGTCGAAGCCGTTCAGCATGCAGTACTTGCGGAACGGCGCGACGTCGAACTCGAAGGCGGCCCCGCCCGGCGTCAGCACGACCTGCTTATCCAGGTCGATGGTCAGCTGGTAGCCGCCGAAGGCGTTGGTCTCGTGGAACAGCTGGTCGACCTGGGCCTCGGACAGCGCCACCGGCAGCAGCCCGTTCTTGTAGCAGTTATTGAAGAAGATATCGGCAAAGCTCGGCGCGATCACGGCGCGGAAGCCGTACTGCGTCAGCGCCCACGGCGCATGCTCGCGCGAGCTGCCACAGCCGAAGTTGCGGCGCGCCAGCAGGATCGACGCGCCCTGGTAGCGTTGCTGGTTCAGCACGAAGTCGGGGTTCAGCGGGCGCTTGCTGTTGTCCTGGCCCGGCTCGCCCACATCCTTGTAGCGCCACTCGTCGAACAGGTTGGGACCGAAGCCGGTGCGCTTGATCGACTTCAGGAACTGCTTCGGGATGATGGCGTCGGTGTCGACGTTCTCGCGGTCCAGGGGCGCCACGAGGCCGCTGTGTACGATGAACTTTTCCATGGTTGGCTTCTTCCTTACTTCTTCGCCGCGTTCTCGAGCGAACGGCCGGCGGCCTGCGTGTCCTTGCCCATGCCCGCGATGGTGTTGCAGCCGGCCAGCTGGATCAGGCCGACGCAGACGAGCGACGCGAGCAGGGTCCTTGTGATGATGCGCATGGTGCGGCGGCCCCTCAGGCCAGCTTGCGCACGTCGACGAAGTGGCCTTCGATGGCGGCGGCCGCGGCCATCGCCGGGCTCACCAGGTGGGTGCGCCCGCCGGCGCCCTGGCGGCCTTCGAAGTTGCGGTTCGAGGTCGAGGCGCAGCGTTCGCCCGCATCGAGGCGGTCGGCGTTCATGGCCAGGCACATCGAGCAGCCCGGTTCGCGCCACTCGAAGCCCGCCGCCTTGAAGATCTTGTCCAGCCCTTCGCGCTCGGCCTGCTCCTTGACCAGGCCCGAGCCCGGCACCACCATCGCCAGCTTCACGTTGGCGGCGACCTTGCGGCCCAGCTTCTGCACCACCCAGGCGGCGGCGCGCATGTCTTCGATGCGGCTGTTGGTGCAGGAACCGATGAAGACCTTGTCGATCTTGATGCTGTCGACCGGCACGTTGGGCTGCAGGCCCATGTACTCGAGCGCGCGCTCCATCGCGTTGCGCTTGTTCGGATCCTTTTCCTTGTCCGGGTCCGGCACGCGATCCTCGATGCTGATCACCATTTCGGGCGAGGTGCCCCAGGTGACCTGCGGGCGCACGTCCTCGGCGCGCAGCTCGACCACCTGGTCGAAGTGGGCACCGGCGTCCGAATGCAGCGTGCGCCAGTAGCGCACGGCCTGCTCCCACTCCACGCCCTGCGGCGCATAGGGACGGCCCTTGACGTATTCCAGCGTGACGTCGTCCACCGCCACCAGCCCGGCGCGCGCGCCGGCCTCGATAGCCATGTTGCAGACGGTCATGCGGCCTTCCATGGTCAGGTCGCGGATGGCCGAGCCGGCGAACTCGATGGTGTAGCCGGTACCGCCCGCGGTGCCGATCCGGCCGATCACGGCCAGCACGATGTCCTTGGCGGTGCAGCCGCGCGGCAGCTTGCCTTCCACCTTGACCAGCATGTTCTTGGCCTTCTTGCCCAGCAGCGTCTGCGTGGCCAGCACGTGCTCGACCTCGGAGGTGCCGATGCCGTGCGCCAGCGCGCCGAAGGCGCCGTGGGTACTGGTGTGCGAATCGCCGCAGACCACGGTCATGCCGGGCAGCGTGGCGCCCTGCTCCGGCCCGATCACGTGGACGATGCCCTGGCGATGGTCGTTCATCTTGAACTGCGTGATGCCATAGGCGTCGCAGTTCGCGTCGAGCGTATCGACCTGCAGCTTGGAGACCGGATCCGCGATACCCTGGCTGCGATCGGTGGTCGGCACGTTGTGGTCCGACACGGCCAGGTTCGCGCTGATGCGCCAGACCGGACGCTGGGCCATCTTCAGGCCCTCGAACGCCTGCGGGCTGGTCACTTCGTGCAGCAGGTGGCGGTCGATGTAGAGCAGCGTGGTGCCGTCTTCCTCGACGTGGACGGCGTGGTCATCCCAGAGTTTGTCGTAGAGCGTCTTGGCCATGATGCGGGGGCGGAGCATCGCCTTGCGGTCACGAGGACGGCGCCAGGCGCGTACTTCCGCGGATTGTGGTTTGCGGGGAGGTTTCGCGGCAAATGCGGGCAGAAACCTGCGGGAACCGGCAGGAACTGCGGCTTGCTGCGATTGCTTGACTTCGCAACAAATTATGCCACAGGGGGTAGATGGCGCCGGCCGACAAGTGCCAGATGGCGCACCCGCGATGTGATGTGATTGGCGAAAGGGGGCTTTCGCGGTTGGCGAAAAGGGGCGGCAGCGGCAGCGTATCGTCGCGCGAGCGGTGTGCTCCCCTCTCCCGGGGCCGGGGGTGAGGGCCGGCGCTGGCTGGGCGTGACGCGCTGGATAACACCAGTGGCTTCGTCCTTGCACTGGCGTGCTGGACGACACCAACGGCGTCGTCTTTGCCTCCGCGTGCCGGACAACACCGACGGCTTCGTCACGCGTGGCGCCTTGCTAGACCCCCCCTCTCCCCCACCCTCTCCGGCCTGAACACCCGTGCGGGGAGAGGGAGCCAAGACATCCTGCTTGGCCAGCGGTGTTGGCGCACCGGCCGCGCCCGCTCACCGCATGGGCATACACCGCCTTACCCGCCCAGGTACGCCTTCTTGATGCTGTCGTTCGCCAGCAGGTTCTCGCCGCTGTCGGCCAGCACCACGCGGCCGGTCTCCAGGACGTAGCCGCGGTCGGCCACGTGCAGTGCCTTGTTGGCGTTCTGCTCGACCAGGAAGACGGTCACGCCTTCGTCGCGGATGGCGCGGATGATGTCGAAGATCTGGGCGATGACCAGCGGGGCCAGCCCCAGGGTCGGTTCGTCCAGCAGCAGCAGGCGCGGGCGGCTCATCAGCGCGCGGCCGATCGCCAGCATCTGCTGCTCGCCGCCCGACATGGTGCCGGCGCGCTGGGTGGCGCGCTGGTTCAGCCGCGGGAACAGCTTGAACACATGCTCGATGCCCGCCTCGATCTCCTGCCGGTTGGCGAAGAAGCCGCCCATCTGCAGATTTTCCAGCACGGTCAGGCTGGGGAAGACGCGCCGCCCTTCCGGCGAGATGGCCATGCCCAGGCGCATGATCTCGTGCGTCGGCATGCGCGTGATGTCGCGGCCTTCGAACAGCACGCGGCCGCTTGAGGCGCGCGGCGAGCCGCACACCGTCATCATCAGCGTGGTCTTGCCGGCGCCGTTGCTGCCGATCAGGGTGACGATCTCACCTTTGTTGACTTCGATCGACACGCCCGACAGCGCCTCGACGGCGCCATAGTGGGTGTGGACCTTTTCCAGCTTCAGCATCAGTCCTCTCCCAGGTAGGCCTTGATCACGCGCGGGTCGTTGCGCACGGCTTCGGGCTTGCCGATCACGATCGGCCGCCCGTGCTCCATCACGAGGATGCGGTCGGACACGCCCATCACCAGGCTCATGTCGTGCTCGATCAGCAGCACGGCAATGCCGAACTCGCGGCGCAGGCTGTCGATCAGGTGCTGCAGCTCGATCTTCTCCTGCGGGTTCAGGCCGGCCGCCGGCTCGTCCAGCATCAGCAGGCGCGGCTTGGTGATCATGCAGCGCGCGATCTCCAGGCGGCGCTGGTGGCCGTAGGACAGCGTGCCGGCCTCGCGGTTGGCGACCTGGGTCAGCTCCATGCGCTCCAGCCAGTACGCGGCACGCTCCAGCGCCTCGCGCTCGGCGCGGCGGTAGGCCGGGGTGGCGAACAGGCCGTGCAGCAGGCCGCTCTTGACCTGCATGTGCTGGGCCACCATCAGGTTCTCCACCACGGTCAATTGCTTGAACAGGCGGATGTTCTGGAAGGTGCGCACCAGGCCCTTGCGCGCCACCATGTGGCTGGGCAGGCCGGCGATGCCATGGCCGTCCAGCACCACCTTGCCCGCGGTCGGCTTGTAGAAACCGCCCACGCAGTTGAACACGGTGGTCTTGCCGGCGCCGTTGGGGCCGATGATGGCGAAGACCTCGTCGCGGCGCACGTCGAAGTCGATGCCGTCGACGGCCAGCAGGCCGCCGAAGCGCATCTGCAGGCCGGATACCTGCAGCAGTTCGTTGGATTGCATGGCAGTCATCGCGGCAGCTCCACGTGCGGACGGCTCGCGGGCAGCAGGCCCTGCGGTCGCCACATCATCATCAGCACCATCACCAGGCCGAAGATCAGCATGCGGTATTCGGCGAAACCTCGCGCCACCTCGGGCAACGCGGTCAGCAGGATGGCCGCCAGGATCACGCCCAGCTGCGAACCCATGCCGCCCAGCACCACCACGGCCAGGATCAGCGCCGATTCGATGAAGGTGAAGGACTCGGGATTGACCAGGCCCTGGCGCGCGGCGAAGAAGGCGCCGGCGATGCCGGCGAAGGACGCGCCCAGCGTGAAGGCCGACAGCTTGATGCGGGTCGGGTTCAGGCCCAGCGAGCGGCAGGCGATCTCGTCCTCGCGCAGCGCTTCCCAGGCGCGGCCCATCGGCATGCGGATCAGGCGGCTGGTGACGAACAGCGTGAAGCCCACCAGCAGCAGCGCGAGCAGGTAGAGGAAGATCACCATGTGCTGGCCGTTGTAGTCCCAGCCCAGCAGCTCGTGGAAAGTGCGCGCGCCCTCGACGCTGGCGCTGCGCGCCATCTCGATGCCGAACACCGTGGGCTTGGGAATGCCCGAGACGCCGTCCGGGCCGCCGGTCAGGCTGGTCAGGTTGTTGAGCAGCAGGCGGATGATCTCGCCGAAGCCCAGCGTCACGATGGCCAGGTAGTCACCGCGCAGGCGCAGCACCGGGAAGCCCAGCAGGAAGCCGAAGGTGGCCGACATCATGGCGGCGATCGGCAGGCACTCCCAGAAGCCGAGGCCGAAGTACTGGTTCAGCAGCGCATAGGTGTAGCCTCCCACGGCGTAGAAGCCGACGTAGCCGAGGTCGAGCAGGCCGGCGAAGCCCACCACGATGTTCAGGCCCAGGCCCAGGATCACGTAGATCAGCGCCAGCGTGGCGACGTCGACGGCCCCGCGCGAGCCGAAGAACGGCCACACCAGGCCGACCGCGAGCAGCACCCAGATGGCCACGCGCTGCTGGCGCGCGCCGAGCGCAGGCACGGCCGGCAGCCGCACCGCACCGCGCGCGCGGTCGAGCATCGGCTTGCACAGCTGGAACAGGAAGACCGCGATCACGGCGATCCATACCGGCCGCCAGTGCGATTCCAGCACCACCTTGTAGCCGTCGAGCTTGAGCTGCAGGCCGAGCACGGGGATGGTCAGGATGGCGGTCATCACGGCGGCGACGACCGCGTTCTTCAGTGTCGCGCCGGCGGGCGCGGCCGGCGCCAGGCCGGCAGGCGTAGCAATGGCTTGTGTCATGTCGTCCTCACACCTTTTCCACGTCCGGCTTGCCGAGCAGGCCGGTGGGGCGGAACAGCAGCACCAGCACCAGCAGGCCGAAGGCCACGACGTCCTTGTATTCCGCCGGCATGTAGCCGGAGGCGAAGGTCTCGGCCAGGCCCAGCAGCACACCGCCCAGCATGGCGCCGGGGATGCTGCCGATGCCGCCCAGCACCGCGGCGGTGAAGGCCTTGATGCCGGCGATGAAGCCGATGAAGGGATTGAGCTTGCCGATGGTCAGGCCGATCAGCACGCCGCCGACCGCCGCCAGCATGGCACCCAGCACGAAGGTGAAGGAGATCACCTTGTTGGTGTCGATGCCCAGCAGGTTGGCCATGCGCATGTCCTCGGCGCAGGCGCGGCAGGCGCGGCCCATGCGCGAGCGGCCGATGAACAGCGTCAGCGCGATCATCAGCGCCAGCGTCACGCAGACGATCAGCAGGCGCGCGTAGGGGATGGTCACGGTGAAGTCACCGCCCATCTGGAACTCGATGGCGCCCGAGATCAGCACGGGCACCGAGACATCGCGTGCGCCCTGCCCGATCTGCACATAGTTCTGCAGGAAGATGGACATGCCGATGGCGGAGATCAGCGGCACCAGGCGCGGTCCGCCGCGCAGCGGCCGGTAGGCCACGCGCTCGACCGCGAAGCCGTACAGGCCGGTGACCAGCACCGAGACCAGCAAGGCCGCGCCCAGCACCAGCGGCAGCGGATAGCCCGCCTGCACGCCGATCGCGGTCAGGGTGACGAGACCCACGTAGGCACCGATCATGTAGATCTCGCCGTGGGCGAAGTTGATCATGCCGATGATGCCGTAGACCATCGTGTAGCCGATGGCGATCAAGGCGTAGATCGCACCCAGCGTCAGGCCGTTGACCAGTTGCTGGGTGAACTGTGGAAGGAATTCATTCATGCGGGAAGCCTCGCAGCAGGAAGCCCGATACCAAAACGCCCCGCTCGACAGGCGAGGAGCGGGGCGTGTCGGAAAAGCGCCGGATCAGTTGGCGGCGGTCTTGGTGGCGTCCTTGTGCCAGGTGAAGACCACGAACTTGAAGGACTTCAGGTCGCCCTGGGCGTCGTAGTCGACCTTGCCGATCGGGGTCTGGAAGGCGCTCTTGTGGATGTACGCCGCGACCTTGGTCGGATCGGTGGTCTTGGCGCCGGCGATGGCGTCGGCGATGATCTTGACGCCGGCGTAGGCAGGCATCTGGAACGGGCCGTTGGCGTCGCGCTTCTTGTCCGCGAAGGCCTTGACCAGGCCGGCGTTGGCCGGATCGGCGGAGAAGTCGGCCGGCAGCGTCACCAGCATGCCTTCGGAGGCCGGGCCGGCGATCGCCGTCACGTCCTTGTTGCCCACGCCCTCGGGACCCATGAAGGTGGCCTTGACGCCTTGCTCGCGCGCCTGGCGCATCAGCAGGCCCATCTCGGGGTGGTAGCCGCCGAAGTAGACGAAGTCCACGCCCTGCGACTTCAGCTTGGTGATGACGGCCGAGTAGTCGGAATCGCCGGCGTTGATGCCTTCGAAGACGGCGACGGGGATCTTGGCTGCTTCCAGGTCCTTCTTCACCGAGGAGGCGATGCCCTGGCCGTACGACTGCTTGTCATGCAGCACGGCGACCTTCTTCGGCTTGACCTTGGCGATGATGTACTGGGCGGCAGCCGGGCCCTGCTGGTCGTCACGGCCGATGGTGCGGAAGACGAACTTGCGCTTCTTGCCCTCGGTCAGCTGCGGCGCGGTGGCCGACGGCGTGACCATCACGATGCCTTCGTTCTCGTAGATGTCCGAGGCGGGAATGGTCGAGCCGGAGCAGACGTGGCCGATCACGTACTTGATGCCCTGGCTGACGATCTTGTTGGCCACCGCCACGGCCTGCTTCGGTTCGCAGGCATCGTCCATCAGCACGGCTTCCAGCTTGTTGCCGCCGGCGCCGCCGGCAGCATTGATCTGCTCGATCGCGGTCAGCGCGCCGGCCTTCACCATGTCGCCGTACTGGGCGACCGAACCGCTCATCGGGCCGGCAATGGCGACCTTGACGGTTTCGGCATGGGCGGCGGCGGCGCCGAAAGCGAGCAGTGCGCTGGCCAGGGAGATGGAGGTAAGACGGGACAACATCATCAGGAGCTCCTCGATTATGTATTGGTCAAACGGGCAAGAAGCGGCTTGACGTGCGCAATCGAACAACACCCGCGGGAAGGACCCCGGAACGCGGAAGACGGGCCTGCTTGGAGTTTCGCTTGCGGGGCCCGGCATGTGTCAGCCCCCGCCTGGGCGGAGACCTTGGTTCGGAAAGACAACGTTTGATGCGTTCTCTATTGCGCAAGCGAATCGCCTGCCCCGCTTGCCGCACCGCAGTCCGGAAGGGTGGCCCGGCTGCCGTCGGCAAAGCAGCCCGCATTATAGGGTCAAAATTCCCGCCTCAAGGGGAATTTGCACAACATCTGATGAATACCCTTAGGGAAATGCGGCACAAATCGTCGCAAAAAGACGGATTCACCACATTCCACGCAATATTTTCTCGCGCCGCAACATCGCGCTTTTCCGCCACGCACGCGCCTGCTGCGCCATCGACCGCCGGAACTGCTGCATTGCATCGCCCCGCCCTTCCCCGGCGGCGCCCAGAAAGAAAAAACGCCCCGCGGAAACGGGGCGTTTCGTGTGCCCGGGACTGCCGGCGCAGTGACCGGCAGACCGGAGGCGGCGCCGGATCAGCGCTTGTTCAGGTCCGGCACGTCGCGGGAGGCGGCGCCGTTGAACAGCTGGCGCGGACGGCCGATCTTGTATTCCGGATCGGTGATCATCTCTTCCCACTGCGAGATCCAGCCCGGAGTGCGGGCCAGCGCGAAGATGCAGGTGAACAGCGAGGTCGGGATGCCCAGCGCGCGCTGCACGATGCCCGAGTAGAAGTCGACGTTCGGGTAGAGCTTGCGGCTGACGAAGTATTCGTCTTCCAGCGCGATCTTTTCCAGCTCCATCGCCAGCTTGAACAGCGGGTCGTTGTGCAGGCCCAGCTCTTCCAGCACTTCGTGGCAGGTCTCGCGCATCAGCTTGGCGCGCGGGTCGTAGTTCTTGTACACGCGGTGGCCGAAGCCCATCAGGCGCACGCCCGAGTTCTTGTCCTTGACCTGCTTGATGAACTCGCCGATGTTGTCGACGCTGCCGATCTCTTCCAGCATCTTCAGCGCGGCTTCGTTGGCGCCGCCGTGGGCCGGGCCCCACAGGCAGGCCACGCCGGCGGCGATGGCGGCGAACGGGTTGGTGCCCGACGAGCCGGCCAGGCGCACGGTCGAGGTCGAAGCGTTCTGCTCGTGGTCGGCGTGCAGGATGAAGATGCGGTCCAGCGCGCGCTCCAGCACCGGGTTCACCTTGTACGGCGCGCACGGCGTGGCGAACATCATCTGCATGAAGTTGCCCGAGTAGGACAGGTCGTTCTGCGGGTAGATGTACGGCTGGCCGATGTTGTACTTGTAGGCCATCGCGACCAGGGTCGGCATCTTGGCGATCAGGCGGATCGCGGAGATTTCGCGCTGGTGCGGGTCATCGATGTCCATGGCGTCGTGGTAGAACGCGCTCATGGCACCCACCAGGCCGGTCAGCACGGCCATCGGGTGGGCATCGCGGCGGAAACCGCGCAGGAAGAACTGCATCTGCTCGTGAACCATGGTGTGGTTCATCACCGCGTTGACGAACTCTTCCTTCTGCTTGGCGTTGGGCAGTTCGCCCTTCAGCAGCAGGTAGCAGGTCTCGAGGTGGTCGCACTTCTGCGCCAGCTGCTCGATCGGGTAGCCGCGGTACAGCAGTTCGCCCTTGTCGCCGTCGATGTAGGTGATCTTCGAATTGCACGAAGCCGTCGACATGAAACCGGGGTCGTAGGTGAACTTCCCGGTCTGGCCGTACAGTTTGCGAATATCGATCACGTCCGGGCCTACGGTACCCTTGTAGATCGGCAGCTCGACGCTGGGGGAACCATCGGAAAACGATAGCGTGGCTTTCACATCGGACGGCGTCATGTCGGTTCCTTCAAATGCTATAGATAAAGATGTGGACCATACTCAGACCGTGCGCAGCAGGTCGAGGACCCGTTGCACCGGCGGCGTGGCGAGTTCACCGTCAAGCTCCTTGCGGGCAAGGAGCAAGTCCATCAACTCGTTGTCGCTGAGATCGAACAGCGCGCTCAGCGAAGCCACGTCCGCATCGGACAGGCTCTCCTCGTAACGGTTGAAGAATCGTTCGACGATGATGTCGTTCTCCAGGAGGCCGCGGCGGGCACGCCAGCGCAGACGGGCGCGCTTGAGCGGATCGGCCTGATGGGAGAATGAGGTGGATTGACTTTCAGTCATGATTTCCTGCTTCCGGCGCGCCGGCCCGGTATAGCCGACCGGGCTGGCGCGCCGCTTACTGCCTGGCCGTTGAGGCCGTCAGACCGTGCGGCGGACCATCAGCTCCTTGATCTTGCCGATGGCCTTGGTCGGGTTCAGACCCTTCGGGCACACATCCACACAGTTCATGATGGTGTGGCAACGGAACAGGCGGTACGGGTCGTTCAGGTTGTCCAGACGCTCGTTGGTGGCCTGGTCGCGGCTGTCGGCGATGAAACGGTAGGCCTGCAGCAGGCCGGCCGGACCGACGAACTTGTCCGGGTTCCACCAGAACGAGGGGCAGGACGTCGAGCAGCTGGCGCACAGGATGCACTCATACAGGCCATCCAGCTCGTCACGCTCCTCCGGCGACTGCAGGCGCTCCTTCTCGGGCGGCGGCTCGTCGTTGATCAGGTAGGGCTTGATCGAGTTGTACTGCTTGAAGAACTGCGTCATGTCGACGATCAGGTCGCGCACCACCGGCAGGCCGGGCAGCGGACGCAGCACGATGCGCTCGGGCAGCTCGCGCATGTTCGTCAGGCAGGCCAGGCCGTTCTTGCCGTTGATGTTCATCGCGTCCGAACCGCACACGCCTTCGCGGCAGGAGCGGCGGAAGGCGATCGACTCATCGAGCTTCTTCAGCTTGAGCAGCGCGTCGAGCAGCATGCGCTCGTGGCCGTCCAGCTCGATCTCGTAGGTCTGCATGCGCGGCGCCGCGTCCTTGTCCGGATCGTAGCGGTAGACTTCGAAAATACGCTTCATTTCTGTGGGTCCTGTTGTCTCTACGAGGCGGGCTTAGAACGTACGGGCCTTGGGCGGAACGCTTTCCACCGTCAGCGGCTTCATCGTCACCGGCTTGTAGTCGAGGCGGTTGCCCTCGCTGTAGAACAGCGTGTGCTTGAGCCAGTTCTCGTCGTCGCGGTTCGGGAAGTCGCTGTGCGCGTGAGCGCCGCGCGATTCCTTGCGGGCCGCCGCAGAGATCATCGTGGCCTTGGCCACTTCCGTCAGGTTGGCCACTTCCAGCGCTTCGACCAGCGCGGTGTTGAACACCTTGGACTTGTCCTTCAGGTGGATGTTGTCCGCGCGCTCTGCCACCTCGAGGATGCGCTCGACGCCCTCGTCCATCAGCTTCTGGGTACGGAACACGCCGGCATGCGACTGCATGTTCTTGCGGATGTCGTTGGCGACGTCCTGCGTGTACTCGCCCTTCGACGAAGCCTGCAGCCTGGCCAGGCGTTCCATCGCCCGGTCGGCGGCGTCGGCCGGCAGCGGCTTGTGTTCCTTGCTGTCGTTGACGTGCTTGACGATGTGGTTGCCGGCGGAACGGCCGAACACCACCAGGTCCAGCAGCGAGTTCGTGCCCAGGCGGTTGGCGCCGTGCACCGACACGCAGGAGCATTCGCCGATCGCGTAGAAGCCGTTGACCACCTCGTTCGGGCTGCCGTTCTTCGGCACCACCACCTGACCGTGGTAGTTGGTCGGAATGCCACCCATCTGGTAGTGGATGGTCGGCACCACCGGAATCGGTTCCTTGATCGCGTCGACGTTGGCGAACTTCATGCCGATCTCGCGAATCGACGGCAGGCGCTTCATGATGGTCTCGGCGCCGACGTGGGTCAGGTCGAGCAGCACGTAGTCGCCGTTCGGGCCGCAGCCACGGCCTTCCTTGATTTCCTGGTCCATCGAGCGCGAGACGAAGTCGCGCGGCGCCAGGTCCTTCAGCGTCGGCGCGTAGCGCTCCATGAAGCGCTCGCCGTCCTTGTTGCGCAGGATGCCGCCTTCGCCGCGCACGCCTTCGGTGATCAGCACGCCCGCGCCGGCCACGCCGGTCGGGTGGAACTGCCAGAACTCCATGTCTTCCAGCGGGATGCCGGCGCGCGCCGCCATGCCCAGGCCGTCACCCGTGTTGATGAAGGCGTTGGTGGAAGCAGCGTAGATGCGGCCGGCACCGCCGGTGGCGAACAGCGTGGTCTTGGCTTCGAGGATGTAGACCTCGCCGGTTTCCATTTCCAGCGCGGTCACGCCCAGCACGTCGCCGTCCTGGTCGCGGATCAGGTCCAGCGCCATCCACTCGACGAAGAAGTGCGTCTTGGCACGAACATTGCGCTGGTACAGCGTGTGCAGCAGCGCGTGGCCGGTACGGTCGGCCGCGGCGCAGGCGCGCTGCACCGGCTTCTCGCCGTAGTTGGAGGTGTGCCCGCCGAAGGGACGCTGGTAGATGGTGCCGTCGGCATTGCGGTCGAACGGCATGCCGAAGTGTTCGAGCTCGTACACCACGTTCGGTGCCTCGCGGCACATGAACTCGATGGCGTCCTGGTCGCCCAGCCAGTCCGAACCCTTGATGGTGTCGTAGAAGTGGTAGTGCCAGTTGTCTTCGCTCATGTTGCCGAGCGAGGCACCGATACCACCCTGCGCCGCCACGGTGTGCGAGCGGGTGGGGAACACCTTCGACAGCACGGCCACGTTCAGGCCGGCTTCCGCGAGCTGGAGGGATGCGCGCATCCCGGAGCCGCCCGCCCCGACGATAACCACGTCAAAGCGGCGACGCGGCAATCCAGTCTTGACTGCGACCATTTATTACACCCTCCAGAGAATCTGAGCAGCGTAGCCCGCACAACCGACGAGCCACAGAATGGTAAGAACTTGCAGCACGAGGCGCACGGCCATCGGCTTCACATAGTCCATCCAGATATCGCGCACGCCGATCCAGGCGTGATACAGCAGCGACAGGATGGTCAGGAACGTCAGGATCTTCATCCACTGGTTGGCGAAGAGCCCCGCCCACGCTTCATAGGAAGCGCCGTTCGAGAGCAGGAAGGCAATGGCCAGCACGACCGTGAAGACCACCATCACACAGGCGGTCACGCGTTGCGCCAGCCAATCCTTGATACCGTAGTGCGCGCCGACGACCAGGCGCTTGGGACCGATATTATTGTTAGCCACCTTGACTCTCCTCAAAACACGCCGAACAGCTTCAGGCCGAAAATCGCGGTGAGCAGCAGGCTGACGATCAGGACGGCGACGGCGGACTTGGCGGAGGCCGGCTTGGTGACGCCGACGTGGACATCGAGCAGCAGGAAGCGGATACCGGCGCAGAAGTGATGCAGGTAGCCCCAGATCAGGGCCAGCAACACCAGCTTGACGAAGCCGTTGGAAAGCAGGGAAGTGAACTTGGCGAAGCTGAGTTCGGAAGTGACGCTCTGTTCGAACAGATACAGGATGAACGGCAGCAGCAGGAACATCATGGCACCGCTCGCGCGATGCAGGATGGATACCTTGCCGGCCCAGGGCAACCGATATCGCGCAAGCTGCGCGACATGGATGTTCCGGAATTCCGGCCTGGCTTGTTTGACGGCTTCAGCCATGCGAGACCCCATTAGCGGTAAACAAAAAACAAGAATTTCCTGTGCATCCGGAGCCTGAATGCAAATGGATGCACCGGGTGCAAATCCTGATGATTTTAGCGCCTTTGTTGCGCGCCGCACCAATAATTTTCAGCTATCGGGCACCAGGCTGGCGTACCCGACAACTGCCCACTACCCGTCCGGAACCGCTTTGGTGCAACCATTGCTTCCATCCAAGGCAACAGCCTGTCCGGCTATCGCACAATTCACAACAATCGGCACGCGGACGCGCGCCGCCCAAGGATCAACTCAAATCGTTCTGATAATAGTGGCGCGTCGTGACATACAGACCGCGCCGGACTTCGACAGGCCGATCCCCATAGGTGAACGAGACCCGCTCCACCGACAGCAGCGGCGAGCCCTCGGGCACCGAGAGCAGCGCGGCGGCGGTCGAATCGGCCGACACCGCACGAATCTTTTCGGAGGCACGGATCATCCGCGTGCCGAACTCCGCCTCGAACAGGGCATACATCGGCCCCTTCCACTCAGTCAGCTTCTCGGCCGTCAGGCCTTTGAAGTTGGTGCCGAGCAGCCAGATCTCGTCGAGCACAGTGGCCTCGCCCGAGAAGAACAGCACGCGGCGGATCTGCACCACGCTGTCGCCGGTGCGGATGTCCAGCAGGCGCGCGATCTCGGCAGGCGCCCGCAGGCGCTTGCATTCCAGCACGTGACTGGCACCGTAATGCGGCTCGCCCTCGTCCGGCACCAGCCGCAGGAAGCGGAACTTGACCCCGTCCTCATGATGGGTGGTGACGAAGGTGCCCTTGCCCTGGCGGCGCGCCACCAGGTTCTCGCCCGCCAGCTCGTCGATGGCCTTGCGTACCGTACCCTGGCTGACCTTGTAGCGCGACGCCAGCTCCATCTCGCTCGGGATCATCTCGCCCGGCTTCCACTCGCCGGACTGCAGGCTCTTCATGATCAGGGCCTTGATCTGCTGGTAGAGCGGACTGAAGGTGGGCGAGGGAGCGGGGGCGGGAGGCGCGGCCGACACGGCGGGCGCGACCGGGCCAGCGGCGGGCGCGGACGGCTGCGCTCCGGCGCCGGGCGCAGCAGCACCGGGATCGGAAGCTCCGCTGGGCGGAACACCGGCGAAGGTCGAGGGCAGCGATGACATAGCCGGATTTCACCACAAAAAGCCGAAGCGCGTCCAGCCCAACATCAAATGTCTTATGTCTTATATAAGACATATGAATTGACTTTGCAAGGGGGGCGGCCTACACTCCGCCTGCCTCGAGCAGCCACGCAGGCAGCCACGCCACGTGCCATGTGGAGCCTGGACCGCGATGTTGCTATGGATGTGGCATGCCGCTTCGCAGTAGACTTACGCCTTGTCGCATCGCCATGACCCGTCGCGGCACCAGCCCATCCGGCCGCCGCGCTGCGCCCCGCGCAGGCGGTGCAGACGGACTGCCGCCTGCCGCCGTGGCGACAACCCGCAGCGGTGCGATGCCCGCGTCCGTGCGGCGCGACACCGACCGGTTTCCCCCTTTTCTCGTTTGGAGATTTACTCATGGCTAAAGCCCCAATGCGCGTCGCAGTCACCGGCGCCGCTGGCCAGATCGGCTACTCCCTGCTGTTCCGCATCGCCAACGGCGACATGCTGGGCAAAGACCAGCCGGTCATCCTCCAACTGCTCGACCTCCCGCAAGCCCAGGCCGCCGTCAAGGGCGTGGTGATGGAACTGGAAGACTGCGCGTTCCCGCTGCTGGCCGGCGTGGTGATCACCGATGATCCCAAGGTCGCCTTCAAGGACGCCGACGTGGCCCTGCTGGTGGGCGCCCGCCCCCGCAGCAAGGGCATGGAACGCAAGGACCTGCTGGAAGCCAACGCCCAGATCTTCACGGTGCAGGGCAAGGCGCTGAACGACGTCGCCAGCCGCAACGTCAAGGTCCTGGTGGTCGGCAACCCCGCCAACACCAATGCCTACATCGCCATGAAGTCGGCGCCGGACCTGCCGCGCGAGAACTTCACCGCGATGCTGCGCCTGGATCACAACCGCGCCCTGTCGCAGATCGCCGCCAAGACCGGCAAGCCGGTCGCATCGATCGAGAAGCTGTTCGTGTGGGGCAACCACAGCCCGACCATGTACGCCGACTACCGCTATGCGACCGTCGACGGCCAGAGCGTCAAGGACCTGATCAACGACCCGGTGTGGAACAACGACGTATTCCTGCCGACCGTCGGCAAGCGCGGTGCCGCCATCATCGAGGCGCGCGGCCTGTCGTCGGCCGCTTCGGCAGCCAACGCCGCCATCGACCACGTGCGCGACTGGGTGCTGGGCACCAACGGCAAGGTCGTCACCATGGGCATCCCGTCGAACGGTGAATACGGCATCCCGCAGGACGTGATGTTCGGCTACCCGGTCACCACGGCCAACGGCAAGTACGAGATCGTCAAGGGTCTCGAGATCGACGCGTACAGCCAGGAAAAGATCAACATCACGCTGAAGGAGCTCGAAGAAGAGCGCGCCGGCGTGCAGCACCTGCTGGGCTGATCCCGCACCTTCCCGCAAGGCGCCATGACAGGCCGGAGCCCCGCAACGATTCTCGGATCGGCGCGGGCTCCGGCCTGTTTGCTTTGGCCCTGCCCCATCCATCCCGATTGAATAGAACCCTCAACGTGCATCCCTCCGAGATCTTGTTCCAGGGCGAGACCATGCCGGTCCAGTTGCCCGTGTGCGACCACTACGCCGGCAGCGAGAAGCTGATGCTCAAGTCGCTCGCCCTGCAACAAGAGCTTGGGCCGGTCTTCGACCTCACCTTCGACTGCGAAGACGGCGCTGCGGTAGGCCAGGAGCGCGAACACGCCCAGCTTTGCGCGCGCCTGGTCAACAGCCCGCTCAATATCCATAACCGGGTCGGCGTGCGCGTGCACGCGCCCTCCCATCCCTCGTGGCGCAGCGATGTCGAGATCCTGGTCGGCGCAGCCGGGGCACGACTGGCCTACGTGGTGGTGCCCAAGGCCACCGACGTGGTGGAAATCGCCCGTGTGACCGACCATGTGAACCAGGTAGCGCGCTCGGCAGGCATTGCCCGTCACATTCCCATCCATGCGCTGGTGGAAACCCATGCCGCCCTGGAGCAGGTGTTCGAGATCGCCTCACTGGTGCAGGTCGAGTGCCTCAGCTTCGGCCTGATGGACTTCGTCTCGGCCCACCACGGCGCCATTCCCGGCGAGGCGATGCGCTCGCCGCAGCAGTTCGAACACCCGCTGGTCCGCCGCGCCATGCTGGAAATCTCGGCGGCCTGCCACCGGCACGGCAAGGTGCCCTCGCACAACGTCAGCACCGACGTGCGCCACCCGGAGCGCGCCGGCGAGGACGCCCGGCGCGCGCGCGGAGAGTTCGGCTACCTGCGCAAGTGGAGCATCCACCCGAGCCAGGTGGAGCCGATCGTCGCGGCCTTCCGCCCGGAGCGCCAGGAAATCGGCGCCGCCAGCGAGATCCTGCTGGCCGCCTACGACAACAGCTGGGCGCCGATCCGCCACCAGGACCAGTTGCACGACCGTGCCAGCTACCGCTACTACTGGTCGCTGCTGCAGCGCGCGCACGCCACCGGAGCCGACCTGCCCGAACGCGTCCAGGAGCTGTTCTTCGCCTGATCCCGGGCTCGGGCCCGGCGGCTGGCGACTTCCCGCGATCCCTCAAGAAGACTCAAAGAACCAGGAGACACCGATGGCCAAAGCCAAGGCGGCAGCACCGACCAGCGCGGCGAACGAACCTGCCAGCCCCGACTCCGCACCCGCCGGCGTCACGGCGGCCCCGGCCGGGCCGAAGCCCAAGAAGTCCGTGGCCCTGTCCGGCGTGACCGCCGGCAACACCGCGCTGTGCACGGTCGGCCGCAGCGGCAACGACCTGCACTACCGCGGCTACGACATCCTCGACATCGCCGACGCCTGCGAATTCGAGGAGATCGCCCACCTGCTGGTGCACGGCAAGCTGCCCACCAAGGCCGAGCTGCGCGCCTACAAGACCAAGCTCAAGGCCCTGCGCGGCCTGCCCGCCAACGTCAAGGCCGCCCTCGAATGGGTGCCCGCCAGCGCCCACCCGATGGACGTGATGCGCACCGGCGTGTCCGTGCTCGGCACCGTGCTGCCCGAGAAGGACGACCACAACACCCCCGACGCGCGCGACATCGCCGACCGCCTGATGGCCAGCCTCGGCTCGATGCTGCTGTACTGGTACCACTACAGCCACAACGGCCGCCGCATCGAGGTCGAGACCGACGACGACTCCATCGGCGCCCACTTCCTGCACCTGCTGCACGGCGAGAAGCCCTCGGCCCTGTGGGAGCGCGCCATGCACACCTCGCTGATCCTGTACGCGGAGCACGAGTTCAACGCCTCGACCTTCACCGGCCGCGTCATCGCCGGCACCGGCTCGGACATGTACTCGTCGATCTGCGGCGCCATCGGCGCGCTGCGCGGCCCGAAGCACGGCGGCGCCAACGAAGTGGCCTTCGAGATCCAGAAGCGCTACGACACCCCCGACGAGGCCCAGGCCGACATCACGCGCCGCGTGGAGAACAAGGAAGTGGTGATCGGCTTCGGCCACCCGGTGTACACCATCGGCGACCCGCGCAACAAGGTCATCAAGGAAGTCGCGCGCAATCTGTCCAAGGACGCCGGCTCGATGAAGATGTTCGACATCGCCGAGCGCCTGGAGACCGTGATGTGGGACATCAAGAAGATGTTCCCCAACCTGGACTGGTTCAGCGCCGTCAGCTACCACATGATGGGCGTGCCCACCGCCATGTTCACCCCGCTGTTCGTCATCGCGCGCACCTCGGGCTGGGCCGCGCACATCATCGAGCAGCGCATCGATAACAAGATCATCCGCCCCAGCGCCAACTACACCGGGCCGGATAACCTCAAGTTCGTGCCGATCGGCAAACGAAAGTGATCTATGGATATCATCACAGGCGGGAACGCCACCCGGCGGGGGGGATAATGTAACCAATGGCAGCGCCCCTACGCCCGCCGTCGCAAATCGTAGAGAATAGCGGCGGAACGGCACCGGGCCGCCCCATGGCGGGCCAGGGCCCGCCTTACCGAAGATCTTATTGCCCCGAAAGGAAACGTCTGATGAAACACCTCCTGATCGCCGCCTGCCTTGGCGCCCTCACCGTGACCGCCGCCGGCACCGCCGTGGCCCAGGAACCCGCCAAGAAGGCTGCGGCCAAGAAGGCGCCGGCCAAGAAGAAGGCCTCCAAGAAGGGCGCCACGGCCGCCGCGCCGGTGCCGCCCAAGGGCGAGAAGTGGAGCTGCGAACTGGGCAACAGCCTCTATGTCGACGGCAACATGCTGCGCGACGAGGTCCTGACCCTGAACTGGCAAGGCAAGGAATACAAGCTGCCGCGCCAGACCACCGTGACCGGCGCCGACCGCTACTATGATTCCCACTCGGGCCTCGACCTGGTCGTGATCCCGAGCAAGGCGATGCTGTTCGACCGCAAGGAAGGCCATCGCCTGGCCGACGAATGCCAGACCGTGGCCATGCAGGGCGGTGCCGCCGCGCCGACCCAGGCCGGCGCGCTGCGCGCCCCGGTGGCCACCCCGCTGCTGGTCGCGCCCGCCCAGCAGCCGGCACAGCCGCAGGATGCTGCACAGCAACAGAACGCACAGCCGCACCAGTAAGCCAGGCAGCAAGCCCGCCGGGCGGCCAGCCCGGCAAGCCAGACCCGCCGCAGACAGGCAGGAGCGCCGAGGGAACCCCATGTCCACAGCCATCTCCCATGTCCGTCCCGATACCGACCAGGTCATCGTCGACATCGTCGACTATGTGACGCGGTACCAGATCAAGAGCGCCCTGGCCTACGACACGGCCCGCAACTGCCTGATCGACACCTTGGGCTGCGGGCTGGAGGCGCTCTCCTACCCCGCCTGCACCAAGCTGCTCGGGCCTGTCGTGCCCGGCACGGTGGTGCCAAACGGCGCCAAGGTGCCCGGCACCCAATTCCAGCTCGACCCCGTCCAGGCCGCCTTCAACATCGGCGCCATGGTGCGCTGGCTGGACTTCAACGACACCTGGCTGGCCGCCGAATGGGGCCACCCCTCCGACAACCTCGGCGCCATCCTGGCCACCGCCGACTGGCTGTCGCGCAACCACGTCGCCGCCGGGCGCAAACCCCTGCTGATGAAGGATGTGCTGGCGGCCATGATCAAGGCGCACGAGATCCAGGGCTGCCTGGCGCTCGAGAATGCCTTCAACCGGGTCGGCCTGGACCACGTGGTGCTGGTCAAGGTGGCCTCCACCGCGGTCGCGGCCCGTCTGCTGGGCCTGTCGCACGACGAGATCGCCAACGCGGTGTCGCTGGCCTGGGTCGACGGCCAGCCGCTGCGCACCTACCGCCACGCCCCCAACACCGGCAGCCGCAAGAGCTGGGCCGCCGGCGACGCCACCAGCCGGGCCGTGCGGCTGGCACTGATCGCCCGCACCGGCGAGATGGGTTATCCCTCGGTGCTGAGCGCCAGGACCTGGGGCTTCTACGACGTGCTGTATCGCGGCCAGCCCTTCCGCTTCCAGCGCCCCTATGGCAGCTACGTGATGGAGAACGTGCTGTTCAAGGTGGCCTTCCCGGCCGAATTCCACGCGCAGACGGCCGCCGAGGCCGCCATGGCGCTGCACCGGCAACTGGCTGCGGCAGGCCGTAGCGCGGCCGACATCCGCCGCGTCACCATCCGCACCCACGAGGCCTGCCTGCGCATCATCGACAAGCATGGCCCGCTGGCCAACCCGGCCGATCGCGACCACTGCATCCAGTACATGGTGGCGGTGCCGCTGCTGCGCGGCCGGCTGACGGCCGCCGACTACGAGGACGAGGCCGCCGCCGACCCGCGTATCGACGCGCTGCGGGAGAAGATCGCCTGTGTCGAGGACCCGGCCTTCACCGCCGACTACCACGATCCCGACAAACGCTCGATCGCCAACGGCCTGACGGTCGAGCTGGACGACGGCACGGTACTGCCCGAGGTGGTGGTCGAATACCCGCTCGGGCACAAGCGCCGCCGCGCCGAGGGCATCCCCCTGCTGGTCGGGAAGTTCCGCGCCAACCTGGCGCGCCGCTTCCCGCCGCGCCAGCAGCAGGCCATCCTGGACGTCTCGCTGGACCAGGCGCGCCTGGAAGCGATGCCGGTCCACGAATACGTCGACCTGTACGTGATCTGAGCCGGCCCTTGCCGCACGACACGGGTTGCCCTGCGCCACGGGCCGGAGCTAAAGTTGAGCATTGCAGCCGGCGGCACTTTCCGCCGCCGGCGACCGGGGGCTGCAGCGCGTGCCGCCCCTCCCGCGATGCGGGCTCGGGCCCCGCCCCGGCACCGGGCCGGCACCGCGAAAAGAAGAAGTCAGCATCCATCTCAGTCCGCCCGCATCACCCTTCGATTGGAGTAAGGCAATGCCCCACAACCTCGACAAGACTCTGAAAGAATTCAAGATCGGCCCCTCGGCCAAAGGCAAGTTCTACTCCCTGCCCCAGCTCGGCAAGGAACTCGGCGTAGCCATCGAGCGGCTGCCGGTATCGATCCGCCTCGTGCTCGAATCCGTGCTGCGCAATTGCGACGGCAAGAAGGTGACCGAGGAACACGTCAGGCAGCTGGCCGGCTGGCAGCCCAATGCCGAGCGCGTCGACGAGATCCCTTTCGTGGTGGCCCGCGTGGTGCTGCAGGACTTCACCGGCGTGCCGCTGCTGGCCGACCTGGCCGCCATGCGCAACGTGGCCGAGAGCATGGGCAAGGATCCCAAGAAGATCGAGCCACTGGTGCCGGTGGACCTGGTGGTCGACCACTCCGTGCAGGTCGACCACTATGGCGAGAAGAAGGCGCTGGACCTGAACATGCAGCTGGAATTCAAGCGCAACAACGAGCGCTACCAGTTCATGAAGTGGGGCATGCAGGCCTTCGACACCTTCGGCGTGGTGCAGCCAGGCTTCGGCATCGTGCACCAGGTCAACCTCGAATACCTGGCACGCGGCGTCCACAAGAAGGACGGTGTCTACTATCCTGACACCCTGGTCGGCACCGACAGCCACACCACCATGATCAACGGCATCGGCGTGGTCGGCTGGGGCGTCGGCGGCATCGAGGCCGAAGCCGGCATGCTCGGCCAGCCGGTCTACTTCCTGACCCCGGACGTGGTCGGCGTCGAGCTCAAGGGCCGCCTGCGCGAAGGCGTGACGGCCACCGACCTGGTGCTGACCATCACCGAGATGCTGCGCCGCGAGAAAGTGGTCGGCAAGTTCGTCGAGTTCTTCGGCGAAGGCACCGCCAGCCTGTCGGTGCCGGACCGCGCCACCATCGGCAACATGGCGCCCGAGTACGGCGCCACCATGGGCTTCTTCCCGGTCGACGAAAAGACCATCGACTACTTCCAGGGCACCGGCCGCACCGACAAGGAGATCGCCGCCTTCGAGGGCTACTTCCGCGCCCAGGAACTGTTCGGCGTGCCGCGCGCCGGCGAGATCGACTACACCAAGACGCTGACGCTGGACCTGGGCTCGGTGGCGCCGTCGCTGGCCGGCCCGAAGCGCCCGCAGGACCGCATCGAGATCGGCGATGTCAAGTCGACCTTCGCCTCGCTGTTCGCCAAGCCGGTGGCCGAGAACGGCTTCAACAAGGACGTCGCGGAACTGGACAAGCCCTACCAGACCGCCGACGGCATCGAGATCAAGAACGGTGACGTGCTGATCGCCGCCATCACCTCCTGCACCAACACCTCCAACCCGAGCGTGCTGCTGGCGGCCGGCCTGCTGGCCAAGAAGGCGGTCGAGGCAGGCCTGACCGTGGCCAAGCACATCAAGACCTCGCTGGCCCCCGGAAGCCGCGTGGTGACCGAATACCTGAAGGCGGCCGGCCTGCTGCCCTACCTGGAAAAGCTGGGCTTCGACGTAGCCGCCTATGGCTGCACCACCTGCATCGGCAACGCCGGCGACCTGACGCCGGAGATCAACGAGGCCATCGTCAAGAACGACCTGGTGGCCGCCGCCGTGCTGTCCGGCAACCGCAACTTCGAGGCGCGCATCCACCCGAACATCCGCGCCAACTTCCTGGCCTCGCCGCCGCTGGTGGTGGCCTACGCCATCGCCGGCACCATGACGCGCGACCTGATGACCGAGCCGGTCGGCCAGGGCAAGGGCGGGCGCGACATCTACCTGGGCGACATCTGGCCAAGCTCGGAAGAGATCCACGCGCTGATGAAGTTCGCGATGAATTCGGACGTGTTCAAGAAGAACTACGCCCAGGTCAACAAGCCGAGCAAGCTGTGGGCGGACATCACCGGCACCAGCGGCCAGGTCTACGACTGGCCGACCTCCACCTACATCGCCGAACCGCCCTTCTTCCAGGACTTCAGCATGGAGCCGGCCCAGAGCGTCAGCAACGTGCGCGGCGCGCGCGCGCTGGGCATCTTCGGCGACTCGGTCACCACCGACCACATCTCGCCGGCAGGCTCGATCAAGGACACCTCGCCGGCCGGCAAGTACCTGCAGGAACACGGCGTGCTGAAGGCCGACTTCAACAGCTATGGCTCGCGCCGCGGCAACCATGAGGTGATGATGCGCGGCACCTTCGCCAACGTGCGCATCAAGAACCTGATGATCCCGCCCAAGGCCGACGGCTCGCGCGTGGAAGGCGGCCTGACGCTCCACCAGCCGGACGGCGAGCAGATGTCGATCTACGACGCGGCCATGCGGTACATCGCCGCGGGCACGCCGACCGTGGTCTTCGGCGGCGAGGAATACGGCACCGGCTCGTCGCGCGACTGGGCGGCCAAGGGCACCCAGCTGCTCGGCGTCAAGGCGGTGATCGCGCGCAGCTTCGAGCGCATCCACCGCTCCAACCTGGTCGGCATGGGCGTGCTGCCGCTGCAGTTCAAGGGCAACGACAGCGCGCAGTCGCTCGGCCTCACCGGCACCGAGACCTTCGACATCGAAGGCATCGAGGGCGAGCTGAAGCCGCAGCAGGACGTGACCTTGGTGATCCACCGCGCCGACGGCGAGGCGCAGCGCGTGCCGGTGCTGCTGCGCATCGACACCCCGATCGAGGTGGATTACTACAACCACGGCGGCATCCTGCCCTTCGTGCTGCGCCAGCTGCTGGCCGCCTGAGGCCGGACGCCGGCCCCCCCCCCCGCGGGTGCCGGCCCTGGCCGCCGTGCCGGGCCGCCAGCGAGCGCCCCGGCCCCGTGCGCCGCCGGCCCGGTGCCGCAGGCGGCGCACGGCTTTCCGGCCCGGTCGGCGCCGCGCCGGGAGCCGGCAACAGCCGGCCCGCCGGACCGGCCATGTAAGTTCCACGCAAGGCGGCGCTGCCAGACTGTCTCCTACACCTACAACAAGGCCAGGGCCGGCGCCGCCGGCCGCCAGGCAGGCGGGCCCGCGGCCCGCCACCCACCAGGAGACACCATGGTCAAGATCCTCATCGCTTTCGTGCTGGTCGCCGGCGGCGCACTCTACCTGCTGACGCGCAGCGGCGGCGACATCGCCATCGCCGGTGAGCAGCACAGCGTGGAATCGCACGCCCCCGCCGCGCCGGCCGGGAAATAGGACGCCAGGGGGCGCAATCCCCGCGTACGGCCCCTGCCGTGGCCGCGTTTTCCATGGCTGCGAGTAGAATACCGTTTTACCGAATCACGGATGGTTTCTACATATGGCAGGTTTTCGCTCCAAGGCTTCCCCTCGTCTTTCACCCGACGCCGAGCGACTGGTGGCGGACGCGCTCGCCCTCGATGCCTCGGGCAGCCGCATGGAAGACGGGTACTGGGAGCGGAGGCTCTCGCAACGGCTCGGCCGGCTGCTGAAGAACGGCAGCCAGTCGGCGCTGGACGCGGCACTCGAACACCTGTTCAAGCACAATCCGGACGCCTCCGACGTGCTGGCCGAGCAGGCCGAGACGCTGGCCGAATCGGCCACCGTGGAGCTCGACGGGGTGCGCTACGATGCGCTGCTGATCGCCGCGCCCATCCTGGCCCATACCCGCTACGCCATTCCCTCGGGCGCGCTCAAGCCCGACCTGGTGCAGACGCTCACCGTGCACCTGCAGGCCCACGTGCTGGCCGCGCAGACCAAGGTGGCGCTGTCGCCCTATCTGTACAGCATCGACCAGCTGCCGCGCACCCATAGCGACACCTTCGCGCTGACGCACAAGCTGCTGTCGGCCGCGCTGGCCGGCAACGCGCCCAAGGTCGACCTGCGCGACCTGCCCGAGACCGCCCCCATCCTGGCCGACCCGCGCTACCTGCTGGCCGTGGTGGTGGCACCGCACGAAGGCCCGCTGTTCCGCTGGCAGGAAGACGCCAAGGAACACCATGCCGAGCGCTCGATCTGCCTGGAGCATTGGCGCACCCAGGTACAGCCTTCTGTGGCCCTGCTGCTGCCCGGCTGCGAGTTCGAGCTGCTGCTGCCCGACGCCTTCTTCCTGTCCTGCCGCGAGTCGGACAAGAGCATCCGTCCGCTGACGGTGCGCGCGGCCGTCAACTACCTGTGCGGCACGCTGGACGTGCCGGCCGGCCAGTTGGCGGCGGTGCTGGCCGCCTTCGGCGAGGACGAGGTCGAGGAATACCGCGTGGGCTTCACCATGCGCGGCGAGAAAGACGTCATCTACGGCATCGTCTGGCCGGTCTACGGCCGCGAGGCGGGCGAGATCGACAGCGAGGAGAAAGGCGGTCCGGTCGAGCAGATCTGCGAGGAATTGCGCAACGCCGGCGTGGAAGACATCTTCCGCCATGCCGCACTGTTCGACCCCGAGTACTGCGAGGACTGCGGCACGCCGCTGTATGCCGACCGCACGGGCGAGATCGTCCACGCCGAACTGCCGGAAGACGCGCCCACGCAACAGCCGCTGTTCCACTGAGCCGGAGCGCGTCCGCGCTCCCGCCCCCGCCGACGGCCCGCCTTGCGCGGGCCGTTTGCCTTGGTGCCCCCCCGCCGCGCGGCGCTCAGCCGGCCGCCTCGCTGACGCAGCGCCAGAGCGCATGGCCGGAGGCGCCGTACTTGCGCTCGAACGGCGTCATGGCCTCGGCCGGCTGCCAGGGTTCGATCCGTGCCGGCCGCCCGGCCAGGGCCAGCGCCCGCGCGAACTCTTCCACGTAGATCTGCCAGTTGCTGCGGCACTCCAGGTAGGCGCCGCAGGCGGCCAGCGCGGGGAACACGGCGTGCCCCTGCCAGCGCCGGCCCAGATGGCCGATCTTGGGCCAGGGGTTCGGATACAGCACGTAGTGGCGGGCCACCGCCACCTGCAGGTCCTGCAGCAGGCGCCACACGTCCACCAGGTCGGCGCGGGCCCAGACGAAGTTTCCGGGCCGCTCCCCCTCCCACCAGTCCTTGCCGGCGGCCAGGCGCTTTTCCGACTGGTCCACGCCGATGACGAAATGGTCGGGCCAGGCCTGCGCCAGCCGCAACGTGCTCTCGCCCACGCCGCAGCCGGCGTCCAGGATCAGCGGCGCACCGCCGGCCTGCTGCCAGCGCGCCAGCGCCGCCTCCAGCGCATTGCGGCTGGCCTCGCCGACGGGCTTGCGGAAGGGCTCCGCCAGGTGGCGCGCCACGCGCGCGTCGAGGTGATCGTGGATGCCCGTCTGGGCCGAGGCGATGGTGCGGGAGTTGGCGAACATGGCCGCGATTCTACCGGGCCCGCAGCGAACGTCGGCGGAGCCCGCCGGGCGCGCCGCTGCGGTGCCGCACCCGGCCGGCCGCGCACCGATGTCTTTTTGCCGGCACAATGCGGTCTGTCCGATCGAGAAACCGCCCGCCGGCGGCGCCACCGCGCGCCTGCGCGGGCTTGTACGAGGAGAGCATCCGATGACCGCCAGCCACCGCAACCCTCCCGCCCTGCCTGCCGCGCCGCGCTCGCCGCGGCGCCGGCGCCTGCTGCAGGCCGGCGCCGCGCTGGCGCTGGGGCCCGCCGCCCAGGCCATGCGCCCCGCCGCCGCCGCCGATCCCGACACCCTGCGCATCGGCCTGGCAGCCGACGTGACGTCGATGGACCCGCAGTGGAACAACGCCGGCCCGAACAACGCCATCGCCCTGCACATCTTCGAGTCGCTCGTGTTCATGGACAAGAACGCGCGCTATATCCCGGGACTGGCGCTGTCCTGGAAGCCGGTCAATGCCATCACCTGGGAAATCAAGCTGCGCCCCAACGTGAAGTGGCATGACGGCGCCCCCTTCACCAGCGAGGACGTCAAGGCGTCGCTGGAGCGCCCCGAAAAGCTCGTCAACAGCCCGGGCTCCTTCACCAGCTACACCAAGCCGATCGCGCGCATCGACACGCCCGACGCGCACACCGTGCGGCTGACCATGAGCGTGCCCAACTACGCCAACCTGGCCAATGACCTGAACAGCGTGCCGATCCTGCCGAAGAAGGTGGCGGCCACGCTCACCCAGGCCGAGTTCGACTCGGGCAAGGTCATGATCGGCACCGGCCCGTTCAAGTTCGTCCGCTTCGCGCGCGGGCAGGAGATCGTGATGGAGCGCAATCCCGACTACTGGGGCCCCAGGCCCGAGTGGGAGCGCGCGGTCTTCCGCATCCTGACCGACAATGGCGCCCGCACCGCCGCCCTGCTGGCCGGCGACGTCGACGTGATCGAGAGCGTGCCCTCGGCCGACGTGGCCAAGCTCAAGCAGAACCCCAAGTTCAAGATCGAGCAGCAGGTGTCCTGGCGCACCCTCTTCTGGCAGATGGACCAGGCGCGCGACAACCCGCCCTTCGTCACCGACAAGGCCGGCAAGCCGCTGGGCAAGAACCCGTTCAAGGATGCGCGCGTGCGCGCCGCCATCAGCAAGGCGCTCAACCGCGACGCCATCGTCAGCCGCATCATGGAAGGGCTGGCGGTGCCGGCCTCGTCCATCGTCTCGCCGCAGATCTTCGGCCACCCGGGCACCAGGCCCGACGCCTACGACCCGGAAGGCGCCAAGAAGCTGCTGGCCGCCGCCGGCTACCCCGACGGTTTCGGCCTGACCCTGCACGCCACCAACAACCGCTACCTGAACGACGCGGCGGTGGCGCAGGCCACCGCCGGCATGCTGACGCGCATCGGCATCCAGACCAAGGTGGAGACGATGCCGGTGGCCGCCTACTTCACGCGCGCGCGCCAGGGAGAGTTCGCCTTCGAGATGCTGGGCTGGGGCTCGGCGGCGGCCGATGTGGCGCTACGCTCCATCCTGGGCACACCCAACCCCAAGACCGGCTACGGCACCTGGAACTGGGGCAAGTACAGCAACCCGCAGCTCGACCAGCTGATCGAGAAATCGCTGACCACGGTCAGCAGCGACAAGGCTCGCGAAGAGAACGCCCGCGCGGCGGCCCGCTTCGCGCTGGCCGACCACGGCATCATCCCGTCGCACAGCCAGCTGGCGATGTGGGCGATGCGCAAGGGCGTGCGCTACGAAGCGCGCACGGACGAGTGGTCGCTCGCCCAGTTCTTCCACAAGGAATAGTTGGCGGCCCAGGCCGGTGCGGCGGGGATCGCGCCGCGCCGGCTCGCGCCCCTCTCCCGCCTGCGGGAGAGGGAGTCAAGACGCCATGCTTAACCAGCGGCGTCGGCGCTTCCTGCCGCTCAGATCCGCAGCCGCTCTTCCTGCCGTGCGTTGGCCGCGCGCAGTTTGGCCACCCAGTCGCGCGCCGGCAGCCGCGTGGTGGTTTCCACCACCTTGGCGCGCGCCTCCAGCACCTCCCAGGACACGTCGATCACGGGGCCGTTGAAGGCCAGTGCGATGACATTGCCGTCGTGCACCTCGGGGAAGACCAGCACGCGGTTGTCGAAGGCATCGCAGATGCGCACGATGTTCTTCGGGAAACTGTCATGGTCGCCGAACAGGTTGATGGTCATCACGCCGGGGGCCTTCAGCACGCGCCGGCAGGCGCGGTAGAAGGCGGTGGTGTCGAGCACGGGCCCGCGGGCGGTGGCGTCGTACAGGTCCACCTGCAGCGCGTCGACGCTGCCGGTGTGCGCGGCATCCATCACGTAGTCCCAGGCATCCTGCTCCAGCACGCGCAGCCGCGTGTCGTCCTCGCGCAGGCCGAACATGCTGCGCCCGGCGACGATGACCGCGGGATTCAGCTCGACCGCGGTGACGCGGGCGCGGCTGAACTGGCGGTGATTGAACTTGGTCAGCGCCGCCGCGCCGAGGCCGAGCTGGGCCACGTGGAAGTCGGGCGCGGAC
The DNA here is from genome assembly GCF_001854325.1 of Cupriavidus malaysiensis. Taxonomy (NCBI): domain Bacteria; kingdom Pseudomonadati; phylum Pseudomonadota; class Betaproteobacteria; order Burkholderiales; family Burkholderiaceae; genus Cupriavidus; species Cupriavidus malaysiensis. Next base: position 3,526,884 of record NZ_CP017754.1, read on the forward strand.
GGCGACAGGAACAGCAGCCAAGCCATCATCTGCTGCGCGTACTCCAGCTCGATGGCATCCGGCTTGCGCAGGCGCATGGCGCCCTGCACCCACTCGGTGCCGAAATGCAGGTAGCGCACGCCGTCCATTTCCGAGAACGTGACCGGGGCGAAGCGCGGCGTCATCCGCTTCTCGTCGCCCTGGGCGCCGCGGCGCGCGGGCTTGTCCTCGCGCGGCTCGGCGTCCGGGCCATCGCCTTGCGCCATACGGCGTTGCGCGCGTGCGCCCCGGGCTGGACGGCGGGAGGCCTCGGCCTCGATGGATTTGCGTTTGAGCAGAGTCATGGAATACGGATTCGATGGTGCTGGCCCGTATCGGCGGGCCGGTTGGAAATCAGGGAACGTGCCGCGGCGCCGCGGTGCCTCAGCGGGAGAAGGCCCGGCGCTCAGGGCCTGACCTGCGCCGAGCGGGCGCGCTCCAGCCACTCGCGATTGTGCTCGCGCGCATGGCGCGGCCAATGGCGGGCGTCGTGCACGATGTCGGCGTACAAGGTGCGCGCCCGCTCGCGGTCGGCGGCGTCCGGCTGCTGCGCCAGCCAGTCCGCGAACAGGCAGCGCGCTGCCGCATCGCTGGCGCAGGTGAGCGCCGCCTCGAAGGCGGCACGCGTGCCCGCCGCGCCCTGCGCGGCCAGCGCGCGCGCATAGAGCAGTGCCGGATCGGCCTGCTGGCGCAGCAATGGATTGGCGGCAAACAGACGCTCCAGTGTGGCCACTGCGCCGGCGCTGTCCTGCGTGGCGAACTGCGCCTGGGCCAGCCCGAGCAGCAGTGCCGGATCGCTGGCGAAGGGGCCGCTGGCGGCCTCCTGGTAGTGCTGCAGCGCTTCCTGCGGCTGGCCCGCCTCCAGCAGGGCGGCCGCCAACCGCATGCGGTGGGCCACCGTGGGCGCGCGGTCGAAATCGCTGCGCGCTTCCCGCACCGCGCGGTTCGGGTCGACCAGGTTGGTCAGCGCGCGCGTGGCGACGCGCGCGCCGCGCGACTGGCGCAGCGCCGGCAGGTAGATGGCGAAGAAGTACACCACGCTGCCGAACAGCGGGAAGGCGAACAGGATCAGCAACCAGTACATGTTCTGCTGCGTGCGCACCGCGTGGACGGCGAAATAGATGGCGACGATGACGTGGAGGCTGATTCCCAGGTATGGCATTGCGCAAGAGGAGCCGGCGCCGCTCGCGCGGCCGGCCGATCGGAGGTCGACAGACGGGAATTGTGACAGAACTGCGGTGACAGGACCGCGAAGCGGAACCGCCGCCCGCCTCCGCCGCGCGTCGGCAGGCAAGGAAGGTGAGAGGCGGTTGGAACGGTGCCGCGCCGGACCGGACCGCGGCAGGCAAGAAGCGGGAGGGGAAAAGACCCGCTCCGGCGCGCGCGGCACCGGAGGCGGTGCGCCGCTCAGCGCTGGCGCTTCTGCGTCTCGGGCAGCAGTTGCGAGTCGTCGCCCAGCGAGGACTCGATGCGGCGGATCTCGCCCTGCAGCTTGTCGAGCTGGATGCGCGCCGCGCGGCTCTGGATCTCGGCCGCCTGCGCATCGTTCTGCGAAGTCTTCTGGTCATCGACCATGCGCTTGCGCTGGGCCTGCATGGTGCGCAGGTCGCCCTGCAGGACATCGGCCTGCGCCTGGGCATCCTGGATGGCGCGGTCGTACTGGCGCTGCAAGGTCGTCAGCACCTGCCGGCGGATCCCCTCGGCCGCCATCGCTTCGGCCTGCTTGTTGGCCTTCTGGTACGCGGCCTCGGCTGGCGCCAGCGCGGTGAAACGCAGCACCCGCCAGATCTTGTTCTGGTACAGCTGGCCCACGTAGCAGACCAGTTGCTCGTTGGCGAGCAACAGCGTGGTGCCGTATTCGCCGTTGACCGCCGAGCGCAGCTCCGTGACCGAGCCCTGCTGCAGGCGCTGCTGCAATTCCCCCATCAGGCCGGACGCCGTGACGTCGGCGACCGGCTTCCTGCCCGCGGCATCGTCCGGCTGCGCCGCGGCGCCCTTGGCGATGGCGGCGGAGCCGAACAGCGAGAGTTGGATCGCGACGATGCCGGCGAGAAGCCGGGTACGGCACAGGCTGTCGTACATGCTGTATCTGGTGGTGGGCAGTTTGCTGGGAACGCAGCCGGTCGGCTGCGGCACGGCCTCTTCGGCGCGGCAGCGGCGACGAATCTTAACAAGATTGTGCCAAGGCAGGGAGGTTTCCCCCCTCTTCACCTCAGGCTCGGCTCCGTCCAACAGGCCTTACGGCTGTCCCCGGGGCAAGCTTGAGACACCACAACCCCCACTAAAGAGGGGGATCAGACAACAATGCCCGCCACAGTTCAAGCTTCTGCGCGAAGCTGCGCGCGGCGTGGGCCGGGCTCGACGAGGGCAGCAGCACGGTCTGGTAGCCGGCCGCGGCGAACTGGGGGGCGAAGCGGCCGGAGGTGCCGCCGTTGAAACCGACACGCCGCAGCGACGGCGCGAGCGCGCGCAGGCGTGCGAAATCATTGGCCTGCGGCTGGCGGATGCTGCTGTCCAGGCTGCCCGCGCGCACGCAGGCGCCGAGCACGTCCCAGACACCGATGCGGTGGGCCAGCAGGCACGCCAGGCGCTCGGCGTAGGGCAGTCCGGCCAGCGGCTCGCCGGTCAGCGCGCCCATCAGCGGCCAGAACTGGTTGCGCGGATGGGCATAGTACTGGCGCGCCGCCAGCGAAGCGGCCCCGGGGAAACTGCCCAGCACCACCACCCGCGTATGGCAATCGAGCACGGGCGGCAGGCCGACCTGCAGGCCGGCCTCGGCGGCGTCAGCCGCGACAGTGGCCCTGGCTGCCGCCACGCCGCTTCAGGCCAGCAAGCGATTGACGCGCTGCACGTAGGCGGCCGGGTCTTCCAGCATGCCGCCCTCGGCCAGCAGGGCCTGGTCGAACAGTACCTGCACGCGGTCGGTGAAGGCCTCACCCTCGGGCAGGTCGCGCAGCCGCTTGACCAGCGCGTGCTCGGGGTTCAGCTCCAGGATGGGCTGCACGTCCGGCGCCTTCTGCCCCGCCTGCTTGAGCAGGCGCTGCAGGTAGCCGCTCATCTCGCCCTCGTCCGACACCAGGCAGGAAGCCGAGTCGGTCAGGCGCAGCGTCACGCGCACGTCCTTGGCCTTGCCTTCGAGCGCGGTCTTGGCTCGCGCCACCACGTCCTTCCAGTCGCCTTCGGCCTTCTCCTGCTCGGCCTTCTCGCCGGCATCGGCCAGCGAGCCCAGGTCGAGGCCGCCGCGCGCCACCGAGACCAGTTCCTTGCCGTCGAACTCATGCAGGAAGGACAGCATCCATTCGTCGACGCGCTCGGTCAGCAGCAGCACCTCGATGCCCTTCTTGCGGAACACCTCGAGATGCGGACTCGACTTCGCCGCCAGCCAGGTGTCGGCGGTGACGTAGTAGATCTTGTCCTGGCCTTCCTTCATGCGCGCTACGTAAGCCGCCAGCGAGACGTTCTGCTCGGCATCGTCGTTGTGCGTGGAGGCGAAGCGCAGCAGCTTGGCGACGCGCTCCTGGTTGGCCTGGTCCTCGCCGACGCCCTCCTTCAGCACCTGGCCGAACTGCTGCCAGAAGCTGGCGTACTTGTCGCGTTCGGCCTGCTCTTCGCCGTCGGCCAGCGACTCGAGCACCGACAGCACGCGCTTGGTGCAGCCTTCGCGGATCGCCTTGACGTCGCGGCTCTCCTGCAGCAGCTCGCGCGAGACGTTCAGCGGCAGGTCGGCCGAATCCACTACGCCCTTGACGAAGCGCAGGTAGTTCGGCAGCAACTGCTCGGCCTCGTCCATGATGAAGACGCGCTTCACGTAGAGCTTGAGGCCGCCCTTGTGGTTGCGGTCCCACAGGTCGAACGGCGCGCGCGCGGGGATGTAGAGCAGCTGGGTGTATTCGCTGCGGCCTTCCACGCGGTTGTGGGTCCACGCCAGCGGCGCCTCGTTGTCATGGGCGATGTGCTGGTAGAAGGCGGTGTACTGCTCGTCGCTGATGTCCGACTTGGCGCGCGTCCACAGGGCGCTCGCCTGGTTCACGCTCTCCCACTCGTCGGTGCGCTGGTAGGTGCTGGCCTCGGCATCCCAGACCTCCTTGGGCATGCGGATCGGCAGCGAGATATGGTCCGAGTACTTGCGGATGATCTCCTTGATCTTCCAGGCCGACAGGAAATCGTCCTCGCCCTCGCGCAGGTGCAGCGTGATGGTAGTGCCGCGCGCGGCGCGCTCGACGGCATCCACGGTGAACTCGCCGTCGCCGCGGCTCTCCCAGCGTACCGCCTCGCCGGCGGGCAGGCCGGCACGGCGCGTCTCCACGGTGACCTTGTCGGCCACGATGAAGGCCGAGTAGAAGCCCACGCCGAACTGGCCGATCAGCGCGGCGTCCTTCTGCTGGTCGCCGGAGAGCTGCTGGAAGAATTCCTTGGTGCCCGAGCGGGCGATGGTGCCGAGGTTGCGGATCGCCTCGTCGCGGCTCATGCCGATGCCGTTGTCGGTGAGCTTGAGCGTGCGCGCGGCGCTGTCCACCTCGATGCGGATGGCCAGGTCGGCATCGTTCTCCAGCAGGGCGGGATTCGCGATCGCCTCGAAGCGCAGCTTGTCGGAGGCGTCGGAAGCATTGGAGACCAGCTCGCGCAGGAAGATTTCCTTGTTGCTGTACAGCGAGTGGATCATCAGGTGCAGCAGTTGCTTCACTTCCGCCTGGAAGCTCATCGTTTCGTGCGGTGCGGTCATGGTTCTCCTCTTGGAAATCTCGTCATCCCGGCAAGGCGCCGGGGCTGTGGCATGCGGAACGGCGGGAAAGCGCCTGGCGCGCCGCCGCCGCGCGCCTGCACGGCGGGCACGGCAGCGGCGCCCGTGACCCGACAGATAGGGCCGGACCGGCGGTTTTCAAGCCCGGCCCGCGCGGCTTCGGCGCCGCCCCAGGCTAACGCTCGAGCTGGCGCGCCAGGAAGCGCAGCATGCCCGGATCGGCGCTGCTGGCCACATTGAAGCGCATCCAGCCCGAAGGCAGTTGCGACGGTGAGAACAGGCTGCCGGGCGCGAACAGGAAACCCTCTTCGTGCCCCGCCGTGGCGATCGCATTGGTATCGCGCCCGGTGTCGGCCCACAGGTACATGCCGGCCTGCTGGCCGGGAAACAGCTTCAGGCCGAGGTTCTCCAGGGTGCGCCGGGTATCGTCGCGGGCACGGTCCAGGCGCGTGCGCACGCGCTCGACGTGCTTGCGGTAGTGCCCTTCGGTCAGCACCTTATAGAGCGCGCGCTCGTTGATCTCCGGCGAGGTCAGGCCGGCCAGCAGCTTGCTGTCGGTCAGCGCGGCGACCAGCTCCGGGTGCGCCGCGATGAAGCCCACGCGCAGGTTGGGCGCCAGCGTCTTGGAGAAGCTGCCCAGGTAGATCACCCGGCGCAGCTGGTCGAGGCTGGCCAGCCGCGTGGCGCTCTGGCCCGGCGGCAGCAGGTCGCAGTAGATATCGTCCTCGACGATGAGGAAGTCGTACTGCTCGGCCAGGCGCAGCAGCTGGAAGGCCGTGGCCGGCGACAGCGAGGTGCCGGTGGGGTTGTGCACCACCGAGTTGATCACGAACAGGCGCGGCCGGTGCGCCTGCACGATGCGCTCCAGCGCCTGCAGGTCCGGGCCCTCCGGCGTGTAGGGCACGCCGATGACCTGGGCACCCTGGGCGGCGAAGCGGCCGAACATCACGAACCAGGCGGGATCGCCGACCAGCACCGCGTCGTCGGGCTGCAGGTAGAGCCTGGCGATCAGGTCGAGGGCCTGGGTGATGCCGGAGGTCAGCACGATCTGCTCCGGCGCGGCGCCGATCTCCAGTTCGGCCAGCCGCGTGCGCAGTTGCTGGCGCAGCGGCAGGAAGCCCTGGGGCGAGCCGCTGGCGAGGAAATGGCTGCCGGGCTGCCGCCCCAGCGCGCGCAGGGCGCTGGCGATCAGTTCGCCATCCAGCCAGTCGTTGGGCAGGAAGCCCAGTCCCGGCGCCTTGTGGCTCTCGACCGTGTGGAACATGCTGCGCAGCAGCCAGGTCACGTCGATATGGCGTGCCCGCGCGGGCACCGCCGCCGCCGGCACCTGCGGGGCGGCCGGTTCGCGTACGTAGAAGCCGGAGCCGCGCCGCGATTCCAGGTAACCCAGCGCCACCAGGCGCTCGTAGGCCTCGACCACGGTGAAGCGCGAGATGCCCTTGTCCTGGGCCAGCTGGCGGATCGACGGCATGCGCATGCCGGCGCGGAAGACCCGCTCATCGATGCGCATGCGGGCCCACTCGGTCAGTTGCTCCACCAGCGTCATCTGCGCCGACGGCACCGGGTCGGGCAGGCGGTCGACGCGCGGCACCACCAGCCGCGGCCGCGCCGCCGGCATGCCTTGCGCGCCGCTTCCGCTATCCTTCGGTAACTGGGCCACAGCCTGCTCGCCTTCCATGTCCGCTCCCGCAACTGTACTGAACACGAACAGAGTAACTGTCTAGGTACTGTACTGACAACCTTCTCTACTATCGAAGCCAGATGACACTCGCCCTGGACCATCTCGTGATCGCCGCGCCCGACCTCCACAGCGGAGCGCAATACGTGGCCGACCATCTCGGCGTGGTGCCTCAGCCGGGTGGCAGCCACCCCGGCATGGGCACCCACAACCGACTGCTGGGCCTGTACGGCGACTGCTACCTGGAAGTGATCGCGCCGGATCCGGCTGCGCCCGCCCCCGGGCGGCCGCGCTGGTTCGCGCTCGACAGCGAGACCGTGCGCGCGCGCCTGGCCGGCGGCCCCTTCCTGCTGCACTGGGTGGCGCGCGTGGAGCGCCCGGTCGACCTGGAGCGGTGGCAGGCGCAGTACCCCGGCCGCATCGCCCCGGTGATGCCCATGACGCGCGCGCACCTGCGCTGGCGCATCGCGGTGCCGGACGACGGCGGCCTGCCAGCCTGGCATGGGGAGTCCGGCCCGGCCGGCGACGGCATCCTGCCCACCCTGATCCAGTGGGACAGCGCCGAGCGGCCCGGCATCGCGCTGCCGCGCCAGGACCTGGCATTGCGTGCGCTGCGCGGCCGCCATCCGCGCGCGGCGCTGCTGCAGCAGGGGCTGGACTGGCTCGGGGCGGGCAGCCTGGTGACGCTGGAGCAGAGCGAGGGCGAAGTGGAATTGAGCGCGGAGATCGAGACGCCGCAGGGCGTGCGCACACTGCGCTGAGGCCGGCGGGCCAGGCACCACGACCCGCCAGGACGGTAGAAGACTGAGACAGACGACAGGACGGACCAGCAGGAGACCCCAAGCCATGAGCGCCACCCGCAAGCGATTCGATGACGATGCCTACCTGCAGCAATGCGAGGCCACGGTGGTGGCCGTGCACGCGGAGGGCATCGAACTCGACGAGACGGTCTGCTACGCGCGCAGCGGCGGCCAGGCCGGCGACACCGGCACGCTGACACGGCCCGACGGCAGCGTGGTGGCAGTGGCCGACACCGTCTACAGCGCCGACCGCAGCCGTATCCTGCACGTGCCGGCGCCCGGTGCCGTCCTGCCGCAGCCGGGCGAGCGTGTCACGGTACGCATCGACTGGGAACGCCGCCACCGCCTGATGCGCCTGCACACCTGCCTGCACCTGCTGGGTGCCCTGATCCCGGTGCCGGTGACGGGTTGCGGCATCTCGCCCGACAGCGCCCGCATCGACTTCGACCTGCCCGAGTCCACGCTCGACAAGGCCGATCTCGGCGCCCGCCTGAATGACCTGATCGCGGCCGACACCGCGCTGGCCATCGAGAAGATCACGCCGCAGCAGCTGGCCGCCCAGCCGGAGCTGGTGCGCACGGCCGGCGCTGCGCCGCCGGCCGGCAGCGATTTCATCCGCATCGTCAGCATCCCCGGCGTGGACCGCCAGCCCTGCGGCGGCACCCATGTGGCGCGCACCGGCGAGATCGGCCCCGTGCTGATCAGCAAGATCGAGAAGAAGAGCCGCAGCAATCGCCGCGTGGTGGTGCAGTTCGCGCCGGCGGGCGCCGCCTGAGGCCGCAGCCATGCCGACCGACCTGCTCGCCGGGCTGAGCGCCACGCAGTTCCTTGCGCTGCTGTCACTGATGACGCTGGGCTCCTTCACGCCCGGCCCCAACACCACCATCGCCGCCGTCAGCGGCGCCAATTTCGGCCTGCGCGCAACGCTGCCGCACTGCGCCGGAGTCGCGCTCGGCTTCGCCAGCATCCTGGCGCTGTGCGCGGCCGGCGTGGGCGCGCTGGTGCTCGGCCATCCGCTCGCCGCCGGCCTGCTGCATGCCGGCGGCGTGGCCTACCTGCTGTGGCTGGCGTGGAAGCTGGCGCGCAGCACCGTGCTGGCCGAGCGCCAGGTCCTGCGCCCGCTGCGGCTGTGGCAGTCCGCCGCGCTGCAGTACGCCAATATCAAGGCCTGGATGCTGGCGCTGGCCACCGCCGCCTCCTATATGGCCGGCGCCCCCGCACCCTGGCAGCGCGGCCTGCTGATGTGCGCCGTGTTCGCCATGTTCGGCTTCGTCAGCAACGGCGTCTATGGCGTGCTCGGCGCCTCGCTGCGGCACTGGCTGGCCGCCGGGCAGCGCGTGCGCTGGTTCAATCGCACCATGGGCCTGGCGCTCGGCCTGACCGCGCTGTGGATCGCCGCCGCCAGCCGTCCCGCATGAACCGGCCAGACGCCGTGAACGCAACCCCGGCCGCCACGCCGCCCGCCGCGCGCCGCTCCCGCGCCAGCGGGAGGAGCTTGATGCACCGCCGCAACTGCCGCAACCGCCACGGCGCGGCAGCGGCAAAAGCCTTCGCGAGCGCCACAGGCCGGCTACAATGGTCGCTACCATTCCTGACGCCGCACGGCCCGGCCGCGCTGCCGCATCCGGCACGCGGCGCAGGCCACGGTGCCGGCGCCGCGACGGCCATCGCCGCAGCGGCGGCGCCTGGCCGGCGCGCCGCTGCGCGCGCGCCAGCCCCGCAGGAAGCATCCCCCCGAACTCCCTTGACACACGCACTGACTGGAGACCGTATGTCCGTCTACGATACCCTCGCCCGCCTCGGCATCGAACTGCCCACCGCCAACGCCCCGGCCGCCGCCTACGTGATGGCTGCCCAGACCGGCAACACCGTCTTCGTCTCCGGCCACATCGCACGCAAGGATGGCAAGCCCTGGGCCGGCAAGCTGGGCAAGGACCTGGGCACCGAGGACGGCAAGGCCGCCGCGCGCGCCATCGCCATCGACCTGCTGGCCACGCTGCACGCCCACCTGGGCGACCTGAACCGCGTCACGCGCGTGGTCAAGGTGATGAGCCTGGTCAATTCGACTCCGGAATTCACCGAGCAGCACCTGGTGACCAACGGCGCCTCGGAATTCTTCGTCGAGATCTTCGGCGATGCCGGCAAGCACGCCCGCAGCGCCTTCGGCGTGGCGCAGATCCCGATGGGCGCCTGCGTCGAGATCGAGATGATCGTCGAGGTGAAGTAAGCCGACGCGGCCCGCTGCCACAACCTGAGCACCACGCCATGCGTATCGACAACCTGCCGTTCGGCACCACCGACTGGTCGACCATCGAACCGACCCTCCACCCAGGCGAACACGGCGAGGCCCGCTGGCGCACGCGCCAGTTCGGCGACATCCGCGTACGCATGGTGGAGTATTCCGCCGGCTATCTCGCCGACCACTGGTGCAAGAAGGGCCATATCCTGTTTGTCCTGGAAGGCGAACTGCACACCGAGCTCGAGGACGGCAGGACCTTCGTGCTGGGCGCCGGCACCAGCTACCAGGTCGCCGACCAGGCGGAAGCGCACCGTTCGTCCACACCGGGCGGCGCGCGCTTGTTTATCGTTGACTGAGCCGGTCCGCCGGCTCCCCCAAAACCACAAGAGACCATCATGAACTGGGCCATCTCCCGCCGGGCACAACAGCTCACCAGCTCGGCCATCCGCGAAATCCTCAAAGTCACCGAGCGTCCGGAGGTCATCTCCTTCGCCGGTGGCCTGCCCTCGCCTGCCACCTTCCCGGTAGCGGAGATGGAAGCGGCAGTGGCCCGGGTCTTCGCCGACAACCCCCAGGCGGCGCTGCAGTACGCCGCCACCGAAGGCTACCTGCCGCTGCGCGAGTTCGTCGCCAAGCGCTACCAGGTCGACGTGGAACGCGTGCTGATCACCACCGGCTCGCAGCAGGCGCTAGACCTGATCGCCAAGGTCATGATCGACCCGGGCAGCCCGGTGCTGGTCGAGACGCCCAGCTACCTCGGCGCGCTGCAGGCCTTCTCGCTGTTCGAACCGGAATTCGTCTCGGTGCCGACCGACGACCAGGGCCTGCTCCCCGAGAGCCTGACGGCCGAACTGACCGCCGGCGCGCGTTTTCTCTACGCCCTGCCCAACTTCCAGAACCCGACCGGCCGCCGCCTGCCGCTGGAACGCCGCCAGGCCCTGGTGGCGCGCGCCAGGGGACTGGGCCTGCTGCTGGTCGAGGACGATCCCTACGGCGAGCTGAGCTACGCCGGCAGCCAGCTGCCTTCGCTGCTGTCGATGAACCCGGACGGCGTGATCTACATGGGTTCCTTCTCCAAGATCCTGGCGCCGGGCATGCGCCTGGGCTTCGTGATCGCCCCGCCGGAACTGCACTTCAAGCTGTGCCAGGCCAAGCAGGCCTCCGACCTGCACACGCCGAGCTTCACCCAGCGCATCGCCTACGAGACCATCCGCGACGGCCTGCTCGAGCGCCATATCCCGACCATCCGCGAACTCTACGGCAAGCAGTGCCGCTTCATGCTGGACTCGCTGGCCCGCCACATGCCCGAGGGCGTGCGCTGGAACGCGCCGGAAGGCGGCATGTTCATCTGGGTGGAGCTGCCCGAGGGCCTGGACAGCATGGCCCTGCTGGAACAGGCGGTACAGCGCAACGTGGCCTACGTGCCGGGCGCGCCGTTCTACGCCAGCAACCCGCGCCGCAACACGCTGCGCCTGGCCTTCGTGACGGTCTCGCCGGAGCGGATCGAACAGGGCGTGGCCATCCTGGGCGAGCTGTTCCGCCAGGCCATCGACGCGGCCGCGCCGCAAGCCAAGGCCGCCTGAGCCCCCGGCCGGCGCCGTCGGGGGCGCCGGCGCAAGCCAACCGGAGAACGAACCGATGCTGCGAATCTGGGGACGCCTGTCGTCGATCAACGTGCAGAAGGTGGTCTGGTGCGCGCGCGAACTGCACCTCGACCACGAACGCGTCGACATCGGCGTGGCGCGGGGCGACCTCGACACCGAGGCCTATGTGCGGCTGAATCCCAACCGCAAGATCCCGGTGATCGAGGATTTCCGCGGCACCGACGTCGGCGGCGAGCCCTTCGTGCTGTGGGAATCCAATGCCATCGTGCGCTACCTGTGCGCCCGCTACGGCGAAGACAGCCTGTGGCCGGCCGATGTGAAGGCGCGCGCCTCGGCCGATCGCTGGATGGACTGGCAGGCCACGGCCTTCAGCCCGGCCATGGTCAACGCCTTCCTGCACCTGGTGCGGCGTCCGCCCGCCGAGCGTGACGAGGCCGTGATCGCCGCCTCCTGCGCGGCCACCGAGCCGCTCGCGGCCCTGCTCGACGAGGCGCTGGCGGAACGCGAATTCATCGGCGGCACGCGCTTCACCATGGCAGACATCCCGCTGGCCTGCGCCGCTCACCGCTGGATGGGCCTGCCGGCCACGCACACGCCGCGCCCCAACCTGGAGCGCTGGCTGGCAGCCATGCGGGCCAGGCCGGCCGCTTCCGGCATCCTCGAGCTGCCGCTGCGCTGAGCCCCGGCGGCGCTGCCGCCGGCGCGCCGCCTTCCTCCTTTCCTCCTCCCGGTTTCCCCCTCCCCGCGCCCGCGTCGCCGGGGCATTTCCTGGAACGCCTGTTTCGGGTACGCTGCGCGGGACGCAGCATCGACGCGTCCCCCCAGGCAAACCCTGATCCCTGAATCCGGCTCACGGCCACCGTGACCGGATTTAAGCCGGCAGCGCGCAAGGCCGTTTGTACAATCGGGCACTTTGTCCGCTGCCCGGCGATCCTGCGTGCCGGGCCACCAGAAGAAAACGGGCGGCCGGCCTGCACAGCGGAGCATGGCTGCCGCCAGCCAAGAGGAGGAATCGATCGTGTGGAGTCAAGTCTATGACCCCCTGGGCAATATGGCGCTGTCGACCATTGCCGCCGGGGTTCCGGTCGCGGTGCTGCTGGCCGCGCTCGCCTTCTTTCACCTGCAGGCCCACCTGGCCGCCGGCCTCGCACTGGTGGTCGGCATCGTGGTCGCCTCGGCGGTGTTCGGCATGCCGGCTGCAATGGCCGGCAAGGCGGCCGGGCTCGGCATCGTGTCCGGCCTGTTCCCGATCGGCTGGATCGTGCTGAACATCATCTTCCTGCACCGGCTGACGACCATCAACGGCTCGTTCAAGGTCCTGCAGAACTCGATCTCCGGCATCACCGAGGACCGCCGCCTGCAGCTGCTGCTGGTGGCCTTCAGCTTCGGCGCCTTCTTCGAGGGCGCAGCCGGCTTCGGCACGCCGGTGGCGGTGACCGGCGCCATCCTGATCGGCCTGGGCTTCTCGCCGCTGGCCGCCTCCGGCCTGGCCCTGATCGCCAACACGGCGCCGGTGGCCTACGGCGCGCTGGGCGCGCCCATCATCGGCCTGGCCTCGGTGACGGGCCTCGACCTGTTGCAACTGTCCGCCATGATCGGCCGCCAGCTCCCCTTCTTCTCGGTGCTGGTGCCGTTCTGGCTGATCTGGGCCTTTGCCGGCTTCCGCGGCATGCTGGCGATCTGGCCGGCCATCCTGGTGGCGGGCGTCAGCTTCGCCATCCCGCAGTTCCTGGTCTCCAACTTCCACGGCCCGTGGCTGGTCGACGTCATCGCCGCCCTGGTGTCGATGGGCTCGCTGACGCTCTTCCTCAAGGTGTGGAAGCCCCGGGAGATCTGGACCTCGACCAAGATCCTCGGCCGCCAGGACGACTCCAAGGTCGACCATCCCGAGGCAGTCGCCGCCGAGGCGCGCGCCGGCGCAGCGGCGGCCGGCATCTCGGTGGTCAAGGCCTGGATGCCATGGGTCATCCTGACCGTGTTCGTCTTCATCTGGGGCGTGCCCGAGTTCAAGAAGATGATGGATGGCCTGTGGCAATGGAAGTTCGCCATCCCGGGCCTGGACAAGGCCGTGCAGAAGATGCCGCCGGTGGTGGCCAAGCCGACCGCGGAAGGCGCCGTGTTCGCCTTCAACGTGCTGTCCATGGCCGGCACCGGCATCCTGGCCTCGGCCGTGCTGGGCGGGCTGCTGATGGGCTACTCGGTGCCGCGCCTGTTCAAGGAGTACTTCGAGACCATCAAGCTGGTGCGCTATTCGCTGCTGACCATCTGCGCCATGTTCGGCATCGGCTACCTGACCCGCTACTCGGGCCTGGACGCCACGCTGGGACTGGCCTTCGCCCACACCGGCGTGCTCTACCCGCTGTTCGGCACCCTGCTGGGCTGGCTCGGCGTGGCGCTGACCGGCTCGGACACCGCCTCCAACGTGCTGTTCGGCGGCCTGCAGAAGACCACCGCCGAGCAGCTCGGCCTGTCGCCGGTGCTGATGGCGGCGGCCAACAGCTCGGGCGGCGTGATGGGCAAGATGATCGATGCCCAGTCCATCGTGGTGGCCTCCACCGCGACCAAGTGGTACGGCCACGAGGGCGATATCCTGCGCTATGTGTTCTTCCACTCGATCGCGCTGGCGATCCTGGTAGGTCTCTTCATCACGCTGCAGGCCTACGTGCATCCGTTCACGCAGTTGGTGATCCACTGACGGCGCTGTACGGCGCGGCGCGGTTCAACCTCTCCGCCGGATGCAAGAAGCCCCGCCTGCGCAGGCGGGGCTTTTTTTCGCGCCATCGGCCGGCGCCGGGACAGGCTTACTTCAGGCGGCGGCCGAGGGTTTCAGGCACCATCGCCAGCCCCAGCAAGGAGACCAGGCCGCAACCGATCACGTAGAAGGCGGGCGCGTTCGGGTTGCCGGTCAGGTGGATCAACTCGGTGGAGAAGAACTGGGCAAAACCGCCGAAGATGGCGATCGCCACGCAGTAGGCGATCGACAGGCCGGTGGCGCGCAGGCGCTGCGGCAGCACCTCGCTGACCAGCACCATCGAGGCCGGCGAGCTCATCGACATCGGCACCGAGAGGCAGCCGACCACCACCAGCAGGCGCGCCAGGCTCGGCTCGGCATTGATCAGGGCGAATGCCGGGTAGATGCCCACCAGCAGTGCGACGCGCGACCACAGCACCACCGGACGGCGGCCCAGGCGATCGCACAGCCAGCCGGCGAACGGCGACAGCAGCACCTGCACCACGGACGCCACGCAACCCGCCCAGATGCCCAGCGAGAGCGGCATGTGCAGCTGGCTGACGGCATAGTTGCTGAGGTAGTACACGACGATGTAGGTCGACGAGGCCACGCCGATCATCAGCAGGATGCTGGCGGCCAGTGCCCGCCGGTGCGCCAGCAGCAATGCCAGTCCCGGGACTTCCTCGCCGTGCTCGCCGGCCGGCGCGGTTTCCTCCAGGCGGCGCCGGATCAGCAGACCCACCGGGATCACCAGGATGCCGATGACGAAGGCCACGCGCCAGCCCCAGGACTCCAGTGCCGCCGGCTCGAGCAGGTTGCTCAGCGCCAGTCCGACCAGGGCGCCGAACAGCGCCGCCAGCCCCTGGCTGAATGGCTGCCAGCTCGTGTAGTAGCCGCGCGAGCGTTCGTCCGCATACTCCAGCAGCAGGGCGGTGGAAGCGCCCATCTCGCCGCCGATGGCGAAGCCCTGCACCAGGCGTGCCAGCAGGATCATCAGCGGCGCGGCCATGCCGATCTGGGCATAGGTCGGCGTCACCACGAAGATCACCGAACTCAGGCCCATCAGCCACAGCGTCAGCGCTACCGCGGGCTTGCGCCCGACGCGGTCGGCATAGATGCCGATCAGCAGGCCGCCGAGCGGGCGCATCAGGAAGCCGACGCCGAAGGTGGCGAAGGACAGCAGCAGCTGGCCGGTCGGATCGGCCACGGGAAAGTAGAGGCGCCCGATCAGCGTGGCGAAGAAGCTGTAGACGACGAAATCGTAGAACTCCAGGCCGTTGCCGATGGTGATGGCAGCGATGGCATGGACCTTGGACAGCGGCGGGCTGGCCACGCCGGCGCCGGTTTCGGCCGGCGGGCTGGACATGGTGCGTTCGATGGACATGGATGGCATCCCGGTAGGTAGAAAAAAGGGGCGCTGCCCGAGCGTGCGGGCGCGGGGTGAAGGCCGCGGGCCGCTCACGGCACGCGGCGGAGCGCTATCGGCGCGGCGGCGCGACAGGCAGGCCGGAGTACGCGCGAGCGCCCTCCGGCCGGATCAATGGATCCTGCATCGGTGTATCTCCTTGGGGTCTTGCCGGCCCGCCGCCGGGGCGGGCCGCCGCAGCCCGGCAGGCAGCCGGGCGCCTGCCTAGAGGCTGGGCAGCAGGCCGTCCGGCATCAGTCCGTTCAGGCAGGCGCTGCCAAGCAAGCCGCTGGCCGCCTCGATATCGGGCGCGAAGAAGCGGTCTTCCTGGTAATACGGCACCTTGGCGCGCAGCAGCGCGCGGGCCTCTTCCAGCCGGGGGGAACTCTTCAGGCCCTCGCGGAAATCCAGGCCCTGGCAGGCGCCGAGCCATTCCACCGCGAGGATGCCGCGCACGTTGTCGGCCATGGCCCACAGGCGCTTGCCGGCATTGGGCGCCATCGACACGTGGTCTTCCTGGTTGGCCGAGGTCGGCAGGCTGTCGACGCTGGCCGGATGCGCCAGCGCCTTGTTGTCGCTGGCCAGCGCGGCGGCTGTGACCTGGGCGATCATGAAGCCGGAATTGACGCCGCCGTTGGCCACCAGGAAGGGCGGCAGCTGCGACATGTGCATGTCCATCATCAGCGAGATGCGCCGCTCCGACAGCGCGCCGGTCTCGGCCAGCGCCAGCGCGATGTTGTCAGCGGCCATCGCCACCGGCTCGGCGTGGAAGTTGCCGCCCGAGATCACGTCGCCCTGCTCGGCGAACACCAGCGGATTGTCGGAGACCGCGTTGGCCTCGATCTCCAGGACCTCGGCGGCCTGGCGCAACTGCGTCAGGCAGGCGCCCATCACCTGCGGCTGGCAGCGCAGCGAGTACGGATCCTGCACCTTGTCGCACTGTGCATGCGAGCGCGCCAGCTCGCTGGTCTCGGTCAGCAGTGAGCGATAGGCGGCGGCGGCGTCGATCTGGCCGCGCTGGCCGCGCACGGCATGGATGCGCGCATCGAAGGGCGCGCGCGAAGCCAGCATGGCCTCCACGCTCAGCGCGCCGCACACGGTGGCGGCGGCATACAGGTCCTCGGCCTCGAACAGGCCGCGCAGTGCATAGGCGGTGGAGACCTGGGTGCCGTTAAGCAGGGCCAGCCCCTCCTTGGCGGCCAGGGTCAGCGGCTGCAGGCCGGCCACGGCCAGCGCCTCGCGGGCCGGCAGCCATTCGCCGCGGTGGCGCGCGCGGCTCTCGCCCAGCAGCACCAGCGACATGTGCGCCAGCGGCGCCAGGTCGCCCGAGGCGCCGACCGAGCCCTTGAGCGGGATATGCGGATAGACCTCGGCATTGACCAGGGAGATCAGGGCTTCGATCACTTCGCGGCGGATGCCCGAGAAGCCACGTGCGAGGCTGTTGATCTTCAACAGCAGGATCAGCCGCACCATGGCGTCGTCGAGCGCCTCGCCCACGCCGGCCGCATGCGACAGGACCAGCGAGCGCTGCAGTTTTTCCAGGTCTTCGGGCGCGATGCGGGTCTGCGCCAGCAGGCCGAAGCCGGTGTTGATACCGTACGCGGTGCGGCCGGCGGCCAGGATGCCCTGCACGCAGGCCACGCTGGCATCGATGGCGGCGCCGGCTTCCGCGTCGAGGCGGATCTGCAGCGGGGCCAGGTAGGCCTGGCGCAGTTGGGCCAGGCGTAGCGTGCCGGGCTTCAGGTTCAGTGATGGCATGTCAGGGGCTCCCATTCTCCCGGCGCGGCTCGCGCCCCGGTACGTGTATAGTCCTGTATATACAGCTTGCGATAAATTAGGGGAAGCCCGGGGGTCTGCGCGACGGCGCACCATGCGGGGAGGCGCCGGCGCCGCATCGGCCGCCGCGTCGACTATGTGTGCAGGCGCCGCAAGGCGCCTGCGTCACCCGCACGCTCGACGATGCGCTCGACGATGCGCTCGACGATGCGGTCGACGATTGGCCGGCCAGCCGGCTAGGCGCGGCAGACCGACACCCCGCCCTCCGCCAGCAGCAGGCTGCCGGTGGTGAAGCTGGATGCATCGGACACCAGGTACAGCGCCGAGCGGGCGATCTCCTCCGGCATGGCCAGCCGCTTCAACGCATGCAGGTTCGCCACCGCGGCCCGCGCCGCCTCGCTGTCGGCCACCGTCCGCCCCATCTCGGTATCGGTGCCGCCGGGCAGCAGCGCATTGGCGCGCAGGCCCTGCGCGCCGTACTCGGCGGCCAGCGTCCTGACCAGCCCGAGCAGGCCCGCCTTGCTGGCCGCATAGGCGGCCATGCCGGGGAATCCGACGGTATGGCCGACGAAGGACGAGGTGAACACCAGGGCCCCGCCCCGCCCTCCCGCGAGGATGGCCGGGATCTGGTGGCGCGCGCCGTAGAAGGCGCTGTCCAGGTTTGTGGCGATCACGTCCTGCCACTCGCCTGCCGTGAGCTCGGTGACGGGTTTCAGGCTGCCGAGCGTGCCCGCGTTGTTGAAACCGATATCGAGGCCCCCGAAGCGCTCCAGCGCCATGGCCACGGCAGCCTGCGCGCACGCCTCCTGCCGCACGTCGCCGGCGACCCAGGCGGCCTCTCCGCCGGCCGCCTCGATTTCCCCGGCCAGTTGCCTCAGCCCGGCCTCCCTGCGCGCCACCGCGACCACGCGCGCGCCCTGCGCGGCGAACAGCCGCGCCGCCGCACGGCCGATGCCGGCGCTGGCCCCGGTGACGATCGCCACCTTGCCTTCCAGTTGTTGTTGCACGTCAGCTCCTTGTCAGTGCCGGCCGGATGCGCGCAGCCGTGCCGGCGTCGATCGAGTCGGCATGCTAGGCGGCCGGGCCACCCGGCCGCACCCCGTTTCTTGCTTCGCGTGGCAGCGGCAACGGCAGGCAGTTCAGCGAACAATTCGATACATTGCGGGCAAGGCATGCGTGCGAGAATCGAGTTTTCCCATCGCCACGGTGCGGCCCGGCACGCGCCGGACCCCGGCGCTGCGCCCGCCCTCCGGCAGTACGGCCGCCACGCCACAGGCAGCGCGCCACCCGCCCCGACACCGTGTCCACAGTCGGGGCCGCCACCCGGCACCGGGCCAAGCCAGGATCCCCTATGCTGATACGTCGCCTGGAAAGACTGATCGATCCCTTCCGCGCCATGCCCGACCAGCGCCCCCCGGGCGAGGTCTGGCGCTTCTACCTGTACTTCCTGCGCGAAGTGCGCGGCGTGTTCGCGCTGCTGCTGGCGGTGGGGCTGGCCGGCGCGCTGATCGAGGTGGCACTGTTCGACTTCCTCGGCCGCCTGGTCGACATGGCCAGGGAGGGCCCCGGGCCGGACTTCTTCGCGCGCCACCGCACCGAGCTGCTGTGGATGGCCGTGGTTTCCCTGCTGCTGCGCCCGCTCTTCTTCGGCCTGCACGACATACTGGTACACCAGGTGGTCAACCCCAGCCTGTCCAACCTGGTGCGCTGGCAGAACCACCGCTACGTGCTGCGCCAGAGCCTGTCCTTCTTCCAGAACGACTTCGCCGGCCGCATCGCCCAGCGCATCATGCAGACCGGCTTCTCGCTGCGCGACTCCGCCGTGCAGGCGGTGGATGCCATCTGGCACGTGCTGATCTACGCCGCCGGAGCGCTGGTGCTGTTCGCCAGCGCCGACTGGCGCCTGATGGTGCCGCTGGTGCTGTGGATCGCCGGCTATGTGGCGGCGCTGGCCTGGTTCGTGCCGCGCGTGAAGGCGCGCTCGGTGGCGGCGACCGCGGCGCGCTCGCGCCTGATGGGCCGCATCGTCGACGGCTACACCAATATCGCCACGCTCAAGCTGTTCGCGCACAGCCGGCACGAGGAAGCCTATGCGCGCGAGGCAATGGCAGACCAGGTCGACAAGACCCGGCTGGCCGGCCGCATGGTCAGCGCCATGGACACTACCGTCACCGCCATGAACGGTGCGCTGATCGCCGGTACCACCGGCCTCGCGCTGTGGCTGTGGAACGAGGGCAGCATCACCGTCGGCACCATCGCGCTGACTACCGGCCTGGTGATCCGCATCAACAATATGTCGGGCTGGATCATGTGGGTCGTCAATGGCATCTTCGAGAACGTGGGCCAGGTGCAGGACGGCATGCAGACCATCTCGGCACCCCGCCAGGTGCTCGACCGGCCCGGCGCGCCGCCGTTGCAGGTGCCGCGCGGCGAGGTCCGCTTCGAGCAGGTCCGCTTCCACTACGGCAAGGGCGGCGGCGTGATCGACGAGCTGGACCTGACCGTGCGCCCGGGCGAGAAGATCGGCCTGGTCGGCCCGTCGGGCGCCGGCAAGTCGACGCTGGTCAACCTGCTGCTGCGCCTCTACGACGTGGAGGGTGGACGCATCCTGGTGGACGGCCAGGACGTCGCCACGGTGGCGCAGGAAAGCCTGCGCGCCCAGGTCGGCGTGGTCACGCAGGACACCTCGCTGCTGCACCGTTCGATCCGCGACAACCTGCTGTACGGCCGGCCCGGAGCCAGCGAGGAGGAACTGGTGCGCGCGGTGCGCCTGGCGCATGCCGACCAGTTCATCCCGCAACTGGTCGACGGCCACGGCCGCAGCGGCATGGATGCGCTGGTGGGCGAGCGCGGCGTCAAGCTGTCGGGCGGCCAGCGCCAGCGCATCGCCATCGCGCGCGTGCTGCTGAAGGACGCGCCCATCCTGATCCTGGACGAGGCTACCTCGGCACTCGACTCCGAAGTGGAGGCGGCCATCCAGGAAAGCCTGGAGACCCTGATGCGCGGCAAGACCGTGATCGCCATCGCCCACCGGCTTTCCACCATCGCCCGCATGGACCGGCTGGTGGTGCTGGACCGGGGCCGTATCGTCGAGAGCGGCACCCATGCCGAGCTGCTGGCGCGCGACGGGCTCTACGCCCGCCTGTGGGCACACCAGACCGGCGGCTTCGTCGGCGTCGAATGAGCGTGCCGCGCCGCGCGCCGGCCCGGCCGGCCGCGCTCAGTCGGCTGCAGCCTGCTCGCGGAAGGCCAGCAAGGCGGCGAAGCTGACCGCCGAACAGCCCAGCATGTACCAGGCCGGTGCCATCGGATCGCCGCTCAGCTTGAGCAGCCAGGTGACGATGAACTGCGCGAAGCCGCCGAACAGCGTCACGCCGCTGGCGTAGACGATGGCCAGGCCGGTGGCGCGCACCTTGCGCGGGAAGGACTCCATGATCAGCAGGAAGCCCGCCGGGCTGCTGGTCGACAGCAGCGCCACCAGCCCCACCACCACCGCCAGCACGGTGGCCAGCGAAGGCTGGCCCTGCACCGCGGAGAAGGCCGGCCATACCACCAGCAGGGACAGGAGGCTGACCGCCAGCAGCAGCGGCTTGCGGCGCGGCAGGCGGTCGGCCAGCCAGCCCGCCAGCGGCGACAGCACCAGCAGCGTGGCACCGGCGGCGCAGCCCGCCAGCAGCGAGGTCGCCGGCGGCATGTGGGCCATCTTGACCAGGTAGGACGGCATGTAGAACACCACCACGTACATGCTGGCGGTGCCCCCCAGGATCAGCAGCGTGCCGAGCAGCAGCGCGCGGCCGTGCCCGCGCAGCACCTCGGCGAAGGCGCTGCGCTCGCGCGCGTGGTCGCTGTGGGTCTCGTCGAGGTGGCGCCGGATGTAGAAGCCCACCGGGCCGATCATCAGCCCCAGCAGGAAGGGCACGCGCCAGCCCCAGGACTCGAGAGCCTCAGGTGCCAGGCCGCGCGTCAGCAAGGCGCCGCACAGCGCGCCGGCCAGCGCCGAAGCGCCCTGCCCCGCCATCTGCCAGCTCACCATGAAGCCGCGGTTGGCGCGCGTGCCCGACTCCATCAGGAAGCTGGTCGCCGCGCCGACCTCGCCGCCGGCCGAGAAGCCCTGCAGCAGGCGGCCCGCCACGATCAGCAGCGGTGCCGCGATGCCGATCTGGGCGTAGGTGGGGGCCAGGCCGATGATGGCCGTGCCCAGTGCCATCAGGCCGATGGTCAGCGTCAGCGCCGGCTTGCGCCCGGCGCGATCAGCATAGTTGCCGATCACCACGCTGCCGAGCGGCCGCATCACGAAGCCGATGCCGAAGGTGGCCAGCGACAGCAGCAGCGAACCATACTCGCCCTCCACCGGGAAGAACAGCTTGCCGATCAGCACCGCGAAGAAGCTGAACACGGTGAAGTCGAACCATTCCAGCGCATTGCCCAGCGAAGCCGCCACCACGGCGCGCCGTTGCATGGCTCGCTGCGACGCCGGCCGCGCTGCCGCGCCCTGCGCCTTGCCGGCCCCGATCGCGGCCGCCTCCAGACCTTCCTGCATGATTGTCTCCTTCTCTTTGCCTGTCGTTCTTGTCGTTGTCCGTCCGCGCCGGCTGGCGCCGCTCAGGCGCCGGCCACCAGGTAGCGCTCGGTCAGCCGCGCCCACAGCGAAGCGCCCAGCGCCAGCGCCTCGTCATTGAAGTCGTAGCCGGGGTTGTGCACCATGCAGCCGCCATGCGAACCGGTACCGTTGCCCAGCACCACGTAGCAGCCCGGCACGCGCTCCAGCATCCAGGAGAAGTCCTCGCTGCCCATCATGCCCTTGGGCGGCTCGACGATCCGTTCCGCCCCCACCAGTTCCTCGATCACGCTGCGCGCGAAGCGGGTCTGCTCGGGCGCGTTCATCAGCACGCGTGAGATGTGCTGGTAATCGATCTGCGCCGCCACGCCGAAGCTCTTGGCCTGCAGCTCCACCACCTCGCGCAGGCGCTGCTCCAGCGTATCGCGCACCTCGCGGTCCTGCGCGCGCACCGTCAGCAGGATCTGCGCGCTGTCGGGGATCACGTTGTGGGCCTTGCCGGCATGCAGCGCGCCGACGCTGATCACGCCCGCCTCGGTGGCCGGGATATTGCGCGCCACGATGGTCTGCAGCGCCATCACGATGGCCGCCGCCGCCACGATGGGGTCGCGCCCGAAGCTCGGCATGGCGCCGTGCGTGCCCTTGCCGGTCAGCGTCACCGTGACCGAATCGGAGGAGGCCGCCATCACGCCTTCGCGCAGCACGAAGTGGCCGACCGGCACGCCGGGACCGTTGTGCAGCGCGTAGACGGCGTCGCAGGGAAAGCGCTCGAACAGGCCGTCTTCCATCATGCGGGGGGCGCCGCCCAGGCCTTCCTCGGCCGGCTGGAAGATCAGGTTGAGGGTGCCATCGAAGCGGCGCGTGCGCGCCAGGTAGTGCGCGGCCGCCAGCAGGATGGCGGTGTGGCCGTCGTGGCCGCAGGCGTGCATCTTGCCCGGCACGGCGCTGGCGTACGGCAGGCCGGTGGTCTCCTGGATCGGCAGCGCATCCATGTCGGCGCGGATGCCGAGCCGGCGCGTGCCGCTGCCCACCTTGAGCTGGCCCACCACGCCGGTGCCGCCGATGCCTTCGGTCACGTCATAGCCCCACTCCCGCAGCTTGGCGGCCACCAGCTTGCTGGTGCGCTCTTCCTCGAAGCCCAGTTCCGGATGGGCGTGGATCTGGCGGCGGATCGCGACGAAATCCGCCTGGCTGGCATGGATCTCGGGAATAATGGCGGGCTGGGTCGACATGCGGATTACCTCGATGGGAACGGATCCGCCATCCTAGGATGCCAGCCGCGGCCTGACTAAGCACAAATATTGATAGCCATAACTCCCGGTTATCCGGGCTTTCCCTAGCCCCTATGAAGCACCACCATCTGCGCGCGCTGGTCGCCATCGCCGACGAAGGCAGCATCAATGCGGCGGCGCGCGCGCTGTGCGTCAGCCAGCCGGCCATCACCAAGGCCATGCGCGAGCTCGAGGCCGACGCCGGCGTGGCGCTGCTGGCGCGCAATTCCTGGGGGGTGACGCTGACCGCGGAAGGCCAGCGGCTGCTGGCGCGGGCGCGCCTGATCGTCAGCGAGCTGGAGCGCGCCGAGCAGGACCTGGCAGGGCTGCGCGGCGCGCGCGAAGGGCGGCTGCAGATCGGCGTGACGCCGCTGGCCGGACTGGCCGTGATGCCGCAGGCGTTCACCCGCTTCCGCCGCGCGATGCCCGAGGTGGCGGTCGATTTCCTCGAGTTCGACCATGCGCGGCTGCTGGAGAACCTGCGCAACGGCCGGCTCGACTTCGCCCTGGCCGCCTTCCAGGCCACGCCCGACGAAGCCTTCGTCACCTGCACCGAACTGTTCGTCTTTCCCACCACCTTCGCCATCCGCCGCACCAGTCCGCTGGCGGGCTGCACCTCGCTGGCGGCATTGCAGGATGCGGAATGGCTGCACGCCGATGCCGGCGACGACTACCCGCGCTACCTGGCGGACCTGTTCGCACGCCACGGCCTGGCACCGCCGCGGCGCGTCACCCGCTGCACTTCGAACCTGCTGTTCTCCACCCTGCTGCTGGAAACCGATGCGGTGGTGCCGCTGTCGCGCGCCACCCTGCAGGCCAGCGTGACCAGTGCCCGCCTGCAGGCGCTGGCGCTGCCGGAGAACCCGCCCGACCTGCACCTGGCGCTGCTGGTGCGCGAGGGTGCCATTCCCACCGGTCCGGCCGACTACTTCCTGCACTGCATCCGCGCCTCGGCCGCCCAGGGCGCCGAGGCCAGCTGAGCCCCGCCCGCCCGGCAGGCAGGGCGGCCTCAGACCAGGCCGAGCAGGCCCGCTCCCGCGCCCAGCGCCACCAGCACCAGCGGATGCACCCGCGTCTTCAGCATCAGCGCGATGGTGGCCAGGGTGACGGCGGCCCCCGTCCAGCGGTGGTCGACGCTCGCCGCCAGCACCCAGCCGGTGGAGCCCAGCAGGCCGATGGTCAATGCCGCCAGGCCGCGCCGCACCAGGCCGGGCCAGCGCGCCTGCGGCGAACGTCCGGCGAAATACTCGAAGGCCAGCGCAATCACGCTGGATGGCCCGCAGATGGCGACCATGCCGGCAATGGCGCCGGCCAGCCCGGCGATCTGCCAGCCGAACAGGGCGACGAACAGCACATTGGGGCCGGGCGAAGCCTGCGAGATCGCATACATGGCGGAGAACTGCGCGTCGCTCATCCAGCCGTGCGACTCGACCAGGAAGCGGTGCATGTCCGGGATGGTGGTGCCGGCCCCGCCGATGGACAGGAAGGACAGCAGCAGGAAATGGGCGAAGAAGCTGCCGATCACATTGTCCTGGCTCATGGCTGCGGCCCCTCTGTCCTGCCCTCGGCCCGCTCCGGGGCGTCCGCCAGTGCGGCGCGCAGCGCCCGTCCCTCGGCATGCCATTCGAGCAGCAGCCCGAGCGGCACCAGCACGGCCATCACCGGCACCAGCGGCCAGCGCAGCAGGCCGATGGCGACGAAGGCGGCGGCGCCGACCAGCAGGCCGCGCAGCGAAGGCGGCAGGCTCTGCGCCAGCTTGATGCCGGTGGCCAGCACCAGGCCCGCCGACACGGCGGTCATGCCGGCCAGCATGTGCTGTACGGCCGCCACGTCGCGATAGTGCTCGTAGAGCAGCATGGCCGACAGCACCACCACCATTGGCACCAGCACCAGCCCGGCGAAGGCCGACAACGCGCCGCGCAGGCCGGCGAAGCGCAGCCCCAGCATCAGCGCGACATTGATGACATTGGGTCCCGGCAGCACCTGGCCCATGCTCAGCAGCTCGATGAACTGGCGGTCGTCCAGCCAGCGGTTGCGCTCCACCACGGCGCGCCGCACGAAGGGCAGCACGCCGCCGAATCCGGACAAGCCCATGCGCGCGAATTCGATGAACAGGCGCCGCGGCGTGGGCGGGGGGGCGAGGTTGGGGTCGATGGGCTCTGACGGGGGCATCGGATCGAACGGTCGGGCTGAAAGAAGGAAAGACGGAAAGACGGGAACGCCGGAAAGGTGGAACGCGGGGGACCCGAAGGCGCAAGGACGGCATGCGGCGCGGCCCCCGCGCACGGCCCCGTGCGCATTGTGCGCCGGCCGGCGCGGCGGCGCCTGCGCGAAAGGGACAGGTCGGGACAGGTCGGGACAGGCCGGCGCATGGCGTAAAAAAAGCCCCGCGCGCTGCGCGGGGCCGTTTCGGAGGCCATCGTTCCTGGCCATGCGGTCATACCGCCGGGGCCAGGCAGGCCACCATCATCGCGCCTCAGTTGCCGCCGGGTGCCACCGGCCGCACCGGATCGATGCGCGGCTCCTTGAGCCGGGACTCGAGCGCGCGGCCCTTGCGGGCGCGCTTGCCCACGTAGGGCAGCAGCGCCTGTCCGGCCAGCTTCTGGCTGCTCGGCTTGCCACCCCGGCCGGTGCCGGACAGCACCAGGCCCGGCGCGCCCACGGCAATCGCCTGCAACAGGGCCTCCTTGGGCTCCAGTTCCATCAGGATCACGCCGCGGCCACCGGCGGCCAGCACCTTGATCTCGTCCAGCGCCACCAGCAGCAGGCGCCCGTTGGCCGACAGGCAGGCGGCATGGGTCGCCTCGTCGCCCAGCGGAGCGGGCGGCAGCGGCACGTCGCCCTCATCCACCGTCAGGAAGGCCTTGCCACCCTTGTTGCGGCCGATCATGTCCGCCACCTTGGTCTGGAAGCCGTTGCCGCTGCGCGTGGCGATCAGCATGCGCTGCTCGGCCGCGCCGGCGAAGGTGTGGGCGATCTGCGTGCCCGGCTGCAGGTCGATCAGCGTGGTCAGCGGCACGCCGTCGCCGCGCCCGCCCGGCAGGCCGGACACGGCCACCGAATAGACGCGGCCGTTGCTGCCGAAGGCCAGCAGCGCATCGATGGTGCGGCACTCGAAGGTGCCGTACAGCGCGTCGCCCGCCTTGAAGGTGAACTGCTGCGCATCGTGGCCGTGCCCCTGGCGCGTGCGCACCCAGCCCTTCTGCGATACCACCACCGTGACCGGTTCGTCGACCACGCGCACCTCGGCGGCGGCGCGGCGCTCTTCCTGGATCAGCGTGCGGCGCGGATCCTTGTCTTCCGGGCTGTACTGCTTGGCATCGGCCTCGATCTCCTTGATGATGCGCCGGCGCATCATCGTTTCGGACTTCAGCAGGACGTCGAGGTCACCGCGCTCCTCGCGCAGGTCCTTCAGTTCCTGCTCGATGCGGATGGCCTCCAGCCGCGCCAGCTGGCGCAGCCGGATCTCGAGGATGTCCTCGGCCTGGCGCTCGGACAGGCCGAAGGCCTGCATCAGCGCCGGCTTGGGCTCATCGCTCTCGCGGATGATGCGGATCACCTCGTCGATGTTGAGCAGCACCAGCATCCGGCCTTCCAGGATGTGGATGCGGTCCTCGACCTTGCCCAGGCGGTGGCGCGTGCGCCGCGTCACGGTCTCGAAGCGGAAGGCGATCCATTCGCGCAGGATGTCGCGCAGGCCCTTCTGGCGCGGCCGCCCGTCGGTGCCGATCATGACGAGGTTGATCGGCGCGCCCGACTCCAGGCTGGTGTGGGCCAGCAGCGTCTGCGCGAATTCCTGCTGGTCGATGTTCTTGCTCTTGGGCTCGAACACCAGCCGGACCGGCGCATCCTTGCCGGATTCGTCGCGCACGGCGTCCAGCACCGCCAGCAGGGTCTGCTTGAGCTGGAGCTGCTCGGGCGTCAACGACTTCTTGCCGGCGCGCACCTTCGGATTGGTGATCTCCTCGATCTCCTCCAGCACCTTCTGCGCCGACGTCGCCGGCGGCAGCTCGGTCACCACCAGCTGCCACTGCCCGCGCGCCATCTCTTCGACGGTCCAGCGCGCGCGCACCTTCAGGCTGCCCCGACCGCTTTCATAGATCTGCGCGATATCGGCCGCCGGCGAGATGATCTGGCCGCCGCCCGGGTAGTCCGGCCCCGGCATCAGCGCCAGCAGCTCGGCCAGCGAGATGTCCGGGTTGCGGATCATCGCCACGCTGGCGTGCGCCACTTCGCGCAGGTTGTGCGGCGGGATCTCGGTGGCCATGCCGACCGCGATGCCCGAGGCGCCGTTGAGCAGCACGAAGGGCAGGCGCGCGGGCAGCAGCCGGGGCTCCTCCATCGAGCCGTCGTAGTTCGGCGCGAAATCGACCGTGCCCTGGTCGAGCTCGTCCAGCAGCAGGCGGGAGATCGGCGTCAGGCGCGCTTCGGTGTAGCGCATCGCCGCCGCGCCGTCGCCGTCGCGCGAGCCGAAGTTGCCCTGGCCGTCGATCAGCGGGTAGCGCAGCGAGAAGTCCTGCGCCAGGCGCACCAGCGCGTCATAGGCAGACTGGTCGCCGTGCGGGTGGTACTTGCCCAGCACGTCGCCCACCACGCGGGCCGACTTGACCGGCTTGGCGTCGGCGCGCAGGCCCATCTCGTGCATCGCGAAGAGGATGCGGCGCTGCACCGGCTTCTGGCCATCGGCCACCTCGGGCAGCGCACGTCCCTTGACCACGCTGATGGCGTAGTCCAGGTAGGCACGCTCGGCGTAGTGCGCCAGCGTCAGCGCGTCGGCCGGTTCGTCCGCTTGGAAGGAGATGTCTTGTTGATCCATGGATTCACAGGAAATCGGCGCGCGACGCGGTCGTCCGCGCGCGCGCCGGGTTGCATGGGTGCGGGCGCCTCGCCCCGGCGCCGTTCAAGGCAATTCGTCCTGGCCGCCGATCACCATCTTGACGCGCGTCACGCCGGCGCGGCCGACACCGCCCAGCGCGCGCGGCAGCGGGCCTTCGGGCCGGTAAATGCGGTAGAACTGCAGCACCGTGCTGACGTACTGCTGCGTCTCGGGGAAGGGCGGGATCTGGTTGTTGTAGCGCTGCACGGCGCCTTCGCCGGCGTTGTAGGCCGCCAGCACCAGTTCCAGGTTATTGGGGAACATCTGCATCAGCCAGCTCAGGTAGCGCACGCCGGCCGCGATATTGGTACGCGGATCGGCCAGCTTCTGCTCGACGGTGCGCTTGGCGTCGGCCGCCACGCCGAAGCGCGCGCCGGTGTCCGGAATCACCTGCATCAGGCCGATCGCGCCTTTGGGCGACACCGCCTGCGGGTTGAAGCCGGACTCCACCGCCATCACCGCCTTGACCAGCGCCGGATCGACGTTCTGCCGCTGCGCGATCTGCCGGATCATGGGCTCGACCACGGCAATATTGGGATGGTTGATGACGTAGCGGTAAAGCTTGTGGTTCTCGATGTCGATGGCGCCGGCCGCGCCCGCACCGCCGCCCGTGCCGGCATCCCGGCCCGCGCGCGCGCCCGGGCGCGCCAGCCCCGGCGCGTTGAGCGAACCGCCGCCGCGCAGGAACAGCTGATAGCGCGCGTCGAGCTTGCGGTCGGCGAAGTGGGCCACGCCGTCATCGTCGACATAGCCGTACAACTCGGCGTGGACGGCGCCGGCGCAGCCGAGCCCGGCAAGCAGCAGGGCCGCGCTCACCGCCGCGCGCCCTGCCCTCGCCATCCGCCCCGTCACTCGCCGACTTGCCGCCATCTCGCCTGCCTCGTCCTCAGATGTCCGCCACCACTTCATTGCCGCGCTCTTCCAGCCAGTTGCGGCGCTGCGCGGCCTCGCCCTTGCCCATCAGCATGTTCATCACACCGACGGTCTCGGCCTGGCCGAAGCCGCCCAGCGACACCGGCAGCAGGCGGCGCGTATCCGGATTCATGGTGGTCTCCCACAATTGCTCCGCGCTCATCTCGCCCAGGCCCTTGAAGCGCGAGATCTGCCAGGCGCCGTCCTTGACGCCGTCCTTGCGCAGCTTGTCCTGGATCGCTTCGAGCTCGCCTTCGTCCAGCGCGTAGAGCTTCTGCGCCGGCTTCTTGCCGCGCGCCGGTGCGTCGACGCGATACAGCGGCGGGCGCGCCACGCACACGTTGCCGCGCTCGATCAGGCGCGGGAAATGGCGGAAGAACAGCGTCAGCAGCAGCACCTGGATATGCGCGCCGTCGACGTCCGCGTCCGACAGGATGCAGATCTTGCCGTAGCGCAGGTTGGTCAGGTCGGGCTCGTCGTCCGGGCCGTGCGGGTCCACGCCGATCGCCACCGCGATGTCATGCACTTCATTGTTGGCGAAGAGGCGGTCGCGCTCGGTCTCCCAGGTGTTGAGCACCTTGCCGCGCAGCGGCAGGATGGCCTGGAATTCCTTGTCGCGCCCCATCTTGGCCGAGCCGCCGGCGGAATCGCCCTCGACCAGGAACAGTTCATTGCGCTCGGTGTCGGTCGATTCGCAGTCGGTCAGCTTGCCGGGCAGCACGGCCACGCCGGAGCCCTTCTTCTTCTCTACCTTCTGCGCCGCGCGCGTGCGCGCCTGCGCCTGGCGGATCACCAGCTCGGCCAGCTTCTTGCCGTACTCCACATGCTGGTTCAGCCACAGCTCCAACGCCGGGCGGCTGAAGGTGGAGACCAGGCGCACCGCGTCGCGGCTGTTCAGGCGCTCCTTGATCTGGCCCTGGAACTGCGGGTCGAGCACCTTGGCCGACAGCACGAAGGAGGCGCGCGCGAACACGTCTTCGCTCATCAGCTTGACGCCCTTGGGCTGCAGCGCGTGCATCTCGATGAAGCTCTTGACCGCCTGGAATAGCCCCTCGCGCAGCCCCGATTCATGGGTGCCGCCGGCCGGGGTCGGAATCAGGTTGACGTAGGACTCGCGCACCGGCGAGCCTTCCTCGGTCCAGGCCACCACCCACGAGGCGCCCTCGCCCTCGGCGAAGCCCTCCTCGCCGTTGTTGGCCTCGGGATCGGCGAAATGCTCGCCCTCGAACATCGGGATCACCAGTTCAGCGCCGCTGCCTTGCGCCAGCGCCTCGACCAGGTAGCCCTTGAGGCCCTGATCGTACTGCCAGGTCTGGCTCTCACCGCTCTTCTCGGTCACCAGCGTGACCTTGACGCCCGGCAACAGCACGGCCTTGCTGCGCAGCAGGCGCTGCAGTTCCGCCAGCGGGATGGCGGCGGAATCGAAGTACTTGGGATCCGGCCACACCTGCACGCGCGTACCGTTCTTCTTTTCGCCGCGCTCGAGCTTGCGCGAGGACAGCGGCGTGGTGACATCGCCGCCGGAGAAGGTCAGCGCCGAGGCCATGCCGTCGCGCCAGACGCCCACGTCCAGACGCGTCGACAGCGCGTTGGTGACCGACACGCCCACGCCGTGCAGGCCGCCCGAGAAGGCATAGGCACCGCCCTTGCCCTTGTCGAACTTGCCGCCGGCATGCAGCCGGGTGAACACGATCTCGACCACCGGCACGCCTTCCTCGGGGTGGATGCCGACCGGAATGCCGCGGCCATCGTCCTCCACGCTGACGCTGCCGTCCTTGTGCAGGGTGACCAGGATCTCGGAGCCGAAGCCGCCCAGGGCTTCGTCGGACGCGTTGTCGATCACCTCCTGGACGATATGCAGGGGGTTATCGGTGCGCGTGTACATGCCCGGCCGCTGCTTGACCGGCTCCAGGCCCTTCAGGACCCGGATGGAGGATTCGCTGTACTGACTGGTTTTGCTCGCCATGGAGTCGCTACGAAATTGGAGTACCGGCCGGGCGGGCGCCTTGCGCACCGGGCGCGCGCCGGAACGCGTGCCACGGGCCGGGCACCGCATTGTAATGGAAGCCGCCGCGCTGTCGCCCGCACCGGCCGGTGAAAAGTGACTTGAAAAGTGACGCGCCAGCGCGTTCGGGCGCGGCAGAGTACACTCGCCCGGCGGCGGCCCCCTGCCCGGCGCTGCCCCTCCGGCCACCGCGGCCCCCAGGCCAGGTGCCGGTGGCACCACAGCGGAGGCGGACGCGGAAGAAAGCCCGGGACGAAACACGGGCCTGGAACAAGACAAGAACAACGAGAACAACGAGACAACTCCCAGCACAAGAAGAGCCAGACATGCAGAATCGACAACTTTCCCTGGGCACCGTACTGGTCTGCGGCGGCCTGCTCGTCACGCTCTCGATGGGCATCCGCCATGGTTTCGGCCTGTTCAACCTGCCCATCACCCAGACGCACGGCTGGAGCCGCGAGACCTTCGCCTTCGCCCTGGCCCTGCAGAACCTGATGTGGGGCGCCAGCCAGCCCTTCGCGGGCGCGCTGGCCGACCGCTTCGGCGCGTTGCGCGTGATGCTGGTGGGCGTGGCGCTGTACGTGGCGGGGCTGCTGGTGATGGCCCTGTCGACTTCCGGCACCGC
Organism: Cupriavidus malaysiensis; assembly: GCF_001854325.1. Taxonomy (NCBI): domain Bacteria; kingdom Pseudomonadati; phylum Pseudomonadota; class Betaproteobacteria; order Burkholderiales; family Burkholderiaceae; genus Cupriavidus; species Cupriavidus malaysiensis. The sequence goes on from NZ_CP017754.1 coordinate 3,558,123, forward strand.
CTTCGCCTCGGGCGCCGGCGTACTGATCGGGCTGGCCCAGTCCGGCACCACCTACAGCGTCGTGTACGGCGTGATCGGCCGCGTGGCCAGCGCCGAGAAGCGCGTCTGGGCCATGGGCATCGCCGCCGCGGCCGGCTCCTTCGGCCAGTTCCTGATGATCCCGGTCGAGCAGACCCTGATTTCCACCATCGGCTGGCAGCATGCGCTCTTCGTGCTGGCCGCGCTGGCCTGCCTGATGCTGCCGCTGGCCTTCACGCTGCGCGAGCCCGACATGGCCGGCGCGCGCTCCGGCGCGCAGCAGACCATCGGCCAGGCCATCCGCGAGGCCTTCGGCAACCGCAACTACCAGTTGCTGACGCTGGGCTACTTCGTGTGCGGCTTCCAGGTCGTGTTCATCGGCGTGCACCTGGCGCCCTACCTGAAGGACCGCGGCCTGGGCGACCCCAAGATCGCCACCGTCGCGCTGGCCTTGATCGGGCTGTTCAACGTGTTCGGCACCTACGGCGCCGGCTCGCTCGGGCAGCGCATGCCCAAGCGCTACCTGCTGGCCTTCATCTACCTGACGCGCTCGCTGGTGATCAGTGCCTACCTGCTGCTGCCGCTATCGGTCGCCAGCACCTGGGTGTTCGCCGCGCTGATGGGCGCCCTGTGGCTGTCCACCGTGCCGCTGACCAACGGCATCATCGCGCAGGTGTTCGGCGTGCAGTACCTGTCCATGCTGTCGGGCGTGGTGTTCTTCTCGCACCAGATCGGCAGCTTCCTCGGCGCCTGGCTGGGCGGCTATCTCTACGACCGCACCGGCAGCTACGACACGGTCTGGATGCTGGCGATCGGGCTGGGCGTGCTGGCCGCCCTGGTCAACCTGCCGATCCGCGAGCACGCGGTGGCGCGCCCGCAGCCGGTGGCGGCATGACGGCGCCCTCGGCGGCCTCGGTATCGGCGCGCCGGCGCCTGCTGCAGGGCGCCGGCCTCGGCGCGCTGGCGGCGGTGGCGGCGCTCGCCTTCCTCGCCTACCTGCGGCCAGCCTTCATGGTGGACCTGTCCAATATGGTGCTGGCCTGGTGCGGATAGCCGCCCGCTGCAGGGGGAACGGCGCTCGCTATGCTCACTGGCTCTCGCCGCGGTGCTTCGCCTCCAGCACTTCCCAGCGCTCGAGCGCCTCCAACAGCTCCATCTCGATCTCGTCGTGGCGGGTGGCCAGCTGTGCCGCGCCGGCCGGGTCGCTGACATAGAGCGAGCCGTCCGCCAGGCGCGCCGAGATGGTCTTCTGCTCCGTTTCCAGGGCAGCGATGCGCTCCGGCAGGCCGTCCAGTTCACGCTGTTCCTTGTAGGAAAGCTTGACGGTGCGGTTGGCGCCGCGCGCCTCGCGCCCTTCGCGCGCCTTGGATGCTTCGGCAACGGCCTCGCCGCCGCGCGCCTGCTGGGCCTGCTCGGCCTGGATCCGGGCCGCGCGCGCCGACTGCTGTTCCCAGTCGGCATAGCCGCCCACGTATTCGCGCCAGCGGCCGTCGCCCTCGGCGGCGATGGTGGAGGTCACCACATTGTCGAGGAAGGCGCGGTCGTGGGAGACCAGGAAGACAGTGCCGGCGTATTCCTGCAGCAGTTCCTCCAGCAGTTCCAGCGTATCGATGTCGAGATCGTTGGTCGGCTCGTCCAGCACCAGCACATTGGCCGGGCGTGCGAACAGGCGCGCCAGCAGCAGGCGGTTGCGCTCGCCCCCGGACAGCGACTTGACCGGCGAGCGCGCGCGCTCGGGGGCGAACAGGAAGTCGCCCAGGTAGCTCATCACGTGCTTGCGCTGGCCGTTGATCTCGACCCAGTCGCTGCCGGGACTGATGGTATCGGCCAGCGAACGCTCCATGTCGAGCTGGCCGCGCATCTGGTCGAAGTAGGCGACCTGCAGGTTGCTGCCGTTGCGCACGGTGCCGCTGTCGGGCGGCAGCTCGCCCAGGATCAGGCGCAGCAGCGTGGTCTTGCCGGCGCCATTGGGGCCGATCAGGCCGACCTTGTCGCCGCGCATGATGGTGGCGGAAAACTCGCGCACCACGGTGCGCCCGCCGAAGGCCTTGCTGACGTCGACCAGCTCGGCCACGATCTTGCCCGAGCGCTCGCCCTGCGCCACCTCCAGCTTGACGTTGCCCTGGGCCTCGCGGCGCGCCGCGCGCTCGCTGCGCATCGCCACCAGCCGCTGGATGCGCGACACGCTGCGGGTGCGGCGTGCTTCCACGCCCTTGCGTATCCACACCTCTTCCTGCGCCAGCAGCTTGTCGAACTTGGCCTGCTCGACCTGCTCGGCCGCCAGCAGCTCGGCCTTGCGCGCCTGGTAGGCGGCGAAGTTGCCGGGGAAGGACAGCAGGCGGCCACGGTCCAGCTCGACGATACGCGTGGCCACGCGGTCGAGGAAGGCGCGGTCGTGGGTGATCAGCAGCACGCTGCCGCGGAAGGCCAGCAGCAGGTCTTCCAGCCAGCGGATGGCAGCCACGTCGAGGTGGTTGGTCGGCTCGTCCAGCAGCAGGATGTCCGGCTCGGCCACCAGCGCCTGCGCCAGCGCCACCCGCTTCTGCGTGCCGCCAGAGAGGCCTTCGACGGCCGCCTTGGGATCCAGGCCGAGCTGCGCCAGGGTGGTCTCGACGCGGGTGCGCAACTGCCAGGCGCCGGCGGCATCCAGTTCCGACTGCAGGCGATGCAACTCGGCCAGCGCCGCCGCCTCGTCCGGCCCGCCATGCCCCTCGGCCACCGCTTCGGCCGCCACCTCGTAGCGCAGCAGCAGGTCGTGGGCGGCGCCCATGCCCTGCGATACCGCGTCGAACACGGTCAGGCCGGGCTCGAACTGAGGCTCCTGCGGCACATAGGCCGACGTCACGCCATTCTGCCGGGAGATCAGGCCGTCGTCCGGCGCGGCGAGGCCGGCCACGATCTTCAGCAGAGACGACTTGCCGGTGCCGTTGCGGCCGATCAGGCCGACGCGCTCGCCGGCCTCCAGCGAAAAATCGGTGTGATCGAGCAATGCCACATGCCCGAAGGCGAGCTGGGCATCGGTAATGGAGAACAGGGCCATCGAAACGTCAGAGAGAATCCGGATCGGCGCGCCTGCCCCGTCCGTAGCGGGGCCTGCACGGTGCAGGCCGCATTGTAGTCGACGCCGGCAGCGCCGCGCCCCACCGCGCCCCGCGGGTGCCACCCGCCGGCGCCAGGCAAAAAAAATGGGCCCACGCCGGGGGCCCAAGAGTCTCTCCTCGGTGCCATGCTCGCAAGGCACAAGTCGAGCATAGCAAGCCCCCCTGCCCCCCTCCAGTCGGAAAAGTCCGTAAGGGAAAGCCCCGTCAGCCACCCGAACCGTTCGCGCGTCGGCCGACTTGCCGGGGCCGGCGGCGGATGCCGCAGCGGCCGCCACCGCCCGCGGGGCGCCGCTGGAGCCGCTTCGCAAGTCGTGCGAAGATGGCGGACCCTTCGCTTGCGCCGCCGGCGCCGGCCCTGCCGCCGGCACGCCCTGATCCGATGCCCCCTCGCCCCCTCCGCTTCGCCGACCTGTCCGTTTCCGCGCTGGTCGCGGGGCTGGTCGCCATGCTGACCGGCTATACCAGCTCGCTGGTGCTGATGGTCCAGGCCGGCCAGGCCGCCCACCTGTCCGCCACGCAGATCGCCTCTTGGATCTGGGCGCTGTCGATCGGCATGGGCGTGACCACCATCGGCCTGTCGCTGCTGACGCGCGTACCCATCGTCATCGCCTGGTCGACGCCGGGCGCTGCGCTGCTGATCGCCAGCCTGCCCGGCGTGCCCTATGCCGAGGCGATCGGCGCCTTCGTGGTCGCGGCGCTGCTGATGGCCGCCGCCGGCCTGACCGGCTGGTTCGACCGGCTGATGCGTGCGTTGCCTGCCAGCATCGCCTCGGCCCTGCTGGCAGGCATCCTGTTCCGCATCAGCGTCGATGTGTTCGTCCAGGCGCAGCAGCAGACGGCACTGTTGCTGGCGATGTTCGCCGCCTACCTGCTGGGCCGGCGCTGGTGGCCGCGCTATGCCGTGCCCGGCGTGCTGCTGGTGGGCGTGGCGCTGGCCGGCGCGCTCGGCCAGCTGCATTTCGAGGGCTTCCGCTTCGCCGTCGCGCAGCCGGTCTGGACCACGCCGGCATTCTCGCTGCAGGCCTGCATCAGCATCGCCATCCCGCTCTTCATCGTCGCCCTCGCCTCGCAGAACATCCCGGGCCTGGCCGTCCTGCGCGCCGACGGCTACCAGGTGAAGGCCTCGCCGCTGATCACCGTGACCGGCCTGGCTTCGGCCTTGCTCGCCCCGTTCGGCTCCCACGGCATCAACCTGGCCGCCATCACCGCCGCCATCTGTACCGGCGTCCAGGCCGACCCCGACCGCGAGCGGCGTTATACGGCCGCGGTGGTGTGCGGCTTCGGCTACCTGGTGGCGGGTGTGCTGGCGGCCAGCATCGCGGCGCTGTTCGCCGCCTTCCCCAAGGCGCTGGTGGTGGCGCTGGCCGCCTTCGCCCTGCTCGGTTCGATCGCCAATGGGCTGACGGTAGCCATGCAGTCGGCGCAGGAGCGGGAGCCGGCCTTGCTGACCTTCATGATCACGGCTTCCGGTATGACGCTGGCGGGCATCGGCTCGGCGTTCTGGGGCGTGGTGGGCGGCATGCTGGCGCTGCTGGTGCTGCGCCAGCGAGAGCCGGGCTGAGCCGGACTGAGCCGGACTGAGCCGGACTGAGCCGGCTCCGGCGCGGCGGCGCCGATCTCGCCGATCGAGTGCCCGTTGGGCGTCTGGGGCAGCACATGCCGCAGCGCGCGGTCGCGACGCTGCGCGAACCACCGGTAACGAAGGTTTCCACACCAAGGTGGGGAAGGCGATAGCGCGGGAAGTTGGACCGAAGCCACACCCGCCGCGCCATCGCCGCCTTTTCCGCCACAACGCGCCGGGACTGGTCATGGCCCCAGGCACCGCGCCATTTATCATGTCGGGCGACGTTGCCGGCATCCCGCCGGCACGATTCCAGACCGTGGAACAATGAACAGCTACTTGCTCCTGGCCCTCGCCATCGTGGCCGAAGTGATCGCCACCAGCAGCCTGAAAGCCTCGCAGGATTTCACCCGGCTGCTCCCCAGCGTGCTCGTCGTGGCGGGCTACGTATCGGCCTTCTTCCTGCTGATGCAGGTGATGAAGACCATGCCGGTGGGTATCGCCTACGCAATCTGGTGCGGCGCAGGCATCGTCCTGGTCACGTTGATCGCCAGCGTGCTGTACCGCCAGTTGCCGGACCTGGCGGCCTGGCTCGGTATCGGGCTGATCGTCGCCGGCGTCGCGGTGATCCAGCTCTTCTCGAAGATGCAAACGCACTGAGCCAGCCAGTTCCGGTGCATCCCGCCTGGGGCCGGGCGCACGAGAGCATAAAACACCACAGGCTGCAAGCTGGATCATCCCCCGAAAGCTGCGGCTGATCCAGGTGCGGTACGCTGCTCGCCGCGCGAAGATTGCGCCTGGGCCGGTCATCCACGCCCAATTTCCCTTCCACGGCCCCCTCCCGGGGGCCGTCTTTCTCACCGGCGGCATGCCCCACGCCCGTCCCGCACGAACATCCCGGCCAAGACGAGATCATCGGCGGCGGCATTAGCGGCACTTCAGCTATTGGCGTCGATCCAGCGCATTGCCCAGGCGTAGGCCGCGTCCCTCGCCGCCTGCGCGCTCGCATGCTCCCGCCCCACCGAGCGCGCCTCCTGCACGACGGCCGCGTCCTCCCAGATCTCGCAGGAAGCCAGGTAGGAGCCGTCCCGGATCTGGTCGCAGAAGACGTGGACCACATGGCCCTTGTATTCCATCGTGTCGCTTGCCATCTCCATCTCCGCGCCGTGATTCCATCCTAGCACTTCGTCCTCGGACGACTGGATTAAGAACTTTCCGAGAGAATTGCCATCCGAAAGCAGGTTGACAGCAAGCGGCTGGCAAAATGCCGGCCGCCGCCGAGGAAGCGGACCGGCGCCGGCATGCCCTCGCCCTCGCCCTCGCCAGACATAACCCGACAAGCACGCAGAGCCCCCGATGCATCAGGTCCCGCCCCCGCACCAGCGCGCCACACTGCCCGCTGCCCAGGTTTCGCTGCTGTCCGGCTGCGCGCTGCTAGGCGCCTGCGCCGCCCTGCTGCTGGAATGCGGTGTCCCCTGGCGGGACGCCGGCAAGACCGTGCTGATGCTGGCCTTGTCGCTGCTGATGACGCGACTGCTCCCCGCCAGTGTATGGGCGCGCCTGCCGGCCATGGCCTGGTATGGGCTGCTGCTGGCCGACGCCGGCCTGGAAGCCTTCCTGCAAGGCGCCTACGGACTCTCGTCCGACTCCCCCGCCGTGCTGACCGCGCTCGGCAACACCAACCGCGACGAGGCCGGCGAATTCCTGCGCGCCCTGCCGCTGGGATGGACGGGCGGCGTCATCGCCATGCTGCCGCTGCTCTACCTGGCCTGCTGGCGGCTGGGGCGTCCACGCGCGCACGGCTGGCGGCCGGCGGCGTGCGTGCCGCTGGCCCTGTTCGTGGCCGCCCACTTCAATCCGACCGCGAGGGAGAAGAACCCCATCTTCGGCTGGGCCAGGGCGGTGGCAAAATACCGCGCCTGGCAGGCCGAACTGGCCGGCATGCAGGCACGCCAGCACAGCGCAGGGCAGTGGCTCGCAGCACAGCCGTTCCGCTACACAGGCCCGGAACGGCGCACGGTGGTGCTGGTGGTGGGAGAGAGCATCAATCGCGAGAACTGGCAGATCTATGGCTACGACCGCGCCACCTCCCCGCGGCTGGCCGCGCTACGCGACGAACTGCTGGTGTTCGATGCCGTGACCTCGGGCGCCGGCACCACGGTGCCCGCCATGCGGGCCATGCTCACACTGGGTCCGGACGACAGCCGCGGGCCGGGCGTCACCGCGCTGGCGCGGCTGGCCGGCTACAAGACCTACTGGCTGAGCAACCAGGCCGACAGCTACCTGTGGACGCGCTACGCCGGCGAGGCCGAAGTGCGCCGGCAAGCCAACCGCGACCAGGACGGGCGCGACGCGGAAAGCCTCGACGAGTCCCTGCTGCCCATGCTCGACGCGGCCCTGGCCGATCCCGCCCCGCGCAAGTTCATCGTGATCCATATGCTCGGCGCGCACCCGCACTACGATATGCGCTATCCGGCCGAGTGGGAACCGTTCGCCGCACCCGACGAGATCGACCGCCAGCTTGCCGACCAGGGCCGCTGGCCCTGGATCCGCCTGGCGCGCCGGCACTACGATCGTGCCCTGCACTACCACGACGCGCTGCTCGGCCGCATGCTCGAATCCCTGCGCCGCCAGCCGCGTGGCGAGGCGGCCCTGCTCTATACCTCGGACCATGGCCAGGAGGTCGGTCATTCGCGCAACTTCGCCGGGCACGCGCCCGGGCGTCCGGCCGGGCATGCCGTGCCGCTACTGGTCTGGCCGCGGCACGCCAGCGCCCCGGAACTCCGCCTCGAATCGCGCCCCTTCAATACCGCCCGCCTGGAAGGCACGCTGGTCCCGCTGCTGCGCATCGAGACGCCGCTGGTGCACCCGCGCGACGATCTGCTGAGCGCACAGTTCGTGGCCGAGCCGCGCCATCCGGCACGGCACGCCTACCTCGAATGAAGGCGCGCACGGCCCGGCGACGCAGCCGCGCCTAGTGCGTCTTCACGAACGCCCACAGCAGGTAAGCCAGGGCCGGCAGGGTCAGGCCGGCGGCCAGGGCAAAGTAATAGCGCGCACCATGATGCGGCACATGTGTGTGGGGCGGATGGGAAACAGGCTTCATCTTGTCTTCCTTGGCAGGCTGTCGCACCGGAAGCGGGACATCGGCCCGGCAAAGGCGCCGCTCCCGGCGGGCCTTGTCACCTAAGCAAGACACAGGCCCGGCGCGCCTGCTCATTGAATTGGACCCGGAAGCCGGCGTGCCGTTGCGCGGCGGACACGTCCCGCCGTATACGGCGCGGAAACACACGTGACAAAGTCCCCACCCATGTAAGCAAGTGTATTCGGCGTTGCTTTGCCAAAGCGGCGCAGCGACAGTAAACCCTGTCGCCGGCAGCGAGCGGCCCCGCGCAGCAGCATCCGCCGCCTGGCCTTCCTGCCCGCCAGACCCCCTTCCTGTCTTTTCCGTCTTTTCCGTCTTTTCGGCGCGAGCTCCGGCAGCGCCCCGCCCAGGAGACAGCCATGCTCAGTGCACATGAACTCGCCGCGCTGATGATCGTCGACAGCACGCACGACCATCGGCAGCTCAACCCTGTCGACCTGCAGACGCTGGTCGACCGCAAGCTGGTCAGCCTCGAGCGCGACACCGGCAGCTCGCGCCGCCCACGCCTGACCCACTGCGGCCGCCGCGTGCTCGACGTCGTGGCGCGCGCCGCGTGAGGGCTCCGGACACATCGCCGCGGATACGGCCACGAGGGCCGGACCAGGGAACCCCATGAAACGCAAGACCGCACTCGGCACGCTCGCGCTGCTCGTCACCGCGCTGGCAAGCAGCTACGCCAGCCCCTATTGGACCCTGCGCCAGATGCACGCCGCCATCAAGGCACACGATGCGCAAGCCTTCTCCCGCTACGTCGACTACCCCGCCCTGCGCGAAAGCCTGAAAGCCCAGGCCCTGCTCTCCCTGCAGCAACGCCTGGGCCTGTCCGGGGCCGGCGAGGCTCCGCTGGCAGGCGTGGGCCGCCTGCTTGGCATGGCGATGGTCGGCACGGTGATCGATGCCATGGTTTCGCCCGCCGGCGCGATGGCCCTGATGGCACGGGGCGAAGCCGGAGCGCCGACCGAACCGCCTGCGCAACCCGGCCCCGCCGTCACGCCCGACGACGGCCAGGCCACGCGGCCAGCGCGCGAATCGCTGCGCTACGACGTTTCCTACCGTGCCTGGGACCGTGTCGACGCCTCCGCCACGCGCGCGGATGGCGAGCGCATCGTGGTCGAACTGCGCCGGGATGGCTTGTGGTCGTGGCAATGGTCGGGAGTACGGCTGCCGGGACTGGCGACGCGGCCATGACGGCGCCCGCCTGGCGCCCGCCTTACAAGGCAAGGCGCAAGTCAGAAGTGGAGCGGAACTGTTTGGATATTGGGAGCCACCGCCTGCGATGTGCGGTGGTCCCGCCGACAGGAATCGAACCTGTATCTAGCGCTTAGGAGGCGCTCGTTCTATCCATTGAACTACGGCGAGCGGACAGGAAACAGCTTGAAACAGCTTGCCGGCCGGTGCAGCGCGCTGTGCACCATGGGCCCGCGACCCGGAAGGTACTGTACTATCCCGGGACATGCAAAGCAGCCGGCACGACCGGTGCGGAAGATCCACTCCGGACGGCTTGCCGGCCGTTGGCACATGGCACCGCATGGCACCTGGAGTCCGGTCGGGAAGCAGGCGCGGAGTATAGCAGACTATGCTTGCGCGCCGGCCTGCAAACCCTCTGCTGCGGAGACGGCTGCGACCGCCCGCAGGGGCCGCGACTGATCAGCAGGACAACAAGAAAAACATCATGTTCCACAGGGTAAGAACGCAGGCAAGATGCGCGGCGGTCGCCGTGCTCGCGCTCGTCGCGGCCGTACTGGTGTCGGCCTGCGCCACGCGCTGGCAGGACAAGCTCAAGATCGAGGCGGAGCAGCACCTGCAGCAGGGCGAGTTTTTCGCCGCGGCGCGCAATGCGGCGGCAATCGACGAACGGTTTCCGGATGATGCCGCGCCGCTCTGGCCGATGCTGACGGCAGAACCGGCCCGTTCACGCCTGGCCGTCACGGCGCCCGCCGAACTGGCCACGCCGGCCTGGCAGACCGAATCCGGCCTGCGCGACGACGCATCGCGCGGCCCATCGACGGACTCAGGGCGGACCTGGTCAACGCAATCGCGACTCAGGATACTGGCGTTCCACCAATGAAAAGCCCGCCAATATCCTGGCGGGCTGGACGTGGACGGGACCGGACCTCCTGGGTCAATACCGGCAGCATTCCGGTTCGCGCTTCACGCCAGCAGGCTACCCATGATTCCGCCCATCACGCGGACGCCCATCCGGACCACCCGGACAGTCGCGGGAAACCTGGCAGTGGCGATACGAATCGTCATGCCGACGGCAAGCAGCAGGCAGATGCTGGAGAAGGTCGTCAGACTTCTCTATGTCCACCTCCGAGCCAGCCCCGATGGGGCCGGGCAAACCCAGTATAGGTCTGCCGCTGCAGGATGCCAACGCCGCCCGGACGGGAGGGGGCAGGCTGCCGTCACCAATTGTCACTTTTTCGCAGCGCAGCATTCTCCAGGATTTCTGCTATAATCCGCGCCGTGAGTTCGCACTGTGAGCTTTCCAGCGCTCCCCGATCCCGCATCGGAACCGCCTCCCGGCTCTCCAGCTCTGCCTCCCGCCTAACCGCCTCCACGGCGAAGACTGCCGGACAGAACGCTTTTCTCACCCGACGTCGCCTCGTCTCCGATCCTGTTGAGCAGCCCTCCGGGCCGCTTGCCTGCCAGGGACCCGCCAGCCAGTTGGTCTGCCGCCCCTGCCTGCCGCCGTACCGTCAGCTGCGTCTGTCGTAACGGCCTCACCGATTGGCGCCGAAGCCTTTTTAAGACTTTGCACTGCGCCCGCCCCGGAACCTTCCATTCACCGGGGTGCCTTGCACTTTGATGATTACGACATGACCCAGCACGATACCCGTGCGGAGCAAGCTATTGCCCCCGCCGCCGACGCCATTGCCACGTCCAGCCCGCTCGACAAGCTCGACGCGATGCTGAACGGCGAGCACGACGGCGCCGCCGCGGCCACCGAAACCGAACTGAGCGGCTTTGCCTCGCTCGGCCTCGATGCCGCCATCCTGCGCGCCCTGGCCGACCAGAACTACACCACGCCCACGCCGGTGCAGGCGCAGGCCATCCCCGCCTTCCTCGCCGGCCGTGACCTGCTGGTCTCCAGCCAGACCGGCTCCGGCAAGACGGCGGCCTTCATGCTGCCCGCCATCCAGCGCATCAGCGAGAAGCCCGCGCCGAACCGTCCGCGTGCCGAGGAGCCGGTCAAGCGCATCAAGGGTCGCCGCCCCCGTCCGTCGCCGGCCCAGCCCGCGCTGCTGGTGCTGACGCCCACGCGCGAACTGGCGCTGCAGGTGACCGAGGCCGCCGCCAAGTACGGCCGCCACCTGCGCCGCATCGTCTGCGCCAGCATCCTGGGCGGCATGCCCTACCCCAAGCAACTGGCCATGCTGGCCAAGATGCCTGACATCCTGGTGGCCACGCCGGGCCGCCTGCTCGACCACATCGACGCCGGCCGCATCGACCTGTCCGCGCTCGACATGCTGGTCTTCGACGAAGCCGACCGCATGCTCGACATGGGTTTCGCCGATGACATCGACGCCATCGTCGCCGCGACCCCGGCCAGCCGCCAGACGCTGATGTTCTCGGCCACGCTGGATGCCCGCATCGCGCAGCTCGCCTCGCGCCAGCTGCGTGACCCGCAGCGCATCGAGATCGCCGCGGCACGCATGGACCAGAGCCATATCGAGCAGCGCCTGCACTTCACCGACGACATGTCGCACAAGGAACGCCTGCTCGATCACCTGCTGCGCGCCGCGGACCTGAAGCAAGCCATTGTCTTCACCGCCACCAAGCGCGATGCCGACTCGCTGGCCGAGCGCCTGTCCGACACCGGCTTCGCCGCCGGCGCCCTGCACGGCGACATGACCCAGGGCGCGCGCAACCGCACGCTGACGGCACTGCGCCGCGGCAACCTGCGCGTGCTGGTAGCCACCGACGTGGCCGCGCGCGGTATCGACGTGCCCGACATCACCCACGTGGTCAACTTCGACCTGCCCAAGCAGGCCGAGGACTACGTGCACCGCATCGGCCGCACCGGCCGTGCCGGCCGCTCGGGTATCGCCATCAACCTGGTCAACCATGGCGATATGTTCCAGTGGCGCCGCATCGAGCGCTTCACCAACCAGCGCATCGACGCCTCCGTGATCGAAGGCCTGGAACCGCGCCGCACGCCGAAGCCGCGCAGCGGCTTCGGCGGCAAGCCAGGCGGCGGCCGCGGTGACTTCCGCGGCAAGCCCGGCTACCGTGGCGGCCAGGGTGGCCAGGGCAGCGGCCGCGGTTTCGGCGACCGCAACTTTGGCGACCGCAGCTTCGGTGACCGCAATACCGGCGAGCGCAACACCGGTGAGCGCAACTTCGGCGAGCGCCGCTTCGGCGACGGCGACAACCGTGGCTTCGGCAATCGTGGCGGCTTCGGCGGTGGCGAGGGTCGCGGCTTCGGTCCGCGTGAGGGCGGCGAAGGCGGCTACCGCGGCCAGGGCCAGGGCCAGGCACGCGGCGAAGGCGGCTACCGCGGCGGCAATCGCGACGGCAACCGCAGCTTCGGCGACCGTAGCTTCGGCGACCGTAATGGTGGCGAACGCAGCTTCGGCGGCGAGAGCCGTGGCTTCGGCAACCGTGACTTCGGCGACAACAAGCGCGGCGGCTTCGGCGGCCAGCGTCCGGCCGGCCGCAACCGCTACGAGCGCTGAGCGGCGCCCAGCCTGAAGCGGCAATGAAAAAAGCACCCCTCGGGGTGCTTTTTTCATGCCTCTGGCCCGCCCTGAATAAGGTTGACACGTTTCCCGCAGTGACGAGGAGCGTGCCTTCGAGACGGAGCGCAGGCGTACTGTCCCCCCCGCGCCCGCCGGCGACGCATTCAGAGCGCGCAGCTGCGGAAGCCGACGAAGGACAGGTCCGTCTCCGGCAGCAGGGCCGTACGTGCACGCGGATGACGCTGGCGCCCCGGGCTGGCGAAGGAACAGCCGCGCACCGCCTGGCAGATGCCGAACAAGCTGGTCATCCCCGCGTCGGCGGGCTGGGCGACGAAGCCGGCGTAGGGCTCGTAGGGGGTGGCGGTCCATTCCCGCACCATGCCCCAGGCCATGCCGCGGCTCTGCGCGGCAGCCCGCTCCCACTCCGCCTCGGCGGGCAGCCGGCGCCCCGCCCAGGCGCACCAGGCCTGCGCCTCGAACAGGCTGACGTGGCGCACCGGCTCATCCGGATTGAGCGTGCGCAGGGTACCGAAACGCTCGACCATCCAGGCCCGCGACTGCGGGTGGCGAGACCAGTAGCGCGGCGCCGAACGCTCCTGCGACATCAGCCACTGGCAGCCCGAGGCCGACCACCAGGCCGGATGGTCATAACCGCCATCCTCGACGAATTCAAGATACTGGGCATTGCTGACGGGCACCGCATCCATCTCGAAGGCCGGCACATAGGTCGGCTGGGGCGGCAACTCGTCGGGCAAGGCGAAGCCGTCGGCCTCGCTCCAGCCTTGGGTGAATCGCCCGCCGGGGAACTGCAGCGTGCCCGCCCGCAGCGCCGGCACCGTGGCGGCCGGCGTACCGCCCGCCGCACCGGCCGGCGCCACGCCCAGTGCCTGCAGCAGCGCCGCAATGCCTTCGCCCTGCGCGTCTTCGTGAAACAGGGCACGCCGCATGGGATAGAGCGTGGCGTCGCCGTCATCGGGCAAGAGCGCCAGCCGGCTCAGCACCCCGTCGAGCACATCCGCGGCGTAGCGCTTGACCACCGAGACATCCGGCAGCGTGACTTCCCAGCGCTCGTCCGGGCCGATGCGTTCCGGGTCGAACCACTCGTCGGCGCCATCCAGCAGCGAGGCGCGGCCGGCCACCAGCAGGCGCGCCTCTCCGCGTTCGATCGTGCGCGCCTCGCGCAGGCACCACCACTCTGCATGCCAGGCGATATGCCCCAGCGTCCACAGCGGCGGATCGGCATCGTACTGGCGCGGCACATCCCAGCCGCGCCGCGTCTGGCCGAAGGTGGCCAGCCACGCCAGGGTGCGGTTGCGCGTCTCCACGAGCGCCTGCGCGAGCGCCTCGCGCGGCAGCCGCCGCGCGTCGGCCCAGGCAGACTTGCCGCCGGTGAAATGCAGATCGGGAAGCATCGAGAAGCCGCTCATCCTCTTGCCCTGCCACAGAAGTTGGAATCGGCCCGGCGCGGCTGGCGCGTGGCCGGGTGCCGCGCATTATGACACCGCTGTCGCCGGCGCGCGGTTCAGGCCCGCGCGTGGAAGACCGCGAACCAGCCGCGCGCATCGGTCCAGCAGACCGGATCCTGGAAGCCGGCGGATTCCAGCATGCGGGCGAAGGCTTCCGGCTGAAACTTGTACGAGTCTTCGGTGTGGATGCGCTCTCCGGCGGCAAAGGAGCGCGCGCCGCCCGCCCAGCGCACGGTGAGATCGCGCACGGCCTCGAGATGCATCTGGATGCGCGAGCCGCCGCGCTCGAAGCCAGCCACGTGGCGCCAATCGGGCAGCGCAAAGTCGCTGCCCAGGATGCCGTTCACGTGGCGCAGCACGTTGCGGTTGAAGGCAGCGGTCACGCCCAGCGCGTCGTCATAGGCAGCACACAGCACCTCCTCGTCCTTGACCAGATCGACGCCGATCAGCAGGCCGTCGCCGGCATGTGCCTGGGCACGCAGCCGCCGCAGCAAGGCCACCGCGGCTTCCGGGGCGAAATTGCCGATGCTCGACCCCGGATAGAAGAACAGCCGGCGGCCCCGCGCCACTTCCTCGGGCAGCACCAGTTCCCCGCACAGGTCGGCGCCGAGGCCGAGCATCGGAATCTGCGGATACTGCTGCTGCAGGCAATCCAGCGTGTCCCGCAGGAATTCGACTGAGATATCCAGCGCCACGTATTGCGCCGGCCGCAGGCTGGCGAACAGGCCCGCGGCTTTCTGGCAGTTGCCCGCGCCGAGGTCGACCAGCACGCAGCCGCTGCCGGCGCGCGCCGCGATCGGCACGGCACAGTTTCGGAAGATCGATGCCTCGGTGCGCGTCGGGTAATACTCGTCGAGCGCGGTGATCGCCTCGAACAGGCGCGAGCCGAGCACGTCGTAGAACAACTTGGGACTGAGACTGGCCTGCCTGCGGCCGAGGCCGGCAATGACTTCCTCGCGCAGGGCGCCGTCGTCCTCGCGGTACTGCTGCACGAAGACGGGGCCATCCCGCCGTAGCGGCTCCTGATAGCCGTCGCGGCCATTGGCCAGCGCCAGCAGGCGCCCGCGCGCGGCCTCCGGCACGGTGGCGGCATCGTCCAGCTGCCTGCCATCGCGTTCGGCGCGCTCGTCGGGTTGGGCACCGCGGGGAGAGCGGCGCGAAAGGTGGAGCGGTGTGGGTGCAGCCGGCATGTCATCGTTCCTTATTGTGGGATACGGCACGTGCGAACCCGTCGGCCCCGGGGCGGGCTCGGGGCCGCCCGGCCGCGGCCCGACCCAACAAGCATAGGTGCCAGGCGGCGGCTGCGCACCCCGGAGGCAGCGCAAGAGGCGGCCAGGCCTGCACTGCCCGTCATGCGGAACCCGTCACGAATCGGACGCCAACTTGCCGCCATGTGCTGGCATCTGGCCAAAAACCTGGGTAAACCCCTCATTCCTGCGCCGCCACAAGCCAGGACGTTCGTTTATAATGCTGCCCAGCGTAGCCGCCACGACATGGCGGCCACGTCCCTTCAAAGGGGAGTAGCTCCGGGGCCATGCCCTTAGCACAATCGTCATTCCGGGACAGTGTCCCCGGTTGTGCTGACGCCTTCACGGTTCGCCCACCGAACCGGCCGGCGTCGAGCAAGACCTTTGCAACCTGGCTTCATGGTTCGCAAAGGCGGTCATTCCTCCCCAGCTTCATGACTCCAGGCGTATCCAACGCAGCTATTCGTACTTGAGGAGTCGAAAATGGAGTGGTTTACCGACCTGTTCACCATGCAGTTCCTGACGGCGCTGGCGTCCATCGTCGTCATCGACCTGGTACTCGCGGGCGATAACGCGATCGTCATCGCGCTGGCCGCGCGCAACCTGCCCCCGCACCTGCAGAAGAAAGCCATCGTATGGGGCACGGTCGGCGCCGTGGTGGTGCGCTCGGCCATGACCATCGGCGTGGTCTGGCTGCTGAAGATCCCGGGCCTGATGCTGGTCGGCGGCCTGGCGCTGGTGTGGATCGCCTACAAGCTGCTGGCCGAGGACGGTGACGGCGACGAACACGGCGCCGGCGCCACCACCCTGTTCGGCGCGATGAAGACCATCATCATCGCCGACGCGGTGATGGGCGTGGACAACGTGCTGGCCGTGGCTGGCGCCGCACACGGCAGCTTCCTGCTGGTGGTGCTGGGCCTGCTGATCAGCATCCCCATCGTGGTCTGGGGCTCGGGCCTGGTGCTCAAGCTGATGGCGCGCTTCCCGGCCGTCATCTATGCCGGCGCCGGCGTGCTGGCCTTCACCGCGGCCAAGATGGTCTCGGGCGAGCCGCTGGCCAAGGCCTTCTTCGAAGCCAACCCGGTGGCGCTGTGGGGCCTGTATGCGCTGATCATCGGCGGCGTGCTGGGCGGCGGCTACCTGGCCAAGAAACGCCAGGCGCAGGCCCCCGAACCCGCCGGCAACTGAGGCGGCACCGGCGGCCGCGCGCGCCGGCCGCCGGCCATGTCGAGCAGCCGCTTGGGATAAAATGCGGGGCTTGCGTGGACACCCTGTCCGCCCCCCCCCCAAATCCGCAACCCCAGCGCCCGCGCCGATGAAACAGTATCTCGACTTCATGCGCCATGTGTACGAGCATGGCACCGACAAGGCCGATCGCACCGGCACCGGCACGCGCTCGGTCTTTGGCTACCAGATGCGCTTCGACCTGCGCGAAGGCTTCCCGGTGGTGACCACCAAGAAGCTGCACCTGAAGTCCATCATCCATGAACTGCTGTGGTTCCTGCAGGGGTCGACCAATGTGCGCTACCTGCAGGAGAACGGCGTCACCATCTGGGACGAATGGGCCGACGAAAACGGCGAGCTCGGCCCGGTCTACGGTTCGCAATGGCGCTCGTGGCCGGCCCCGGACGGCCGTCACATCGACCAGATCACCGAGCTGGTGGCGCAGATCCGCGCCAATCCCGATTCGCGCCGGCTGATCGTCTCCGCCTGGAACGTGGCGGACATCCCGCGCATGAAACTGCCGCCCTGCCACGCCTTCTTCCAGTTCTACGTGGCAGACGGCCGGCTGTCCTGCCAGCTCTACCAGCGCAGCGCGGACATCTTCCTCGGCGTGCCCTTCAATATCGCCAGCTACGCGCTGCTGACCCACATGATGGCGCAGCAGACCGGTCTCGAGGTGGGCGACTTTATCTGGACCGGCGGCGACTGCCACCTCTACAGCAACCACATGGAACAGGTGCGCACCCAGCTGGCGCGCGCGCCGCTGCCGCTGCCGCGCCTGCAGATCGCGCGCAAGCCGGACAGCATCTTCGACTACCGCTACGAGGACTTCTCGCTGGAAGGCTATCAGTCGCACGCAGCGATCAAGGCACCGGTGGCCGTATGACACTGCTGACCCTGATCGTGGCCAAGGCCCGCAACGGCGTGATCGGCCGCGACAATGCCCTGCCCTGGCGCTTGCCGGAGGACCTGGCCCACTTCAAGCGCACCACCATGGGCGCACCGGTGGTCATGGGCCGCAAGACCTGGGATTCGATCGGCCGCCCGCTGCCGGGCCGCCGCAACATCGTCGTCAGCCGCAACCCGGCGCTGCAGCTGGCCGGTGCCGAGGTGGCAACCTCGCTGGAAGAGGCGCAGCGGCTGTGCGTGGGCGCCGAACAGATATTCCTGATCGGCGGCGCCCAGCTCTATGCGGAGGCGCTGCCCAGCGCCGACCGGCTGGTGGTCACCGAGATCGACGCCGACGTGGAAGGCGACGCGCATTTCCCGGCGATCGACCGTTCGCGCTGGCTGGAAGTCTCGCGCGAAACGCACCGCAGCGAAGCCAACGGCTTCGATTACGCCTTCGTCGTCTATGAGCGCCCGCCGTCGGGCGAGGCATAGCCGGGGGAAGCATGGCCAGGCCGGCGCGCAAAGCGCGCCGGCATCAAGCAGAACGGGCGCCAAGGCGCCCGTTCTGCTTGATGCCCGGTGGCAAGCCGGCTTGGGCCGGCCGCCGCTTCAGTTACCGGCGATCGTCATCTGCTCGATCAGGATGGAGCCGGTCTCCTTGGTGCCGCGCACCAGGACGTCGGCGCCCACCGCGGCGATCTGGCGGAACATATCGTTCAGGCTGCCGGCGATCGTGATCTCTTCCACCGGATACTGGATCACGCCGTTCTCGACCCAATAGCCGGAGGCGCCGCGGGAGTAGTCGCCGGTCACGTAGTTGACGCCCTGCCCCATCAGTTCGGTCACCAGCAGGCCGGTACCCATCTTGGCCAGCATCGCGGCGAAGTCGTCGCCGGGCGCCGCCAGCGAGCTGCTGAGCGTCAGGTTGTGCGAGCCGCCCGCGTTGCCGGTGGTCTGCATGCCGAGCTTGCGCGCCGAGTAGGTGGAGAGGAAGTAGCCCTCCACCACGCCGTCGCGCACCACGTCGCGGGCACGCGTGCGCACGCCTTCCTCGTCGAAGGGGGCGCTGCCCATCGCACCCGGCACATGGGGCCGTTCATGGATCTGCACGTGCGGCGCGAATACCGCCTTGCCCAGCGAGTCGTACAGGAAGGTCGACTTGCGGTACAGCGCGCCGCCCGAGACCGCCTGCACGAAAGCGCCCAGCAGCCCCGCCGCCAGCGGTGCCTCGAACAGCACCGGACAGCGGCGCGTGCTCAGCTTGCGCGCATGCAGGCGCGCCAGGGCACGCTCGGCGGCGTAGCGGCCGATCTCCTCGGGCACCGCCAGGGCCTGCGGCGAGCGCTTGGAGGAATACCAGTCGTCGCGCTGCATGGCGCCGCCGCTGCCGGCGATCGGTGCGCAGGAAATGAAATGGCGCGAGTACGGATAGCCGCCCATGAAGCCGCGCGAGGTGGCCAGCATGAACTGCGAGTGCTGGGCCGAGACGCTTGCGCCGTCGCTGTTGCGGATGCGTGGCGACACGGCAAAGGCAGCCGCCTCGGCGCGGCGCGCGATCTCGATCGCTTCCTCGGCATCCAGGGCCCAGGGATGGAACAGCTCCAGGTCTCGTGGCGCGTGCTCCAGCAGTTCTTCCTCGGCCAGCCCGGCGCAATCGTCCTCGGCGGTGAAGCGGGCGATGTTGTAGGCCGCCTCCACGGTTGCGCGCAGCGCCGACGGGGAGAAATCGGAAGTGCTGGCATTGCCGCGCCGCTTGCCGATCATTACGGTGACACCGACCACCTTGTCGCGGTTCTGCTCGATGGTCTCGACCTTGCCCTTGCGCACGGTGACCGACAACCCGCCGCCCTCGGAAATCTCGGTAGCGGCATCGGTGGCACCGAGCTCGCGTGCCACACGCAGCACATCGCTGGCCATCTCGCTCAGCTGGGCCGGGGTATAGGTGAAATGGGCGGTGAGATCGGCGGTCTGGTCCACGGTATGGTCCATGCAGTGGGGGCTTATCAAAAGTCCAAACGGCAATCATAGCAAGATAAAATGCGCACCATGACGCGAAACACCCAACACTCCCGCTTCCCCGGCGCCTTCGCGCCCGAACCGGAAGCCGACGACGAACCGAAGAGCAAGTCGCAGAAGAAGCGCGAGATGACCGCGCTGCAGGACCTCGGCGCCGAGCTCGAGGCCCTGCCCAAGGATCGCCTGGCCCGGGTGCCGATGCCCGACACGCTCTCCAGTGCGATCTATGAGGCACGCCGGACCACCAGCCACGAAGGCAAGCGCCGCCAGCTCCAGTATGTCGGCAAGGTGATGCGCACACTGGATGACGATGAGATCGAGGCGATCCGCCAAGCGCTGGAAGGCTTCAAGGGCACCAGCAAGGCGGAGACGGCAAGGCTGCACCTGATCGAACGCTGGCGCACGCTGCTGCTGGCCGACGACGAGGCGCTGACGCGCTTCCTGGCCGAGCACGCGGTCGAGGACGTGCAGGCGCTGCGCAACATCATCCGCAACGCGCGCAAGGAGCAGCAGCAGAACAAGCCGCCGCGCTACTTCCGCGAACTGTTCCAGGCCATCAAGACTGCGCTGGGCGGCGAGAGTCCCGACGCCGGCGCCGAGGAGCCCCAGGCATGACGAATCCGGCCACCCGGGCGGGCACGCAGCCCATCGCCCGCAACCACCCCGACGAACTGGTCGTGGGCCTGGTCTCGATCTCCGACCGTGCGTCGGCCGGCACCTACCAGGACGAGGGCATCCCGGCCCTGCGCGACTGGCTCGGCCACGCCCTCGCCTCGCCCTGGCAGGCCACCGAGCGGCTGATCCCGGATGAGCGGGCGCTGATCTCGCAGACCCTGATCGAACTGGTGGACGTGGCCGGCTGCGACCTGGTGCTGACCACCGGTGGCACCGGGCCGTCGCGGCGCGATGTGACGCCGGAAGCCACGCTGGCGGTCGGCACCAAGGAAATGCCTGGTTTCGGCGAGCAGATGCGGCAGATCAGCCTGCACTTCGTGCCGACGGCCATCCTGTCGAGGCAGGTCGCGGTGATTCGCGAGACACCCGGCCACGCGGCGCTGATCGTCAACCTGCCTGGCCAGCCGCGCGCCATCCGCGAGACGCTGGAGGGCCTGCGCGGCGATGACGGCAAGCCGCTGGTGCCGGGCATCTTCGCCGCCGTGCCCTATTGCATCGACCTGATCGGCGGTCCCTACATCGAGACCGACGAGACCGTGGTCAAGGCGTTCCGCCCGAAGAGCGCGATCCGCACCCAAAGCGCCGGCTGAGCGCCGGCGAGGCCTCAGCGCAGGCCGAGGTAGAGCCCCACCGGCACGAACAGCACGGCGCCGATATTGCCCAGCAGCACGATCGACGCGACCTGGTCCGGCTCCTGCCGGAAATGGTCCGCCACCAGGAAATTCAGCACCGCGGGCGGCAGCGCGGCAAAGACAAACAGCAGGCCGCGCTGCAACTCGGTCAGCGGCACCAGGCGCGCCAGCACGAGCGCGCAGGCCAGGCCGGTCAGCGGGCACAGCACCGCGCCGACCGCGCCCATGCCCCAGTTACGCAGATTGACGTCCTTCATGCGCACCCCGAGCGCGAACAGCATCAGCGGCACGGTGGAATCGCCCAGCAGCTTGATCGACTGGTAGACCGGCCCGGGCAGCGCGAACCACGGCCGCGCCAGCGACAGCCCCACGCCGGCCACCGTGGCCAGCACCATCGGATTGCGCGCGATCTGCGCGAGCGAGGCATGGCGGTTGACGATCTTCATGCCGAGCGTGAAGTGCATCAGGTTCGACGCCGCGAACAGCGCCACCGCCGGCGCCAGCCCGGCCTCGCCAAAGGCGAACACCGACAGCGGCAGCCCCATGTTGCCGCTGTTGTTGAACATCATCGGCGGCACGAAAGTGCGCGCATCGACCCCCATCACGCGGGCCGCCCCCCACGCCAGCAGCCCCGAACCCAGCACCACCGCCACCGCACAGGCCAGCAGCGCGAACTGGTCGGCCAGCACGAAGTCCTTGCTGACGAAGGCGGATACCACCAGCAGCGGCGCGATCACGTCGAGCATGGCGCGGTTGATGCCGGCCATGTCGGGCCGCACGCGGCGCCCGTACAGCCAGCCGATCAGGATGATCAGGATGACCGGCGTGATGATGGAAACGATGCGGGCGAACATGGCGCGGGGCGAGGAGGCATGACGCGGTAGGGACCGCGCGCGCTGGCGCGGTGGACAGGTGCCGCCAGCACCGCAGGGCGGCGGCGCGGCGGCAGGGCGGCGGCAGGGCGGCGGCAGGGCGGCCCGAAGGCCGCCCGGTTCACTCCCGGGCCGGCGCGGCGCCGGCCGCGGGCGCGGCGGCGGAGCCGTCGGGCGCGACAGGGGCGGCGCTGGACTGGCGGATGAAGTGGGTACGGTAGTAGCGCAGTTCCTCCACCGACTCGAGGATGTCGGCCAGCGCGGTGTGCAGCTGGCGCTTGACGAAGCCCTTGTGCACGGCCGGTTCCCAGCGTTTGCACAGTTCCTTCAAGGTCGACACGTCGAGGTTGCGGTAGTGGAAAAAGGACTCCAGCTTGGGCATGTAGCGCGCCATGAAGCGGCGGTCCTGGCAGATGGAGTTGCCGCACATCGGCGACTTGCCGGCCGGAACCCAGCGCTTGAGGAAGGCCAGCAGCTCCGCCTCGGCCTGCTCCTCGGTCAGGGTGGAGGCCTTGACCTTGTCGATCAGGCCGGAGCGGCCGTGCGTGCCCTTGTTCCAGTTGTCCATGCCGTCGAGCACGGCGTTGTCCTGGTGGATCACCAGGACCGGGCCCTCGGCCAGGATATTGAGCTCGGAATCGGTCACCACCACGGCCACCTCGATGATGCGGTCGTGGTCGGGCGCCAGCCCGGTCATCTCCATGTCCAGCCAGATCAGGTTGTTCTCGCTCTTGACGGATTTGGTGGCGGCGCCGACGTGGGTATTGCTTGTCATCTGGACGATCGGGGAGGGAATCAGGGAAGTGGACGGAAACACCCGGAGCGGGCGGCGCCTCCACGCGGCGCGCGGACGGCGCCAGGGATGCCGGGCGCGAACAATTTATAATTCTCGCATAAGCGCCCGCACCGGGCGTCCGCGCCGCTTCCGCGCGGAGCCGGCGCCGCGGGCACTCCGACCCCAGCGACCCAAGGCCGCCCGATGTTCACCCTACTCTTTCTCGCCGCTCTGACGGTCATGGTGCTGACCAAGCTCTGGCTGGCCGCACGGCAGGTCGCCCATGTCGGCCGCCACCGCGGCACCGTGCCGGCCCGCTTCGCCGACACCATCGCACTGTCGGCACACCAGAAGGCCGCCGACTACACCATCGCGCGCACGCGGCTGTCGATGCTGGAGGTACTGGCCGGCGCGGCCGTGCTGGTCGGCTTCACCATGCTCGGCGGGCTGCAAGCGCTCAACCAGTTCTGGCTGGCCACCTTCGGCCCCGGCTACGCCTACGGCGTGGCGCTGGTCGCCAGCGTGGCGCTGATCGGCGGCCTGGCCGAACTACCGTTCTCGCTGTACGGGCAGTTCGGCATCGAACAGCGCTTCGGCTTCAACAAGATGACCTGGGGCCTGTGGCTGGTCGACATGGTCAAGATGATGGCGGTCGCCTGCGTGCTGGGGCTGCCGCTGCTGCTGGCCGTGCTGTGGCTGATGGATCGGGCGGGCCAGTACTGGTGGCTCTGGACCTGGCTGGTCTGGATGGGTTTCAACCTGCTGCTGCTGGTGGTCTTCCCCACCTTCATCGCGCCGCTCTTCAACAAGTTCGAGCCGCTCTCGGACGATGCCCTCAAGACGCGCATCGAAGTGCTGCTGCGCAAGTGCGGCTTCGCCAGCAAGGGCCTGTTCGTCATGGACGGCAGCCGCCGCAGCGCGCACGGCAATGCCTACTTCACCGGCTTCGGCGCCGCCAAGCGCATCGTCTTCTTCGATACGCTGCTGGCCCGCCTGTCCGGCGACGAGATCGAAGCCGTGCTGGCGCACGAACTGGGCCATTTCAAGCGCCACCACGTCGCCAAGCGCATCATCGTCACCTTCGCCCTCAGCCTGGTCTTCCTGGCCTTGCTGGGCTGGCTGTCGACGCGCACGTGGTTCTATACCGGACTGGGCGTGCTGCCCAACCTGGGCGCCTCCAACCATGCACTGGCACTGGTGCTGTTCTTCCTGACGCTGCCGGTGTTCACCTTCCTGCTGGGACCGCTGTCGAGCATCAGCTCGCGCCGCCACGAATTCGAGGCGGACGCCTTCGCCGCCGGCCAGACCGACGCCGGCCACCTGGTCTCGGCCCTGGTCAAGCTGTACAAGGACAATGCCTCGACGCTGACACCCGACCCGCTCTACAGCGCCTTCTACTATTCGCACCCACCGGCAGCGCAGCGCATCGACCGCCTGCTGGCACACGCATGAGCCGCGGCGCACGGCAGCCGCGCGCGGCGCGGGAAACGGCACAGGCCGGCCAGCAGGCCCTGGTGGTGGCGGCGCACGGCCGCCACTACGTGGTCGAGATGGAAGACGGCAGCCTGCTGCACGCCTTCCCGCGCGGCAAGCGCAGCGACTGCGCGGTCGGTGACCGCGTGCGGGTGGAGAGCGCGGCGGCCGACCAGGTCGTGATCGCGGGTACGCAGCCGCGCAAGAACCTGCTGCACCGCTCCGACCAGTTCAAGTCCAAGCTGCTGGCCGCCAACATCGACCAGGTAGTGATCGTGCTGGCGACCGAGCCGAGCTTCTCCGAGGATCTGCTCGGGCGGGCGCTGGTATCGGCCGAGGCGCTGGAGATCCGCCCCCTGATCGTACTCAACAAGGTGGACCTGACCGACCGGCTCGAAGCCGCGCGCGCGCGGCTGGCCCCTTACCGCGAGCTGGGCTACACCGTGCTGGAGCTATCGGTGCACGGCGACCCGGACGGTACGCAGGCGCTGCTGCGCCCGCGCCTGGCGGGGCTGTCCACCATCCTGATCGGGCAGTCCGGCATGGGCAAGTCGTCCCTGCTCAACCTGCTGATCCCCGGCGTCGAGGCGCAGACGCGCGAGATCTCGGCCAAGCTCGATTCCGGCAAGCACACCACCACCTTCACCCGCCTCTATCCGCTGCCGGCGGACTGGGGCACAACCGAGGACCGGCGCGGCTGCCTGATCGATTCGCCGGGCTTCCAGGAGTTCGGGCTCTACCACCTCAGCGAGGGCATGCTCGAGCGCGCCTTCCCGGAATTCCGCCCGCGCCTGACGGGCTGCCGCTTCTACAACTGCCACCACATCAACGAGCCGGGCTGCGGCGTGCTGGAGGCGGTCCAGTCCGGCGACATCTCGCCGCGTCGCCATCAGCTGTACGCCCAGTTGCTGCACGAGTCCAGCCAGCAGAAGCCGTGGTAAGGTAGTCGCGTGGCGGCGTTGCGCCGCCGAGGGTGGCCACGATGAAACTGCTGCTGTCGACCGCTTCCCTGATCCATGCGGCGCACTGCCGCAACCTGCTGGATGCCGCCGGCATCCGTGCGGAACTGCGCAATGTCTGGCTGGCCGGCGCAACCGGCGACATTCCCTTCCAGGAAAGCGCCCCCCAGGTCTGGCTGCTCGATGCGGACCGCGAGGCCGAGGCCCTGGCCGTGCTGGAAGCCGCGGCCCGGCCGGTACCCGGCCCGCCCTGGCGCTGCGGCCGCTGCGGCGAATGGCACGAGGCCCAGTTCGGCGCCTGCTGGCATTGCGGCGCCAGCCGAGAGCCCGCCGGCACCACCGGCGCCGGCTGACGGCACCTCCGCCCGCGCGCAAACAGAAGGGCCGGCGCAAAGGCCGGCCCCATGCCATCGCGAGCGGCGCAGCGGCGTGCTCAGCCGACCCACAGCGCCAGCGACAGCATCGCCAGCAGCAGCATCCACAGCACCACCGCGCGCCACACCAGGCCCACCGCCGACTGCAGCGTACGTACCACGGGCTCGGTACCGAATTCCGGCGGGGCCGGCTCGGGGCCGCCGTCGTCGTCCGGCTCCGGCGCATAGTCCAGCGCCGGCCCTGCCGGGATGGCGCGCAGTACCACGGCGGAATCGTCCTCGGCCAGCGGCGTGCCCAGGCGCACACCGAGCGCGCCGCCGCCGCTGGCGAGCAGGATGCCGTTCACGCTGTCGTTGAACTTGCGCGCATGATTGCGCCAGGCGTAGACCGCGTCCTCGAAATTGCCGACGATGGCAAACCCGATCGAGGTCAGGCGCGAGGGCAGCCAGTCCAGCACATAGAAGGCTCGCGCGGCGAAGCGGCCCAACGCCGGGCTGCGCTCGGTCGACGGCTCGTTCCAGTGGCGGCCCAGGTACTCGGCGGTGCGGTAGAGCACCACGCCGCCCGGGCCGATCGGCACCAGGAACCAGAAGAAGACACCGAAGACATGGCGGTGGGCGGCGACGATGGCCGCCTCCAGCGTGTGGCGCACGATCTCGGTGACCGGCATCTCCATCGTGTCGAGCCCCGTCCACTCATGCAGCAGCGCGCGGGCTGCCGGCAGGTCGTCACGGTTGAGCGCCTCGTGGATATCGGTGAAATAGTGGCTGAACTGGCGGAAGCCCAGTGTCAGGTACAGCAGCAGCACGTTCCAGGCGAGCGTCAGCGCCACGCTGATCGAGGCCAGCAGGTAGTGCACCACCATCACCGCCAGCGTGAGCGGCACCACCACGGTGAGCCACGCCAGCCGCGCATCCCTGGTCCGTCCGGTGTCGAAGGCATGCTCGGCACGCCCGGACAGGACGCGCACGATGTCATAGATCGGATTGTTGCGGCCCAGGGCACGGAACTGCTCGGCGATCAGCGCGAGAAGGACGGAAACGAAGGTCATTGCAGGTCAGGATGGCGACGGCAGCCTGGCGGCGCCGGCAAGTGCCGGCATGGCCGCATGCCGTTAGCGAGAAGATAGCACATGCCCCCCGCCCCCGAACGGGCAAAACGCGCGCGGAATGCCGGAGGAACGCGACCGAGCATGGCATCGGCAGGCGCCGGCCGGCCGCCGCGGGCAAAAAACAAGCCCGCCGGCACGACCGGCGGGCTGTTTCGCGACGTCTCCACGGCGCGCGCGGCCGCACATGCTGCATGCGCCGCGCGCCGCCTGGCCTCGCTCAGGGCAGGTCGAAGACCAGCACCTCGGCGCCGCTGCCCTGCGACAGCTCCACCAGCGCCTCGCCCTCGAGGCGGGCCGCGTCGCCGGCCTCGAGCGCACGTCCATTGACGCTCACCCGCCCGCGCGCGACGTGTACGTAGGCGCGGCGTCCAGGCGCGATGTCCAGGCTGGCGCGCTCTTCGCCGTCGAACAAGCCGGCGTAGAGCCGCATGTCCTGGTGGACCAGGACCGAACCGTCGGCGCCGTCCGGGCTGGCCACCAGGCGCAGGCGACCCTGCTTGTCGGCAGCCTCGAAGTGCTGCTCCTGGTAGCTCGGCTCGATGCCCGTCCGATCCGGCAGGATCCATATCTGCAGGAAATGCGTGACCTGCTGCGTGGCATGGTTGTACTCCGAATGGCGCACGCCGGTGCCCGCGCTCATGCGCTGCACGTCGCCCGGGCGGATCACGCTGCCGTTGCCCATGCTGTCGCGATGCGCAAGTTCGCCTTCGAGCACGTAGCTGATGATCTCCATGTCGCGGTGGCCGTGCGTGCCGAAACCCTTGCCCGGCGCGACCCGGTCTTCATTGATGACCCGCAGCGGCCCGAACTGCATGTGCTGCGGATCGTAGTAGTCGGCGAAGGAGAAGGTGTGATACGACTTGAGCCAGCCGTGGTCGGCATAACCGCGTTCGCCCGACTTTCTGATTTCAATCATTTTGACGACTCCGTTCGTAGGTTCCTTGCAGGGCCGCCGGGGTTCCCGGCGCCACAGCAAGCGAGATCTGCTGTTGACGCTAGGCAGTTTAGGGCAGCTGGAGTATAGTCGTCGGCACCACATTAGTAGCAATCATTCAGAATTTCTGAACATGCCTCTTTCCCTCGAATCCCTTGAGGTGCTCGATGCCATCGAGCGCAAGGGCAGCTTCGCCGCCGCCGCGCACGAGATGGGCAAAGTGCCCTCCGCCCTCACCTATGTCGTGCGCAAGCTGGAGGAGGACCTCGATGTCCTGCTGTTCGACCGCCGCCGCCACCGCGCCGAGCTGACGCCGGCCGGGCGCGCCCTGCTGGACGAGGGCCGCCACCTGCTGCACGCGGCAGACGACCTGGAACGGCGCGTCAAGCGCCTCGCCACCGGCTGGGAAGCCACGCTGACGATCGCGGTAGACGACCTGATCAACTTCCGCGCCCTGCTGCCGGTGATCCAGGACTTCTATGCCGAGAACTCCGCCACCCGGCTGCGCTTCTCCAAGGAGGTACTGGGCGGTTCCTGGGATGCGCTGGTCAGCAACCGCGCCGACCTGATCATCGGCGGCGCCTACGATGCGCCCAGCGCCCAGGGCTTCCAGGTGCGGCCGCTGGGCAACCTGCCCTTCGTCTTCGCCGTGGCCGCCCACCATCCCCTGGCGGCCGAACCGGGTCCGCTGACCACCACCCAGATCGCCATGCACCGCAGCGTGGCGGTGGGCGACACCTCGCGCAACCTGCCGACCCGCACCTATGGCGTGCTGGCCGGCCAGGACGTGCTGGTAGTGCCCAGCATGCGCGACAAGCTGGAAGCGCAGATCCGCGGACTCGGCTGCGGCTGGCTGCCGGCACCGATGGCCCAGCCCTTCATCGAAAGCGGGGTGCTGCAGGTCAAGGAAACGGTGGAAGTGCGCGGCACCGGCAACTTCAAGGTCGCCTGGCGCACCAGCACGCGCGGCAAGGCGCTGCAGTGGTGGGCGCGCAAGCTCGACGACCCTCGCCTGGCGCAGGCGCTGCTGCAGTTCCTGCCTGGTCAGCCTGTGACGGAAGACTGACGATGCCTGCCCCCGCCGACGGCGCGGCTCCCTATCGCGGCCGCTTTGCCCCATCGCCCACCGGCCCGCTGCACATGGGCTCGCTGGTCACCGCGCTGGCCAGCTGGCTGGACGCACGCGCGCATGGCGGCACCTGGCTGGTCCGCATCGAGGACATCGATTACCCACGCTGCGTGCGCGACGCCGATACCGGCATCCTGCGCACCCTTGCCGCCCTGGGACTGCACCCGGACGAGCCGCCGCTGTGGCAGAGCCGGCGCGAGCACTGCTACGCGAGCGCGCTGCAGCGGCTGGAAGCGGCCGGCCAGGTCTATCCCTGCGGCTGCTCGCGCAAGGAGATCGCCGACTCGCTGGTGCATGTGCGCGAACGCCACCAGACATTGGCCTACCCCGGCACCTGCCGGCACGGACTGAATGGCAAGCTGCCGCGCGCCTGGCGCGTGCGGGTGCCCGACGGCGACGCCGCCACCATCTGCTTCGACGATCGCTGGCAGGGGCGGCAGTGCCAGAACCTCGCCACCGAACTGGGCGACTTCGTGCTGCGCCGCGCCGACGGGCTATGGGCCTACCAGCTCGCGGTGGTGGTCGATGACGCACTGCAAGGCATCACCCATATCGTGCGCGGCGCCGACCTGCTCGACTCCACACCGCGGCAGATCCATCTGCAGCGCCTGCTCGGCCTGCCGGAGCCGGCCTACCTGCACGTGCCGGTGGTGGTCAATGCCGTCGGCGAGAAGCTGAGCAAGCAGAGCGGGGCACAATCCGTTGACGACCTCGCTCCGCTGGAAGCGCTGCGCGCCGCCGGCGCCCACCTCGGCCTGCGCCATGACGCCACGGACGTCCCGGACTGGCTCGCACGCGCCACCGAGAGCTGGGCCGGGCTGCTGGCTCGGCTGCCCCGGCCGGGCGCAGCCTAGGCGACGGGACGACGGACTGCGCCGGAAGCCACCGGACTCCGGACACCGGGCGAGAACCGCATCACCGATCAGCGCCACCCGGTGCGGCATTGGTGCGCGTCAAGCGACGCCGGCCCCCGCCCACCTTGGATTGGATATCACGTCCGATCCCAGCCTTCGGCTACCTCGGCAATCAGCACATTCCCGAGCAATCGGAAACACGCCTAGATATTCCCCAGAAATATTCCTAATTTATTTGCAGCGATCCCAGGTGGCGGCTGATCGCTCATCAGTCCATTCCAATGAATTAGGAAATTTCCCAAGAATGGCACACCCACACTAGGTTTCCAGCAAATGTGCGCAGGATTCCTTGGGATTTTTCCAAGAAAATTCCCGCGCTAAGTTTCGCATCCAATCTGCCGTTTACTGGATTGTTCTGATCAAGATCGAAAAATCGGAAATCAGAACCGGTCCCACAGCAATTCGCGCAACGTTCACTGGAGATGCCCATGCCTTCCCGCCCGATGCCCGCCCGGCTTGTCCTCACCGTCGCCATGCTGGGAGCCGCCTCGCTGTGCGCTGCGCAAAGTGGCGTGATCCGCTTCTCCGGCATGATCGTGGAGCCGCCCTGCTCCTTCCGTTTCAGTAACGATGCCGGAGCCCGGTTGCGTCCCGAGTGCCCGCGTCCGGTCGCCGCGGACCTGTCCCTGGTCGATACCAGCGGGCGCGCGCTGCAGCCGACGGTACGGCTGGCGCAGGCTCCTGGCGCCATCGAACTCCCCGCGCGGCAGGCCGGCCAGGGCGCGCGATGGATCGCGATCGTGACGTATCAGTAGGAAGGGAAAACGAGGCGCGCGGGAGATTCCGCGAAAGATTTCACGGAAGATTTCGCGGAAGACTTCGCGGGAAAGCGCGCGGCCGGCATCGGGCAGGCGCCGTCAATTCCGGTGCCGGCAGCCATCGACGGCGGCACCGATGCGCGCGCTCAGGACTTGCGCGGAACGCCGCCGAGCAGTGCGGCCAGCGGGCGCTTCGGCGCGGTGCGGCCGCGCCCGAGCGCGGCGATGGCGGCCTCCTCCGGCTTCGGCGTGGCGGCGGCACTGCCGGCGCTGGGCTCGTAGGGGCGCGAGAAGAAGGGGTCGTCCGACGGACGGAAGACGGGGCGCTGCCCCGAGCCATTGCCATCCTTGCGGCGCGGGCGCTCCTCGGACTCGCCGCGGGCGCGACGGACTTCCGAGCGGGCACGGCGCCGTTCGGCATCTTCGCCGCGCGCACGCTCGCCCGTGGGATCGAAGCCATCCAGCGTGGCACGCGGGATGCTGCGCTTGATCAGCTTCTCGATATCGACGAGCAGGCGCTCGTCGCCCGGCTGGAATACCGACAGCGCGTCGCCGCTGGCACCGGCACGGCCCGTGCGGCCGATCCGGTGCACGTAATCCTCGGCGCTGAACGGCAGGTCGAAGTTGATCACGCAGGGCATGTCGGGAATATCCAGCCCGCGCGCAGCCACATCGGTGGCGACCAGCGCGTCGATGGTGCCGTTCTTGAAGCCTTCGAGCGTCTGCATGCGCTCGGTCTGGGTCTTGTCACCGTGGATGGCGGCGGCGTTGATGCCCTCGCGCTCCAGGTGGCGCGCCAGGCGCGAGCAGCCGATCTTGCTGTTGACGAAGACGATGCACTGGCGCGACAGGCCCTGGGCCGCGCGCTGCTTGAGCAGGTGCACCACGGCGGCCTGCTTCTGGCCATCCTCGACCTGGTAGACGGTCTGCCGCACGTTTTCGTTGGCCGAGTTGCTGCGCGCCACCTCGATGGTGACCGGCTGGGTCAGGTAGCTCGAGGCAAGGCGCTTGATCTCGGGCGAGAAGGTGGCGGAGAACAGCAGCGTCTGGCGCTGGGCCGGCAGCAGGTTGATGATGCGCTGCAGGTCGGGCAGGAAGCCCATGTCCAGCATGCGGTCGGCTTCGTCCAGCACCAGCATCTGCACCTGCGACAGGTTGACCGATTTCTGCTGCACGTGGTCGAGCAGGCGACCCGGCGTCGCCACCAGGATTTCCACGCCACGGCGCAGCGCATCGGTCTGCGGATTCATGTCGACGCCGCCGAACACCACCGTGCTGCGCAGGTCGGTGTGCTTGGCGTAGCGCGCGACGTTGTCGTAGACCTGGTCGGCCAGCTCGCGCGTTGGTGTCAGCATCAGCGCGCGCACCGGATGGCGCGCCGGCGAGGCGCTGCCATTGGCCAGCGGCAGCAGGCGCTGGATGATGGGCAGCGCGAAGCCGGCGGTCTTGCCGGTACCGGTCTGGGCCGCGCCCATCACGTCCTTGCCCAGCAGCACCACCGGAATCGCCTGCGCCTGGATCGGCGTGGGCTTGGTGTAGCCCTGCTCGGTCAGCGCACGCAGGATGCGCGCATCCAAGCCGAAGCTGTCGAAGGTAATGGCGTTGGCGTTCTGGTCTGCGTTGGCTGCAGTGTCTGCTTGGCTGGTCGTGGTCATGATTTCGGTGTCTGGCGGCAGGAGCGGACCCGGCGCCAGCGGACACGCGTCTCGAAGCGGGCTGGCTGATCGGCACCGCGGCAACGCCGCAGGCCCGCCGGGGCGTGCCGGCAAAATCAATAGCCCATGAGAATCAAAGACTTAGATTTTAGCATCAGAGCCGCATCGATGAACAGCACGACGCGGCAACAGGCGTTCGTGACAGCAGCGAAAAAGTCACGCACATGTCACGTTTGACCACCATCATCGCCGCTGCGGCGCTGCAAGCCGGACCTCGGGCACCGAAGCGGCCCGGCAGCGCCCATCCAATTCGAACCGAATCCACGCCACGCTACCGATACCGAAGTACCTGATGGAACTCTCTCGCATCGCCCTGCACCGCTTTCTGCTCATTTCGGGCGTCTTCCTCGGCCTCGGCTGCGCCCCGGAGGCAGCAATGTCCGCGCCGGCGCACGCCGGCGACGGCCAGGCACTGGCCGGCCACCGGCCTGGCCATCAGCCGGCGCCGGAATCGGCACCGGTCGCCGGCAAGGCCTGAGGCCTCTGCCACCGCCCCCGGCGGCAGGCGCGGCGAAGCGTGCCGCAGCCGCCTCATTCACGCAAACAATCCTTCCGACCGGCACCATTCGGTCCGAGCGGGCTCAGTCGCCGCGGATCCCGTTGTCCTGGATCACCTTGCCCCATTTGCGGTCGTCGGCGCGCATGCGCGCCGACATCTGCTCCGGCACCTGGTAGGACGCGACCGTGCCGGCCTTCAGCATCTTGTCCTGCACCGTCGGGTCGGCCAGGGTCGCCTTCAACTCGGCCGACAGGCGGCCGACGATCTCCTTGGAGGTGCCGGCCGGTGCCAGCAGGCCGCCCCAGGCCGTCGCATCGAAGCCGGGAAAGCCCTGCTCTGCCACCGTCTTCACGTCAGGCGTGAAACTCACGCGGCGGGCCGAACCCACTGCGATCGGGCGCAGCTTACCGGCCTTGATATGCGGCAGCGCGGCAATCATGTCGGAGAACATCATCGGCACCTGCCCGGCCAGCAGGTCCGAGATGGCCGGCGCGCTGCCCTTGTATGGCACGTGCTGCACGTCGAAGTGGCCCAGGCTCTTCAGCAGTTCGGTCGACAGGTGGCCAAAGCTGCCATTGCCGGCGCTGGTGTAGTTCATCGCGCCGGGCTTGGCCTTCGCGCGCGCCATGTAGTCCTGCAGGCTGTGCACGTCGGGCAGCGCCTGGGGATTCACCACCATGACGATGGGCAGGTCATAGGCAGCCCCGACCGGCGTGAAATCCTTGAACAGGTCATAGCCCTTGCGCGGAATCAGGTGCGGCGCCAGCAGGGTGGGCGTGGCCAGCATCAGCAGCGTGTAGCCGTCCGGTGCGCTCTTGGCCACGGCCTCGGCGCCGATGGTGCCGGAGGCACCAGGACGGTTGTCCACCACCACCGGCTGCCCCATCGTTTCGCTGAGCTTCTGCCCGATGATGCGCGCGGCGGTATCGGTCGGCCCGCCCGGCGGGAACGGCACCACCAGGCGGATGGGCTTGGCGGGATAGGACTGGGCCAGCACCGGGGCGGCGCCCAGCGGCAGCATCGCCCCCAGGGCGGCAGCGCCGAGACGGCGCACGAATTGACGTCGGTTGGTCTTCTGCATGATGTCTGGCGGAACTGCGTCTTCAGGGATCGTCAAGAAAAGGTTGGACAGCGGAACAACGGGACAGCGAGACGGCGGGACAGCACGGCGGGCGGGAACAGCGCCGGCCGGCCGCCGCCTCAGGATGGTCAGAGCGACAGCGGGCCGGGCTGGAACAGCCGGGCATCCATCAGGCGCAGGTCCGGCGCGAGCGCGACCTCGGCATCGCACAGCGCGAGCACGTCGCGGCGGGGATCCAGGCCGGGGGCGATCTCCACCAGCGTCAGGCGCTGGGTGCCACGCTCGTCCGCGCGCATCTCGAACACCGCGCGCTCGGTCAGGTAGCGTACCGGCACGCCGTTGCCGGCCACATAAGGGCCGTTGAAGCTCAGGTGCGACACGGCGGGCACGATCTTGCGGATGCGCCCTTCGCGCACGATGCGCAGTGCGCCATCCTCGACCGCCACCTCCAGCCCGCCCGCGGTCAGCGTGCCCATGAAGACCACGGCACGCGCGCTTTGCGTGATGTTGATGAAACCGCCAACGCCCGCGATCAGGGCCTGCTCGCCACTGCCGAAGCGGCTCACGTTGACGTTGCCGTCGCCATCCAGCTCGGCCAGCCCGAGGATCGCGAGGTCGATGCCGCCACCCTCGTAGAAATCGAACTGCGCCGGCTGGTCGACCACCGCCTCCGGATAGGCCGAGGCGCCGAAGCTGAGGCCGTCGGCCGGCGTGCCGCCGATCGGCCCGGCCTCCACCGTAAGCGTGAATCCTGCCACGCCGGCCTGCTCGGCCAGCATGCCCACCGCGGCGGGCATGCCGACGCCGAGGTTGACCACGCGCGGGCGGCGCTCGGCCAGCTCCAGCACCGCGCGGCGCTGCACGATGGTGCGGGCATCCAGCACCGTCGCCGGCGCTTCGGCCGCGGCAGGCGCGGCGGAACCGTCCGCGCCGCGCCAGGACGTGACATAGGCCGGGTTGAAGGTCTCGGCGAAGGTCATCTGGTGATGGGCCGGATCTTCGCTGACCACCACGTAGTCGACCAGGATGCCCGGCACGTGGATGGCCTGCAGGTTGTCGTGGCGCTCGACCAGCGACTCTACCTGGGCAATGACGATGCCGCCCGAGTTGTGGGCCGCCTGGGCGATCGCAAGCAACTCGTGATGGAAGGCTTCGCGATGCGTGCTCAGGTTGCCGCGCGGGTCGGCGCTGGTGCAGCGGATCAGCGCGCAGTGGATCGGGAAGCTCGGGTAGAACAGGTATTCCTCGCCGCGCAGGGCGATGGCGTCCACCCAGGCGCGTCCGGCCGCCGCGGCCTCGCTGGCGCGCGCATTGAGGGCGCCGCCGTGGTAGCGCGCATCCTGCGCGCTACGCGGGTCGACGAAGGTGTGCAGGCCGATCTTGCTGATCACGCCCGGCTTGCCACCGGCGATGGCGCGGTACAGATGAGTGATCACGCCCTGCGGCAGGTTGAAGGCCTCGCACTCCCCTGCCAGCGCCAGCGCCGCCAGGCGCGTCGCCGAGCGCCAGTGCCCGCCGACGATGCGGGTGGTCATGCCGGCATTGCCGAAGTGGTTGACGCCGCGTGCACCGCGGTCGCCCTGCCCGGCCGAGTAGACCAGGGTCAGGTCGCGCGGCAGTCCGCTCTGCAGGAAGCGCCGTTCGAGCGCTTCGGTCACCGTCTCCGCATGCCCCGCGCCGACAAAACCGGCACTGGCCACGGTCCAGCCGGATTGCACCAGCGCAGCCGCTTGCTGCGCGCTCACCACCTGCATCGCTTGTCTCCGTTTTGTCCTGCTCTTCGCCGCGGCCGCTTGATCTGCCCCGGCTGGTGCCGGGCCGATGGCCCGGACATATTATTTTGCGAACATTTGTTCGCCAAACACTATGATACGGACAGGATCGCCGGTCGCGCAAGCCCTGCCCGGCGCACTAGAATCCAGCGTTTCACGACCCCACCCGCCCGCAATGCCGGAAACCGACGCTGCCAGAAAGGACAAGGAAGAACTGCTCGACTCGCTCAGCAAGGGGCTGGCGCTGCTGCGCCTGTTCGCAACGGGAGTCGGGCGCCTGACCATGCAGGACGTGGCGGAACGCCTGGAGGTCACGCGCGCCGCAGCGCGCCGCCTGCTGCTGACGCTGCAGCACAACGGCTACCTGGAGCAGGACGGGCGCTTCTTCGCCCTGACGCCGCGCGTCATGGAGCTCGGCTATGCCTACTTCGCCTCGATGACGCTGCCGCAACTGGCCCGCCCCTACCTGCAGGCCCTGTGCGCCGACGCCGGCGAAAGCTGCTCGCTGGGTGTCCTGGATGGCGATGCGGTGGTGCTGGTCGCACGCGAGGAACCCCATCAACTGCTGCGCGTGGACATGGCGATCGGCCGCCGCATGCCGGCCTATGCCCATTCGCTCGGGCGCGTGCTGCTGGCCGGCCTGGACCCGCTGGCACGCGAGCACTATCTCGCCGCGACCACCTTGCGCAAGCTGACACCGTTCACGGTCCATTCCCGGCAGGCGCTGACGCGCCTGCTGGCCGAGGTGGAACACCAGGGCTTCTGTGTGCTGGTCAGCGAACTGGTGGACGGCTACGCGGGCATCTCGGTGCCGCTGCGCGACCAGACCGGCAAAGTGGTGGCGGCGCTCGGCCTCAGCATGGTACTGGGCAGCCGCGCGCCGGCCGTGCTGGAAGCGGAGTTCCTGCCGCCGCTGCAGCGCGCCGCCGCGCAGATCGAAGCGATCCTGCGCAGCCGTTGAGCCGGCGGACGGGCGCAGTCGTCTGGCGGGCGAAGAAGCGAGCGGGGCCGGAGACGGCCGAGGCGGCTGCAGCACCGGCCAGGGCAAGCGGCTGAGCCGGGCATCGCACCGGTCCGCTCCGCCCGCATCGCAAGCCGCAAAGAGAAAGGGGCCCGCAGCATCGCTGCGGGCCCCTCGGCAATGGTGGGCCTCCCGTGAGTCGAACACGGCACCAACGGATTATGAGTCCGCTGCTCTAACCAAGCATGAGCTAGAGGCCCGGAAAACGCGACGGACCCGGCCGGGGCCGGGTCCGTCCCTGCATTATCTCAGGATCAGTTGCCTTCCAGGAAGCTCTTCAGCTTGTCGGAGCGGCTCGGATGGCGCAGCTTGCGCAGCGCCTTGGCCTCGATCTGGCGGATCCGTTCGCGCGTCACGTCGAACTGCTTGCCGACCTCTTCCAGCGTATGGTCGGTGCTCATCTCGATGCCGAAGCGCATGCGCAGCACCTTGGCTTCGCGCGGCGTCAGCGAATCCAGCACGTCCTTGACCACGTCGCGCATCGAACCGTGCAGCGCGGCTTCGGCCGGGGCCAGCGTGTTGGTGTCCTCGATGAAGTCGCCCAGATGGGAGTCGTCGTCGTCACCGATCGGCGTTTCCATGGAGATCGGCTCCTTGGCGATCTTCATGATCTTGCGGATCTTGTCCTCGGGCATCTCCATCTTCTCGGCCAGCGTCGCCGGATCCGGCTCGTTGCCGGTCTCCTGCAGGATCTGGCGCGAGATGCGGTTCATCTTGTTGATGGTCTCGATCATGTGCACCGGGATGCGGATGGTGCGCGCCTGGTCGGCGATCGAGCGCGTGATGGCCTGGCGGATCCACCACGTGGCGTAGGTCGAGAACTTGTAGCCGCGGCGATATTCGAACTTGTCCACCGCCTTCATCAGGCCGATATTGCCTTCCTGGATCAGGTCGAGGAACTGCAGGCCGCGGTTGGTGTACTTCTTGGCGATGGAGATCACCAGGCGCAGGTTGGCCTCGGTCATCTCGCGCTTGGCTTCGCGCGCGCGCTTCTCGCCTTCGGACATCTTGCGGTTGACGTCCTTCAGTTCCTTCAGCGGCAGGACCACGCGGGCCTGCAGGTCGATCAGCTTCTGCTGCAGTTCGTGCACGGCCGGCACATTGCGCTCGACGATGCCGCTGTAGGCCTTGCCGTCGGCGATCACGCCGCCGATCCACTCGAGGTTGGTCTCGTTGCCCGGGAAGCGGGCGACGAAATCCGCGCGCGGCATGCCGCACTTGTCGACCACGATGTTCAGGATCGCGCGCTCGAGCTTGCGCACTTCGTCCACCTGGCCGCGCAGCGTGTCGCACAGGCGCTCGACGTTGCGCGCGGTGAAGCGGATGCCCATCAGCTCGGCCTGGATGGCCTCCTGCGCCTTCACATAGGGCTTGGACTTGTAGCCCTCCTTCTCGAAGGCGCGGCGCATCTTGTCGAACTGCTCGGCGATGACGCGGAACTTCTCCATCGCGGCCAGCTTGAGCTCTTCCAGCTGGCGCGCCGACGCGCCGGCGCCGCCGGCGTCGTCGTCTTCGTCCTCTTCCTCGTCCTCTTCGGCCTCTTCCTCTTCGAGCTCCTCTTCGTCGGCGGCAGTACCGCCCTGGGCGGCAGCCTCGGCGACGGCATCGGCGTTCGGATCGATCAGGCCGTCGACGAACTCGTCGATCTTGATCTCGTCGTTGGCGACGCGCTCGGCCTGGGCCAGGATCTCGGAGATCGTGACCGGGCAGGCGGAGATGGCCATCACCATGTCTTTCAGGCCGGCCTCGATGCGTTTGGCGATCTCGATCTCGCCCTCGCGCGTCAGCAGCTCGACCGTGCCCATCTCGCGCATGTACATGCGCACGGGGTCGGTGGTGCGGCCGAACTCGGAATCGACGGTGGACAGCGCGGCCTCGGCTTCTTCCTCGGCCTCTTCCTCGCTGGTGGCCGACGGCGCGTTGTCGTTGAGCAGCAGCGTCTCGGCGTCCGGAGCCTGTTCGTAGACGGCGATGCCGATGTCATTCAGCGTGGCGACCAGCGTGTCGATCGTTTCCGAATCGACCATGTCGTCCGGCAGGTGATCGTTGATCTCCGCATAGGTCAGGTAGCCGCGCGACTTGCCCAGCTTGATCAGAGCCTTGAGCTTCTGGCGGCGCGCCTCGAGCTCTTCCTCCGTGCCTTGCTGGGTCGAGGCGAATTCCTTCAGCAGCGCCTTTTCCTTGGCCTTGCGGTCCTTGGCCTTCTGCTTTTCGGTCTTCGGCGCCGCGGCAGGCGCCGCTGCGCGCATCTCGTCTTCGTAAAACTCTTCGCTCACGTCGTCTGTGGTGCTGTCGTCGTGCTGCATCTCGGCCTTGGGCTTGCGGCCGCGCTTCTTGGGTTCCGCAGCGGCGGGGCGCTCGGATGCAGCGGGGGCGGTGGAAGCGGCACCCACCTTGGCCTGCGTGGCCTTGGTTGCGGCGGCCGCCGTACGCTTGGTCTCGACTTCGGGATTCTGCTGTTTCGCC
Organism: Cupriavidus malaysiensis; assembly: GCF_001854325.1. Lineage (NCBI taxonomy): Bacteria > Pseudomonadati > Pseudomonadota > Betaproteobacteria > Burkholderiales > Burkholderiaceae > Cupriavidus > Cupriavidus malaysiensis. Next base: position 3,596,635 of record NZ_CP017754.1, read on the forward strand.
ACGGTGATACTCTTGCCTCTCACAGGTACAGGCGCGGCATGGCTGCCGCCCGTGTTTGCGCTTGCATGGACGCCGCTCTCGGCGTTTTCACCGCTCTCGCGTGCCGAAGTCGAGGGCTGTGTCTTCTTCTTGGATGCGCGGGCTCCGGCTGCAGTGGTCGCGACCGATGCCGCGGCCGTCCCGGCCGCCTCGGCATCGCGCGCTGACTTCGCTGGCAAAGGCCTGGCTTGCGTCCCGACCGGCGCGGTTGATCGTACCGCCGTCGTCTTCGTGGACGCCTTGCCGCTCCCGGATTGGGGAGCCTTGGTGGAAACCTTTTCGGTTGCTTTGGCCTTTGCCATTGGCACGCTCACTTTCACCAGAACTGGGAAGAAAGATCTCGCAATCCAAACCGGCTATTGTAGCACGTCGCTACTTGCCGGCCTCCTGTCAGGTGAGGCATTCACCTGAAAAATCAAGGCTTAAGAGCAATTGCACGGCCCCGCTCGCAGCCCTGCCACGCCTGACTACCCACCTCCTGCCGAGGCGCCGCTCATCCCAGCCGGCGACGCCGGTTGATCTCGCCCACCAGCCAGCGCATGCGCGCCTTGGCGGCTTCGTCGGCGACACCATTGGTCACCGCGGTCTCCAGACCATCCAGTTCCCGCCGCAGCGGCTCGGCGAGCAGCTTGGTCACTGCGGCATCGAATTCCAGCCCGGCAGGTTCCTCTTCAATCTCTTCGCGCAGCACCGCCGTGCGCACATTGGCGTAGATCTCCGCATACGGCGACTGCGCCAGCTGCTCGCTGAATGCCGCAAAATTCACTTCTCCCTGCACCTCGCCGCAAGCTTCCAGCAGGTGGGCCAGCACCTCCGCCTGCGGCTGCTCGGCATCCAGCAACAGGGCGCGGCTGTCCTCGTCCAGGCGCGCGGCGAAGTGCGGGTAGCCCATCAGCAATTGCAGCAGCCGCTGTTCCAGCCCGGTCGGAGCCTGGCGCTTGGCGCGCGGCCGCGGCTGGGCGAAGCGGCCAGCGCGTGCCGGATCGCTGCGCAGGCCGCACACCGCTTCGATCTCCGCCGGCGTGGTGCCGGTGGCCTCGGCCAGCTCACGCACGATCTGCAGCCGCAGGCCGCCGGCCGGCATGGCCTGCAGCAGCGGCCTGGCTTCGTACTGGGCCCGGGCGCGCCCCTCGGGCTGGCGCAAGTCCTGCTCCTCGGTCACCACCTGCAGCAGGAAACGCGACAGCGGCATCGCATCGCGCACCTGCGCCGCAAAGGCCTCGGTCCCCTCCTCGCGCACATAGCTGTCCGGGTCATGCTCGGACGGCAGGAAGAGGAAGCGGATGGTCTTGTTGTCCGCCACGTGCGGCAGGCAGGCCTCCAGCGCACGCCTGGCCGCGCGGCGCCCCGCGCTATCGCCGTCGAAGGAGAACACCACCGCATCGGTCTGCCGCAGCAGCTTCTGCACGTGCACGGCCGTGCACGCCGTGCCGAGCGTGGCCACGGCATTGGCGAAGCCCAGCTGGGCCAGGGCCACCACGTCCATATAGCCTTCGACCACCAGAACGTAGCCGGTTTCCCGGATCGCATGGCGTGCCTCGAACAAGCCATACAGCTCGGTCCCCTTGCTGAACAGGGGCGTTTCCGGCGAATTCAGGTATTTGGGCTCGCCCTGCCCCAGCACGCGCCCGCCGAAGCCGATCACCTGCCCCTTGGTGTTGCGGATGGGGAACATGATGCGGTCGCGGAAACGGTCGTAGCGGCGCGGCTTGCCGTCGGCATCGCGCCGCTCGGCGTTTTCGATCAGCAGGCCCGCCTCGACCAGGGGCCCGGCCAGCGCGTCATCGCGATAGCTGCCGAATACGGCTTCCAGGCCCTGCCAGTCGTCGGGGGCATAACCCAGGCCGAACTGGGCCGCGATCTCGCCGGTCAGGCCGCGCCCCTTCAGGTACTGGATAGCCTGCTGGGCGCCGCGCAGCTGGCGGCGGTAGAACTCGGTGGCACGCGTCATGGCATCGGTCAAGGCCAGCGAGCGGGCCTGCTGCTCGGCACGTTGCGCGGGCGGCAGGCGATCGCGCTCTTCCGGCACCGTCATGCCGACCGACTGGGCCAGCTCACGCACGGCATCCGGGTAGGACTGCCCCGAATACTCCATCAGGAAACCGATGGCCGAACCGTGCGCACCACAGCCGAAGCAATGGTAGAACTGCTTGGTCGGCGACACCGTGAAGGAGGGCGATTTCTCGTTGTGGAAGGGGCACAGCCCCATGAAATTCGCGCCACCCTTCTTCAACTGCACATACTTTCCCACCACGTCGACGATATCGACACGGTTGAGCAGGTCTTGGATGAAGGATTGGGGAATCACCCGGTTCGTCGTCCTGAGGAGCGGGACCGCCGCCGGCGCGGCGGCCCATTCTGTGGTGTGGCATACGCACAAGCGGGACAGGGCGTTCCGCTTGTCATCGATATATTGTAGTGCAGGGCTAGCCGCCCGCCGGGGAATGCAGACAATTGCGCACTTCTATGCCGCATCTCCCCGGGATCTGCGGCCAAACCAGGCGGCTGTGGCGCGAACGCGACAACCCCCGCAACATGCGCTGCGGGGGTCCGGCACGCCGCCGCCCGGCCAAGGCTTACTTCGGCGCCAGCGCGGCCTTGACCAGCGCGGACACCGCCGTCATGTCGGCACGGCCGGCCAGGCGCGCCTTGACCAGCCCCATGACCTTGCCCATGTCCTGCGGACCGGTGGCACCGCTCTCGGCCACGGCGCGCTGCACTTCGGCGGCCACCTCGGCCTCCGACAGCGCGGCCGGCATATAGGCCTGCAGCACCTCGACCTCGGCGGACTCCTTGGCCACCAGATCGTCGCGTCCCGCCTGCTGGAACTGCGTGATGGCATCCTTGCGCTGCTTGATCAGCTTCTCCACCACCGCCAGCACGGCGCTATCGTCCAGTTCGATGCGCTCGTCGACCTCGCGCTGCTTGATCGCCGCCAGCAGCAGGCGGATGGTGCCGAGACGCTCCGATTCGCGGGCGCGCATGGCGGCCTTCATGTCATCACTGATGCGGGCTTTGAGGGACATGACAATATTCCGTAGTGAAGGGCGTGGAAAGGAAGGGGGGCGGCGGCCACGCCTTCGGACGGACCGCCACAACGCAAAAACCCGCCGGAGCCGAGCCCGCAGCGGGTTTCGATGCTGACGCAGGAGGTGCGATCAGTACAGCTTCTTCGGCAGCATCTGGCTGCGGATGCGCTTGTAGTGGCGCTTCACGGCGGCGGCCTTCTTGCGCTTGCGCTCGGCCGTCGGCTTTTCGTAAAACTCGCGTGCCCGTAATTCAGTAATCAAACCATTCTTTTCGATGGTGCGCTTGAAGCGACGCATCGCGACTTCAAACGGCTCATTTTCTTTGAGGCGGATGGTGGTCATTTGGCCAGAGGGGGATGGAAGTTTGCTAACTCGCGCGGCTAGCGGTTTTACGAAGACCGTAAGTTTAGCATCGGGCTCCGAGCCATGCGCAAGCAATTTCGGGCCGGCCAAATCGAGGGAAAACCCTTAGGAAAAAACTCCCCCGAACCGCATCGCCAGAGCGGCTACGCGGCCCCGCGCGAGTGCTGCGCCGCCTCGGCCAGCGCCCGCCCGGCGGCCACCGCCGAAGCCCAGGCCCACTGGAAGTTGTAGCCGCCCAGCCAGCCCGTCACGTCGACCACCTCGCCGACGAAATAGAGGTTGGCCACCTCGCGCGCCATCATCGTCGTTGACGACAGATCGCGGGTATCGACGCCGCCCAGCGTCACTTCCGCCTTGCGGTAGCCCTCGGTGCCGGAGGGCACGAGCTGCCAGTGGTTGAGCGCCTCGCCCAGCTTGCGCAATGCCTTGTCCGTCATATCGCGTACCGGCTGGTGACCCTGCAGGCCGGCAGCGGCGCACCAGGCTTCGGCCAGCCGCGCCGGCAAGCGCTCGGCCAGCAGGTTGGCCAGCTGCTTGCGGCTGCCCCCTTTCTGCTCGAGCAGCCAGGCGGCGGCATCCTCGCCGTCGAACATATCGATGGTGATCGGCGCGCCCGGGCGCCAGAAGCTGGAGATCTGCAGCACCGCGGGGCCGGACAGGCCGCGATGGGTCCATAACAGGTCCTCGCGGAAGCTGCCCGCCGCCTTGCCGGCACCGGTTCGGATATCGACCTCCCGGGCCACGCCGGCCAGCGGCGCGAACGGCTGCCAGGCCTGGCCGTCGAAGGTCAGCGGCACCAGCCCCGGCCGGGTCTCGACCACGCCGAGGCCGAACTGGCGCGCGATGCGGTAACCCAGGTCGGTCGCGCCGATCTTGGGGATCGAAAGGCCACCGGTAGCCACCACCAGCGCGCCGGCGCGCAGCGTGCCGTGCGCGGTCAGCAGCAGGAAATCGTCGCCTTCGCGGCGCACCTCCTCCACCGCGCAGCCGGTCTGCCAGCGCACCCCGGCGGCGTCGCACTCGGCGCGCAGCATGGCGATCACGTCTTCCGCGCTGTCGTTGCAGAACAGCTGGCCGCGATGCTTCTCGTGCCATGCGATGCCGTGGCGGCGCATCAGCGCAAGGAAGTCCTGCGGGGTGTAGCGGGCCAGTGCGGAGCGGCAGAAGTGCGGATTGGACGACAGATAATTGGCCGGCCCAGCCTGCAGGTTGGTGAAATTGCAGCGCCCCCCGCCCGAGATGCGGATCTTCTCCGCCAGCCGCGTGGCGTGGTCGATCAGGACCACGCGCGCGCCACCCTGCCCGGCCACGGCCGCGCACATCATGCCTGCCGCGCCCGCACCCAGCACGGCCACGTCGAAGCGTCCCGCGGGGCGCGCGCCGCGCGCCGTCCCCGCCGATGCGGCACCTGCAGCGTCCATCGGTTCCCCAGATTGCAAAGAAGGGGCAGATTGTAGCGAAAAGCGCGGCTGGCGCCGGTATGCTACCCTGCGGCCTCGCCAGGCCCGGGTGCGCCCGCGCCGCGACCCTTCCCGCATCGACCTCTACGCTTTCCCCATGCTCGTCCTCGGCATCGAATCCTCCTGCGACGAAACCGGGCTGGCCCTCTACGACACCGGGGCCGGCCTGCTGTCGCACGCCCTGCACTCGCAGATCGCCATGCATCGCGACTATGGCGGCGTGGTACCGGAGCTCGCCTCGCGCGACCACATCCGCCGCGTCCTGCCGCTGCTGCAACAAGTGCTCGACCAGGCCGGGCGCACTCGCCGGGACATCGACGCCATTGCCTACACCCAGGGCCCCGGCCTGGCCGGCGCGCTGCTGGTCGGCGCCTCGGTCGCCAACGCGCTCGGCTTCGCGCTGAACGTGCCGATGCTGGGCGTGCACCACCTGGAGGGCCACCTGCTGTCGCCGCTGCTGACCGACGCACCGCCCCCCTTCCCCTTCGTCGCCCTGCTGGTCTCCGGCGGCCATACCCAGTTGATGGAAGTACGCGGCATCGGCGACTACGCCCTGCTTGGCGAGACCCTGGACGACGCCGCCGGCGAAGCCTTCGACAAGACCGCCAAACTGCTCGGGCTGGGATATCCGGGTGGCCCGGAAGTCTCGCGCCTGGCCGAGTTCGGCACGCCGGGCGCCTTCGCGCTGCCACGCCCGATGCTGCACTCGGGCAACCTCGATTTCTCTTTCGCCGGCCTGAAGACGGCGGTGCTGACGCAAAGCCGCAAGCTGGGCAGCAACGTCTGCGAGCAGGACCGCGCCAACCTGGCGCGCGCCTTCGTCGACGCCATCGTCGATGTGCTCGCCGCCAAGTCGATGGCGGCGCTGAAACAGACCGGGCACCGCCGCCTGGTGGTGGCCGGCGGCGTGGGCGCCAACCGCCAGCTGCGCGCCCGGCTGGACACGCTCGGCCGCCAGCGCAAGATCGAGGTCCACTATCCGGACCTGGCCTTCTGCACCGACAACGGCGCGATGATCGCCTTCGCCGGCGCCATGCGCCTGCAGGCCGCACCGCAGCTCGCGCGCCACGACTACGGTTATGGCGTGACGCCGCGCTGGGAACTGGCCGATATCCGGCTGCCGGCGCACTGAGCGCCCCCCCAGGTCCCCGAGCCCATGAAAAAAGCCACCCTCGGGTGGCTTTTTTCGGGCCTGGAGGCTGGCCGCGGCGCCGCCGCGATGCCCGCCGGACTTACAGCGCCGGCTCTTCGACGCGCTTGTCGCGCTCGATCACGGCATAAGCGCTGTGGTTGTGGATGGACTCGAAATTCTCGGCCTCCAGCACATAGGCGACGATGCGGTCATCGGCGTTCAGGCGCATGGCGATATCGCGCACCAGGTCCTCGACGAACTTGGGATTCTCGTAGGCACGCTCGGTGACGAACTTCTCGTCGGGGCGCTTGAGCAGGCCCCACAGTTCGCACGAGGCCTCTTCCTCGGCCATGCGCACCAGCGCCTCGACCGGCAGGTCTTCCGCCAGCTCCACCTTCATGGTGATGTGCGAGCGCTGGTTGTGCGCGCCGTACTGCGAGATCTTCTTCGAGCAGGGGCACAGGCTGGTCACGGGCACCAGGGCGGTCAGGAACACCTTGGCCTGGCCATCGCGCACCTCGCCCAGCAGCGTGACTTCGTAGTCCATCAGCGACTGCACGCCGGAGATCGGCGCGGTCTTGTTGACGAAGTACGGGAAGGTGACCTCGATCCGGCCGGCATCGGCCTCGAGCTTCTCGAGCATCTTGTCGAGCAGGCCGCGGAAAGCGAGCAGGTCGATCGGAGCGCGCTCCTCTTCCAGCAGCGCCATGAAGCGCGACATATGCGTGCCCTTCTGGTCGGCCGGCAGGTGCACGTCGAGATTGAAGGTACCCACGGTGGCCTGCACGCCGGACGGCGTGTTCAGCGACAGCGGATAGCGGACGCCCTTGACGCCGACCCGTTGAATCGGGATCTGGCGCGTGTCGCGGCTCGACTGCACGTCGGGCATCGCGAAGGCGGGATTGATGTCATTCATTACCGGTTTCCTCCAGAACCACGCAGCATGGCTTGTTGTGATTCTTACGGTCGTGGCACTTTCGCAGTCAACATGCCACGCAACGAGTGTGAAACCACGGGATGGGGTGACGACACCAACCCGCAGCTGCGAACACGGAACGGAAGGGATTCTAAGGGAAAACCGGCATGGCTGCCGGCGAGGGGTCCAATCCCGCACGCGCTATGCGGGTGATTGATTCCGCCTATCCGGCCGGCGCATGGCGCCGGCCGCCCCGCATCCCGGGAGCGCGCGGCGTCAGGCCGCGCGCGTCGCCACGGCGACGGGCGCCTGGCCGAGGCCGAAACGCTGGCGCACCGACGTCTCGATGCCCTTGGCATCCAGTCCGCTCTGCGACAGCAGGAAGGCGGGGTCGCCATGGTCGATGAAGCGGTCGGGCAGGCCGAGTTGCAGCACCGGCACATCGATGCCTGCCTCGGACAGCGCCTCGAGCACCGCGCTGCCGGCACCGCCCATCACGCAACCCTCTTCGACGGTGACGAGGTAGTCGTGCTCGCGCGCCAGCGTCTTGACCAGCTCGACGTCCAGCGGCTTGACGAAGCGCATGTTGGCCACCGTGGCATCGAGCGCTTCGGCCGCGCCCAGCGCCGGCTGCACCATCGAGCCGAAGGCCAGGAAAGCCACGCGCTGGCCCTTGCGCGCCGCGCTTTCGCGGCGCACCTCGCCCTTGCCGAGCGGCAGCGGCTCGAGCGCCGGCGCGATCGCCGCGCCCGGGCCGGAGCCGCGCGGATAACGCACCGCGCTCGGCCCGTCGAAATGGAAGGCCGTCGTCAGCAGCTGGCGGCATTCGTTCTCGTCGCAGGGCGTGGCGACCATCATGTTGGGGATGCAGCGCAGGAAGGCGATATCGTAGGCCCCCGCGTGCGTGGCACCGTCGGCGCCGACCAGGCCGGCGCGGTCCAGCGCGAACACCACCGGCAGGTTCTGCAGCGCCACGTCGTGGATCAGCTGGTCGTAGCCGCGCTGCAGGAAGGTCGAATAGATCGCCACCACCGGCTTCAGGCCCTCGCAGGCCAGGCCGCCGGCAAAGGTCACCGCGTGCTGCTCGGCGATACCCACGTCGTAGTAGCGGTCCGGGAAACGCTTTTCGAACTCGACCATGCCCGAGCCCTCGCGCATGGCCGGAGTGATGCCGACCAGGCGCTTGTCGGCGGCAGCCATGTCGCACAGCCAGTCGCCGAAGACCTGGGTGTAGGTCTTGCGTGCCGGCTTGCCCGACGGACGGATGCCTTCGGCCGGGTCGAACTTGCCCGGGCCGTGGTACAGGATGGGGTCGGCCTCGGCCAGCTTGTAGCCCTGCCCCTTCTTGGTCACCACGTGCAGGAAGATCGGGCCCGAGCCTTCCAGGGCGCGCTGGCGGATGTTCTGCAGCGTCGGCACCAGGGCGTTCAGGTCATGGCCGTCGATCGGGCCGATGTAGTTGAAGCCGAATTCCTCGAACAGCGTGGCCGGTCCCACCATGCCCTTGGCATGTTCTTCGAAGCGCTTGGCGAACTCCAGCACCGGCGGCGCCACCGACAGCACGCGCTCGATGCCCTTCTTGGTGGCGGCATAGAACTGGCCGCTCAGCAGTCGCGCCAGGTGGCGGTTCAGCGCGCCGACCGGCGGCGAGATCGACATGTCGTTGTCGTTCAGCACCACCACCAGCGGCAGGTCCTTGTAGACGCCGGCGTTGTTCATGGCCTCGAAGGCCATGCCGGCGGACATCGCGCCATCGCCGATCACGGCGATCGAGACGCGCTTGTCGCCGAGCGTGCGCGCGCCGAGGGCCATGCCCAGCGCAGCGGAAATCGACGTCGAGGAGTGCGCGGTGCCGAAGGTGTCGTACGCGCTCTCGTCACGGCGCGGGAAGCCGGAGATGCCGCCCCACTGGCGCAGCGTGCTCATGCGGTCGCGGCGGCCGGTCAGGATCTTGTGGGGATAGCTCTGGTGGCCGACGTCCCAGACGATGCGGTCCTCGGGCGTGTGGAAGGCGTAGTGCAGCGCGATGGTCAGCTCGACCGTACCGAGGTTGGACGAGAGGTGGCCGCCGGTCTGCGAGACCGACTCCAGCACATAGGCGCGCAGTTCTTCCGCCAGGGTCTGCAGCTGGCGCCGGTCCAGCTTGCGCAGGTCCGCGGGGTCGTCGATGGTCTTGAGCAGTGCGTAGGTCATGGTTTCGGTTCGGCCGCCAGCTTCTCGCGTCCGGCTTGTCATATCAATGGGTGCGCAGCACGATCAGGTCGGCCAGCCCTGCCAGGCGCGCGCCTTGCGCGCCGAAGCCCGACAGCGCCTCGTGGGCGCTGTCGCGCAGCTTGCCGGCCAGTTCCCGCGCCGGCTCCAGGCCCATCAGCGAGACATAGGTCGGCTTGTCGTTGGCGGCGTCCTTGCCCGCGGTCTTGCCCAGCGTGGCCGTATCCGCGGTCACGTCCAGGATGTCATCCACTACCTGGAAGGCCAGGCCGATCGCCGCGGCATAGCGGTCCAGCGCTTCCAGGCCGGCCGCGTCGATGCGGCCGCACAGGGCGCCCATGCGCACGCTCGCGCGCAGCAGCGCCCCGGTCTTCATGCGGTGCATGCCTTCCAGCTCGGGCAGCGTCATCCCGCGACCGACATGCTGCAGGTCGATCGCCTGACCGCCGCACATGCCGACCGAGCCCGAGGCGTGCGCCAGTTCGCCCACCAGGCGCAGCCGTGCCGCAGGTTCCAGCGCGGGCGTCCCGGCCAGCACGACGAAGGCCTGTGTCTGCAGGGCATCGCCGACCAGCAGCGCGGTCGCCTCGTCGTAGGCTTTGTGCACCGTCGGCCGGCCGCGGCGCAGGTCGTCGTCGTCCATGCAGGGCATGTCGTCGTGCACCAGCGAATAGGCGTGGATCATCTCCACCGCGCAGGCGGCCGCATCGCAGGCCTCGGGGCTGGCCCCGCTCACTTCGCCGGCTGCGTGCACGAGCAACGGGCGGACCCGCTTGCCACCGCCGAGCACAGCATACCGCATGGCTTCATGCAAGGTGTGCGGAATTGTATCTGCGGCAGGAAGTGCCGCTTCGAGCGCCTGCTCGGCCCTGGCGCCGAGCGCCTGCATCCATTGGGGGAAATCGTTCATTCTGTGTCCGCCTGCGTGCCGGCCTCGGCCATCGGTTTGAGTACTTCGCCTTCCAGCACCTTGATCTGCTGCTCGACGCGCTCCAGCTTCTGCTGGCAGTAACGCACCAGTTCGGCACCGCGGCGGTAGGCCGCCAGCGACTCCTCCAGCGGCAGCGCACCGCTCTCCATGCTCGCCACCAGTGCGTCCAGCTCGTCCATGGCCGCCTCGTAGGAGGCGGGCGGCGCTGCTGGCGCCGGGGCGTCGTCGGGCTGGACCGGGGCGGTCTTTTCTCTTGGCATGTCTGGCCTTGCAACAGGGGAAGCCGGGATTTTACGCCAAAGCGCGGACTTGTCCGACTCCCGCGATGGCGGAAACGCCGGTAAAGGGCAGCTTTGAGCCCCCACGAGAGGAAAGTGACTTGTGCGCTCCGGTCGTCTTTCCGAATGCGCCGACAACGGCACCCCCATGACGACCCGGGTCGACTTTTTCGCTAAAAAGGCAAAAAAATCAGACCCTTAACTTTTTGGCTCGGGTACAATCCCGGGCTCGGCAGAAAAAGCGAGCGCCACCTCTTCCGGCTCGCCACCCAGGTGGCGTCCCCCGCGTGCCCACCGCCTCTGTCCGTCTCTTTCCCATATCGATCTTTGTTTCGATGGTTGGGTTGTTCACTGCTTTCACCTGTCATTTGGGAGTGGGGATAATGTCCAATCTCAGCACCGCGCTGAAACTGGCGCCAGCTGACACTCAGCTGCCCGTCGACGCCTACTTCGATGAGGCGTTGCATCAACAAGAACTGGAACGGCTGTTCGACAAGGGCCCCGGCTACGTCGCCCATTCGCTGATGGTGCCGGAAGTGGGCGACTACTACGCCCTCAAGGCCGAGGACGAGGGGCGCATCCTGGTACGCAACCGGGAAGGCATCGAACTGATGTCCAATGTCTGCCGCCACCGCCAGGCCATCATGCTGAACGGCCGCGGCAATGCCCAGAACATCGTCTGCCCGCTGCACCGCTGGACCTACGACCTGAAGGGCGAACTGCTCGGCGCACCGCATTTCGAGCAGCAGCCCTGCCTGCACCTGAAGCGCTCGCCCCTGCAGAACTGGAACGGATTGCTGTTCGAGGGCAAGCGCGACGTGCGCGCCGACCTGGCGCGCCTGGGCGTGTCGGAGGACCTGAACTTCGACGGCTACATGCTCGACCATGTCGAGATCCACGACTGCGACTACAACTGGAAGACCTTCATCGAGGTCTACCTGGAGGACTACCACGTCGTGCCCTTCCACCCGGGCCTCGGCAGCTTCGTCTCCTGCGACGACCTGGCCTGGGAATTCGGTGAGTGGTACAGCGTGCAGACCGTGGGCCTGCACGCGGGCCTGAAGCGCCCGGGCAGCCCGACCTACCGCAAGTGGCATGACGCGGTGTTGCGTTTCAACAACGGCGTGCTGCCCAAGCAGGGCGCGATCTGGCTGACCTACTACCCCAACATCATGGTGGAGTGGTATCCCCACGTACTGGTCGTCTCGACCCTGCATCCGCTGGGGCCGCGCAAGACCCGCAACGTGGTGGAGTTCTACTACCCCGAGGAAATCGCCCTGTTCGAACGCGAATTCGTCGAGGCCGAGCGCGCCGCCTACATGGAAACCTGCATCGAGGACGACGAGATCGCCGAACGCATGGACGCCGGACGCCTGGCGCTCTACAAGCGCGGCACCAGCGAGACCGGGCCGTACCAGTCACCGATGGAAGACGGCATGCAGCACTTCCACGAGTGGTACCGGGGCGCCATGCGTTACACCGGATAAGGCCGGACGCCAGCGCCACCGCGCCCCTCCGGCACGAAAGACGGACCGCCCGTGCGGTCCGTTTTACATTGCGGCGCGGCAGCGCTGTTACAATTCGGCATCCGGCGCAGGCTGCACTTGGCGCTGCCTGGCGCCGGCAGACCATGCCGCGGTACGGGACGCCCAGCCGACGATGCCCCGCCCGCGCGCTGCCCGCCCCCCGCCCTCCCATCTTGCCATGCAATCGCTCTGGATGCTGTTCGCCGCCTTCTCGTTCTCGTTGATGGGGGTGGGCGTCAAGCTGGCATCCGAGTTCTATACCACCGGCGAGATCGTCTTCTACCGCAGCATCATCGGCGTGCTCATCATGTGGGCCGTGCTCGCCTCCGGCGGCGTCTCGGTGCGCACCCCGCACATGCCGGTGCATATCAAGCGCAGCCTGTTCGGCGTAACCTCGCTGCTGCTGTGGTTCAGCTCCATCACCATGCTGCCGCTGGCCACGGCGATGACGCTGAACTACATGTCGCCGGTCTGGATCGCCCTGATCCTGGGCGCGGGTGCCGCGCTGGCCGGCACCCGCGGGGCCGACCGCAAACTGATCGGCGCCATCCTGATGTCCTTCGCCGGGGTGCTCTGCCTGCTGCAGCCTTCGGTCGGCAAGGAACAGCTGACCGGCGGCCTGATCGGCCTGATCTCCGGCGTGTTCACCGCGCTGGCCTATGTCGAGGTGCGGCAACTGGGCCAGCTGGGCGAGCCGGAAGGCCGCATCGTGTTCTACTTTTCGCTGGTCGGCGCAGTGGTCGGCCTGGCCTGGATGCTGTGGACCGGCCCGAGCCCGCATACCTGGCATGGTGCCGGCCTGCTGCTCGGCATCGGCGTGCTGGCGACGCTGGGACAGACGGCCATGACGCGCGCCTACAAACGCGGCAACACCCTGCTGACGGCCAACCTGCAGTACGCCGGCATCGTCTTCTCCAGCATCTGGGGCATGCTGATCTGGTCGGACCGCCTCAATGCGCTGTCCTGGCTGGGCATGGCCCTGATCATCGCCAGCGGCATCGCCACCACGCTGACACGTGCGCGGGCCGCCAGCGACCAGCCCGCGACCCCGGCTACGCCGGTGGAATCCGCCGAAGCGGAAGTCCATCCCGAGGTGTAGCATCGGGCCAGGGGACCGGGCGACGGTCCCCTGACGCAACTTTCGCCACGCTTCCGCCCCGAACCCACCGTTTCCGCCATGCCGACCACCCTGATTTCCAGCAAGGACCTCAAGGCGCTGCTAGCCGACACCAGCACCCGCTGCGTGCTGCTCGACTGCACCTTCGACCTGGCCGACCCGGCCGCTGGCCGCGAGGCCTACCATCGCGCACACCTGCCGGGCGCGCACTATCTGCATCTCGACAATGAGTTGTCCGGGCCCAAGACCGGCAGCAATGGCCGCCACCCGCTACCGGATCCGGACGCCCTGGCGGCACGCCTGCGCGCGCTGGGGGTGGACGACGACACGCAGGTGATCGCCTACGATGCCCAGGGCGGCATGTATGCCGCGCGCGCCTGGTGGCTGCTGCGCTGGCTGGGCCATGAGGCGGTGGCCGTGCTCGACGGCGGCAGCAACGCCTGGATCGCGGATGCGCTGCCGGTCGAGCCAGGCACGACGCCGGAACCCGAGGTCCAGGGCGGCTTCAGCCGCCGCCCGCCGCTGGTGCGCGCGGTCGACGCTGCCGCGCTGCTGGCCAATTTGCAGTCGCCGCGCTGGCTGGTGGTCGACGCCCGCGCGCCGGACCGCTTCCGCGGCGAGAACGAGACGCTCGATCCGGTCGGCGGCCACATCCCGGGTGCCGCCAACCGCTTTTTCAAAGACAACCTGCAATCGGACGGGCGCTTCAAACCCGCGGCCACGCTGCACGCGGAGTTCGGCGCGGTGCTGGGCGCCACGCCGCCCGAGTTGTCGGTGATGCAGTGCGGCTCCGGCGTGACCGCCTGCCACAACCTGCTGGCGCTGGAAGTGGCCGGGCTGCGCGATGCCGCGCTCTACCCCGGCTCCTGGAGTGAATGGTGCGCCGACCCGGCGCGCCCGGTGGCGACCGGCAACTGAGCCAGGCGGACGGACGCGGTGCCGGCCACCGGTGCCGCGCTCAGTCCAGCGCCGCGGCGGCGTGCGCCGCGCGTGCGCCGTGCCGGTGCTCGTGGTGGATGCCGTTGGTGATGAAGTAGATCGCCGCGATGCCGGCCGCGACCAGCACCATCTGCAGCAACGACTCACGCCAGCGCGGCTTGCGCTGCATCTGCGGCATCAGGTCGCTGACCGCGATGTAGACGAAGCTGCTGGAGGCGATCACCAGGACATAGGGAATCCAGCCGCTCATCTGGTCTAGCAGGAAATAGCCCACCAGGCCGCCGGCGATCGCCGATACGCTGGACAGCAGGTTGAAGGCGAAGGCACGCGTCTTCGAGAAGCCTGCGTTCAGCAGCACGATGAAGTCGCCCACCTCCTGCGGGATCTCGTGGGCGGCGATGGCCAGCGCGGTCACCAGCCCGATGTGCGGATTGGCAAGAAAGGCGGCCGCGATGACGATGCCGTCGGCGAAGTTGTGGAAGCCGTCGCCCACCAGGATGGCCAGGCCGCTGCGGCCGGCCGACTCGCGATCATGCCCGTGGTGGTGGTGATGCCCGTCGCCTTCGTGATGGTGCGAGTGGCGCAGCAGCGAGATCTTCTCCAGCAGGAAGAAGCCCAGCAGCCCGGCCAGCAGCGTGGCGAACAGCGCACGCGGGTCGGCGCCGGATTCGAAGGCCTCGGGCAGGGAATGCAGCAGCGCCGTGGCCAGCAGAACCCCGACCGAGAAGCTCACCATGCGCTCCACCACCCGGGACGCCACCGTCAGGGACAACAGTGCCGCGCCGAAGATGCTGCCGACCCCGGAAATGGTGGCGGCCAGCAGAATGTAGACAAGGGTGGAATCGATGATGGCCTCCGGCTGGAAACGGCGCTCCTGCCCGCTTGCGCCGCACCGGCGAGGCGGCCCGGGCAGAAACGCAACACTGTTGCAAGAGCGAAAAGCCGCATTGTACGGACTTCGGCACCGGCTTTGCAATCCTTGCGCGGCCTGCGCTGGGCACGGCGGCCGGAAGGCGCTCGCCGCGAGCGGCCCCGGTCAGGCCACGCCGTGCTGCTGGAACCAGGCCAGGCAACGCTTCCAGCCGTCCGTGGCATCGGCCTCGCGGTAGCTGGGCCGGTAGTCGGCATGGAAGGCATGGCCGGCATCCGGATAGACCACGAAGACCGAGGCACGCGCATTGGGGTTCGGCGAAGCGGCCAGTTCCGCCTTCATCTTCTCCACCTGCGGCTGGGTGATACCCGTGTCCTTGCCGCCATACAGCCCCAGCACCGGCACGTCGAGCTGGTCGACCAGGTCGACCGGATTGCGCGGCTTGAGCGGGTTGGGCTCGCCCACCAGTTGGCCGTACCAGGCCACCGCGGCCTTGAGCTGCTTGTTGCGTGCGGCGTAGAGCCAGCTGATGCGGCCGCCCCAGCAGAAGCCGGTGATGGCCAGCCGCTTCGGGTCGCCGCCATGGACCATGGCCCAGGCCACGGTCGCATCGAGGTCGCCCATGACCTGGGCATCGGGCACCTTGGAGATCAGCTTGGCCTGCAGTTCCTGGATGGTGCCGAAGCTCGACGGATCGCCCTGGCGTGCGAACAGTTCCGGCGCGATCGCCAGGTAGCCCAGCTTGGCGAAGCGGCGGCAGATGTCGGCAATGTACTCGTGCACGCCGAAGATCTCGCTCACGACCAGCACCACCGGCAGCTTGCTGCCGCCTTCGGGCTGGGCGCGATAGGCCGGCATGTCGAAGCCGGCCGAGGCAATGGTCACCTCGCCCGCGGTCAGTCCGTTGAAATCGGTCTTGATCGCCTGCGCCGTGACCGGCAGCGCCGCCGCGGCAAAGGCCGAGCCGAGCGCGGTCTTGACGAAGGTACGGCGGCTGAAGGCCTGGCCGGGGACGAGGCTTTCCACTTCGGGTTTCAGCATGCGGGCATCTCCTGGATAGCGGGATCGGGGGCTGGCGGAAGATCAGGAACGGGCCGGCCGAAGCCGGCCCGGCAGCGCTCGATTCTATGCCAAGCCCACGCCGCATGCGCGCGCATGCCCAGGGACTCGGATGCTCCGACGCACGTGGACTGCCCGGCATGGCAGTCCACGGTGCGCGGCGGCGGGCCGCGCCGCCTCAATGCAGCTTGACGCGCGGCCGGGTCTTGCTGCGCAGCCAGTGCGTGATGGTGTCCAGCCCCATGCGCAGGGCGCCGTGCAGCGCCATCACGTGCATGCGGTACAAGGACGTGTACATCAGCCGCGCCATCACGCCCTCGATGAACATGGAGCCGCCGATCAGGCCGCCCATCAAGCTGCCGACCGCGCTGAAATGGCCGAGCGAGACCAGCGAACCCAGGTCCTTGAAAGCAAAGGACGGTAGCGGCTTGCCCTCCAGCCGCGCGCGCAGCGCGCCGTAGAGAAAGGTCGCCTGCTGGTGGGCCGCCTGCGCGCGCGGCGGCACCGAGCCCTGCTTCTCCGGCCAGGGGCAGCTCGCGCAGTCGCCGAAGGCGAAGATGTCGGGGTCGCCCTCGCTCTGCAGCGTCGGCTTGACCACGATCTGGCCGAGCCGGCTGGTCGGCAGGCCCAGCGTGGCCAGCACCGGCGGCGCCTTGATGCCCGCCGCCCACACCGTCAGGTCGGCATCGATGTGCTTGCCGCTGGCGGTCAGCACGGCATCGGGCGCGATCTCGGTCACGCGCTCGCTGGTGAAGATGTCCACCTCGAGCTTGCGCAGCAGCTTGGCGGTCTCGGTCGAGACCCGCTCGGACAATGCCGGCAGGATGCGCGGGCCGGCCTCGATCAGGTGGATATGGACGTCGCGGCGCGGGTCGAGCCGGTGCAGGCCGTAGGCATTGAGCACCTGCGCCGTGTTGCGCAGCTCGGCGGACAGCTCCACGCCCGTGGCACCGGCGCCGATGATGGCGATGTCCACGCGCGGACGGCCGTCCGCATCGGCTCGGCCGAGGCCGTTCTGCGCACGCACGCAGGCCGACACCAGGCGGCGCCGGAAACGGTCGGCCTGCTCGGCGGTATCGAGTGCGATGGCATGCTCGGCTGCGCCCGGCACGCCGAAGAAATGGGTCACGCTGCCGATCGACAGGACCAGGGTGTCATAGGGCAGCGTGCGCGCCGGCAGCACTTCTTCGCCGTCGGCATCCACGTAGGCGGCGAGCGACACGGTCTTGGCCGCGCGGTCCACGCCCACCATCTCGCCGAGCTGAAACTCGAAGTGGTGCCACAGCGCCTGCGCAGCGTACTCGAGCTGGTGGGTGTTGGGGTCCATGCTGCCGGCCGCGACCTCGTGCAGCAGCGGCTTCCAGATATGCGTGGGCGAGCGGTCGACCAGCACCACCGCGACCGCGCCGCGGCGGCCGAACTTGTCGCCCAGGCGGGTCGCCAGTTCCAGTCCGCCGGCCCCGCCGCCCACCACGATGATGCGATGCGCGCTACCGCTTCCCTCAGTACCCATGTGGCCTACCCAAGATTGTCGTGACCGTCGCGCGGACGTTCACGCCAGTTTGCGGCATGGCAGCAACGGGCACAAGCCCTCGATTCCCGATTCAGCGGTCACTTCAAACTGTACTGCAGTACAGCGCAGGCGCGCTCCGGGGGCGCCGCGGCGCCCCCCATCCTCGCTCAGTGCGCCTCTTCCCAGTTGGCGCCGCTGCCGACTTCCGCCACCAGGGGCACGCGCAGCTCGGCCACGCCGCACATCAGCTCGGGCAGCCGGCGCTTGACCAGTTCCAGCTCGGCCTCGGGCACCTCGAGCACCAGTTCGTCGTGCACCTGCATGATCTGCAGCGTCTGCAGCCGGTCGCGCTCGAGCCAGTCCTGCACCGCGATCATCGACAGCTTGATCAGGTCCGCCGCCGTGCCCTGCATCGGCGCGTTGATGGCGGCACGTTCGGCGGCCTGGCGGCGCGGGCCGCTGCCGCCATTGATGTCCGGCAGCCACAGGCGCCGGCCGAACACGGTCTCGACATAGCCCTGCTCGCGCGCGGCCTGCCGGGTGTCCTCCATGTAGCGCGCCACGCCGGGATAGCGCGTGAAGTAGCGGTCGATGTAGTGCTTGGCCGCCTCGCGCTCGATGCCGAGGTTGCCGGCCAGGCCGAAGGCGCTCATGCCGTAGATCAGGCCGAAGTTGATCACCTTGGCGTAGCGGCGCTGCTCGCTGCTGACCGCCTCGCGCTCCACGCCGAAGATCTCGGCGGCGGTGGCGCGGTGGATGTCCTCGCCGCGCGCGAAGGCGCCGAGCAGGTTCTCGTCGCCCGAGATATGGGCCATGATGCGCAGCTCGATCTGCGAGTAGTCGGCCGAGACGATGACGCGGCCCGGCGGCGCGATGAAGGCCTCGCGGATGCGCCGGCCCTCCTCGGTGCGCACCGGGATGTTCTGCAGGTTCGGGTCGGTCGAGGCCAGCCGTCCGGTCACCGCGGTGGCCTGCCCGTAGCTGGTGTGCACGCGGCCGGTGGCCGGGTTCACCATCTTGGGCAGCTTGTCGGTGTAGGTGGACTTCAGCTTGGCCAGGCCGCGGTAGTCCAGCAGCAGCTTGGGCAGCGGATAGTCCTCGGCCAGCTTCTGCAGCACCTCTTCGTCGGTCGAGGGCGCGCCGCTGGCGGTCTTCTTCACCACCGGCAGCTTCATCTGGCCGAACAGGATCTCGCCGATCTGCTTGGGCGAGCCGAGGTTGAACGGCTGGCCGGCCGCATCGTAGGCGGCCTGCTCCAGCTCCAGCATGCGCTGGCCGAGCTGCGCGCTCTGCTCGGCCAGGCGCTGCGCGTCGATCAGCACGCCGTTGCGCTCGATCTTCTGCAGCACCACCGAGACCGGCATCTCGATATGCCGGTACACGTGTTCGAGGCCGGGCACGGCCTGCAGCTGCGGGAACATGGCGCGGTGCAGGCGCAGCGTCACGTCGGCATCCTCGGCCGCGTACTCGGTGGCGCGCGCCAGGTCGATCTGGTCGAAGCCGATCTGGCTCGCGCCCTTGCCGCAGACCTCCTCGTAGGTGATGGTCTTGATGCCGAGCAGGCGCTCGGCCAGGCTGTCCATGCCGTGGTTGCGGTGAGAGGCCAGCACGTAGCTCTGCAGCATCGTGTCGTGGACGATGCCGCGCAGCGTGACACCATGGTTGGCGAACACATGCGCGTCGTACTTGATGTTCTGGCCGAGCTTGGGCCGGGCCGGATCTTCCAGCCAGCCGCGCAGGCGCTCCAGCACGAATTCGCGCGTGAGCTGGCCGTGCTGCTCGATGCCGGCCACGTCGGGACCACAGTGGCCCACCGGGATGTAGCAGGCCTCGCCCGGCACCAGCGACAGCGAGATGCCAACCAGCCGGGCCTGCATCGGGTCGAGCGAGGTGGTCTCGGTATCGACGGCCACCAGCGCGCCCTCGGCGAGCCGGTCGAGCCAGGCCTGCAGCGCCGCCTCGGTGGTCACGGTCTCGTAGCGGGTCTCGGCGGGCGGCGCATCCGGCGCCGGCACCGGGTCGGCCGGCGTCGCGGCCGGGGCGCTGTCGAACAGGCCGCCCTGTGCCTGCGGCGCGCGCGCGCCGGCGCCCTTGGCGGCCTGCGCGCGCAGGCTGGGCAGGCTCTCGCCGGTCAGTTCGCGCAGCCAGGTCTTGAAGCCATAGCGGGAGAAGAACGCGACCAGCTTGTCCTTGTCCTCGCCCACGTCCTTGAGGGAGTGGAAATCGGACACAGCCGCACCGAGGTCGCAATCGGTCTTCACCGTGACCAGCGTGCGCGCCATCGGCAGCCAGTCCAGGGTCTTGCGCAAGTTCTCGCCGACCACGCCCTTGATACCGTCGGCGCCGGCCATCACCGCATCGAGCGAGCCATGTTCGGTCAGCCACTTGACCGCGGTCTTGGGGCCCACCTTGGGCACGCCCGGCACGTTGTCGACGGCATCGCCGATCAGCGACAGGTAGTCGACGATGCGCTCCGGCGGCACGCCGAACTTGGCCTGCACGCCGGCGGGATCGAGCACTTCGCCGCTCATCGTGTTGACCAGCGTGACCTCGCCGTTGACCAGCTGCGCCAGGTCCTTGTCGCCGGTCGAGACGACCGTGCGCACACCCTGGGCGGAGGCCTCGCGCGCGAGCGTGCCGATCACGTCGTCGGCCTCCACGCCCTCCACCATCACGATGGGCCAGCCCAGCGCGCGCACCGCTTCGTGGATGGGTTCGATCTGCCGCGCCAGGTCCTCGGGCATCGAGGGCCGGTGCTCCTTATAGGCCGGATAGAGATCGTCGCGGAAGGTCTTGCCCTTGGCGTCGAACACGCAGGCGCTATACTCTGCCGGGTAATCGTTGCGCAGCTTGCGCAGCATGTTGATCATGCCGTAGATTGCCCCTGTGGGCAGCCCCTCGCCATTCCTCAGGTCCGGCAGAGCGTGATACGCGCGATACAAATAGCTCGAACCATCGACGAGCAAGAGTGTTTTTGGACTATCCGACATTCCCATGGACTCTAAATTGATTGGTGCCGCGGCTGACGGCACCGCCACCGCTCCCGTTTCCGACGCCACCGAAGGCCATCAGGCCACGGCCGGCGCCGCGACCGCTCCCGGCACCCAGCCTGACACGCCGGCGCGTCCCGCCGCGGACGCCAATGCGAATGCGAATACCGGTGGCGCCGGCGCTGGCGCCGCCGGCCTGCGGGCCAATCCGCGCAAGATGATCCCCAGCCTGCGCGCTCTGGCGGACGAAGATCGCGCCACGGCGAAGAAAGCTCGCGCCTCGTGGCAAATGTTCACGATTATGGCAGAGTTCATCGAGGCCACCGAGTACCTGTCGGAGATCCGGCCGGCGGTCTCGATCTACGGCAGCGCGCGCCTGCGCGAGGACTCGCCGTACTACCAGCAGACCATCGAGATCGCGCGCCTGTTCTCCGACGCGGGCTTCGCCGTGATCTCCGGCGGCGGCCCCGGCATCATGGAAGCGGCCAACAAGGGCGCGCATGCCGGCAAGTCCGCCAGCGTCGGCCTGAACATCGAACTGCCGCACGAGCAGCAGGGCAATCCTTACCAGGACATCGCCATGCGCTTCCGCCACTTCTTCACGCGCAAGGTGACCTTCGTCAAGAACTCCGACGCCTTCATCGTGATGCCGGGCGGTTTCGGCACGCTCGACGAGCTGGCGGAGGTGCTGACGCTGGTGCAGACGGGCAAGTCGCGCTCCGTGCCGATCGTGATGTTCGGCAGCCGCTTCTGGAAGGGCCTGCTCGACTGGTTCCGCTTCACGCTGCTGCCGATGGGCCTGATCGCCGAACACGACCTCGACCTGATGAAGATCGTCGACGAGCCGCACGAAGTGCTGGAAGCGGTCTACGAGTACTACGAGCGCCGCGGTGGCGACAAGCCGATCCCGCCCAAGGAAGAGATGTTCTACCTGTAAGGCGGCCGACAGCATCCCGTCCACGGGCGGCCGTGGTGCATCGGAAGCCACCGCGGCAGCTCCTGCCCGGCGGGACTTGCTAGAATGGAAGCCTGTCACACTGCGTCAGCCCGGCGCCGCCGGGCCGCAGCGGATTTCCGCCGTGCGGCGCCTGGCGCGCCCGCGCAGCACAGGAGCCTCGAATGCACTCCCCTACCCGAATGGCCGCGATGCCCGCGGCGCGACCGACGACCGGCCGCGCCCTGCTGCTTGCCGCCGCCGTGCTGGCGCTAGCCGCGCCGGCGTGGGTACAGGCCCAGGGCAACGCCTTGTCGCAGGAAGAACTGGACCAGATCAACAACCAGCCGATCGCGCCGCAGGCCAAGACCCAGATCAACCGGCCGCGCGAGCCGAGCTTCCAGCTCGACGAGCGTGACGGCACCCAGGTACGCGAGTACCGGAACAAAGGCCAGGCGACCGACATCCAGGTCAAGTCCGGCTTCGGCACCCGCTACCAGATGAGCAAGCCGGAAGACAGTTCGCCCAAGATCCGGGATCACGAGGTCAACCGCGTGCCCTCGGTCAACCTGCAGTTCTGAGCCCGCGCGGCACTGCCGCGGCGGCCCTCCGGCAGTCATGCCGCGGCGGCGGACGCCCTTGCGCCCGCCGCTTCCGTTTTCACCTCACACGACTAGTATGGCCGTATTCACCACGGTCTCGCAGGACGAGATCGCCAGCTGGCTGCTGGACTACGACCTGGGCACGGTACGCGATTTCCGCGGCATTGCCTCGGGTATCGAGAACAGCAACTTCTTCCTGACCACGGAGCGGGACGGGCACACGCAGCAGTACGTGCTGACCATCTTCGAGCGGCTGAGCTTCACCCAGCTGCCCTACTACCTGCACCTGATGGCCCACCTGGCGGCGCGCGGCATCCGCGTGCCGGCGCCGATCCCGGCCCGCGACGGCGAGATCCTGCGCGCGCTCAAGGGCAAGCCCGCCACCATCGTCACGCGCCTGCCCGGCAGCTCGCAGCTCGCGCCGGATGCCGGCCATTGCGCCGAGGTCGGCGACATGCTGGCGCGCATGCACCTGGCCGGCCAGGATTACGGCCGCAGCCAGCCCAATCTGCGCAGCCTGGCCTGGTGGCAGCAGACCGAGCCCGAGATCCTGCCCTTCCTCGACGGGGTGCAGCGCGATCTCCTGCGCGACGAGATCGCCCACCAGGCGGCCTTCTTCGCCAGCGCCGACTACGCCGCGCTGCCGGGCGGCCCCTGCCACTGTGACCTGTTCCGCGACAATGTGCTGTTCGAGGACACGCCGCAGGGCGGGCACCGCCTGGGCGGCTTCTTCGACTTCTACTTCGCGGGCCACGACAAGTGGCTCTTCGATCTCGCCGTCACGGTCAACGACTGGTGTATCGATCTCGCCACCGGCGCCCTGGACGCCGGGCGTGCAAGCGCGCTGCTGCAGGCTTATCATGCCGTGAGGCCGCTCAGTGAGACGGAGGCCGCACACTGGCAAGACATGCTGCGGGCCGGCGCGCTGCGCTTCTGGGTATCCCGCCTGTGGGACTTCTACCTGCCGCGCGAAGCCGACATCCTGCAGCCGCACGACCCGACCCATTTCGAACGCATCCTGCGCCAGCGCCTCGCGACCCAGGCGCTGCCCTGGACCTGAGCCGGATCCGAATCGCCATGCAACTACTGGAAGTCCCCGCCAAGGAAGGCTACGTCTGGTTCCGCCAGGGTATCTGGCTGTTCCGCAAGAACCCGCTCGCCTTCCTGATGCTGCTGTTCATCTACCTGATCGCGGCGCAACTGGCCATCTTCGTGCCCCTGTTCGGCGTGATCGCGCTGCTGGTTGCCACGCCCGGCCTGTCGGTCGGCATCATGACCGCCTGCCGGGAAGTGATCCAGAACAAGCGCGTGCTGCCCACGGTGCTGCTGGCCGGGTTCCGCACCAACGGCAAGCAGGCCACACGCCACCTGCTCGTGCTGGGCGGCATCTACGCGTGCCTGGTGTTCGTGCTCAGCCTGATCGCCGGCGCGGTCGTCAACGTCAGCGACCTGCTGCCCATCCTGCTCAAGGAAGAAGCCCCCTCGGCCGAGGCGGTGCGGCAGATGTACTACGCGCTGGTGGTCGGCGCGGTGCTGTACACGCCGATCGCGATGATGTTCTGGTTCGCGCCGCTGCTGGCCGCCTGGCACAACGTGCCGCCGGTGAAGGCCATGTTCTTCAGCTGGACCGCATGCTGGCGCAACCGCGGCGCCTTCTTCACCTATGCGCTGCTGTTCGCCGTGCTGATGGTCGCCATCCCCTTCTTCCTGGAGGCCGTGTTCAGCGCCTTCGGCGCCGAGACGGTGCTGTCCTTCCTGGTGACGCCGTACTCGCTGCTGATGCTGGCGATCCTCTACTGCTCCTTCTACGCGACCTACCGCGGCTGCTTCAACGTGCCGCCCGCCGAAGCCCCCCCCTCGGCCTGACACGCGGCGCGAGGACCGGCGCCGCCGGTCCTGCCCCCCTTCCCGCCGCTAGTCCACTGAATCACTGAAATCGGTCGGTGCCTGCCATGCCATGCGGGCTCATCGCGTCGCTGCAAAGGCTCGCCATCGCCGTGCGATAGCTGCGCTTTGCGCCTGGCGCTGA
This sequence comes from Cupriavidus malaysiensis, assembly GCF_001854325.1. Classification (NCBI taxonomy): domain Bacteria; kingdom Pseudomonadati; phylum Pseudomonadota; class Betaproteobacteria; order Burkholderiales; family Burkholderiaceae; genus Cupriavidus; species Cupriavidus malaysiensis. The sequence continues at coordinate 3,620,574 of NZ_CP017754.1, forward strand.
TTCCCACATGACATGGCCCTCCCCTCTCATTTCCATGATTCTGCGGACTAGGACTGCCCGCCGGTCCCGCGCCGCAATACGTCGAGCAGTTCCATCGGCAAGGGAAAGACGATGGTCGAGCTCTTGTCGCCGGCGATCTGCGTCAGCGTCTGCAGGTAGCGCAACTGCATGGCCTGCGGCTGGCGCGCCAGCATCTGGGCAGCCTCGAGCAGTTTCTCGGAGGCCTGCAACTCGCCCTCGGCGTGGATCACCTTGGCGCGGCGCTCGCGCTCGGCCTCGGCCTGGCGGGCGATGGCGCGTACCATCGACTCATTGAGATCGACGTGCTTGATCTCCACGTTGGAGACCTTGATGCCCCAGGCATCGGTCTGCGCGTCGAGCACCTTCTGGATATCCAGGTTGAGGCGCTCGCGCTCGGCCAGCATCTCGTCCAGCTCGTGCTTGCCGAGCACGGCGCGCAGCGTGGTCTGCGCGAGCTGGCTGGTCGCTTCCAGGAAATTGGCCACCTGGATGATGGCGCGCTCGGGATCGACCACACGGAAGTAGACCACGGCGTTCACCTTGACCGAGACGTTGTCGTGCGAGATCACGTCCTGCGGCGGCACGTCGAACACGATGGTGCGCAAGTCCACGCGCACCATCTGCTGCACGGCCGGGATCAGCAGCACCAGCCCCGGCCCCTTGACGCGCCAGAAGCGGCCCAGCATGAAGACGACGCCACGCTCGTACTCGCGCAGCACGCGGAAGGCGCTGGCGATCAGCAACACCAGCAGGAAGACGACACCGCCAAAGCTGAAGCCGTAGGCCATGGTCAGGCTCCTTTCTCGATGGAAGCGATGGGCGGCGACGCGTCCGGCGCCTGCCCTCCGGCACCGCCGTCCGCATCCGGCGACACCTCCAGCACCAGGCCCTCGCGCCGCATCACGCGCACGCGCTGGCCGCGCGCCAGCGGCTGCGCGCCGCGGATGCGCCAGCGCTCGCCGCGCACCTCCGCCCAGCCGTCGCCGCGGCAATCCTCCAGCACCACGCCCGACGCGCCGACCAGGATATCGCCACCGCTCACCACCGGCCGCCGTCGTGCGCGCAGCAGCATGGTCGACATGGCCAGCAGGAAGAGCCCGCTGACCAGCGAGAGCGCCACCACCAGGCCCACCGGCACGCCGAAGCCGGGCACATCGGTATTGATCAGCATGACCGCGCCGAAAGCGAAGGCCACGATGCCGCCCACCCCCAGCGTACCGAAGGTGGGCAGGAACAGCTCCGCCACCATGCAGCCGATACCCAGCGCCACCAGGGCCAGCCCCGCATAGTTGACCGGCAGCATCTGCAGCGCGAACAGCGCCAGCAGCAGGCAGATGGCGCCAGCCACGCCGGGCAGCACCATGCCCGGCGTGGAGAACTCGAAGATCAGTCCATAGATGCCGATCATCATCATGACCAGCGCCACGCTGGGCTCGGTGATGACGGCCAGGAAGCGGTCGCGCCAGTCCGGCGCCAGCATCCGCACCGGCGCATGCGCGGTATGCAGGACCAGCGGCTCGCCACCCGGCGCGAGCCGCACGCTGCGGCCGTCCAGCGCACGCAGCAGCGCCGGCAAGTCGGGCACGACGAGATCCGCCACGTGCTGCGACACCGCCTCGCCGGCAGACAGGCTGACCGCTTCGCGCACCGCGCGCTCGCCCCAGTCCGCGTTGCGCCCGCGCAGTTGTGCCAGGCCGCGGATATAGGCCGAGGCATCATGCATCTGCTTGCGCTCCATGGTGTCGGCCGGTGCCGCCTGCGGCGCGCTGCCCGGCACCGCGGCGGGCGGGGCGCCGCCCGGCTGCGCGCCGCCCAGGCCGATCTGGACCGGGCTGGCGGCGCCCAGGTTGGTGCCCGGCGCCATCGCCGCGATATGGCTGGCATACAGGATGTAGGTACCGGCGCTGGCGGCGCGCGCGCCGCCCGGGTAGACATAGCTGGCGACGGGCACGCGCGAGGCGAGGATGCCCTGGATGATCTCGCGCATCGACAGGTCGAGCCCGCCGGGCGTATCCATCTCGATCACGACCAGCTGGGCACCGTCCTGCTGCGCGTGCGCCATGCCGCGCAGCAGGTAGCCGGCGCTGGCCGGCCCGATCGCGCCGTGCAGCGGCAGCACATAGACCGGCGCGCCGGCCGGCTCGGCGCCCGCCAGCCAGCCGACGGCGGCCAGCAGCAGGCACAAGGCGACGGCCAGCCGCCGCATCAGGGCAAAGGGAAAGAACGAGTCGGGCATCATCGCGGGCAGCCGCAGCTGCGCAATGCCGTGGCGGCACCACTTCCAGTGTAGGCGACCGGGCACATCGCGGTGCGGGCAGCTTGGTATCCGTCGGCGCTGTCGCCGCGGCGCGCGCAGTCGCCTGAAGCCGCCTCAGGCCGCCTCAGGTTAGCTCAGGCGGCCGCCGCCAAGTCGCTGCCATGCCCCCGCACCACGTCGGCGAGTGCGTCCAGGGCAGCACTCGCCATCGACGGATGCCACACCAGGCGGGTGGTCACGCGGCCGGCCTCGCCCAGGCTGTGCACGCTGACCTTGGGCGGCTCGGGATACAGGCCCAGCACCGAGCGCGGTGCGATGGCGGCACCGATGCCGGCCGCCACGCAAGCGACGATGGCATGGTAGGAGCCCAGTTCCAGCACGCGCAGCGGGGAAGCGCCAGCGCCGGCACACCAGGCCTCGAAGCGGGCGCGGTAGTGGCAGCCGGCCTCGAAGGCCAGCAAGGTGCCGGTCTCGAGATCCGCGGCGCTGCGGATGGGGCGGTGGCGCGCATGCGCGATCACCACCAGTTCTTCCTCGAAGGCCGGCAGCGCCACCAGCCCGGGATCGATCACCGGCTCGGCAACGAAGACGCAGTCCACCTCGAAGCGGGCCAGGGCCAGCAAGGCCTGTCGCGTCGGGCAGGTGACCAGTTCGAGCTGCACGTCGGGCCAGGCCTGGTGATAGCTGGAGAGCACGGCCGGCAGGCGGCTCGCCGCCGTGCTTTCCATCGAGGCGATGCGCAGGCGCCCGCGCGGCCTGGCCGGCTGCACCGCCTGGCGCGCCTCGTCGGCCAACTGCAACATGCGGCGCGCATAGTCGAACAGGGTCTGGCCGGCCGGCGTCAGTACCATGCGCTTGCCATCGCGCACGAACAGTTCCACGCCCAGCGACTGCTCCAGCTGGCGGATGCGGGTGGTGACATTGGACTGCACGCGGTGCAGGCGCTCGGCGGCGCGCGTCACGCCACCCGCCTCCACCACCGTGCGGAAGATTTCCAGGGCGGCCAGGTCCATGTGAAGACTCCTTGCCGGCGCACAGGCCGGCGCATGGCCGGGAACCTTCCGGTGCAGGCCCCGAACCATCTCAAATCAAGATGTAGTCGATCTTAATTATTCATTTATAGGGATGCAAGCCAGAGCGTAGCATGGCAAGGACAGGTTGGCACAGGCCCTCTCGGCTGAGACGGCCCGGCAAACCGACCGATGAGGACGACACGACATGCTGCACACGGATGACAGGAACATTGCCGCGCTGGCCGCCGCCGGCGAGCGGGAAGCCGGCCCGTTCGCCGTCGCGCTGGCGGGACTGGTGGCATTGGCGGTGGCGATGGGCGTGGGCCGCTTCGCCTTCACACCGCTGCTGCCGATGATGCTGCACGACGGCAGCGTCAGCCTGGCGGGCGGTGGCTGGCTGGCCACCTGGAACTACATCGGCTATTTCGCCGGCGCCCTCGCCTGCCTCTTCATCCGCCCCGATGCGGCGCGCATGGTGCGCCTCGGCCTGGCGCTGACCGTGCTGCTCACCTTCGCCATGGCCGCGCCCGGCGGCATGACGGCCTGGTCCGTCTGGCGCGGCATGGCCGGCATCGCCAGCGCGCTGGTGATGGTGTACACCGCCGGCTGGTGCCTGCACCGCCTGGCCGAACTCGGACAGCCGGCGCTGGCCGGTCTGATCTTCTGCGGCCCCGGCCTGGGCATCGTCGTCACCGGGGTGTCGGCCTTCGGCATGGTCGCCGCAGGCTGGCAGGCAAACTGGGGCTGGCTGGCCTTCGGCGCCCTGGGCCTGCTGCTGACGGCCCTGGTCTGGCACGTGTTCACCCCCGAGGCCCGCGCCGCCAGCGAGGGCGCCCGCGCGGCCGCCCCGGACAGCGCGCCGCGCCTGGACGGCGGTACCTGGGCCCTGACCTTCGCCTACGGGCTGGCCGGCTTCGGCTACATCATCACCGCCACCTTCCTGCCGGTGATCGCGCGCCAGGCCATGCCGGGCTCGGTCTGGGCGGACCTGTTCTGGCCGGTGTTCGGCGTCGGCGTGACGGTGGGCGCGCTGCTGGCCACCCGGGTCGGCATTGCCCATGACAACCGGCGCCTGCTGGTGCTGACCTACGCGGTGCAGGCGCTGGGCGTGGCCATCGCGGTGGTCTGGCCCACGGTGGCGGGCTTCGCCCTGAGCAGCCTGCTGGCCGGGCTGCCCTTCACCGCCCTGGTCTCCTTCGCCATGCGCGAGGCGCGCCGGCTGTGGGGCGGGCAGGCCGCGCGCCTGATGGGGCTGATGACCGCCTCCTACGGGCTCGGCCAGATCGCCGGACCGCCGCTGGCGACGGCGCTGGTGGCCCGCGGCGGCGGCTTCGCCTCGTCGTTGTCGGCGGCCGCCGGCGCGCTCGTGCTGGGCGCGCTGATCTTCGCCTGCATGCTGCGGGTCCTGCCGTTGCCGTCGGCACGCTAGCGCGTTCTGCCCGCGCGGCGCAAGGGCGGGGACTGCGCTACAGTATCGCCTTCGCCGCCGCCGCGGTACCGCGGCCGGCGTGCTGCCGGAGCGATACGCCATGTCCTTTGCCTTGCAGCCCGCGCGCGCCGCGGGCGCCGCCCTGCCTGCCACGCCCGAGGAATGGCGCGTGCGCGTCGACCTTGCCGCCGCCTACCGGCTGGCCGCGCTGCAAGGCTGGGACGACCTGATCTACACCCATCTCTCGGCCACGGTACCGGGCGAGCCTGGCCACTTCCTCATCAATCCCTTCGGCTTCGCCTTCGACGAGATCCGCGCCAGCGACCTGGTCAAGATCAACGGCCGCGGCGAGGTGGTGGGCGAGAGCCGCCATCCGGTCAACGTGACCGGCTTCGCGCTGCACGCCGCGGTGCACGCGGCGCGCGCCGATGCCCACTGCGTCATGCACCTGCACAACACCGCCGGCGTGGCGGTCTCGGCCCAGGCCGGCGGCCTGCTGCCGCTGTCGCAGCACGCCATGCGCTTCCATGGCCGGCTCGGCTACCACGACTACGAGGGGCTGGCCTTCACGCCCGCCGAGGGCAGCCGCCTGACCGTCTCCCTGGGCGGCCATCCGGCCATGCTGCTGCGCAACCATGGCACGCTGACGGTGGGCCGCACCGTGGCCGAAGCCTATGTGCTGATGGCCACCCTGATCAAGGCCTGCGAAATCCAGATCGGCGCGCAGGCCGGCGGCGCGGTGGTGGCGGTACCCGAGCCGGTCGCCTCCAGGACGTCGGCGCAACTGCATGACGACGGCGCCGTCGAGGGCGAACTCGAATGGCCCGCGCTGCTGCGCAAACTCGATAGAATCGACGCTGGCTACAGGGACTGAACCGCCCTGGCCGGAGACAAGCAACCCGGCGGCGGCATGCATGCCACCCCGCCGGATCAATGGAGCTAACAAGCCATGCCGACTTACCACGTGGAACTGTTCGAGGGCCGCACCATCGAGCAGAAGCGCAAACTGGTGGAAGAAGTGACCCGCGTGACCTGCGAGACGCTGGGCTGCGCGCCCGGCGCCGTGGACATCATCATCACCGACGTCAAGCGCGAGAACTGGGCCACCGGCGGCGAACTCTGGGCCGACAAGAAGTAGCCGGGCCGCGGCGGAAACGCCCCACCCCCCGTCCCCGGGGCCGCCTGCGGCGGCCCTCGCCTCCCACAGCGCCACGGCCACCCATGCAGCACTTCGCCTCAGACAACTACGCCGGCTTCTGCCCGGAATCGCTCAAGTACTTCCTCGAAGCCAACGGCAGCGGCCACGAGCAGGCCTACGGCGACGACACCTGGACGCAGAAGGTCTGCGACCGCATCCGCGACCTGTTCCAGACCGACTGCGAGGTCTTCTTCGTCTTCAACGGCACCGCCGCCAACTCGCTGGCCCTGGCCGCCCTGTGCCAGTCCTACCATTCGGTGATCTGCCATGAGCTGGCGCACATCGAGACCGACGAATGCGGCGGTCCGGAGTTTTTCTCCAACGGTTCGAAGCTGCTGACCGCGCCGGGACCCGACGGCAAGCTGACGCCGGACGCGGTGGAGGCGCTGGTCACACGCCGCAGCGACATCCACTACCCCAAGCCCAAGGTGGTCTCGCTGACGCAGTCGAGCGAGGTCGGCACCGTCTACAGCGTGGAGGAAGTGCGCGCCATCGCCGCCATCGCCAAGCGGCGCCAGCTGCGCGTGCATATGGACGGCGCGCGCTTCGCCAACGCCGTGGCCTCGCTGGGCTGCCATCCGTCCGAGGTGACCTGGCGCGCCGGCGTCGACGTGCTGTGCTTCGGCGGCACCAAGAACGGCCTGCCGGTCGGCGAGGCGGTGGTCTTCTTCGACCGCCGGCTGGCCGAGGACTTCGCCTACCGCGTCAAGCAGGCCGGCCAGCTCGCCTCGAAGATGCGCTTCATCTCGGCGCCCTGGCTGGGGCTGCTGGAGAACGACGTGTGGCTGGCCAATGCGCGCCACGCCAACGCCATGGCGCAACTGCTGCATGAGCGCATCGCCGCCATCCCGGGCGTGCGCATCATGTTCCCCACACAGTCCAACGCGGTCTTCGCCGAACTGCCGCTGCCGGCGATCGAGACGCTGCGTGCCAAGGGCTGGCGCTTCTATACCTTCATCGGTGCCGGCGGCTGCCGCTTCATGTGCTCCTGGGACCTGCAGCCGGAGACCGTGGAAGCGCTAGCGCGCGACATGCGCGCCGCCTGCGGCGCCTGAAGCCGGCGGCGGGCGGCACCGGCAGCGGAACGCAGCCCGCAAACCCAACGATACGAGACAAGAACAGACCGGAGAGTCAAGCCATGCAAGCCTATCGATTCTGCCCGCAATGCGGCGCCCCCCTGCAACTGCTGCCCCTGTCGGGCCGCGAGCGCTATGCCTGCATCGAGCACGGATGCGGATTCGTGCACTGGAACAACCCGCTGCCCGTGCTGGCGGCCGTGGTCGAATACGAAGACAAGCTGCTGCTGGCGCGCAACGCGGCCTGGCCGGAGAAGATGTTCGCACTGGTGACCGGCTTCCTGGAGCGCGACGAAACGCCCGAGGAAGGCGTGGCACGCGAGCTCAAGGAGGAGACCAACCTCGACGCCCAGGGCGTGTCGCTGATCGGTGTCTACGAGTTCATGCGCAAGAACGAGCTGATCATCGCCTACCACGTGCAGGCCACGGGCACGGTGGCCCTGTCCGAGGAACTGGCCGAATACAAGCTGGTGGCACCGGAAGACATGCGCATCTGGAGCGCCGGCACCGGTTTCGCCGTGGCCGATTTCCTGGCCCGGCGCGGCTATCCGGTGCGCTTCTTCGATCGCCAGACCGGCGCGGACATCCCCGACCCGCGCCTGCGCGGCGGCGACGCTTCGCTACAATACCGGCTGTAGAACGATCGACATCGCAAGCGAAGCTGAGAGGAAGAGAGGAATGGAGTTCCAGAAAGAAGTGGATGCGCGCGGGCTGAACTGCCCGCTGCCGATCCTGCGGACCAAGAAGGCGCTGGCCGACATGGCCAGCGGCGAGGTGCTCAAGGTGCTGGCCACCGATCCGGGCGCCACGCGCGACTTCCAGGCCTTTGCCAAGCAGACCGGCAACGAGCTGCTGTCGCACCAGGAGGTCGACAAGGTCTTCGTGTTCTACATGCGCCGGCGCTGAGTCCGTCTGCGGCAACCGCCGCGCGGCCGGTCCCAAAGACAAAGCCCCCGCGACGCGGGGGCTTTTGTTTCAGGGCCGGCGTACCTGGCGGCCTGCCGGTACCTGCCGGTACCTGCTGGTGGCTACTGGCGGGCCTGCAGGTAGGCGCGGAAATCCGCCCCGACTTCGGCATGCTTGAGCGCGAACTCTACCGTGGCCTTCAGGTAGCCCAGCTTGCTGCCGCAGTCGTAGCGCACGCCGTTGTAGCGGTAGCCGAGCACCTGCTCGTGCGCCAGCAGGTGCTGGATCGCGTCGGTCAGCTGGTACTCGCCGCCGGCGCCCGGCTTCAGCTCGCGGATGTGCTCGAAGATGCGCGGCGTCAGGATATAGCGCCCGACCACACCCAGGTTGGAGGGTGCGTCCTCGGGTGCTGGCTTCTCGACGATGCCCGACATCTTGATCACCCGCTCATCCCACTCGCGGCCATCGATCACGCCATAGGAACGGCTCTGTTCCGGCGCGATCTCCTCGACGCCCAGCACCGAGCAGTTGTAGTGGTTGTACAGGTCCACCATCTGTTTCATCACCGGCGGATCGCCATCCAGCAGGTCGTCGGCCAGGATGATGGCAAAGGGCTCGTTGCCCACCAGCTTCTGCGCACACAAGACCGCATGGCCGAGGCCGAGCGCCTCCGGCTGGCGGACATAGAAGCACTCCACGTTGGCCGGCTTGATCGAGCGCACCACGTCGAGCAGCGCCTTCTTGTTCTTGGCCTCGAGCTCGGCCTCGAGCTCGTAGGCCTTGTCGAAGTGATCCTCGATGGCACGCTTGGAACGCCCGGTGACGAAAATCATCTCGGTGATGCCGGCGGCCATCGCCTCCTCGACCGCGTACTGGATCAAGGGCTTGTCCACCACTGGCAGCATTTCCTTCGGACTGGCCTTGGTGGCGGGCAGAAAGCGGGTTCCCAGCCCGGCTACCGGAAAGACTGCCTTGGTTACGCGGGTTTCCATGTCAGAGACTCCTATTGTCGTATTGGGGCGCTGCTGACCTGCCAAGCACGGTTCATGCCGGCAAGCGCTGCAGCTGGTCCTGCAACTTGGCCAGGGTCTGCTCGAAGTCGGCCAGGCGCTGCTGCTCCTGGGCCACGACGGCCGGCGGCGCCTTGGCGACAAAACTCTCGTTCGAGAGCTTGCCCCGGCACTTGCCGATCTCACCGCCGATGCGCTCGACCTCCTTGGCCAGGCGCGCCCGCTCGGCGGCGACGTCGATCTCGATCTTCAGCAGCAGACGATTGCCGCCGACGATGGCCACCGGTGCCCCCGCACCTTCGGCCATCAGTTCGCTCTCCTGTTCGAAGACGCGAACCTCGGAAAGTTTCGCCAGCGCCTTCACGTAGTCTGCCACGGACAGCAGGAAGGCACGATCGCCATGGGCGTACAGCGGGATCCGCTGCGCCGGCGAGATGTTCATTTCACCGCGCAGGTTGCGGCAGGCATCGACCGCGGCCTTGAGCTGCGCCACCCACTGCTCCGCGTCCTCGTCGATCTTGGCCAGCGCCGGCAGCGGATAGGCCTGGGTGGCGAGGCTCTCGCTGCCATCGCCCTTGGCGCGGCCGGCAAGCGGCGCCACCTTCTGCCACAGCTCCTCGGTGATGAAGGGGATGACCGGGTGGGCCAGGCGCAGCACCGTCTCCAGCACGCGCAGCAACGTGCGGCGCGTGGCGCGCTGCTGCGCCTCGCTGCCGTTCTGGATCTGCACCTTGGCCAGTTCCAGGTACCAGTCGCAGTACTCGTCCCAGACGAACTTGTAGATGGCACTGGCGATGTTGTCGAAGCGGTACTCGGCGAAGCCTTTCTCGACCTCGGCCTCCACGCGCTGCAGCAGCGAAACGATCCAGCGGTCGGCCTGCGAGAAATGCAGGTAGCCGTCGGGGCCGCAGTCGTTGCTGCACGGGCCGAGGCCGCAGTCATGGCCTTCGGTATTCATCAGCACGAAGCGGGTGGCGTTCCACAGCTTGTTGCAGAAGTTGCGGTAGCCCTCGCAGCGACCGGTGTCGAAGTTGATGTTGCGGCCCAGCGTGGCCAGCGAAGCGAAGGTGAAGCGCAGCGCATCGGCGCCGAAGGCCGGGATACCCTCGGGGAATTCCTTCTTGGTCTTGGCCTCGATCTTGGGCGCGTCCTTGGGGCGGCGCAGGCCGGTGGTGCGCTTCTTCAGCAGCGGCTCGAGCGCGATGCCGTCGATCAGGTCGACCGGATCCAGCGTGTTGCCCTCGGACTTGCTCATCTTCTTGCCTTCCGAATCGCGCACCAGGCCGTGCACGTAGACGGTATGGAAGGGCACCTTGCCGGTGAAGTGCTTGGTCATCATGACCATGCGCGCCACCCAGAAGAAGATGATGTCGTAGCCGGTGACCAGCACCGACGACGGCAGGAAGTGCTTCAGCTCGGGCGTCTGCTCGGGCCAGCCCAGCGAAGAGAACGGCACCAGCGCGGACGAGAACCAGGTGTCGAGCACATCGTCCTCGCGGCGCAGCGCGCCGTCGTAGCCGGCGGCGCGGGCCTTGGCCAGGGCCTCCTGCTCGTCGCGCGCCACGTAGCAGTTGCCGGCGCCGTCGTACCAGGCGGGGATCTGGTGGCCCCACCAGAGCTGGCGCGAGATGCACCAGTCCTGGATGTTCTCCAGCCACTGGTTGTAGGTGCTGTTCCAGTTCTCCGGCACCAGCTTGATCTCGCCGCTCTGCACCGCCTCCAGCGCGACCTCGGCGATCGAACGGCCCGGATGGAAGGTGCCCTCCGGCGCCGGCTTGCTCATTGCCACGAACCACTGGTCGGTCAGCATCGGCTCGATCACGCTGCCGGTGCGCTCGCTGCGCGGCGTCATCAGCTTGTGCTTCTTGACCTCGGCCAGCAGGCCCTGCGCGTCGAGATCGGCAACGACGCGCTGGCGCGCCTCGAAGCGGTCGAGGCCGGCGTAGGCGGCAGGCGCGTCGGCCACCACCTTGGCATCCAGCGTCAGGATGGAGATCTGCGGCAGCTGGTGGCGCTGGCCCACGGCGTAGTCGTTGAAGTCGTGCGCGGGCGTGACCTTGACCACGCCGGTGCCGAACTCGCGGTCGACGTAGGCATCGGCGATCACCGGGATCTGGCGGCCGGTCAGCGGCAGGTGCACCGACTTGCCGATCAGGTGGGCATAGCGCTCATCCTCGGGGTGGACCATCACGGCGACGTCGCCAAGCATGGTCTCCGGACGGGTGGTGGCGACGGTCAGGTGGGTCAGGCCGGCCTTGGTATCCGCCTCCACCAGCGGGTAGCGGATATGCCACAGCGAACCCTCTTCCTCGACGCTGTCCACCTCCAGGTCCGACACCGCCGTGCCCAGCACCGGATCCCAGTTGACCAGGCGCTTGCCGCGATAGATCAGGCCCTGCTCGTGCAGGCGCACGAAGACCTCGGTGACCGCCTTCGACATCTCCGGCGACATCGTGAAGTACTCGCGCGTCCAGTCGATCGAGGCGCCCATGCGGCGCACCTGGCGCGTGATGGTCGAGCCCGACTCCTCCTTCCACGCCCACACCTTCTCGGTGAACTTCTCGCGGCCCAGGTCATGGCGCGAGACGCCCTGCGCCTCGAGCTGGCGCTCGACCACGATCTGCGTGGCGATGCCCGCGTGGTCCGTGCCCGGCACCCACAGCGTGTTGGCGCCCAGCATGCGCGCGTGCCGCGCCAGGCCATCCATGATGGTCTGGTTGAAGGCATGGCCCATGTGCAGCGTGCCGGTCACGTTCGGCGGCGGCAGCTGGATGGCGAAATCGGGCTTGGCCGGATCGAAGGTCGGCTGGGCGATGCCGCGCCGTTCCCACTCGGGGCCCCACTTGGCCTCGATGGCGGAGGGTTCGAAGCTCTTGGCGAGGGACTGGTCTTGGGAGGTCATGCTCGGGTATCGATGATTGCGTCGGATTCTGCGCCCCCGGGTCGGACAGGCTGGATGCGCCGGGGCAAACCACAAATTATAGGGGAGCCGGCATGGCGGGTGCGCGAAATGGCCCGGCGGCCGGCATCCACGGCAACGCCAGGGCGCGAATCCGGAATCGATCCGAGCCGCATTGTGCACCTCGAAAAGGGATGCAGGTGCCACTTTCCCCTACCTCCTGCGAGGGGATGCCGGACCCCGCACCCCGCCCCGGACGCGTCCGCGGCAGGCCTGCGCGTCCCGCCCCGGCGCAGGCCGCCCGGTATAATCCGCTGGCATTCCACAAGGCCCTCCCGATGCCAGACCTGCTCGCCAATCTCAACGCCGAACAACTCGCCGCCGTCACCCTGCCCGACGAACCGGCCCTGATCCTGGCGGGCGCGGGCAGCGGCAAGACGCGCGTGCTGACCACCCGCATCGCCTGGCTGATCCAGAACGGCCACGTCTCGCCGGCCGGCATCCTGGCGGTGACCTTCACCAACAAGGCCGCCAAGGAAATGCAGACGCGCCTGTCGGCCATGCTGCCCGTCAACACGCGCGCGATGTGGATCGGCACCTTCCACGGCCTGTGCAACCGCATGCTGCGCGCGCACTTCCGCGACGCCGGGCTGCCGCAGACCTTCGCCATCCTGGACAGCCAGGACCAGCTCTCCGCCCTCAAGCGGCTGCTCAAGGCGCACAACGTCGACGACGAGAAGTACCCGGCCAAGAACCTGCAGTACTTCATCAACAATGCCAAGGAGCAGGGGCTGCGCCCGGCCGACGTCGAGGCCAACGACGACTTCAACAAACGCTTCGTCGACCTCTACGCCGCCTACGACGAGCAGTGCCAGCGCGAGGGCGTGGTCGACTTCGCCGAACTGCTGCTGCGCTGCTACGAACTGCTGCGCTACAACGACGCCATCCGCCAGCACTACCAGCACCGCTTCCGCCATATCCTGGTCGACGAGTTCCAGGACACCAACGTGCTGCAGTACCAGTGGCTCAAGCTGCTGGCGGGCTTCGGCACGCAGCATCCGGCGGCGGTGTTCGCGGTGGGCGACGACGACCAGAGCATCTATGCCTTCCGCGGCGCCAACGTCGGCAATATGCGCGACTTCGAACACGAGTTCCGCGTGCGCCGGCTGATCAAGCTGGAACAGAACTACCGCTCGCACGGGCACATCCTGGACTCGGCCAACCACCTGATCTCGCACAATGCGCGCCGCCTCGGCAAGAACCTGCGTACCGACGCCGGCCACGGCGAGCCGGTGCGCGTGTTCCAGGCCGACTCCGACGGGCGCGAAGCGGCCTGGCTGCTCGACGAGATCCGCGACCAGGTGGCACAGGGCGCCAGCCGCTCCGAGATCGCCATCCTCTACCGCAGCAACGCGCAGTCGCGCGTGATCGAGCATGCGCTGTTCTCGGCCGGCATCCCCTACCGGGTCTACGGCGGCCTGCGCTTCTTCGAGCGCGCGGAAATCAAGCACGCGCTGGCCTACCTGCAGCTGCTGGAGAACCCGCGCAACGACGCTGCCTTCGGCCGCGTGGTCAACTTCCCCACGCGCGGCATCGGTGCGCGCTCGCTGGAAACGCTGCAGGACGCCGCGCGCCAGTACAACTGCTCGCTGTTCGAGGCGGTCGCCTACGTGCCGGGCAAGGCCGGCAGCACGCTCGGCGCCTTCGTGCGGCTGATCGAGCAGATGCGCGCCGACACGCGCCGCATGACGCTGCCCGAGACGGTCGAGCACGTCACCAACACGAGCGGCCTGGTCACCCACTACCAGGGTGAGAAGGAAGGCCAGGACCGCATCGAGAACTTGCAGGAACTGGTGACGGCGGCGCAGGCCTTCGTGGTCGAGGAAGGCTACGGCCTGGATGCGCTCGCCGCCGTGCTGCCCGCCGAACCGGCAGGCACGCGGGCCCTCGCCGCGGGCGACCAGGTCCAGCAGGTGCTGGACCCGGAAGCGCTGCCGGTGGTGATGACGCCGCTGGTCGCCTTCCTCACGCACGCCTCGCTGGAGGCGGGCGACAACCAGGCCCAGGCAGGCCAGGACGCGGTGCAGATGATGACCGTGCATGCCGCCAAGGGCCTGGAGTTCGACGTGGTCTTCATCACCGGGCTGGAAGAAGGCCTGTTCCCGCACGAGAACAGCATGATGGACCCGGACGGCCTGGAGGAAGAGCGCCGCCTGATGTATGTGGCCATCACGCGCGCGCGCAAGCGCCTCTACCTGTCCTTCGCGCAGAGCCGCGTGCTGCACGGCCAGATGCGCTACCACGTGCGCTCGCGCTTCTTCGAAGAACTGCCCGACGCGGCACTCAAATGGCTGACTCCGCCCGCCGCCGGCCCCGGCAGCCAGCCGCGCCGGCAGAACGAAGGCGGCTGGGGGCGCGACTGGTTCAAGAAGCCGGAGGACGTGCCCTTCACTGGCAGCAAACCCACTGGCGGCATGGACCGCGGCAACAACTACGCGAACGCGCAGCGCGAGGCCGGCAGTGGCTTCCGCATCGGGCAGGGGGTGTTCCACAACAAGTTCGGCGAGGGTGTGATCACGGCGCTGGAAGGCAGTGGCGCGGATGCGCGCGCCAATATCAACTTCAAGCGGCATGGTGCCAAGTGGCTGGCGTTGGCTGTGGCTAAGCTGGATCCTATTGATTGATTGGGGATTGGGGCTTGGACCCGACTGCCGGCCGCTATCGGACTGCTTGAGGTGTCGCGCTTTGTCGAGCGGTGTTGGCGGTGTTGGCGGTTGCACCCAACGGCCGGCCGCTCTCGGATTGCTTGAGGTGTCGCATTTTGTTGGTCGGCGTTGGCGGTTGGACCCAACGACCGTACGACATCCCCCTGCGGGGGCTGCCGGTCACTTTTCTTTGCGTTCTGCAAAGAAAAGTAACCCAAAGAAAGCAGACCCTGCCGGGGGCAGAGCAATCAGGCTCGCCGGCTTAGTCGCCGGCTGTGGTGGGCGTGGCGGCTCTGCTGGTCGCTGCCGTTCGCGTGGCGGGCCATCACGGCATTACGACCTTCCTGAGTTCTATTGCCTTGCCCCTGATGGCAGGCGGCCTTGGTAGTTCGACCATCTGCCGTTACCGGGGAGGAGCGCCACTTCCTTGGCGGCGTGCGTGGTTGCATTGCAGGCCTGGGGCTCCCGTGCAAGCCGGGCAGCAAGCGTGATTGCCAGCAGGATCTCGACGAAGGAAGGCCCAGGGTGAAGTCCGCTCGGGCCCACCCATGAGGAGTGGCACTCCACGTCGACCACTTTGCGTTTCAATCGCCAGGAACCACAACAGCGCCCCTCACGCCAAACCGGGGGCCACTTCCCGGCAATAGGACCAGCGCCATTCAGTAGAGAGCGACCATCCGCCCCGGTATCGGCAGATGGTCGAACCACCTCGCCGCCCGCCATCAGGGGCCCACCATCCCTGCTCGCGACATCGGCAGCGCCGACCACGTCCGCACCGGCCGCGGCAGCGACCAGCAGAGCCGCCACGCACGCCACAAAGCACAAAGGGCGCCGAAGCGCCCTTTGTTCTATTGCGCCGCGGCACCCTCCCCGCAACACATCTCCGGCAAGCCCGAAAACCTCAGACCTTGCCTGCCACCCATTCGCTGACACCCGCCAGCGCCTGCGGCAGCTTGGCCGGCTCGGTGCCACCGGCCTGTGCCATGTCCGGGCGGCCGCCGCCCTTGCCGCCGACCTGCTGGGCGACAAAGTTGACCAGCTCACCCGCCTTCACCTTGGCGGTCGCATCGGCGGTCACGCCGGCGATCAGGCTGACCTTGCCGTCGGCTACCGCGGCCAGCACGATGGCCGCGCTGCCCAGCTTGTCCTTGAGCTTGTCCATGGTCTCGCGCAGCGTCTTGACGTCGGCACCGTCGAGCTGGGCGGCCAGCACCTTCAGGCCCTTGATGTCGACGGCCTGCGCGGCCAGTTCGTCGCCCTGCGAGGCGGCCAGCTTGCTCTTCAGGCGCTCCAGTTCCTTCTCCAGCGCGCGCACCTGCTCCTGCACCTGGCCGATGCGCGGCACCAGTTCGGACGGCTGTGCCTTCAGCGCGGCGGCGGCCTCGTTGAGCTTGGCATCGAGCGCCTGCAGGTAATGCAGCGCGTTGTCGCCGGTGATTGCCTCGACCCGGCGGATGCCGGCGGCCACGCCGCCTTCCACCACGATCTTGAACAGGCCGATGTCGCCGCTGCGGTGCACGTGGGTGCCGCCGCACAGTTCCTTCGAGCTGCCGATCGACAGCACGCGCACGTCGTCGGCGTACTTCTCGCCGAACAACGCCATGGCGCCGCTCTTGACGGCGTCGTCGAAGGCCATGACCTCGGCGCGCGTGTCTTCGTTCTTCAGGATCTCCGCGTTGACGATCTCCTCGACGCGGCGGATCTCGTCGTCGCTCAGGGGCGCGTTGTGCGAGAAGTCGAAGCGGGTCTTGTCGGCGTCGACCAGCGAGCCCTTCTGCTGCACGTGGGCGCCCAGCACCTCGCGCAGGGCCTTGTGCATCAGGTGGGTGGCCGAGTGGTTGCGCATGGTGCGCGCGCGGCGCAGCGCGTCGACCTCGGCGCGCACGGTGTCGCCCACCTTGAGCGGGGCGCCGGACAGCGTGCCCTGGTGGCCGAACACTTCGGCCTGGATCTTGGTGGTATCGGCCACGGCGAACTGCGCGGCACCGGCCTGCAGCACGCCCTGGTCGCCGGCCTGGCCGCCGGATTCGGCGTAGAAGGGGGTGTTGTCGAGCACGACCACGCCGCTCTGGCCCGGCTGCATGGCATCGACGGCGGCGCCGTCGACATACAGCGCGGTCACGCGGGCACCGTCGACCACCAGCTTGTCATAGCCGTGGAAGGCGGTCTTGTCGCCGTTGTACTCCAGGCCGGCGGCCATCTTGAACTTGCCGGCCGCGCGCGCCTGTTCGCGCTGGCGGCTCATGGCGGCATCGAAGGCGGCCTCGTCCACGCTGAGCTCCTGCTCGCGGCAGACGTCCTGGGTCAGGTCGAGCGGGAAGCCGAAGGTGTCGTGCAGCTTGAAGGCCAGCTCGCCATCGAGCACCTTGCCGCCCTGGGACTTCAGTTCGGCCACGGCCGCGTCGAGGATGGACATGCCGTTCTCGATGGTCTCGAAGAAGCGTTCTTCCTCGGCCTTCAGCACCTCGATCACGCGTGCCTGCGCCTCGGCAAGTTCGGGATAGGCTTCGCCCATCTGCGCCACCAGGTCCGGCACCAGCTTGTGGAAGAACG
Source organism: Cupriavidus malaysiensis (assembly GCF_001854325.1). Classification (NCBI taxonomy): domain Bacteria; kingdom Pseudomonadati; phylum Pseudomonadota; class Betaproteobacteria; order Burkholderiales; family Burkholderiaceae; genus Cupriavidus; species Cupriavidus malaysiensis. The sequence continues at coordinate 3,637,641 of NZ_CP017754.1, forward strand.
GGGTCTTCCGGCCCAGCTTGTAGCCGTGGCGGATGGCGCGGCGGATGATCCGGCGCAGCACGTAGCCGCGGCCTTCGTTGCCGGGGATCACGCCGTCGACGATCAGGAAGGAGCAGGCGCGGATGTGGTCGGCGATGACCTTCAGCGAGTTCTGCGCCAGGTCGGCGGTATGCGTCTCGCGGCCGGCCGCCTGGATCAGTGCCTGGAACAGGTCGATCTCGTAGTTGCTGTGCACGTGCTGCAGCACCGCGGCGATGCGCTCCAGGCCCATGCCGGTGTCCACGCACGGCTTGGGCAGGCGCGGCATATTGCCCTGCTCGTCGCGGTTGAACTGCATGAACACCAGGTTCCAGATCTCGATGTAGCGGTCGCCGTCGGCGTCCGGCGATCCCGGCGGGCCGCCCCACACGTCCGGGCCGTGGTCGTAGAAGATTTCCGAGCACGGGCCGCAGGGACCGGTGTCGGCCATCTGCCAGAAGTTGTCCGAGGCGTAGCGCGCGCCCTTGTTGTCACCGATGCGCACGATGCGCTCGACCGGCACGCCGACTTCCTTGGCCCAGATGTCATAGGCCTCGTCGTCTTCCTCGTACACCGTGACCCACAGCTTGTCGGCCGGCAGCTTGTAGACCTGGGTCAGCAGTTCCCAGGCGTACTGGATCGCTTCGCGCTTGAAATAGTCGCCGAAGGAGAAGTTGCCCAGCATCTCGAAGAAGGTGTGGTGCCGCGCGGTGTAGCCCACGTTCTCCAGGTCGTTGTGCTTGCCGCCGGCGCGCACCGAGCGCTGCGCCGAGGTGGCGCGGGTGTAGGGGCGCTTGTCGGTGCCGAGGAAGACGTCCTTGAACTGCACCATGCCGGAGTTGGTGAACAGCAGCGTCGGGTCGTTCGCCGGCACCAGGCTGGACGAGCGGACCACGGTATGGCCCTTCGACTCGAAGTACTGCAGGAACTTGCTGCGGATGTCGGAGACTTTCATGTTGGGGCAAGGGCGTCCCGCGGCGGAGCGGTGAACGGCCGGTCGGATGGAATTTGCAAACTTTTTATTATACGGGCAAGCCAGTTGCCCCGGCAGCCCCGGGCGGATGCGCGCCACGCCGGCCGCCGGCCGCGCCGGCACCGCGCATCCGAGTGCCTTGTCGTGCCCTTACCCCAGGCCAGGAAGGCTGCGCCCGCCGCCGCGGATGTTACAGTGGCGCCTGCCCGTGCCGGCTGCGCCTCGACTGCGCTGCGCACCGGCGCCGCCGCTTTCCTCCACCCCTTCCTCGTTTCCGATTCCTGCCTGCCGTCATGGGAGCCTTAAGCCATCTCCGCGTTCTCGACCTGACCCGCGTGCTCGCCGGGCCATGGTGCGCCCAGAACCTCGCCGACTTCGGCGCCGATGTGATCAAGATCGAGCGCCCCGGCGCCGGCGACGACACCCGCACCTGGGGCCCGCCCTGGCTGCAGACTCCGGCCGGCGACGACACCGCCGAGGCCGCCTACTATCTCGCCGCCAACCGCAACAAGCGCTCGGTCACCTGCGACATCAGCACGCCCGAGGGCCAGGCCCTGGTGCGCGCGCTGGCCGCGCAGAGCGATGTGGTGCTGGAGAACTACAAGGTCGGCCAGCTCAAGAAATACGGGCTCGACTACGACTCGCTCAAGGCCGTCAAGCCGGACATCATCTACTGCTCGGTGACCGGCTTCGGCCAGACCGGCCCCTATGCCGCCCGCCCGGGCTACGACTTCATCGTCCAGGGCATGGGCGGCTTCATGAGCCTGACCGGCGAGCGCGACGACCTGCCCGGCGGCGGCCCGCAGAAGGCCGGCGTGGCCATCTCCGACCTGATGACCGGCCAGTACGCCACCATCGCCGTGCTGGCCGCGCTGGCACACCGCGAGCGCACCGGCGAGGGCCAGTACATCGACATGGCCCTGCTCGACGTGCAGGTGGCCATGCTGGCCAATATGAACACCAATTACCTGGCCAGCGGCGTGGCGCCCAAGCGCTGGGGCAATGCCCATCCGAACATCGTGCCCTACCAGACCTTCCAGGCGGCCGACGGCTGGATCATCGTGGCGGTGGGCAACGACGGCCAGTTCCGCAAGTTCGTCAATGCCGGCGGCCGCCCCGAACTGGCCGACGACGCGCGCTTCGCCACCAACCCCCAGCGCGTCGCGCAGCGCGATACGCTGGTGCCGATCCTGGCCGAGATGGTGCGCCCGCGCACGCGCGCGCAGTGGATCGCCGACCTGGAGGCGGCCGGCGTGCCGTGCGGCCCGATCAATACGCTCGACGACGTCTTCGACGACGAGCAGGTCAAGGCGCGCGGCCTGCGCGTGGACCTGCCCCACCCGAGCGCGGGCACGGTCAAGCTGGTCGGCAGCCCGATCAAGATGAGCGCCACCCCGCCCGAGGCGGTACGCCACCCGCCGCTGCTGGGCGAGCACACCGATGACGTGCTGGCGGACGTGCTTGGCTATGCGCCGGAGCAGATTGCCGCGCTGCGCGACAAAGGCGTGGTATAAGTCACACGAATACGCCGCACGAGCAAGCGGCGCCGGTAAGCCTCACGGGCCGGCCCGGCAGCCGCGGCCGGGCCGGCCCCGCACACGCCGTCGCCGCGCGCGCCGGATCCCTACCGCAGTCCGTACCGCAGCCCCGCCGTCCGCCGTCGCGCCGCCACGCCCAAAGGAGACCGTAGCCATGCTGACCGATGCCCTGCTGGCCTTTCTGCATTTCACCGCCATCTTCGCGCTGATCACCTTCCTGGCCGCCGAGGCGGTGGTGCTGAGGCCCGGGCTGACGCCGGCCGCGCTCAAGCGGCTGTCCGTCTACGACCTGCTCTATTTCCTGTGCGCCATGCTGGTGCTGGCAAGCGGCCTGCTGCGCCTGTTCTTCGGCGCCAAGGGCGCCGGCTTCTACCTGCCCAACCCCTGGTTCCACGCCAAGATGACGGTGTTCGTGGTGATCGCGCTGTGCTCGCTGCCGCCGACCCGCGCCTTCTCGCGCTGGCGCAAGCGGGCGCGCAGCGAGCCCGGCTTCGTGCCGGCCGAGGCCGAGCTGAAACGCGCACGCCGCTGGGTCATGATCGAGGCCCACCTGCTGATCCTGCTGCCGCTGTGCGCCGTGATGATGGCGCGCGGTATCGGCCTCAAATAGAACCGGCCCGCCCCTCCAGGCGCGCGTCCCGGCTGCCGGGACCTGCGCCCCGCTATTCCAATCGAGACCAGACCTCATGCTGAAAAAAGTGTTCGCCGCCGCGCTGGTGGCCGCCGCCCTGCCGCTGTCCTGGACCGCGCCCGCCGCCGCCGCGCCGGCCTGGCCGGCCCGCCCGATCAAGTTCGTCGTGCCCTACCCGGCCGGCGGCCCGCTCGACACCGTGGCGCGCGCCATCGGCGACAAGCTCAAGGACAGCCTGGGCCAGCCCGTGATCGTGGAGAACCGGCCGGGCGCCGGCGGCAACCTGGGGGCCGACTACGTCGCCAAGCAGGCCCCGGACGGCTACACCATCGTCATGGGCGCTGTCGCCACCCATGCCATCAACCCGACCCTGTTCTCCAAGCTGCCCTACGACCCGGTCAAGGACTTCGCGCCCATCACCCTGGTGGCCGACGTGCCGAACGTGCTGCTGATGCATCCCGGCAAGGCGGCCGAGCTGCATATCAACAATGTGCGCGACCTGGTGGAATACGCGCGCAAGCACCCGGGCAAGCTCGACTACGCCTCGGGCGGCAACGGCAGCGCCGGCCACCTGTCGGGCGAGCTGTTCAAGAGCATGGCCCATGTCAGCATGGTCCATATCCCGTACAACGGTGCCGCGCCGGCCCAGTTGTCGGTGCTGTCGGGCCAGACCGACGTGATCTTCGATAACCTCGCCTCGGCCTCGGCCAATATCAAGGCGGGCAAGCTCAAGGCCTTCGCGGTCACCACGGCCGCGCGCGCCGCCGCTTTCCCCGAGCTGCCCACCATCGCCGAGGCCGGCAAGGGCCTGGGGCTCGAAGGCTTCGACATCTCCACCTGGTTCGGCGTGCTGGCGCCGGCGCGCACGCCGCGCGAGATCGTCGAGCGGCTCAACCATGACATCGTAGCCATCCTCAAGACCGACGACATGAAAGCCATGCTGGCGCGCATCGGCGCCCAGCCGGCGCCGACCACGCCCGAGCAGTTCGGCGCGCTGATCCAGCGCGAACTGAAGAAGTACGGCCAGGTGGTCAAGGTGTCCGGCGCCAAGGTCGACTGAGGCCCGGCCCGGGGCCGCAGGCCAGGCCGCAATTCAGGCCGCCGCAGGCTCCCCGCCGCCGCCCCGCGGCGGCCGCGCACCGGGCTTGCGCGGCAGCAGCAGGCCGACCTGCAGGATACGCGGCCCTTCCATGCGCACCGCAGTCAGCCTCAGGCCGGCAATCTCCACCGCGTCGCCCTCGACCGGTGGCGAGGCGAAGGCGCGCAGCATGGCTGCGCCCAGGGTCAGTGGTGCCTCGGCCGGCGTCAGCGCGCGGCTGCCGTAGAGTGCCGCCACATCGCGCAGGAAGGCATCGCCTGACAGCAGGAAGTCATGCGAGGCATGGGCCCAGGCGGGCGCCGGCCCGGGCGCCTGGAACAGCATCGACAGCATCGGCACGCTGGCGGCAGGTGCCAGGACCGAGACCAGGTCGCCCGCCCGCAGCAGGGTCTGCTCCGGGGCGGCCAGCGCTGCATCCCGCACCACCGTCAGCAGCCGGCAGCGCGGCGGCAACTCCAGCTGGTCGGCCCGCACATTCTCTACCGGCGCCTCCGCCCCTACCTTGAACTGCATCAGGTCCAGCGCCGGCGCCCGCGTGCCGTGCAGCCGCGCGCGCGCCAGCGGCTCGGGATAGGGCTGGCGCAGCACGCGTGCCAGCCGCGCCGCCAGCGCCACCGTCGTACCCTGGAACAGCAGGCTGGCCAGCACCACGGCGAAGGCGATGCGGAACAGCAACCCGGCGTCGGGCAGGCCATGCAGCATCGGGAACAGTGCCAGCACGATCGGCACTGCGCCGCGCAGTCCCATCCAGGCCACGAAACCCTTCTCGCGCGCGCTGAAGCGGAACGGCAGCAGCGCGGCGAACACCGCCAGCGGACGGGCCACCAGCATCAGGAAGGCCGCCACGGCGACGGCGGGCAGGGCCACATCCCAGATCCGGTGCGGCGCCACCAGCAGGCCGAGCAGCAGGAACATGGCCGACTGTGCCAGCCAGGCCATGCCGTCCATGGCGCGCATGGTGTCCGCGCTGACCGCGCGCTCGCGGTTGCCCACCAGCATGCCGGCCAGGTAGACCGCCAGGAAACCGCTGCCTCCGGCGCTCTGCACGATGGCGAAGACCATGGCGCCGCCGGCGCACAGCAGGATCGCCTGCAGGCCTTCGGCCACCTGCACGCGCTCCAGCACATTGGCCAGGCAATATCCGAGGCCGAGGCCGAGCGCTCCGCCCACGCCGAACTGCACCAGCAGGCGCCAGGCGAGGCCGCCCGCGGACAGGCCCGCCGGCGAGGCGATCCACTCCATCAGCGTCAAGGTCAGGAAGATCGCCATCGGGTCGTTGATGCCCGACTCGATCTCGAGCACGCTGGCGACGCGCTCCTTGAGCCGCACACCGCTGCTGTTGAGCAGCGAGAACACCGCCGCCGCGTCGGTCGAGCCGACGATGGCGCCCAGCAGCAGGCCCAGCTTCCAGTCGATGCCGAGCAGCCAGGCGGCGAACAGCCCCACCACTCCGGTGGTGATCAGCACACCCACGGTGGCCAGTGACAACGAGGGCCGCAATGCCACGCGGAAGGTGGTGTAGCGCGTACGCAGGCCGCCGTCGAGCAGGATCACCGCCAGGGCGAGATTGCCGACCAGGAAGCTGAGCCAGGTATCGGCGAAGCGGATGCCGCCCGGGCCATCCACCCCGGCCAGCATGCCGACGGCCAGGAATACCAGCAGGAAGGGCACGCCCCAGCGTGCCGAGAAGGCGCCCACCACGATGCCCAGCGACATCACGATGGCGCCGATCAGGATGATGTGCTCGATGCTGTCCAATCCGCGCCCCGGGGATGTTTGATGGTTCGGGCCGGCCCGGGCGGGCCGGCCAACTACCGGCCAACTACCGGCTGATGATAGCGCAGCCTCCGTGACGCTTTCCGCATGCCAGGCCTGCCTCGGGCACCCATTCCTACGGATGTTTCCGAATGTCTTATAGGTACATACCCTTGTATTGACCAAGTTTGAATACATCCGAAAGGTATCTGAAAGGTATGCCCCTTAATTTCCACCCTGCCTCGCGGCCGGGCCGGCAACACTGCAATGCTGCGCCGCACAAACCGCACGGATTTCAAGCGTTACTTCGAGGAGAATCAATTTGCGCATACGTAGCCAAAAGGACTTTGCCTCCGGCCTGATGTTCATTCTGGTCGGTCTGGGCTTTTCCTGGGTCGCACGCGGCTATTCCATGGGAACCGCCGCCAAGATGGGACCTGGATACTTTCCGTTCTGGCTCGGCATCGTCCTGGCCCTGCTCGGCTCGCTGGTTCTGACCGGCGCGCTGTCGAGCAAGAGCGAGAAAGACCACCTGGCCCGCTGGGACCTGAAGATCCTGCTGTGGATCCTGGGTTCGGTGGTGCTGTTCGGCTTGCTGCTCAAGCCGCTCGGCATGGTGCTGTCGGTGGTGGTGCTGGTGCTGGTGTCGTCGATGGCCAGCCATGAATTCAGCTGGAAGGGCGCGATCCTGAACGCCTTCATCCTGGTGCTGATCAGCATGGGCGCCTTCGTGTACGGCATCAATCTTCAGATGCCGGTGTGGCCGGCATTCCTGGCAGGTTAAGGAGACGGCCTGATGGAACTACTCGCCAACCTCGGACTGGGCTTCTCGACCGCCCTGTCCTTCCAGAACCTCGCGTACGCCTTCCTGGGCTGCGTGCTGGGCACCCTGATCGGCGTGCTGCCGGGCCTGGGGCCGCTGGCCACCATCGCCATGCTGCTGCCGGTGACCTACACGCTGCCGCCGGTGGCCGCGCTGATCATGCTGGCCGGCATCTACTACGGCGCCCAGTACGGCGGCTCGACCACCGCCATCCTGGTCAACCTGCCCGGTGAATCGTCCTCGGTGGTGACCACCATCGACGGCTACCAGATGGCGCGGCGCGGCCGCGCCGGGGTGGCGCTGGCCACCGCCGGCCTGGGCTCGTTCTTCGCCGGCTGCGTGGCCACGCTGATCCTGGCCGCCTTCGCCGCGCCGCTGTCGGAACTGGCCTTCAAGTTCGGTCCCGCCGAGTACTTCTCGCTGATGGTGCTGGGCCTGATCGGTGCCGTGGTGCTGGCGTCGGGCTCGCTGGTCAAGGCAATCGCCATGATCGTGCTGGGCCTGCTGCTCGGCCTGGTCGGCACCGACGTGAATTCGGGCGCCGCGCGCTTCTCCTTCGACGTGCCCGAACTTACCGACGGCCTCAACTTCGTCTCGGTCGCCATGGGCGTGTTCGGCTTCGCGGAGATCATCGCGAACCTGGAGCAGAAGGAAGCCCGCGAGACCTTCACCGACCACGTGACCAACCTGTTCCCGACCAAGGAAGACTTCAAGCGCATGATCCCGGCCGTGCTGCGCGGCACCGCCCTGGGTTCGGCGCTGGGCATCCTGCCGGGTGGCGGCGCGGCACTGGCCTCGTTCGCGGCGTACTCGCTGGAGAAGAAGACCTCCAAGTTCGCGCATGAATTCGGCAAGGGCGCGATCGAAGGCGTGGCGGGTCCGGAATCGGCCAACAACGCCGCGGCGCAGACCTCCTTCATCCCGCTGCTGACGCTGGGCATCCCGCCCAACGCGGTGATGGCGCTGATGGTGGGGGCGATGACCATCCACAACATCCAGCCGGGCCCGCAGGTGATGACCAGCAACCCCGCGCTGTTCTGGGGCCTGATCGCCTCGATGTGGATCGGCAACCTGATGCTGATCATCCTGAACCTGCCGATGATCGGCGTCTGGGTGAAGCTGCTGAAGGTCCCCTACCGCTACCTGTTCCCGGCCATCCTGACGTTCTGCTGCATCGGCGTCTACTCGGTCCAGAACACCACCTTCGACGTGTTCCAGACCGCCGCCTTCGGCGTGATCGGCTACCTCTTCATCAAGCTGCGCTGCGAGCCGGCGCCGCTGCTGCTCGGCTTCGTGCTGGGACCGATGATGGAAGAGAACTTCCGCCGCTCGCTGCTGCTGTCGCGTGGTGACTTCAGCGTGTTCGTCACCCGCCCGCTGTCGCTCGGCCTGCTGATCGGCGCCGCGCTGCTGGTGCTGGTGGTGGCCATGCCTTCGATCAAGGCCAAGCGCGAAGAAGCGTTCCAGGAAGAGTAATAGCGCTGATACCGGCCTGCCCGGACCGCTGCACGGGTCCGGTCGCCAGGATGATGAAGGGGGCCACACGGCCCCCTTTTTTTTCACCTGCCCGGCGGTCCGGCTGCCCGGCGCTCGGCCGCCGCAGGTGCCTCAGGTGCCTCAGGTGCCTCAGGTGCCGCAGGTGCCTCAGGTGCCGAACAGCTCCGCACAGGCCACGCGCACCGCCTCGGTGACGTGGCGGCGTGCATGGTCGCGCCGCTCCAGCATGCCGACGGTGCGCATCACCGGCGCGCCGGCCTGCAGCGGCAGCACCCGCAGCGCCTCGTCCTCCGGCCAGCGCGCACGCCGCAGCAACGGCACCACCGTCACCCCCACCTGCTGGCGCACCAGTTCGACCAGGGCCTCGATCGCGTTCAGCTCCAGGAACTCGTTGACGCGCAGGTGGGCACGGCGCAGCGCCCGCTCCACCAGCATGCCGGTGCGCTGGCCGCGGTCGAAGCGCAGGAAGGGGCTGGCGGCGAGCGCCTCGCGCGCGCTCTGGCCGGGATGGTCGCGCGCGACGATGGCCACCAGCGGTTCCTGGTAGAGCGGCGTCCAGCGCAGCGTGCCAGGCAGGCGCCCCGCGCCCTCCACCAGCACCGCCGCATCCAGCTCGCCAGACTCCACCAGCGCCGCCAGCTCGATCGACTTGGCGCCGACCAGCCGTATGTCCAGCGCGGGATAGGCCTGCTTCATGCGCGCCACCACCTGCGACAGGCCGCCCATCACCGACACCACCGCCCCCACCGCGACCGCGCCGGCCATGGCCTCCGGCGGCGCCAGCGGCAGGCGCATTTCATCGTAGAGGGCGAGCAGGCGGCGCGCCTGCGGCAGCAGCTCGCGGCCGTCGGCATTGAGTACCGCCACCCGTCCGCCGCGGTCGAACAGCTCGCGCCGCAACTCGGCCTCGAGCGCGCGCATCTGCAGGCTGACGGCAGCCTGGGTCAGTGCCACGGGACCGGCGGCGGCAGCGAAGGAGCCATGCTCGGCCACGGCGACGAAGGTGCGGAGAAAGCGGATGGTGCTCATGGCAGACAGGGAGGAAAGCAGGCGGCCTGCGCGGCCCCTCGGCGGCCGGACGGGGTCCCGCGGCATTGCGGCCGGCTTCGCGCGGCTATCGCGCAAGGAGTGGCAAGAGGTGACGAGACACGGCACAAGACACGCACAAGACATGGCACAAGACATGGCGGGACACCGCCACCCTGCTTGGCGATGCACCGCCACAGTGCCAGGCATACACAAGAAAAGCTTGTGACAGCGAAAAGAAATATTAGCTTTTATTGTTTGGCAGTGCGCGGAATAATGATCCCGAGCCAGGCGCCGCGCCTCCTGCGGCACATCGGCACGCCATCCTGCCATTCCGATCCGGAGACCTTCATGAGCCCCTGGTTGCGCCGCGCCGGCACCGGCCTCGCCACCGCCCTCGCGCTTTCCCTGGCCGCCACCCCGGCACTGGCCGACAGCTATCCAAGCAAGCCGATCCGGCTGATCGTGCCCTTCCCCGCCAGCGGCGCCACCGACCTGCTGGCGCGCGCGATCGCGCAGAAGGTCAGCACCAGCATCGGCCAGCAGATCGTGGTCGACAACCGTCCCGGCGCCGGCGGCGCGATCGGCTCCGACATGGCTGCCAAGGCGCCCGCCGACGGCTACACGCTGCTGATCGCCACCACCAGCACGCATGCGATCGGCCCGCACATCACGCCGCGCCTGCCCTACAACACCGAGACCGATTTCACCCCGGTCAGCCAGGTGGCGACCGCCACCAACCTGCTGCTGGTGCCCAACAGCCTGCCGGTCAAGAACGTCACCGAGCTGATCGACTACGCCAAGAAGCACCCCGGCCAATTGAACTACGCCTCCAGCGGCCCCGGCACGGTGGTCCACCTGACCGCCGAAGCCTTCAAGGCACAGGCCGGCGTCTTCATCACCCACATTCCCTACAAGGGCACCGCGCTGGCCATTCCCGACCTGATGTCCGGCAAGGTCCATGTGCTGTTCGACAGCATCGTGTCCGGCCTGCCGCACGTGAAGGACGGCAAGCTCAAGGGACTGGCCGTGACCAGCCTGAAGCGCTCGCCGCTGGTACCGGACATCCCGACCGTCAGCGAATCCGGCCTGCCCGGCTTCGAGTCCGACACCTGGTTCGGCATCTACGGGCCCAAGGGCCTGCCGGCCGAGATCGTCAACCGCCTGAACGCGGAGTTCAACAAGGCCATCCAGGCCCCCGAGGTCAAGGACCGCCTGGCCAGGCTCGGCGCAGAACCGGTCGGCGGCACCCCGGCCCAGTTCGCCGCCATGGTGAAAAAGGACAGCGCGCGCTGGGGCAAGCTGATCAAGGAACGTAAGATCGTGGTGGATTGAAGCCATAGCCAGGAGATGTGCCAAGACCGAGCGCCAAGCGCACCAACACCGAGCGCCAAGCACGAGGTCTTGGCTCCCTCTCCCCTCATGGGGAGAGGGTGGGGGAGAGGGGTGGTCTAGCAAGGCACCACGCACAGACGAAGCCGTCGGTGTTGTCCAACACGCCAGGTCAAGGACGAAGCCGTCGGTGTTGTCCAGCACGTCGCCGCCAGCCAGCGCCCGCCCTCACCCCGGCCCCTCTCCCGCAAGCGGGAGAGGGGAGCGAACCGACAGCAAGCCAAACCGACACCGAACGATCAAACAGGCAGCACTCACGAGACCGCCATGCAAGACTTCAACTGGACCAACCCCTACCCCACCCCGCGCACGCCGCTGTTCGCGCGCAACGTCGTCTCGACCTCGCATCCGCTCGCCGCGCAGGCCGGCCTGCGCATGCTGCTCAAGGGCGGCAATGCGGTCGATGCGGCCATCGCCGCGGCGGCCGCCATCACCATTGTCGAGCCGGTCTCCTGCGGCCTGGGCAGCGATGCCTTCGCCATCCTGTGGGACGGCAAGCAGCTGCATGGCCTGAACTCCTCCGGCGTGGCGCCGGCGGCCTGGAACCCGGAGTACTTCAAGAACAAGTACGGCACCGAGGCCGACGGCCTGGCCAAGCGGCCGATCCGCGGCTGGGACGCGGTCACCGTGCCGGGCGTGATCGCCGGCTGGGCGGCGCTGCATGAGCGCTTCGGCAAGCTGCCGTTCGCCGATCTGCTGGAGCCCGCCATCGAGATCGCCGAGCGCGGCTATGCCGTGCCGCCGATGGTGGCGCACAAGTGGAACCTGGCGGTGCCGGAACTGAAGGACCAGCCCGGCTATGCCGAGACCTTCATGCCGCACGGCCGCGCGCCGCACGTGGGCGAGAAGTTCGTCATGAAGGCCGCTGCCGACACGCTGCGCAAGATCGGCGAGACCCGGGGCCGCGCCTACTACGAAGGCGAGATCGCCGAGAAGATCGCCGCCTTCAGCAAGCAGTGCGGCGGCGCCATGACGCTGGACGACCTGCGCAACTACCGCCCCGACTGGGTCACCCCGATCGCCAAGGACTACCGCGGCTACACCGTCCACGAGATCCCGCCCAACGGCCAGGGCATCGCCGCGCTGATGGCGCTGGGCATCCTGGAGCAGTTCGACGTGGCCTCGCTGCCGGTGGACAGCGTGGATTCGCAGCACCTGCAGATCGAGGCCATGAAGCTGGCCTTCGCCGACCTGTACAAGTACGTGGCAGATCCGCGCAGCATGGAAGTCACGCCCGGGCAGATGCTGGACGACGCCTACCTGAAGTCGCGCGCGCGGCTGATCGACATGCAGCGCGCCACCCATTTCAACTTCGGCATGCCCAGGAGCGGCGGCACCATCTACCTGAGCGCCGCCGATGAGAACGGCATGATGATCTCCTTCATCCAGTCGAACTACATGGGCTTCGGCTCTGGCGTAGTCGTGCCCGGCACCGGCGTCAGCCTGCAGAACCGCGGCGTGGGCTTCTCGATGGATCCGAAATCGGCCAATGTGGTCGCCGGCGGCAAGCGCCCCTTCCACACCATCATCCCGGCCTTCCTGACCAAGGATGGCCGCCCGGTGATGAGCTTCGGCGTGATGGGCGGCGACATGCAGCCGCAGGGCCACCTGCAGACCATCGTGCGCATGCTGGACTACCGCCAGCAGCCGCAGGCAGCCTGCTGCGCGCCGCGCTGGAAGGTCAACCGCGACTTCACCGTGGACCTGGAGGCGAGCATGAACCGTGCGGTGGTCGCCGGACTGAAGGAACGCGGGCACCAGCTCAAGTCGGTCGACGACCCTTATATGGACTTCGGTTCCGGCCAGTTCATCTGGCGCCTGTCCGACGACGCGGACCATGGCTACGTGGCCGCCAGCGACAGCCGCCGCGACGGCCAGGCAGTCGGCTTCTGAAACCGGCATGGCGGCGCCCGCATGCGGGCGCCGCATCCGGCCGCGCGCTGTTCTGTGGTCGGCGCGCAAAACTGTCGCTTGCGCCGCCCCGGCAAGGGCCTAGACTGGCGCTTCCCCTCCCCTCGCGCACGCCCTGCCCGCCATGCCGACCTACGCCTTCCGCCTCGTCAACGTCTTCGCCGAATCGACCTTCGGCGGCAATCCGCTGTGTGTCTTCGAGGATGCGCGCGGCATGGACGAGGCCACCATGCAGGCGCTGGCCCTGCAGTTCAACCTGTCCGAAACCACCTTCCTGCTGCCCTCGACCGAGGCCGACGCCGCCGTGCGCATCTTCACGCCGGGCGCGGAGATGCGCTTCGCCGGCCATCCCACGCTGGGCACCGCCCATGTGCTGCGCGCCCTGCGCGGCGCCGACTCGCTGCGCCTGGCGCTCAAGGCCGGCATGGTACCGGTACACGCCCAGGGCGATCGCTGGACCCTGACCGCGCCCCATGCCGGCCAGCCGCGCACGGCGCCGGCGGGGCTGCCCGACGCGGCCGTGGCGTCGCTGCTCGGCCTGGACGCCGCCGATCTCGCCGGCCCGCCCCTGTGGGTGGACACCGGCGCCGACCAGTTGCTGGTGCCGCTCAGGCACGCTGAAGCGGTGCGGCGGGCGCGCCCCGACAGCAGCCGCCTCGAGGCCTGGCCGCAGAGCAGCCTGGGCCGCCGCAGCGCCTATCTGTTCGCCTTCGACGAGCAACGGCGGGGCAGCGTGCTGGCGCGCTACTTCTTCGCCCGGCAGGGTGGCGGCGTGGCGGAGGACCCCGGTACCGGCTCGGCCTGCGCCAACCTCGGCGGCTGGCTGCTGGCCACCGGCCACGCGCTGCCGGCCGCCTACACCATCGAGCAGGGCGAAGCGGTCGGCCGGCCCTGCCGGCTGCAATTGCAGGTCGGGCGCGATGGCGTCATCCAGGTCGGCGGGCGCGTGATCGAGATCGGGCGCGGCACGGTCACGCTGTAGCGCATGAGGGCAGCCTTGCGGCGAGCGTGTGCAACGGACGCCACCTGCATGCGGTAGAGTGCGGGCTGGTGTCCCGCAGGCGCCTCGCCATCCCCCTCCCCCGCCACGCTGCCATGACCGCACACACCCTGACCACGCTCGAAGCACTCGAAGCCCGCTACGCCGAGCCGGGCGCCGCCTCGCTCGCCAAGGAAGTCGACTACCTGCACCCGCACTACCGCGCCTTCGTCGAGGCCTCGCCCTTCTGCCTGTTGTCGACGGTGGCGGGCGGGCAGGCGGAGTGCTCGCCGCGCGGCGACGCGCCCGGCTTCGTGCAGGTGCTGGACGAGCGCACGCTGCTGCTGCCCGACCGCCGCGGCAACAACCGCATCGACAGCCTGCGCAATATCATCGCCGACCCGCGCGTCGGCCTGCTGTTCCTGGTGCCGGGCGTGGACGAGACCCTGCGCGTGGCCGGCACCGCGCAGATCTCGGTCGACCCGGCGCTGATCGCGCGCTGCGAGGTCGATGGCAAGGCCCCCGCCACGGTGCTGGTGATCGCGATCCGCTCGGTATTCTTCCAGTGCGCGCGCGCGCTGGTGCGCTCGCAGCTGTGGTCGCCGCAGGCGCAGATCCCACGCAGCGCCCTGCCGAGCAACGGCACCATCCTGGCCGACCTCAGCCGCGGCGGCATCGACGGCCACGCCTACGACGAGGCACAGCCGGAGCGCCTGCGCGGCACGCTGTACTGAAGCCGTCCCCGCTCCGTACGGCGCGGCGTGCTTGCGGCGTGCTTGCGGCGTGGTTGCGGCGTATTGGCGGCGTCTTTGCGCCGGGCACCGTACCGGGCGTCAGCCGCGCGGCAGCCACTCGGCGGCATGCGTGCCGAGCGGCACCGACGGCAGCACCCAGCGCGCGGGGGTCTGCGCCAGCTGCCCCGCATGGCGCACCACGGTCAGTTCGCCAAAGCCCGACGGCAGCGTCATCAGCAGGTCGCCGATGTCCTCGAAACGTTGCTCCGGCGCTGCCAGGCCTTGCGGAATCCGGCCCATGCCGCGCAGCCACTGCCCCACCTGCGCCAGCGACACCCGCACGTGCCAGCTGCCGCCTTCCGCGGCGCGGCGCCACAGCGCCGCCATCGCGCCGAAGGCCAGCAGGTAGCCGGCGGCATGGTCCAGTACCTGCGCCGGCAGCGGCCGCGGCGCCCCGCCGCCGCCGGCCTCCGCCTCGGCATGGTTGAAGCCGGTGGCCGTCTGCACCAGCGAATCGAAGCCGCGCCGGCCCGCCCACGGGCCCGCATGCCCGTAAGCCGACAGCGACACATAGACGATGCCGGGCCGGGCCCGTGCCGCCGCCGCAGGCCCGGCGCCCAGGCCCTCCAGGGCACCGGGACGGTAGGCTTGCAGCACCACGTCCGCGCCGTGCAGGAGCTTGTGCCAGGTGCGCGCGTCCTCGGCATCACGCAGGTCGAGCTGGCAGGAGCGCTTGCCGCGGCTGGTGTCGATCACCAGCGGCGCGATGGCCGGCAGGTGGGCCGCCGTGACCAGCAGCACATCTGCGCCGTGGGCGGCCAGCGTGCGCCCGGCGACCGGGCCGGCGATGATGCGGGTCAGGTCGAGCACGCGCAGGCCGGACAGCGGCCGCGCGGCCTCCGCGTCGTCCGGCAGGGGCGGTGGCGCGGCGGGCGGCGCCTCGCCGATGCGTTCCAGCGTCAGCGGCGGCCAGCCGCGCAGCGCCTGCGCCTGGGGATGGCGGTCCCAGGCCTCGAAGGAGCGCATCGCCGCCACCGCCAGGCCGGCCTCGGCCGCTTCGCGCTCGACCTCCTCGGCCCGCAGCTGCGCCAGCGCGACGGCCACCGCGTCGCGCTCGTGCGCGCAGCCGAGCAGACGCAGCACGCCATCGCGATGGTGGGGGAAATTGGTATGCAGCCGCACCCAGCCACCGTCGCCACAGCGGTACAGGCCAGCGATGCTGTCATGGAATTCGGGGGCCGGGCGGCCATCGACGCGCAGGTAGCGCTCGCTGCGGAACTCGGCCAGCGCGTGGCGCATATCCACCGCCACCGGCTGCCAGCTGCCGCTGCGCAGCTGCCAGAGCGCCGCGGCGGCCAGCGCGGATGCCGCCAGGCTGGCCTGGGCGGCCGCACCGACGGCGAAGCTGGACGGCAGCAAGGGGTCGCTGCCGCTCAGGCGCAGGTGCGCCAGCGCCTCGCCCGGCAGGCCGGCGTCCTGCCACAGGCTGGCCAGCGCGGCGGCGGAAAGGGAAGAGGCGGATTCCATGGTCGGATCCTCGATCGGTTGGCGCAAGGCGCGCGGCCGGCGACGGCGTGGCCGGCAGGCAACACCGCAAGACGTCGCCATGTCGCCATGGCGGCCCCCGCGCGCTTCCATGCTAGTCCGGCGCGGCCGCTTCTGCCGCCCCGCCCGCGGGTGCCGGCCACGAATGCGGCGCCGCCCCCGCCGGCGCGGTAAAATCCCGCCTCTAGACCCGCTGGCCCGGCCAGCAACGATCCAGCAGCGTTTCCAGCCGCCCCGGCGGCGCCACCATGAGCCACGATCCCAAGACCACCGACAGCACCCCCGCCGCTTCCAACTTCCTGCGGAGCATCATCGACCAGGACCTCGCCTCCGGCACCTATGCCGGCCGCCAGGACAAGCAGGGCCAGGCGCTGCCGACCGTCATCACGCGCTTCCCGCCGGAGCCCAACGGCTACCTGCACATCGGCCATGCCAAGAGCATCTGCGTGAACTTCGGTCTCGCGCGGGACTATGGCGGCCGCTGCCACCTGCGTTTCGATGACACCAACCCGGTCAAGGAAGACACCGAGTACGTCGACTCCATCATCGACGCGGTGCGCTGGCTGGGCTTCTCCTGGGACAACGGCGGCCAGGCCCACCTGTACTACGCCAGCGACTATTTCGACCAGCTCTATGCCTTCGCCGAGAAGCTGATCGAGCGCGGCGCGGCCTATGTCGACAGCCAGAGCGCCGAGCAGATCGCCAGCAATCGTGGCGACTTCTCGCGCCCGGGCACGCCCTCGCCCTTCCGCGAGCGCAGCGCCGAGGAAAACCTGCAGCTGTTCCGCGACATGCGCGCCGGCAAGTACGCCGACGGCGAGCACGTGCTGCGCGCCAGGATCGACATGAGCGCGCCCAACATCGTGATGCGCGACCCGGTGCTCTACCGCATCCGCCACGCCCATCACCACCGCACCGGCGACAAGTGGTGCATCTACCCGATGTACGACTTCACGCACTGCATCTCGGACGCGCTGGAGAACATCACGCACTCGCTGTGCACGCTGGAATTCGAGAACAACCGCCCGCTCTATGACTGGGTGCTGCACCAGCTGCGCGACTGCGGCACGTTCCATGACCCGCTGCCGCACCAGTACGAGTTCGCCCGCCTGAACCTGACCTATGCCATCACCAGCAAGCGCAAGCTGCTGCAGCTGGTCAACGAGGGCCGCGTGGACGGCTGGGACGATCCCCGCATGCCCACCATCGTCGGCGTGCGCCGGCGCGGCTTCACGCCCGAATCGATCCAGCTCTTCTGCGACCGCGTGGGCGTGGCCAAGTCCGACAGCTGGATCGACATGAGCACGCTGGAAGGCGCCGTGCGCGACGACCTCGACGCGCGCGCGCCGCGCTCGGTGGCCGTGCTCGACCCGCTCAAGCTGATCCTGGACAACTACCCCGAAGGCCAGAGCGAAGAGTGCTCGGCACCGGTGCACCCGAAGCAGCCCGAGCTGGGCCGCCGCGTGTTCCCGCTGTCGCGCGAGCTGTGGATCGAGCGCGAGGACTTCAACGAGACGCCGCCCAAGGGCTACTTCCGCCTGTTCCCCGGCAACAAGGTGCGCCTGCGCTACGGCTATGTGATCGAGTGCACCGGCGTGGACAAGGATGCCGACGGCAATGTCGTCGCCGTCCATGCCAATTACCTGCCCGACACCAAAAGCGGCACGCCCGGCGCCGACAGCGTCAAGGTCAAGGGCAATATCCACTGGGTCAGCGCGGCGCATGCCTGCGAGGCCGAGGTGCGCCTGTACGACCGCCTGTTCAGCGACCCGCAGCCGGATGCCGGCGGCAAGAACTTCCTCGACGCGCTCAATCCCGCGTCGAAGAAGGTCGTCACCGCCTACCTGGAGCCGGGGCTGCGCGAAGCGGCTCCCGAGGCCCGCTTCCAGTTCGAGCGGCACGGCTACTTCGTCGCCGACCGTGTCGATTCGCAGCCGGGCAAGCCTGTCTTCAACCGCATCGTCGGGCTGAAGGACAGCTGGGGCAAGTGAGCGGGAACCACCAGGAGCGACACGAGATGACAGGCAAGCAGACGATCACCTTCCCGCTCGAGGGTGAGCACATCGCCCTCAACGACCTGCTCAAGGTGGCGGGCGTATGCGACAGCGGCGGCGCCGGCAAGGCGCTGGTGGCGGCCGGCGAGGTCACCGTCGACGGCACCCAGGAACTGCGCAAGACCGCCAAGATCCGCGCCGGCCAGGTGGTCGGCATCGGCCCCATCCGCATCCGCGTCGTGGCCGCCTGAGGCGAGGAGGAGTCATGCCGATCGCCTTCTGGTGCGTGCTGTTGGCGGGCATCCTGCCGGTGCTGACGGTGGCCGTCGCCAAGGGCGGCGGCAAGTCCTACGACAACCACGACCCGCGCGCCTGGCTGGAGCAGCAGAGCGGGCGCGCGCGGCGCGCGGACCTGGCCCACCGCAACCACTTCGAGGCCTTCCCCTTCTTCGCCGCCGCCGTGCTGAGCGCCAGCTACCTGCACGCCAATCCGGCGCGCATCGACGAGCTCGCGCTGACCTTCATCGCCGCGCGCGTGCTCTACACGCTGTGCTATCTCGCCGACCGCGCCACGCTGCGCACGCTGTGCTGGACCGTGGGCTTCCTGTCGGTGATCGGCATCTTCCTGCTGCCGGTCTTCGTCCGCTGAGCGCGCCATGGCGACCGGCCACCCCACCCGGCTGCTGCCCCGCCTGGCCGTCGCCGCGGCAACGGCCGCGCAGGGCATGCTGCCAATGCCGGTCGTGCTGGCAATGCTGGCCGGCAGCCCTGGCGCCGCGCACGCCCAGGCACGGCCCTATGCCGTGGACGGCACGCACACCACGGTCTACTTCGGCGCCACGCATTTCGGCCGCAGCACCGTGCGCGGCCGCTTCAACCGCATCGACGGGCGCATCCTCTACGACCCCGCCAGCGGCAGCGGCTCGCTCGACGTCACCGTCGACACCGCCTCGGTCGACAGCGGCCTGCCGCCGCTGGACGGCGTGCTGCGCTCGCCACAGTTCCTCGATGCCCAGGGCTTCCCGTACGCGCGCCTGCGCGCGCAGCGCTTCATCGTCGAACAGGGCCGGCTGGTAGCCGTCGAGGGCGAGCTCAGCCTGCACGGCGTCACGCACCCGGTGCGCCTCGAGGCCGAGCGTTTCAGCTGCGGCGAGGAAGCCGTGTTCGGGATCCGCCGCGAAGCCTGCGGCGGCGACTTCCGCCTCACCCTCTCGCGCAGCGCCTTCGGCATGACGCGCTTCCTGCCCGATGTCGGCGACATGGTAACGCTGCAGATCGCCATCGAAGCGACGCCGGCGGGGCCGGCCGAGGCGCCGGCCATGCCACCCATATCGCCCGCGTCACCCGCATCGGACAGCCAGCCGGCCCGCTAGCCGGGCTCCGCGCCGGCCCGCCGCAGGTTTCGCCGCAGGTTTCGCGTATGATGCGGCCTTTCGCATCGTCGCAGGCCACACCGCCGCAATCCGCCCATGGCGCTCAAGTCCACCATCTTCAAGGCCGAGTTGTCCATCTCTGACATGGACCGCCCCTACTACGGCAGCCACGCGCTGACCATCGCCCGGCATCCGTCGGAAAACGACGCGCGCATGATGGTGCGCGTGCTCGCCTTCGCCTGCGAGGCCAGCGAGACGCTGGCCTTCACGCGCGGGCTGGACGAACCCGACGAACCGGACCTGTGGGACAAGGACCTGACCGGCGAGATCGTGCACTGGATCGACCTGGGCCAGCCGGACGAGACGCGGCTCAAGCGCGCCGCGGCGCGTGCACGCCGCGTCACGGTCTTCACCTACCAGGGCGCGAGCGCGCGCGAGTGGTGGAAGAGCATCGCCGGCAAGGCGGGCAAGCTGCGCAACGTCACCATCTACAATGTGCACGATGACGCGGTAGAGGCGCTGGCCGGCATGGCCGAGCGCGCCATGCGGCTGACGGTGACGATCCAGGACGGCGAGATCTGGGTCAGCAGCGACGACCGCAACGTGCAGCTGACGCTCGACGCGCTCCAGCGCGCCGACGCTTGAACCCGGCGGGACATCCGGTCCCGCCGCCGATGACGCCAACCGAGGCAATCAAGGAAACCACCATGCAAACGACTCCCTCCGGCCTGCAGTTCGAAGACACCGTGATCGGCGCGGGCACCGAGGCCACCGCCGGCAAGCACGTGACCGTGCACTACACCGGCTGGCTCTACGAGAACGGCCAGGCCGGCCGCAAGTTCGATTCGAGCAAGGACCGCAACGACCCCTTCGTCTTCCCGCTGGGCGCCGGCCACGTGATCCGCGGCTGGGACGAAGGTGTGCAGGGCATGAAGGTGGGCGGTACCCGCCGCCTGGTGATCCCGGCCGACCTGGGCTACGGCGCGCGCGGCGCGGGCGGCGTGATCCCCCCCAACGCCACGCTGCTGTTCGAAGTGGAACTGCTGTCGGTCTGATCCGGCACCGGCGCAGGGGTGCCGGCCAAGCGGGCCGGCCAGCCCCCGCGCCATACCGCGGCGGCGCTCAGAAGCTGATCGCGGCGTTGCTGACGTCGACCCGCACCTTGTCCCGGTCGAGCAGGCGCGCCGCATGACGGGCATAGTTCGCCGCCCAGGCGGCATCTTCGGTGAAGCGCGATTCGCCGGAGAACTTGGCGACGCTGAGTATCTTGTCGATCACCAGCACCTTGCCCACCGGACTGGAGGCCTGGCAATCCAGCTCCGCATACTCGCGGTCGAACCAGCGCCAGCCCGCCTCCTCGCTGAGCGCCGCCAGTTCGGCATCGCCGACCGTGAACGCGAATTCCTTGCCGTTGCCGAAAACCACCGTTAGCGTACGCGCCATTGCGTGTTCTCCTGGTTGAGGCCCCCATTGTACGGACAGCCGGGCCACGGCGGCCAGCCCACCGGACCCTGCCTGCCAGGCGTCGGCCTGGTTCCGGCCGGCCGGAGCCGCGCGGCCGTCCCGCTTCGCGGGCCCGAGCGTTGTCCAGGACCGACAGACGTGTGCGTCCCGGCACGATTTCCGCTGCCGCGAAGTGGTTTGGCTGCCGCATCCCGACCGCCTTTGCATTATGCTTGCAGCATGGCCATCACCCGACAGGATCTCGAAGCAGATCGGCTGCGCGCAACGCTGTGCAGCACGCCGGTGGCTGCCTCCCTGCTGCCCGAGGAAGCGCTCGAGAGTTCGCTGCACGAGACCCTGGTACGGCATCCCGATCCGGGAGCGCTGGACGGTGACGTCTGGCTGTTCGGCTACGGCTCCCTGATCTGGAACCCGATGGTGGTCCACACCGACCGCCGCGTCGCCACCGCGCATGGCTACCATCGCGGTTTCTACCTCTACTCCCGCATCAATCGCGGCACCTGGGACAACCCCGGCCTGGTGCTGGGCCTGGACCGCGGCGGCAGCTGCCACGGCATGGTCTTCCGCATCCCGCGCCATGTGATCGAGCAGGAATTCCGCGTGCTCTGGCGCCGCGAGATGATGACCGGCGCCTATCACCCGCGCTGGCTGCGCGTGCGCATCGGCGGCGAGTTCGCCGGCCGGCCCCAGCGAGCCTTGGCCTTCGTGATGAACCGCGCACACGAAGCCTATGCCGGACGCCTGCCCGACGAGCGCGTGGTGGACTGCCTGCGGCATGCTTGCGGCCTGTACGGCCCGGCGCGCGAATACCTGCAGCAGACCATGCTCGGCCTGGCCACCAACGGCGTCGGCGACCCCTACCTGGACCGGCTGTGGCGCCGCTTGCAGCACGAGGACAGCGCCGCCGGCTCGTGCGTGGCGGCAGCCGGCTGAGAGACGGGATCGCCATGCCGCGCGCCGCCGTCCGTTCCCGCAGCCTGATGCTGGCCGAGGTCCTCGGCCTGGCCGGACTGCTGATGGGCAGCGGCCTGATCGCCAGCCCGGGCGGCTCGTCCCAGGCCGCGCGCGCGCCGGCCAGCGCGGCACCGGCCGGCTTGCACGCCGCGCCGGCGCTCAACCACCATCCCCTGCGCGGCGGCATCTCCACGCTCGACCGCAACCTGATCACGGCCTCCGCCGCGGGCGACCTCGAACTGGTGACCCGCCTGCTGACGGCTGGCGCATCGGCGCAGGCGGTGGACGAACGCGGACGCAGCGCACTGCTGGCGTCCATCTACGGCCAGCACAAGGAAGTGGCACGCGTGCTGATCCTGGCCGGCGCCGATGTCAACCGCAAGGACGGCGAGGCCAACAGCCCTTTCCTGCAGTCGGCGTCGAGCGGACAGGCCGACCTGGTGCGGCTGGAGATCGCCCACGGGGCCGACCTGCGCAGCACCGACCGCTATGACGGCACCGCGCTGATCGCCGCCAGTGAGCATGGCCACGTGGACGTGGTCAAGCTGCTGCTGCAGGCGGGCGTGCCGGTCGACCACGTCAACCAGCTCGGCTGGACGGCCCTGCTGGAGGCCATCATCCTGGGCGACGGCAGCCAGCGCTACGAGGACATCGTGCAGCTGCTGCTCGATGCCGGCGCCGACCCCAACCTTGCCGACCGCGAAGGCAACACGCCGACGCGCCATGCGCGCGAGCGTGGCTACAAGACCATCGTGAAGAGCCTGATGCGCGTGCGCGGGCACTGACGGGCCGGCGGCGGCGCGGCGCCGCCGGCCCGGGGCCCCCAGGGCCGTCAGGCGGAGGTGGCCTTGCCCTGGGCGGCTGCGCGCGCGTTCTCGGTTTCCTGCAGCTGGCGCCACATCACCTTGCCCGTGCCCGACTTGGGCAGCGCATCGACGAACTCGACCACGCGCGGATACTTGTAGGCCGCCATGTTCTCCTTGGCCCACTCGACGATCTGCTCCTCGGTGGTCTTGCCCTTGGCATGGGCACGCAGCACCACCACGGCCTTGACAGTCTCGCCGCGGTAGGGGTCGCGCGTGCCGATGATGCAGGCTTCCTGGATGTCGGGATGCTTGTACAGCAGGTTCTCCACCTCGGCCGGCCACACCTTGAAGCCGGACGCGTTGATCATGCGCTTGAGGCGGTCGGTGATGAAGTAATAGCCTTCCTCGTCCATGCGGCCCAGGTCGCCGGTGCGGAAATAGGTGCGCCCCTCGAACTCGATGAAGGCCTCCTTGGTCGCCTCCGGCTTGCCCCAGTAGCCCTTGAACACCTGCGGGCCGCTGACGATGATCTCGCCGATCTCGTTGGGCGGCAGTTCGGCGAGCGTGACGGGATCGATCACGCGCGCCTCGGTGTTGAAGGTCGGCACGCCCAGGCACTGCAGCTTGGGCCGCTCGGAGGGATTGCTGTGCGTCGGCGCCATGGTCTCCGACAAGCCGTAGCCCTCCAGGTAGCTCAGGCCGAACTGCTGTTTCAAACGCTCGGCCACGGCCTGCGGCATGGCCGCGCCGCCGCCGCCGATATAGCGCAGGCTGGACAGGTCGAACTGCTCCAGGTTCGGGCTGGCCAGGAAATCGATGACCATGGTCGGGATGTTGGTCCAGTGCGTGACCTGGTAGCGCGAAATCAACCGGCCGGCCACCTCGCGATCCCAGCGCGGCAGCATCACCACGGTGGCACCGCTGAAGATGGGCCCGTTCATGCCGTACTGCATGCCGGTCACGTGGAACAGCGGCAGCACCGACAGGATCACCGACTCGGCGCCGCTGCCCGACCAGGTGGAGCCGCCGACGACGTTGTGCATCACCGAGCGGTGGGTATGGATGCAGCCCTTGGGGAAGCCGGTGGTGCCCGAGGTGTAGGGCATCACCGCCATGTCGTCCGGTCCGGCGGTGTGCTCGCGCGGCGCCGGTGCGCCGGCCAGCGCATCCTGCCAGGCGGTGGCGCCGGGCGGCAGCGCGTGCGTCGCGGTCAGCCAGGCCGGCGGAGCGTCCTCGGGATGCTCGTGGGCCGGCGGCAACGCATCGGCATATTGCGTGACCAGCAGGTGCTGGAGGCGCTGTTCGGCGGGCAGTTCGGCATCGGCCGCGGCGGCGCCGGCGGCCAGGTCGGCCGTGCAGATGGCCACGCGCGCCTGGGCATCGGTCACGTAGTGCTTGAATTCCTCGGCCCGGTTCATCGGGTTGACCGGCACCACCACCGCATCGGCGCGCAGGATGGCGTAGTAGCTGATGATGAACTGCGGGCAGTTCTGCATGTACAGCAGCACGCGGTCGCCCTTCTTGACGCCGGCCTTGTGCTGCAGCCAGCCGGCCAGCGCCTCGGCCTGCTCGCGCAGCGCGCGGAAGGTGATGGCATTGCCGAAATAGCGGATCGCCGCCTTGTCGGCATAGCGGTGGGCCGAGACCTCCAGGTTGTACCAGAGCGAGGTCTCCGGCAGGACGATCTCGGTCGGCACGCGCTTGGGCCAGAACTGCAGGTGCGGACGCGCGGGCTGTTTGTTCTGCATCATGTCTCCTAGTAGGTCGGGCGACCCGATATTGACGAATCCGGTCAAGCAATATAACCGAACGACCGTTCTATTTTCAATCGGTAGCTGCCCGGCCCTGCCCGACCCGACCCCCGGCGGCTTGCAAATGACGCCGGCGCCCCCAGAATAGGGGGAAGACAGGAGGGCCACGGCCCGCCGCAAGACGAGAACCGAGAAGCGAGATGAGCGACACGACCCTGCAGACCTTCGAAGCCGACGTCATCGAGATGTCGCGCCAGGTACCGGTACTGGTGGATTTCTGGGCGCCCTGGTGCGGCCCCTGCCGCACGCTGGGCCCGATGCTGGAAAAGCTGGAGCACGAGGCAGCCGGCAAGTGGAAGCTGGTCAAGATCAACGTGGACGAGCACCAGCCACTCGCGGCGCACTTCGGCGTGCGCAGCATTCCACATGTGATCGCCTTCGTGGATGGCAAGCCGGTGGACCAGTTCGTCGGTGTGCTGCCCGAGAGCGGGCTGCGCGAGTTCCTGGCACGCGTGACGCCGGCGCCCAGCGCGCTGGCGCTGCGCCAGGCACGTGAACTGGCGGCGGACGGCCAGCGCGAGGCGGCGCTGGCGGCCTTCCAGGCCGCACTGGCGCTCGACCCGGGCGCGGATGCAGCGCGCATCGAATATGCCGGCTTCCTGCTCGACGGCAACGCGATTGCCGAGGCCGAGGCCGAATTCGGCATGCTGTCGGCGCGCGCGCCGCAGCAAGACGGCTATGACGCCCTGCGCACGCGGCTGCAGACCGTGCGCGAGGCCTCGGCCCTGCCCGATGCTTCGGTGCTGTCCGCCCGCGTCGCCGCCGACCCGGGCGACCTGGCCGCGCGCCTGGACCTGGCCCGCCAGCACATCGCCCACCATGACTACGAGGCGGCGCTGGAGCAGTTGCTGGCCATCGTGCGTGCCGACCGCGCCTATGAGGACGGCGTGGCGCGCAAGACCATGCTGGCGGTGTTCGACCTGATGGCCGACCGGCCGGACGCGGTATCGCGCTGGCGCCGCCAGCTCAGCACGGCGCTGAACTGAAGCGGACGGGCCGGGCGCGGCGGGCGCGGCAGGCGGTAAACTGTCGGCCCGCGGCCCCGCCCGCCATCTGCCGTTCCGCTCCGACACCGTGACCGCTCCCCAGCCGCAACCGCCCGCCCTGGTCGACTTCCGCACCAGCCCCGAACCCAGCCACGACCGTCCACGCCCCGACCGCCTGGTGCAGGGCAATCCGGCCCGCACCACCTGGACGCACTACGGCGCGCCGTCCGGCGATTTCGATTGCGGCATCTGGGCCTGTGAGCCGGGCGCCTGGCGCATCGCCTTCCCGCCCGGCAAGGAGGAGTTCTTCCACGTGATCAGCGGTCGCCTGCGCATCCGCGACGAGGCCGGCAACGCGCGCGAGTTCGGCCCGGGCGACGCCTGCGTGATCCCGGCCGGGTTCCAGGGCGTATTCGAAGTGATCGAGCCGGTGCGCAAGCATTTCGTGGTGATCGACCGCGCCGCCGCGCGGCCGGCCTGAAGACAGCCGCGCCGCTCGAGTGCCCCGGCCCGAGGGCCGCGGCAGCGCGGGCGGCACCGCTCAGGCCTGCGCCTCGACCAGGGAGAAGCCGTTCTCGCGCATATGCGAGACCATCATGGCGTCCATGCTCCTGACATGATGGGCGAACCAGCCCGACAGCTCGGCCACCAGCCGGCGCCCCAGTTCCAGTTCGCCCGCCTCCGCCACCTTGGCCCGCACCGCCTCGGCCACCGCCAGCACCTGCTTATGCTCGCCCGCGTGGCAGTGGCGCGGCCCGAAGCCCATCGCTTCCATCCAGGCCTCTTCCTGGCCGAAATGATGGCGGGTGTGGTCGATCCACTCGTCGAAGGCCGCCAGGAAGGCGTCGTCCGTGGCGCGCGCGGTGGCTGCCAGCAGCAAGGTGAATTCGGCGTGCGTGGCATCGGTCACGGGTTCGCCCAGGTGCAGTTCGGGCGCCAGGCCGGCGGAAGACAGCGGAGTGGGATCGGTCATGGATCGAGCGGCAGGTATGAGGGCCGGTCGATGCGCCGGCCAGCCTGAAGGATACCCAATCGGGCACGGGCCGCCCTGATCTGGCGCAAGGCTGGCCATGCCCGGGGAAACGGCCGGCGCTGGCGCCGGGTTATCCTTGCGGAGCATTTCCATGCATTTCCATGCATTTCCTTGCGTTTCCGCTCTCCGACCTCGGCCACGATGCCCCGACTGATCTTCTTCTGCGGCCATGCCGGCACCGGCAAGACCACGCTGGCGCACCGCCTGATCGGCCCGCTCATGCGCGCCACCGGCGATCCCTTCTGCCTGCTCGACAAGGACACCCTGTACGGCCGCTACAGTGCGGCGGCCATGGCCGCGCTGACCGGCGATCCCAACGATCGCGACAGTCCCACCTACCTTGCCCACCTGCGCGACCCGGAGTACGAGGGCCTGCTCGACACCGCGCGCGAGAACCTGTCTCTGGGCATCAGCGTGATCGTGGTGGGACCGCTGTCGCGCGAGGTACGCGCCCACCAGCTAGACGATCCCGCCTGGCTGCGGGCGCCGGCGGGCACGGACACGCGCGTCGTCTGGGTCCACCTGCCGGAAGACGAGGCGCACGCGCGTATCGTGCGGCGCGCCAACCCCAACGATGCCTACAAGCTGGCGCACTGGGAGACATACCGCACGCGCCGCTTCCTGCCGCCTCCCGCGGATTACCCGGAGCTGATCTACTTCGACAACAGCGCGCCTGGCCCGGCCGAGTTCGACGCTTTACTGGCCACGCTGGCCGCTTAGCCGCTTAGCCGCTTAATTCGCCACGACCCCGCCCACCGGCACGCTGCCGTCGGCCAGGGCGCCGATCGCGGCCGAGGCCGCGACGAAGCCGAACACCGCCGTCACCGCGACCGAGGAGCCGAAGCCCGCGCAGGCCAGCCCCTGGGGCCCCTGCGCGACGGGCGGCGCCTCGCCGGGCGCGCAGGCCGCCTCGTGCGGCCCCGGATAGCGCAGCGGCTCGTCGGAATAGACCGCCGCGATCCCGAACTTCTTCTTGGGGTCGCGCGGGAAGCCCCATTGCTTGCGCAGGCCGGCTCGCACCTTGGACAGCAGCGGGTCCTGGATGGTGCGCGCCAGGTCGTCGATGCGCACGCGCGTGGGATCGAGCTGGCCGCCGGCGCCGCCGCAGGTGATCAGCGGCAGGCCCTGGCGGCGCGCCCAGCCCAGCATGGCGATCTTGACCCGCACCGAGTCGATGGCATCGATCACGTAGTCGTGGCCGGCGCCCAGCAGCTCCACGACGTTGTCCGTGGTGACGAAATCGTCGACCTGCCGCACCGTGCAGCGCGGATTGATCTGCAGGATGCGCTCCGCCATCGCCTCCACCTTGGCGCGGCCGTAGGCGTCGCCCAGGGCATGGATCTGGCGGTTGGTGTTGGACAGGGCGATGTGATCCAGGTCGACCAGCGTGATGCGCCCGACCGCATTGCGCGCCAGCGCCTCGGCGGCCCAGCTGCCCACGCCGCCGATGCCCACCACGCACACGCTGGCCTGCTGCAGCCGTGCCAGGCCGGCATCGCCGTACAGGCGGGCCACACCACCGAAGCGGCGCTCCCAGTCATCGTCCGCGGGCACGCCGGCGGTATTCGGCAAGGACAGGGAGGGAGCGGACTGGGACATGGCAGAGGTGTTGGAATCACAGGGAAATCTTGCCGCGAGGCGCGAATCGGAGGCAATCCGACAGGCGCCGGCGGCGCGCAACTATACAATAGATGGAATCGTGGCCTGCTCGCCACACCATGGTGAGCGCCCGTTCCCCGCCCAGGAGTCCGTCCCCATGTCCCTGCGCCGCAAGGCTGTCGCCTGGAGCCTGCTGACACCACTGGTGCTGGTCGGCCTGATCGTCATCCTGCTGCTCACCTTCGACTGGAACCGCCTCAAGCCCTGGCTCAACCAGAAGGTGTCCGACGCCATCGGCCGGCCCTTCGCCATCAACGGGGACCTCGTCCTGACCTGGCGCAGCGCCGTCGGCGAAATCGGCTGGCGCACCTGGGTGCCGTGGCCACGCCTGTCGGCCCGCGACATCACCGTCGGCAACCCGGACTGGGCGCGCGAGCCCAACCTGCTCAGCATCGGCGAACTGGTCTTCGTCCTGCGTCCGTTACCGCTGCTGGCGCGCCGCATCGAAATTCCCCGCCTGGTACTGGACAGCCCCGCGGTCTGGCTCGAACGCCTGGCCGACCAGCGCAATAACTGGACCTTCACGCTCGGCGGTGGCGGCACCGCGCCGCACTGGGGCCTGGACGTCGATGAGGTGGTGCTGACGCGCGGCAACCTGGCCCTGTCGGACAAGGTGCAGAAGATCGAACTGCAGGCCGCCGTGGACACCATCGGCGACGACGGCTTGTACGGCGACCGCGCGCGCGACGCGCAGAGCGCCTCCGCCACCCTGGCGGGCCCGGCCGCCTCATCCGCCGCGGCGGCGGCCCCGCCCGCCGCCTCCGCCGCCGGCAGCAGCGCGGCCGCCGCCGAGCCCGGGGACTCGCCCTACGGCATCCGCTGGAAAGCCAGCGGACGCTACAACCAGGCCACCATCAGCGGCAGCGGCAAGGCCGGCAGCGTGCTCAGCCTGCGCGACAGCGACACCCCCTTCCCGCTGCAGGCCGATGTCCGCATCGGTAACACGCGCGTGGCCCTCGAAGGCACCCTGACCAACCCGGCCCACCTCGCAGCGCTCGACGTCCGGCTGCAGTTGAGCGGCGACAACCTGGCCCGGCTCTATCCGCTGACCGGCATCACCCTGCCCACGACCCCGCCCTACGAGACGCGCGGGAGACTGCGCGCCACGCTGCAGACTGGCGCTTCGGTGTACCGCTACGAGAACTTCAGCGGGCGGCTCGGCGGCAGCGACCTGTCGGGCTCGCTTACCTTCGCCCAGCACGAGCCGCGCCCGCTGCTGTCCGGCAAGGTCGCTTCGTCCGAGTTGCGGCTGGTCGACCTGGCGCCGCTGATCGGTGCCGACGCCAAGCCGGGCAGGGCTGCGGTAGACAGCCCGGTCAAGCAGCCGGCCGGCAAGGCCCTGCCGGTGGCGCCCTTCCGCACCGAGCGCTGGGACAGCATCGATGCCGACGTGACCTTCGCCGGCAAGCGCATCGTGCGCGACAAGGCGCTGCCTGTCACTGACCTGCACGGCCACCTGCTGCTGCGCGATGGCGTAGTGACCCTGGATCCGCTCGATTTCGGCGTGGCCGGCGGCAGCCTGGTTTCCACACTGAAGCTGGATGGCAAGCGTGCGCCGCTGGCCGCCAACATCGACGTGACCGCACGCCACCTGAAACTCAAGCAGCTCTTTCCTACCTTCGAATCGATGAAGGCCAGCCTCGGCGAGCTCAACGGCAGCGCGCGCCTGGGGGCGCGCGGCAACTCCGTGGCGGCCATGCTGGGCAGCGCCAACGGCGAGGCCCGGCTGCTGGTCGAGGATGGCACCATCAGCAAGTTCCTGCTGGAAGCGATGGGCCTGAACGTAGGCAGCGTGGTGCTGACCAAGCTGTTCGGCGACAAGCCGGTGCGCATCCGATGCGGTGTCAGCGATTTCGGCTTCGACAAGGGCATTGCCACCGCCCGCACCTTCGTGCTCGATACCGACGCGGCCGTGATCCGCACCACCGGCGCCATCGACCTCAGCGACGAGAAACTGGCCCTGACGGTGCGCCCCGAGGCCAAGGGCGTGCGGCTCCTCTCGCTGAATGCTCCGCTTTACGTCGGCGGCACCTTCCAGCATCCCTCGGTCAGCCCCGATGCCGGCGTGCTGGCGCTGCGCGCCGGCAGCGTCATCGCGCTCGCCGTGCTGGCGCCGGTGGCCACGGCCATCCTGCCCCTGACCGAGCTGTCATCCAGGCAGGACAGCCAATGCAGCAAGCTGCTGGGCGAGCTGCAGCACCGTCCGGGCACCCCCGTGCCACCGCGCCCCGCGTCTGGCCCCAGCCACAACCCCAGGCCGGACAAGGGGGCAGACCCGCCTGCGCCGCCCCCGCCGATCCGGCAAGGCCGGGCGGATACGTATACCCAGGGCGGCTGACCGGAGCATGCCATGCCGCTAGGCAAGATCGCTCCCGCTGTCGGACACCGCCGCGCACCAATGGCCCCCGCAGCACTTGCGCCTGCGCAAATCCGCCCGCGGTGCTTTCGCTATACTCGAAGAGCGGATGTGGCCGGCACGCTTGCCGGCTCCGGCGCCGCGCCGATCTCCCATTGAATCCGACATGACTCAACTTGCTGACCTGCGCCGCACCTACGTGCTGGGCGCGCTCTCCGAAACCGATGTGGCCGCCGATGCCATGCAGCAGTTCCAGCGCTGGTTCGACGAAGCCATCAACGCGAAACTGCCGGAGCCGAACGCCATGACGCTGGCCACGGTCGACGCCGACGGACAGCCGTCCGCGCGCATCGTGCTGCTCAAGGGCCTGGACCAGCAGGGTTTCACCTTCTTCACCAACTACGAAAGCCGCAAGGGCCTGGACCTCGCCGTCAACCCGCGCGCGGCCCTGCTCTTCCACTGGGTGCAACTGGAGCGCCAGGTGCGCGTGGAAGGCCGCGTCGAGAAGGTCACCGAGGCCGAAAGCGATGCCTATTACGCCACCCGGCCGCTGGGTTCGCGCCTGGGAGCCTGGGCGTCCGAGCAAAGCCGGGAAGTGAGCGGCCGCGAGGTACTGGAACAGCGCGAGGCCGACTTCCGCGCGAAGTTCGGCGAAAACCCGCCGCGCCCCACGCACTGGGGCGGCTACCGGCTGGTGCCGAACTGGATCGAATTCTGGCAGGGACGCCCGTCGCGCCTGCATGACCGCATCGGCTACCGGCGCCAGGACGATGGCAGCTGGCATATCGTGCGGCTTTCGCCCTGAGCGCCTTCCCTTCCGAGAGCGGGCATCGGGTTGATCCGGATTGTTGCTGGGGCGGTCTCTGCACAAGAAAAAGAATTGGCGTAAAGTGCCATCCATATTGCTTTACCGACTTGTTGGCAACACCCCACGGCGGCGTGCGGGTTTCGTGCCTGCGCGCGTGGCAGTGGTCGCGGGGAGTGCGCCGTAACCCTCCGGAGGATGGCCGCATGTTTTTCAAGCAAGCATTCGACAAGCAGCTGGACAAGCAACTGGATCACTGGATCTCCGACCTGCGCGAGAACGCCGACATTCCCGTGCAACTCCGCTTGTGGAACGGCATGGAATATGCGCTGGGCAGGTTCGAGCGCCCGGCCGTCACCCTGACCGTGCGCGAGGCCGCCGCCCTGCCCTTCCTGCTGACCCCGAGCCTGGACAACCTGGGCGAAGCCTACGTCCAGGAAAAGATCGACCTCGACGGCAAGCTGGCCGACATCATCTCGGTCGGCTACCAGTTGTCCGCGGCGGCGACCCGGCGCGCCGGCGGCGCGCTGGCCAAGGTGGCGCACCACTTCACGCACAGCAAGCAGGAAGACAAGGCGTCGATCCAGTACCACTACGACGTCTCCAACGACTTCTACAAGCTGTGGCTGGATCCCGGCATGGTCTATTCCTGCGCCTACTTCGAGCGCGGCGACGAAGACCTCGCCACCGCCCAGCTGCAGAAGATCGACCACATCCTGACCAAGATCCGCCTGCAGCCGGGACAGACCCTGCTCGATATCGGCTGCGGCTGGGGCGCGCTGGTACTGCGCGCAGCGCAGAAATTCGGCGCACGCTGCGTCGGCATCACCCTGTCGCAGAACCAGTTCGACCTGGCCACGGAGCGCGTCAAGGCAGCAGGCCTGGCGGACCGCGTCGAGATCCGCCTGCAGGACTACCGCGACATCCGGGGCACCTTCGACCGCATCACCAGCGTCGGCATGTTCGAGCACGTAGGTAAGAAGAACCTGATCGCCTACTTCAGCCGCATCCGCGAGCTGCTGGCCGACGATGGCTTCGCCATGAACCACGGCATCACCTCGCCCGACCCCGACATCGGTACCTCGCCGATGGATGGTTCCGAGTTCATGGACCGTTACGTGTTTCCGCAAGGCGAGCTGCCGCATATCGGCCTGGTGCTGACCACCATGCAGAAGGGCGGCCTCGAGGCGCTGGACGTGGAGGGACTGCGCCGGCACTATATGAAAACGCTGCACAACTGGGCGGACCGCTTCGAGCAGCAGGGCGAAACCATCCGCGCCATGGTCGGCGAGAAGAAATACCGCATCTGGCGCATCTACCTGGCGGGCTGCGCGCACGCCTTCGAGACCGACCAGATGGCGCTGTTCCAGGTGGTGTGCCGCAAGGCAGGCAGGTCCGCCACCACGCTGCCGTGGTCGCGCCGCTATATGTACGACAAGTCCTGAGCCGGGCCCGCCCGCGACGGACGCGACTCCGACCGACGATTTGACCGCTGACCTGTTCGGCGACCTGCCGCCCGGCGCGGCGGGCGCCCCTTCCGGCCCCGATCCGGCCATCCCCTCCCCCGTCCCGCCGCCCCGCGCCGCACGCGGCAAGGCGGTGCTGCCGATGCCGCCCGACCCGGCGCTGGCGGCGCTCGCCGCGCGCCTGCCGCCTGGCCTGCACCTGGGGACATCCACGTGGTCCTACCCCGGCTGGGACGGGCTGGTCTACCAGGGCGAATACAGCGAGAGCCTGCTTTCACGCAAGGGGCTGGCCGCTTATTCGCACCATCCGCTGCTGCGCGCGGCGGGCGTCGACCGCGGTTTCTACGCTCCCATCCCGCTGGCCGACCACCTGGCCTACGCGGCGCAGGTACCCGAGCATTTCCGCTTCCTGGTCAAGGCGCCGGCCAGCGTCTGCGACGCCTGGCTGCGCGGCCCCGACGGTGCGGGCCGGCTGGCCAACGCCGCCTTCCTGGACAGCGCCAGCGCGATCCGCGATTTCATCGAACCGGCCACCGCCGGGCTGGGTGCGAAATGCGGCCCGCTGCTGTTCCAGCTATCGCCGCTGGCAGCCATGGCCGACGATGCTTGCGCCTTCCTGGCGCGCCTGGACGCCTTCCTCTCGGCCTTGCCGCCGCTCGACCCCAGCCTCACGCCGCATGCCTGCTACGCGGTGGAGCTGCGCGACGCCGCGCTGCTGACGCCGCGCTACATCAAGCTGCTGCGCGCGCGCGGCGTGCGCTTCTGCCTGTCGGCGCGCGACCGCCTGCCGCCGGTGGCACGCCAGGCCGCGGCCCAGGCCCTGCTCGACGAAGGCCGGCCCGGCCCGCTGGTGCTGCGCTGGATGCTGCATGGCGGCCGGCCGTACGAGCTGGCGGAATCGATCTACGCGCCCTTCGACAAGCTGGTGGAAGAAGATGTGCCGACGCGCGAGGCCATCGCGGACGTAGTGGTGCGCACGCTGCGCGCCGGCCAGCCGGCCTACGTGATCGTCAGCAACAAGGCCGAGGGCTCGGCCCCGCTGAGCTGTATCCGGCTGGCCGAAGCCATCGCCGCGCGCTGGCAGGGCTGAAGCCGGGGCTACCGGACACGGCGGCCCCGGCCGGGCGCTTCAGCGCCGCAGCAACTCGGCGAAGCGGGCGCGGAACTTGGCCAGCTTGGGCGAGATCACCACGGCGCAATAGCCCTGCCCCGGATGGTCCTGGTAGTAGTTCTGGTGGCCATCCTCGGCACGCCAGTACGGCTGTTCGGGCTCGACCTGGGTCACGATGGGGGCATCGAACACCTTGCCCGCCTCCAGTTCGTGGAGCACATGCTCGGCGGTGGCGCGCTGGGCCTGCGAATGGGTGAAGATCACCGAGCGGTACTGCGTGCCGACATCGTTGCCCTGGCGGTTCAAGGTGGTCGGGTCATGGATGGCGAAGAAGATCTCGAGGATCTCGCGGTAGGTGACCACGGACGGATCGAAGCTGACGCGCACCACCTCCGCATGTCCGCTGTCACCGCTGCACACCTCCTCGTAGCTCGGCTGGCGCAGATGGCCGCCGCTGTAGCCGGACTCGACCGCCTTGACGCCACGCACCTGCTGGTACACGGCCTCCAGGCACCAAAAACAGCCGCCACCCAGCGTGGCGATCTCCAGTCCGTTTTCCATAGACTTCGCTCCCTTGGCAATGCCTCTAGCATAGCCGCTTGCCCCGCGCAGCGTCAGGCATCAGCCGCGCGGCCGCGCCGGTCGGGCCAGCAGCGCCAGCAGTTGCGGCTTGAGCACCTTGCCCAGCGCGCTGCGCGGCAGCGCGTCCAGCAGCACGGCCTCGCGCGGCAGCTTGAAGCGGGCGATGCGGCCATCCAGCGCGGCACGCAGGCGCTCGCCGCCGAGCGCCTCGCGGTCGGCGTCCGGTGCCGGCACGATGGCGGCCACCGGCACCTCGCCCCAGCGCGGATCGGGCAGGCCCACCACCGCGCACTCCTGCACGCCTGGCAGGGCCAGCAGCGCATTCTCGATCTCGGCCGGATAGATGTTCTCGCCGCCCGAAATGATCATGTCCTTGCTGCGGCCCACCACCGTCAGGCAGCCATCGGCATCGCGCCGCGCCAGGTCGCCCGAGCGGAACCAGCCGTCGACGAAGTCGGGATGCGCGGGCTCGCGCCAGTAGCCTTGCATCAGGTTGTCGCCGCGCAGCCACAGTTCGCCCACCTCGCCCGGCTCGGCCTCGCCGCCGGCATGCGTCACCAGGCGCACCTCGGCGCCGGCGTGCGGCCAGCCTGCGGCGCCGGCGCGTGCCATGGCCTGCGGCAGGCGCAGCGCTACCGACACCGGGCCGGTCTCGGTGGCGCCATAGACCTGTCCGAGCGGCACGCCGCGCCGGTGGAAGGCCTCGAGATAGGACAGCGGGATCGGCGAGGAACCGGCCATCACGCCGCGCAGCGAGGACAGGTCGGCCGCCGGCCAGTCCGGATGCTCCAGCACCGCGCGCAAGGTGGCCGGCACCATCAGGGCCAGGGTCGGCCGCTGCAGCGCCAGCGCCTGCAGCCAGCCCTCCGGCGTGAAGCGGTCGTGCAGCGTGACCTGTGCGCCGGCCAGCAGCGCCGGCAGCGTCTGGATGCACAGGCCGCCGACGTGGAACAGCGGCAGCACCGACAGTACGTGGTCCTGCGGCTGCAGGGCGTGCGCCCACCAGCTCGCGCGCGCGTTGGCCAGCATGCCCGCCTGCGTGTGCAGCGCGCCCTTGGGCTGGCCGGTGGTGCCCGAGGTGTAGGCCAGCAGCAGCGGCGTGGCACCGTCCACGGCGCCACCAGGGCCGCCCGAGCCGCCCGCCGCGGGATCCGGCAGCGCCTCGCCCAGCCCGCCGAGCGGCCCGTGCCGGCACAGGCCTTGCGCAACCTCCCGCGCCTGCGCGGCATGCATGTCGTCGTGGAACAGCACGGCAAGCTGCGCATGCTGCGCCACCGCTTGCAGTTCTGGCACGGCCAGCCGGTAATTCAGCGGCACCAGGATGGCCCCCAGCCGCGCGCAGGCGAAGAGCAGGGCCAGCTGCCGTTCGTGGTTCAGGCACAGCGTGGCGACGCGGTCGCCATGGCCTATGCCCCAATCGCGCGCGAGGCTGGCCGCCACCGCCTGCGCCCGCTGCCACAATGCGCCGTACGACAAGGTCTGGCCGCGATGATGCAGCGCCGGGCGCTGCGGCGCGGCCAGCGCCTGCGCCTGCAGCGCCTCGGCCAGGGTGGCTGCCTGCCCGGCCCCGCCGGCGGCAGCGGAAGCGCTCACGGCGGCGCTCATTCGTCGCGCTCGCCGGCTTCGTACAGCGTTTCGCGGCCCATGCGGTCGAGCACCAGTTCGGCGGTCCAGGGCAGCATCAGGGCGCCGCAGCGCGAGTCGCGGTAGAGGCGCTCGAGCGGCAGGTCCTTGAGCATCGACTGGCCGCCGCAGGTGCGGATCGCCAGCCGCGCGATGTCGTTGGCGCCCTCCATCACCGTGTACTGCGCGGCGTACAGGCGCAGGCGCTCGTCCTTGGACGGATCGGGGCGCGCCTCGTGGATGACGCGCCAGAAGATCGAGCGCATGTTTTCCAGCTGGATGCGCATCTGCGCCACCGCGATCTGCTTGGTCGGGTACATGCGCCGCTTGACCGGCGGCTGGCCCGGCACCTCGCCGCGCAGGTACTGCACGGTGAAGTCGTAGGCGGCCTGCGCCACGCCGAGGTAGGTCGGCGCCAGCGTGAAGAACATCGCCGGCCAGGTCTGCGCCGCCTTGTGGTAGACGCCGCGCGGCATCAGCTGCTCGGCATCGGGCACGAACACATCCTTGAGCAGCAGCGTGCGCGATACCGTGCCGCGCATGCCCAGCGGATCCCACTCGCCGGTGACGCTCACGCCCTCGGCCCTGCCCGGCACGGCGATGTAGAGCGTGTCGCGCATGTCGGGATGCTGGTCGCCGCGGTCTTCCGTGCAGAGGATGCCGTAATAGTCCGCCGCGCCCGACAGCGAAGCGAAGATCTTGCGCCCGTTCAGCACCCAGCCACCCTCGACCTTGCGCGCGCTGGTGCCGAACGGTGCCTTGCCGGCAGCGGCGGCCGAGCCTTCGGAGAAGGGCTGGGCGTAGATCGCGCCATCACGCACCACGCGCGCGAAATGCAGCTCGCGGCGCGCCTCGTGCTCGGCTCGCTGCCCGGGCGTCATGCCGATGCCGTCGGCCAGCACGCCGGTCCACATCGTTGAGCAGATGTGCATGTTGTAGGTCAGCGCGGTGGCGCCGCAGAAGCGGCCGATCTCGGCACCGACCATGCAGTAGGTGGCGAAATCCGCGCCCTCGCCGCCGAAGGCGCGCGGCACGCACAGGCGCAGCAGGCCGGCCTCGCGCAAGTCGTCGTAGTTGGCGAAGGGAAAGCTGGCTTCGCGATCCCAGGTCGCGGCGCGCGGCGCGAAGGACTCGCGGCCGAGGCGATTGGCCAGCGCCAGCAGGCGCGCCTGCGCTTCGGTGAAATCGGCGCCGCCGACGGCGGGAGTGAAATCCAAGGGCATGTCGCGGTCTCCTGTAGGCGCCGCCGGCGAGGGCCGGCGCCAGTTCTGGTGGTGGCCGGCAAGGCCGGCACGGGGTGAGGTGTACGCCCTGCCAGCGCAGGACAGTCGCCGGAAGGCAGCGGATGCAGCCGCTCAAGCCGGCCAGGCAGGCCGCTCAGGCGGGCGGGAAGCGCCGCGCGAGGAAGTCGAGCACCGCCGCATTGAACAGCGCCGGCTGCTCCATGCAGGCGAGATGGCCCACGCCGGGCAGGCAGTGGTACTCGGCACCGGCAATGCGCTGCGCCATGCGCTCCATCACCGCGGGCGCGGCATTGTTGTCGTGCTCGCCGGCCAGCGCCAGCACCGGCACGGCGATGCGTGCCAGCGCCTCGCGCTGGTCGAAGCGCACCAGCGCGCCAAGCGCGGCACGGTAGGTAGCGGGTGGCACCGCGGCCATCACGGCGGTGGCGAACGCCACCCCGTCCGGCGGCGCATCCGGTGCCACCATGGCCCGCACCAGCCCCGCCGCCATCTCGGCCATGCTGCGGCCGGCGTCCAGGGGCGCGGTGCGCGCGGCGACGAAGTCGCGCTGCCAGTCGCCGCCGGGCTTGCCGAAGGCGGGCGAGGTGCCTGACAGCACCATGCCGTCGATCAGCGCCGGCGTGGCGGCGCAGGCCTGCTGCGCCACCATGCCGCCCATGCTGTGGCCGAGCAGCACCACGCGCCGGCCGGCCGCACGCTCGGCCTGCAGCAGCGGCGCCAGGGCGGCGGCGAGCCCGTCGAAGTCGTAGGGGTCGATGAGGGCGCTGTCGCCGTAGCCGGGCATGTCCCAGGCCAGCGCACGGTAGCCGGCCCGGGCCAGCGCGGCGAGCTGCTCGGGCCAGGCGGCCTTGCCGCCGCCGATGCCGTGCAGCAGGACCACGGTCACGGTGCCCTCGCCCTGCTCCAGCGTGGCGATGCCGTTGGCATGGAGGCGGCGTGCCGGCGCGCCGGCCGGCGTGGATCGCGTCGGGCTCATGCGGCGGCCTCCGTCAGGCGGCCCTGCTCGACCTCGGGGTGCCCGTCCAGCGTGATGGTGCAATGGCGCAGCGGCAGGTCGAAGTGTCCCAGGGTATGCCGCCCGGCCACCTCGTTGGCGCCGGTCGAATAGAGGAAATTGCCGGCGAAGGCGCGCAGCTCGGTACCGTTGCAGTCGCGCTTGTCGTAGAAGGTCATGGCGTCCCAGCGCGCGGCCGGATTCAGGCCCCAGCCCACGTGCGAGACGGCGTAGGCGTCGCGGTTGCCCTCGCGCTGCGCCCAGGCGTCGTAATAGCCACGCATCATGTCGGCATCCACGCCCTGGCCCTCGATGGCGAGGATGTAGTCATCCTCGATATGACAGACCACGGTATCGCGCAGATAGGTCTTGAAGGTCAGGTTGACATCGCCCGGCGCCAGCACCAGGGTGCCGTTGACCTGGCCGCGTGCCGGGAAGGCCAGGCACAGGCCGCCGGGCCAGTGCGCGACCTGCCCGGGTTTGTTGCAGTAGCCCCAGACGCCGCCCACGCGTGCCTCGCCCAGCCCGATGCGCAGCTCGGTGCCGGCGGCGCTGTGGACGCGCATCTCGCGCGCGCCGCGCAGACGTTTCATGGCGGCGCGCACGCTGCCTTCCAGCGCCGGGTCGGGCAGGCAGCGCTCCAGGATCTCGGGGTGCTCGTTGCTGATCATCAGCAGGCGCGGCACCACGCCATCGGCCCCGCGCAGGATGTGCGGCAGTTCGGGCGCGTGCAGCAGGCCTTCGACGGTACAGTCCAGCACCAGGTGGCAGCGCGACAGGGCGGCCACCACCGGTGCCAGTTGCTGCAGCGCGTCGCTCGCGCCGGTGGAGCGCACCGGTGCCGGCGCGCTCAGTGCCGGCGTCGGCACCTGGATCCGCACCGGCGTGGCGCCAAGCGACTGCACCGCCAGCTCGGCCAATTCCACGTTGACGCGCCGGGATTGGGACTCCGTTACAATGCCCACGACCTCCGTGCCGGTCAGGCCGCAAAGTTCAAGGGTACGCCGGAACGCCGCCAGCCAGCGGTGTTCGATCTGCTCGACGAGCATGTCATCTCCTCCTGCCTTGTGTGCGCGATCCCACCGATGGCGGGCGGCCAGCGCCTTGGCGTGTGCTTAGCTTGTGCTTGTGATTCCTGGCCCTGGCGCAAATAATATATGAAATTTCATGGATTCCAGTGGAGCCCGAGACATGGGCATGCCTGAGCCCGAGCCGCACGCCCCCCGCCACGCCGGCCGCGCCGCCTCTCCCGACTTCGACGCCAAGCACTTCCGCCGCGCCCTGTCCCAGTTCGCCACCGGGGTGACGATCATCACCACGCGCGCGGCATCCGGCGCCGGCACGCCCTTCGTCGGCATCACCGCGAGCTCGTTCAACTCGGTCTCGATGGACCCGCCCCTGGTGCTGTGGAGCATGGCCACCACCGCCAACAGCCTGCCGATGTTCCGCGACGGTTCGCACTACATCATCAATGTGCTGTCGGCCTCCCAGCTCGACCTGTGCCAGCGCTTCGCCACGCTCAAAGGCGACCGTTTCGCCGGCGTCGACTACCGCCTGTCCGAGACCGGACTGCCCGTGCTGGCCAATGCCCTGGCCTGGTTCGAATGCCATAACCGCAGCCGCTACGACGAGGGCGACCACATCATCTTCGTCGGCGAAGTGGAACGCTGCGGCGTGCCGGGCAGCGGCGGGCACCCCCTGGTGTTCCACGGCGGCGCCTTCTCCACCACCTCCCCGCTCGGCGACTGAGCCGGCCCGGCCATGGCGGACGACGCCCGCGAGCCCTTCGTCGACGGCTACCTGGCCTACTTGCTGGCGCGCGCCAGCCACCTGGTGTCGGGGGAATTCCACCGCCAGGTGGAAGCGGCCGGGCTGAGCGTGGCCGAATGGCGGGTGCTGGCGACCCTGGCCGACCGCAGCGGCTGCCCGGTCGGCGAACTGGCGCAGATCACGCTGAACAAACAGCCCACGCTGACCAAGCTGCTCGACCGCATGGCTGCCGAAGGCCTGGTCGAGCGCCGCAGCGGCGAAACCGACCGCCGCACCGCCCTGGTGTGGATCACGGCGGCCGGCCGCGCGCGCGCGCGGCCGCTGCTGGCCAAGGCCGCCGCCCATGAGCGCGCCGTGCTGGAAGACTTCGGCACGCAGCAGGGACAGCAGCTCAAGGACACCCTGCGCCGCCTGATCGCGCTGCACACCGGGCGCTGACACCTGCCACCCGCCGCCTCGCGGAACGGGACCATCAGGCCTTCAGCACATCCAGCGGCGAGCCGCCGGTCTTGATCCGCTGCAGCACGATATTGGAGCGGATGTCCATCACGCCACGCGTGCGGTACAGCCGGTTGACGATGAAATCCGAGTAGTGCTTCAGGTTGCGCGCCTGCACGCGCAAGATGTAGTTGCTGTCGCCGGTGATGATGTAGGCGGACACCACCTCGGGCCAGGACTGCACGGCGGCATTGAAGGTGTCGTGCCAGTCGTCGACGTCGTGGCGCATCGATACCTGCACGATCGCCTCGATCTCCAGGCCGAGCTGCTCGGCATCGAACCAGGCGCGATAGCCGCCGATCACCCCGCCCTCCTCCAGCAGGCGCACGCGCCGCAGGCAGGCCGAAGGCGACAGCGCCACGCGCTCGGCGAGGTCCTGGTTGCTGATACGGCCGTTCTCCTGCAGGCAGGCGAGGATGCGCAGATCGGTGGGGTCGAGTTGCATTCGCAGAAAATTCTTTTTTGACGCTGTTATTTCGAATTCTATGCGATAGGACATCGCATTCATAGTGGAAATAGCAAGCATCTTGCCTGCATTTTTGCTTATCATGCCGACATCGACAGCCTGCGCGCGCCCCTGCGGCGACCCACCGTCATGACCGACCACGCCACCTCCCGTCAGCTCTGGGACATCAGCCCGCCGCTCTCGCCGGCCACGCCCGTCTGGCCCGGCGACACCCCGTTCCAGCAGCAGCCGGCCTGGGAAATGGGCCCGGGCTGCCCGGTCAACGTCGGCCGCATCACGCTGTCACCGCACACCGGTGCCCATGCCGACGCCCCCCTGCACTACGCGGCCGACGGCGCGCCGATCGGCGCGGTGCCGCTGGAGCCCTACCTGGGCCCCTGCCGCGTCATCCACTGCCTGGATGCCTCCCCCCTGGTCGAGCCCCGCCACATCGAGCACGCGCTGACCGGCACGCCGCCGCGCGTGCTGCTGCGCTGCTACCGGAGCGCGCCGCTGGCGCAGTGGGATCCCGGCTTCTGCGCCATCGCGCCGCAGACCATCGAGCTGCTGGCCGCGCACCGCGTGCGCCTGGTCGGCATCGACACGCCCTCGGTCGACCCGCAGGAGTCCAAGACCATGGATGCGCACCGTACCGTGCGCCGCCACGGCATGGCCATTCTCGAAGGCCTGCTGCTCGATGCGGTGCCCGAGGGCGACTACGAATTGATCGCGCTGCCGCTGCGCCTGGCCGGCCTCGACGCCAGCCCGGTGCGCGCGGTGCTGCGCGCGCTCGGCTGAGCGCACCTTTGCGCCGCCGCCCGGCGGCCCTTCCAACCCTGCCCAACCCTGCCGCGTCCCTCTCCGATACCGGCCCGTTCCGCCAGACCAGACCTGTCCCTGCCATGACCACATTGACCCGCGAGCATTGCCTCGCACTCGACCGTGACGACACGCTGCGTCACCTGCGCGAGCAGTTCGCGCTGCCCGAAGGCGTGATCTACCTCGACGGCAACTCGCTCGGCGCGCGCCCGCGCGCGGCGGCCGAACGCGCCGCCGCGGTGGTGGCCGAGGAATGGGGCGACGGCCTGATCCGCAGCTGGAACAGCGCCGGCTGGTTCGAACTGCCGCAGCGGCTGGGCAACAAGCTGGCGCCGCTGGTCGGTGCCGGCCAGGACGAGGTGGTGGTGACCGACACCACCTCGATCAACCTGTTCAAGGTGCTGGCGGCGGCGCTGCGCGTGCAGGCCTCGCGCGATCCCGCGCGCAAGGTGATCGTCTCCGAGTCGAGCAACTTCCCCACCGATCTCTACATCGCCCAGGGCCTGGCCGACCTGCTGCAGCAGGGCTACTCGCTCAAGCTGGTGGACTCGCCCGAGCAGATCGAGGCGGCGCTCGGCGCCGACACCGCCGTGCTGATGGTGACCCACGTCAACTATAAGACCGGCGAGATGCTGGACATGGCCCGGCTGACCGCGCTGGCCCATGCCAAGGGCGCGCTGGCGGTGTGGGACCTGTGCCATTCGGCCGGCGCGGTGCCGGTCGACCTGGCCGCAGCCGGGGCCGACTACGCCATCGGCTGCACCTACAAGTACCTGAACGGCGGCCCCGGCTCGCCGGCCTTCGTCTGGGTCGCGCCGGGGCTGCGCGATGCCTTCTGGCAGCCGCTGTCGGGCTGGTGGGGCCATGCCGCGCCCTTCGCCATGGAACCCGGCTACCGTCCGCGTTCCGGCGTGGCGCGCTACCTGTGCGGCACCCAGCCGATCACCTCGATGGCGCTGGTGGAGTGCGGCCTGGACATCTACGCGCAGACCGACATGCAGGCGCTGCGCGCCAAGTCGCTGCAACTGACCGACCTGTTCATTACACTGGTGGAAACGCGCTGCGGCCACCACCCGCTCGAACTCATCACGCCGCGCGAGCACGGCCGCCGCGGCAGCCAGGTCAGCTTCGCCCACCCGGATGGCTATGCCGTGATGGCCAACCTGATCGACCGCGGCGTGATCGGCGACTATCGCGAGCCGCGCATCGCGCGCTTCGGCTTCACCCCGCTCTACACCAGCTTCACCGAGGTGTGGGACGCGGTCGAGGTGCTGCGCGACGTGCTCGACAGCGGCAGCTACCGCGACGCCCGCTTCCAGATCCGCAGCACGGTGACCTGAGGGAGGCGCAGCATGACTCAGCACAAGGGATGCCCGATGTCGGGCGCGGCCGCCCAGGGCGGCCAGGGCGGTGCCGACGGCTGGCACGGCGCGCAGATGGACTTCGCCAAGGACATGAGCTACGGCGACTACCTGGGCCTGGACCAGATCCTCAGCGCCCAGCACCCGCTCTCGCCCGACCACAACGAGATGCTCTTCATCGTGCAGCACCAGACCACGGAACTGTGGATGAAGCTGATGCTGCACGAGCTGCGCGCCGCGCGCGACTGCGTGAAGGAAGACCGGCTGCCGCCGGCGTTCAAGATGCTGACGCGCGTGTCGCGCATCATGGACCAGCTGGTGCAGGCCTGGAACGTGCTCGCCACCATGACGCCGCCGGAATATTCGGCGATGCGGCCCTACCTCGGCATGTCGTCCGGCTTCCAGTCCTACCAGTACCGCGAGATCGAGTTCATCC
This sequence comes from Cupriavidus malaysiensis, assembly GCF_001854325.1. NCBI lineage: Bacteria > Pseudomonadati > Pseudomonadota > Betaproteobacteria > Burkholderiales > Burkholderiaceae > Cupriavidus > Cupriavidus malaysiensis. The sequence goes on from NZ_CP017754.1 coordinate 3,681,152, forward strand.
TCGGCAACAAGAACGCGGCCATGCTGCGGCCGCACGCGCACCGTCCGGAACACCTGGCACTGGTGGAAACGGCCCTGCACACGCCGTCCCTCTACGACGAGGCGGTGCGCCTGATGGCGCGGCGCGGCTTCGCCATCGACGCGGACTGCGTGGAACGCGACTGGACCCAGCCGACCGCTTACAACGCCTCGGTCGAGGCCGCCTGGCTCGAGGTCTACCGCAAGCCGGACGCGCACTGGGAACTGTACGAACTGGGCGAGAAATTCGTCGACCTCGAAGATGCCTTCCGCCAATGGCGCTTCCGCCATGTGACCACGGTCGAGCGCGTGATCGGCTTCAAGCGCGGTACCGGCGGCACCGAAGGCGTCAGCTACCTGCGCAGGATGCTCGACGTGGTGCTGTTCCCCGAGCTCTGGAAACTGCGCACCGACCTGTAAGACACGCTCCGCTCGCGACGGCCCGCCGGCTCAGGCCGCCGGGTCCGACAACCTGGCCGCCAGCGCCTGCAGCGCGGGCGCCAGGGTATCGCGGAACAACGCCTCGGGCACCGACCCGTACGAAGCGCTGCAGCTCAGCATGTGCAGTTCCTTTTCCCCCACCGGGCGGAAGGCCACCGCGCAGGCGTGGATGGCCGGATGCCAGTCGCGGAACGAGGCTGCGTAGCCGTCCTGCCCGGCCTGCGCCAGCGCGACGCGCATCGGCGCCTCCTGCTGCTTCCATTGCTCCGGGAAGGCCTGCGCGAACTCGGCCAGCACCCGCTCGCGCCGCGCCTGCGGCAGGGCCGCCAGGTAAGCGCGCCCCATCGAGCTGGACACCAGCGACAAGCGCGACCCCACCCCCAGCCCCAGCATCACGCCCGCATCATTGCGGATCGACTCCAGGTAGATCACCTCCAGCCGCTCGCGCTTGCCGAGCGACACCGACACGCCGTAGGCCTGCGCAAAGGCCAGCATGTGCGGCCGCGCCAGCGCCACCACGTCGGACGCCGACAGGTAGGCGTAGCCGAGCGCCAGCACGCCGGCATCGAGTGCGTACTTACCCAGGCTGTCGTCGTAGCGCAGGTAGCCGAGCTGCACCAGCGTGCCCGCCAGGCGGCTGACCGTGGCCTTCGGCAGGCCGGTGCGGCGCACGAAGTCCTGGTTGCCCAGCATGGCCTCGCCGGTGCGGAAACAACGCAGCAGCTCGAGTCCGCGCGCCAGCGCGGTGACGAAGTTGGGATCGCTTTCGCGCGCAGGCGGCTCGGCAGCGGCAAGGGTGGCGGGGGTGGATTGGCGGTTGGACAAGATGGCGCTCCTGCGCTCGGATTGGAACGGTCCCGCAAGCATTCGGCCGGCGCCGCATCTCACCATATGCCGCAGACAGCGCATGCATGGGCCTCGGCCGGCGCCGGGACTGGCCGGCCCACGACACTATTGCCGGCCGGTATCTTTACGCTATACTAACTCATCGGAACAAAGTTCCGCAATGCGGAACTACGCAAGACCAGCAGGCTACCGCATTCCCATCCCTGGCCGGCACGCCGGCCATCTGACCCGACTGCATTACCGAAGGAGACATCCATGGCCGCAAACGCCGAATTCCACTGGGCCGACCCGCTGCTGCTCGACCAGCAACTGAGCGCCGACGAACGCATGGTGCGCGACGCCGCCGCCGCCTACTGCCAGGACAAGCTGGCACCGCGCGTGCTGGAATCGTTCCGCAACGAGAAGACCGACGTGGCCATCTTCCGCGAGATGGGCGAACTCGGGCTGCTCGGCCCCACCATCCCCGAGCAGTACGGCGGCCCTGGTCTGAACTACGTCAGCTATGGCCTGATCGCCCGCGAGGTCGAGCGTGTCGACTCGGGCTATCGTTCGATGATGAGCGTGCAGTCGTCGCTGGTGATGGTGCCGATCTATGAATTCGGCAGCGAAGCACAGAAGCAGAAGTATCTGCCCAAGCTGGCCACCGGCGAGTGGATCGGCTGTTTCGGCCTGACCGAGCCGAACCACGGTTCCGACCCGGGCTCGATGATCACGCGCGCCAAGAAGGTCGCGGGCGGCTACGAGCTGAGCGGCGCCAAGATGTGGATCACCAACTCGCCGATCGCCGATGTCTTCGTCGTGTGGGCCAAGCTGACCGGCGACGACGGCAAGGAAGCCATCCGCGGCTTCATCCTGGAAAAGGGCTGGAAGGGCCTGAGCGCGCCCGCCATCCACGGCAAGGTCGGCCTGCGCACCTCGATCACCGGTGAAATCGTGCTGGACCAGGTCTTCGTGCCGGAAGAGAACCTGATGCCCGGCGTGGCCGGCCTGAAGGGACCGTTCACCTGCCTGAACTCGGCCCGCTACGGCATCGCCTGGGGCGCGCTGGGCGCCGCCGAATTCTGCTGGCACACCGCCCGCCAGTACACGCTGGACCGCAAGCAGTTCGGCCGCCCGCTGGCCGCCAACCAGCTGATCCAGAAGAAGCTGGCCGACATGCAGACCGAGATCACGCTGGGCCTGCAAGGCTGCCTGCGCCTGGGCCGCATGAAGGACGAAGGCACCGCCGCGGTGGAAATCACCTCGATCATGAAGCGCAATTCCTGCGGCAAGTCGCTGGACATCGCCCGCGTGGCGCGCGACATGCTCGGCGGCAACGGCATCTCGGACGAGTTCGGCGTGATCCGCCATGTGGTGAACCTGGAAGTGGTCAATACCTACGAAGGCACCCACGACATCCACGCCCTGATCCTGGGCCGCGCCCAGACCGGCATCCAGGCCTTCTTCTGAAACCTGCCGCCGGCATGAAAAATGGCCCGGCAGCGCCGGGCCGAACACACACTACCAAGGAGACGACGGGCTGCCCCGTCGTTGACTGCACCGATCGCGGCGCGCGCGGGCCCAGGCCCGGCGCGCCGCTGCCGTTTCGCAGAGCGCGCAGCTTATGCCTGGCACGCCGGCATCATTTGCCGGGTTGCGGGGTCAGGCGCAGGTATGGCCTGACCGCCCGGTAGCCCTTCGGGAATTTCTGGCGGATCACTTCCTCGTCCTTCAGCGACGGCACGATGACCACATCGTCGCCGTCCTGCCAGTTGCCCGGCGTCGCCACGCTGTGGCTGTCGGTCAACTGCAGCGAATCGATCACGCGCAGGATCTCGTTGAAATTGCGTCCGGTGCTGGCGGGATAGGTGATGGTCAGCCGCACCTTCTTGTTCGGGTCGATCACGAACAGCGAGCGCACGGTGAAGGTCTCGCTCGCGTTCGGGTGGATCATGTCGTACAGCGTGGCCACCTTGCGGTCCGCGTCGGCCAGGATTGGGAAGTTGACCGAGGTACCCTGCGTTTCGTCGATATCGCGGATCCAGCCGCGGTGCGACTCCACCCCGTCCACCGACAGCGCGATCACCTTGACGTTACGCCGCGCGAACTCGTCCTTCAACTTGGCCGTCAGGCCGAGTTCGGTGGTGCAGACCGGCGTGAAGTCGGCCGGATGCGAAAACAGCACCCCCCAGTCGCTGCCCAGCCACTGATGGAAGCGGATCGGGCCTTCGCTGGAATCGTGCTCAAAGTCGGGGGCGATATCGCCCAGGCGCAATGTCATGTTTTCCCTCCTGATTACAGAAATGGCGCAAGCAAAAATCAGATGGGAACCAGCGTAGCCGGATTGCGATCCAACCCGAACGAATATAAAGTCACGACAAAATCACTCCAGCGCATAAGGGCATGTGTCAGCCATCTGCCACCGTGCTGCGCGCAGCACTGGGCCGTGACCCCGCATCGCGTGGTCTTGAAACCACGCCGGGGTGCCACATATGCTAGGAAGCACGCGAGAATCCGCCCAAGGCGGCGCGAGGCAGGCACAATGTCAATATCCGTACCAACCGCCCGCAAACAGGAGAAACTGATGAGCGATGTCAAGACCGTTTTGTCCGATGCCGAAGAACTGCTCAAGCAAGCGGCCTCGACCACTGGCGAAAAAGCTGCCGAGCTGCGTGAACGCGGCATGGGGCTGCTGAAGCAAGCGAAGGAAAAGGCGCAGGACCTGCAGGATGCCGTCGTCACCAAGAGCAAGGCTGCGGCCCGCGCCACCGACGACTACGTGCACGACCATCCCTGGCGCGCCGTGGGCGTGGCCGCCGGCGTCGGCCTGCTGATCGGCCTGCTGCTCAACCGCAAGTGATCACGCGCGGCCGCGGCGCGCCCCGGGCGGCGGCGGCCGCGGCTCGCCATCCACATGCCGACGGGCCTCGCCCGCGGCCCTTCCTGCCCGTGGCCGGCCGCGCCGGGTCCGGGCGCACGTAGCCACGCCCCATCCGCATGAGCGCATGAGCGAATCGCCCACCCCACCCAAATTCCTGGAGTCGCTGCGCAACCTGGCCGGCTCGGTCGTGGCCATGCTGCAGACGCGCCTGGAACTCGCCAGCGTCGAGCTGGCCGAGGAGCGCGCAAGATTGCTGCGGGTCGCCCTGCTCGCCTGTTTCGGCCTGGTCTTCTTCGGCCTGGCAATGGTGACGCTGACCGTGCTGATCGCGATCGTCTTCTGGGACACCTACCGCTGGCAGGCGCTCGGCGCACTGGTGCTGATCGACGGCGCCGCCTGTGCCGCCTGCCTGCTGGCGGCACGCAATATCGTGCGGCGTGCGCCGCCGCTGTTCGAGGCCACGCTGGCCGAGATCGACAAAGACCGCGAGGTGCTACGCCAATGAGCGCACCGGACCACAAGGCCGACACCGCCAGCAACACCGCAGCGGAGCGCCGGCCGCACGCCCGCCCGGTGCGCCTGTCGCGCGAAGCCAAGCTGCCGCTGGCGGTGCGCAAGGAACTCCTGCTCACCCGAGCCGCGCTCGAGCGCTATGACTTCTCCCAGGCCGTCAGCCAGGTGCGCGGCAGCACCGGACGACTGGCCCGCCTGCGCCACTGGCTGCCCGGCACCGGCAACGCGCCGACCGTGCTCAAGGTACTGGGCGTGGCGCGCGACCACCCACTGCTGAGCTCGGCCGTCTCGCTGGCCCTGCCGCTGCTGCGCAAGACACCGCTGGCGCGCTGGGCCTGGAACCTGTCCAAGGTGGGCATGCTGGCCGGCGCCGGCTACCTGGCCTACCAGCGCTGGAGCGAAGGGCAGCAGGGCAATGCCGACGGCAGCCCGGCCCCGGAAACGCCGGCCGACGCGCCGGCTCCGGGCCGGCAACCCTGAGCGCAGGCGCAGGCGGTCGCCTGCCCTGCCGATGTGCGACGCGACGGTCCACCATTCGACGATCCGCGCGATTCGACGATCCGCTTCACCCGGCACCGCAAACAAAAAAGCCCGTGGCTTGCGCCACGGGCTTTTTGCAATTCTGGTGGGTCGTGCGTGACTCGAACACGCGACCAACGGATTAAAAGTCCGCTGCTCTACCGACTGAGCTAACGACCCGAAAAAACTGAAGCAGCGATTATAGTCATGCGCCCGGCGTACTGTCAACAGAAAGAGTCCGCCAACAACCATCGATCGATGACAGGCTGATTACACCATCCGTTCGAGGCGCCACATCTGGTAGCGGAACGCCAGCATCGCGCCGGCCAGGATGCCGGCCAGCGCGATGAAGGAGCCCAGCGCCAGCGTCGACACCCCTGACAGTCCCTGGCCGATGGTGCAACCCAGCGCGGTCACGCCGCCGGCGCCCATCAGCAGGCCGCCGACGATATGGTTGGCGACATCCTCGGCACCGGCGAAGCCTTCCCAGCGGAAGGTGCGCGTCGCCAGCGCGTAGGCCGCGGCGCCGGCGATCACGCCGAACACGCTGACGATGCCGACGGTCAGCACCTTGCTCTTGTCGCTGAACATCGTCAGCCAGTCCATCGTGTAGGCATAGGGCGCGACGAAGCTGAGGCTCTCCATGCGGCCGCTGTTGGTGCCGATGAACAGCTCCTCCAGGGTATTGGGATCCTCCGACACATAGCCGAGGTGGCCGGACACGTACCACATGCCGACGATGATCAAGCCGACCGCGATGCCGCCCAGCAGGTTGTCAAAGGTGCGGAAGCCCTTGCCGGCCAGTGCCCACAGCGACAGCGCGCCCCCCAGCACCAGGCCCAGGCCGAGCTGCAGCGCACCGCGCGACAGCCCGCTGCCCTGCGCCAGCAGCGACGGCAGGTCCTGGGTCGTGGGCAGGGCGAGCGCCACCGCGTCCACGGTGTTGACGCGCACCACGCCGAACAGCCCGCGCAGCGTCATCAGCGCCGACAGGCCGAGGAAGACGAACACCACCAGCGACTTCAGGTTGCCGGCCCCGATGCGCACCAGCGTCTTGCTGCCGCAGCCGGAGGCCAGCACCATGCCGAAGCCGAACATCAGCCCGCCCGCCAGCGCGGACAGCCACGACAGCTTGCTGGCCGTGTAGATGGTCTTGGTCGGGTCGATCAGCCCGGCCGCGGCCAGCGCCCCGGTACCGATCATGGCGACGCCGATGGCCAGCGCCCACATGCGCATGCGGCTCCAGTCACCGATGTTGACCACGTCGGAGACCGCTCCCATGGTGCAGAAGTGTGTGCGCTGCAGGACGGCGCCGAACAGGAAGGTCAGGGCGAAGGTGCTCAGCAGCACCGTGTGCGTAAGCGCGGGGATGTCGATATCGGGCATTGGCGTGGGGGCGCACGGAGGGTGGCAGCAGTAGGATCAGAGTCGCGGCGCCGGTCTCAGCCGGCCTGCTGGTAGCGGGTGGGATCGGGCACGCCAGCGGCCTCGAAGCCGGCGCGGCGGATGCGGCAGGAATCGCAGACGCCGCAGGCGCGGCCGTCGTCGTCCGCCTGGTAGCAGGACACCGTCAGGCCGTAGTCGACGCCCAGGCGGATGCCCTCGCGGATGATGTCGGCCTTGCTCATGTCGATGATGGGGGCGTGCACATGGATACGCTGCCCCTCCACGCCGGCCTTGGTGGCAAGGTTGGCGAGCGTCTCGTAGGCCGCCACGTACTCGGGCCGGCAGTCCGGATAGCCGGAGTAATCGACCGCGTTGGCGCCGAAGAACAGGTCACGCCCGCCCACCGCCTCGGCCCAGCCGAGCGCGAGCGACAGCATGATGGTGTTGCGTGCCGGCACGTAGGTCACGGGAATGCCCTCGCTGGCGCCATCGGTCGGCACGGCCAGCGCGTCGTCGGTCAGCGCGGAACCGCCGAAGCGGCGCAGGTCCAGGTCGATGATCTCGTGGCGCTTGGCGCCGAGCGCGGCGGCCACCCGCTTGGCCGCCTCCAGTTCGGAGGAGTGGCGCTGGCCGTAGCGCATCGACAGGGCATAGGTCTCGAATCCCTGGTCGCGTGCCATGGCGAGCACGGTGGCGGAGTCCAGGCCGCCGGAAAGCAGGACGATGGCGCGTTGGGTCATGATGGTTGCGCGGCGCTGGGCACGCCGGTTAGGGAAATTGGGGTAACCGGGTATTTTAGCCTGCCTCGGCGGGGCCGGCCCCTGCCCCGCACGGCAACGCCTGCCCAAGAAAAAAGCCCGCGCACGGCGCGGGCTGTCCGGCTTGTCCAACTGCGGGCGGCCACCGCCGCCACACGGTTACTTCAGCGTCTTCAGACGGTTGCTGGCCACCTGCGCTCCTTCGGTGCCCGGGTACTTGGCCACCACCAGCTCCAGCGTCTTGCGCCCGGCGGCTTTCTGGCCGGACTCGATCTGGTCGTTGGCGATGACGATCAGGGCATCCGGTGCCTTGGGATGCGAAGGATTGTCCTGCACCATGTTCTGCAGCACGCTGATGGAACCGCGGTAGTCGCGCTGCGCATACAGCGAGTTGCCCAGCCAGTACTGCGCCAGCGGCAGGTAAGGACTCTGCGGATACTTCTTGGCGAAAGCGGCGAAGGCCTGGCCGGCCCCCTTGAAGTCGCCGCCCTGGAAACGCTGCAGCGCCGCGTCGTATTCCGGCTTCTCGGTCGGCTGCGACAGCCCTTCCCTGCCGTCAACCGTCACCTGCTGCGGCTCGAACTTCTTCAGCCGTGCATCCAGGTCCGCATAGTAGTCCTTCTGCTGCTTCTGCAGCGTCTCCAACTGGTTCTGCAAGACCTCGTTCTGCCCGCGCAGCCGCGCCACTTCCTGGCGCAGGCTCTCGAGCTGGTTCTGCATGTCGAGCTGGACGCGGCTGTTCTGGTCGATGCGCTGCGAAGCCGTGGCCTGGAAGGCGTTGAACTGGTCGCGCATGGTGACGATGGCGCGGCGCGCCTCGTCATCGTCGAACACGCCGGCGTGCGCCGGGCCCGTGGCGCACAACAGGCCGGCACAGGACAGCGCGGCCAGGCAGGACAGTTTGGAGACGCGTGCATTCATGGCGTGGATCGTCCGATCAGTAGACGATGTCCGCGCGGCGGTTTTCCGCCCACGAGGCTTCGTCGTGGCCGGTCGCCTTCGGCTTCTCCTTGCCCAGGCTGACCGATTCCATCTGGCTGTCGGGCACGCCCAGCGAGCTCAGCGAGCGCAGCACCGCTTCGGCGCGCTTCTGGCCCAGCGCGAGGTTGTACTCGCTGGTGCCGCGTTCGTCGGTGTTGCCCTGGATCAGGATCTTGCGGTCACGATGGGCCGCCAGGTACTTGGCATGCTCGGTCAGCGTGCCCTGGTACTCCGGCTTGACCGAGTAGCTGTCGAAATCGAAGTAGACGCTGCGCTTGGCCAGCGGGCTGTTCGGGTCGTTCAGCGCGTCGCGCGAGACGTCGACCGGCGCCACGGCGCGCGCGTCGGTGGTCGCACCGCCCTTGCCGGCGCCGGCGTTGGCGGTGTCATCGAGCTTGACACCCGAGCTGCAGGCGCCGAGCGCCAGCAGCGCGGCGACGGCAAGGGTCTTGGTCATCAGTTGGGACATGGCAGAACACTCCTGTTATTGCATGAATGGGCCCCAGGACGGCTCACGGACTTCGCCGGACTGGAGGGACAGAACCTGGCGGGTACGCCCGTCAGTGGACACCGCCGCCAGCACCGAGCGACCGCCGACTCGGGTGGCGTAGAGAATGTACTTGCCGTTGGCGGCGAAGCTCGGCGCCTCGTCGTTGCCGGTGTCGGTGAGCGAGGTCACGTCGCCCGTACCGAGATCCAGCAGCTGCAGTTTGAAGCCGCCTGCGCGCGTGATGTAGGCCAGTTGCTTGCCGTCCGGCGAGATGCGCGGGCTGACGTTGTAGCTGCCCTTGAAGGTGACGCGCTGGGCCGCCCCGCTCGATTCGCCATCGGCAGGCATGCGATAGATCTGCGGGCCGCCGCCGCGGTCGCTGGTGAAGTAGATGCTGCGGCCGTCCGGCGAGTACATCGGCTCGGTGTCGATGGCGCTGCTGCGGCTCAGGCGCTTGAGTCCGGTGCCATCCGCGTTGACCTGGTAGACCTGGGTATTGCCGTCGCGCGACAGCGCCACGGCCAGGTGCTGGCCGTCCGGCGACCACGCCGGCGCGCTGTTGTTGCCCTTGAAGTCCGCCACCTTGGAGCGGCGGCCCGTGGCCAGGTCATGCACATAGACCACCGGCTTGCGCGACTCGAAGGAAACGTAGGCGACACGGCGGCCGTCGGGCGACCACGAGGGCGAGATGATCGGTTCGATACTGGTCAGCGCCACCTGCGGGCTCTGCCCGTCGGAGTCGGAGATCAGCAGCTGGTAGCGGTTGCCGACGCGCGAAACATAGGACAGCCGCGTGGCGAAGATGCCGCGTTCGCCCAGCAGCTTCTCATAGATGTAGTCGGCGATCTTGTGCGCGGTGACACGCAGCTGGCCCTGGTTGACGTTGAAGACGAGCCCGCCCAGGCTCTGCCCCTTGACGGTGTCGTAGAGGCGGAAGCGCACATCGTACTGGCCGCCGCCGGTGGGGGTCACGGTACCGGCGACGAAGGCATCGGCACCGCGCGTCTTCCAGCTGCCCAGGTCCACCTGCGCCGATTCGGCGACGGTGGCGCCGGACGGATCGACATTGCGGATGCGGCCGCTGCGCTGCAGGTCGGAACGGATGATGGCGGTCAGGCTCAACGGCGCCTGCGCCTCGCCCTGGAAGTTGGCGGTGGCCACCGGGAACTGGCTGGAGCCAACCCCGCTGATTTCGACATTGAGCTGCGCCTGTGCGCCACCGGCGGTGAACGCCAGCGTCACGGACAGCAGGATGGGGGCCCAGAGCTTTCGCATGCTGCTCCTCAATCAAGATCTAGATTCATGGGGCGCGGCCGGCGGGCGGCACGGCGCGGCGTAGCGCGCACCACGCGGGCATCGATATACCGCATGCTCGCGTTGGGCTGCGTCAGGCAACCTGAAATGGTAGCGATGGGACAGACCCCCGATATTGATAGTTGCACAAAGTTGCAAATCATAGGGGGCCGTGCCTGCCTCAGTCCTTGGGACGGAAAGTGATGGTGAAGTTGCCCGGCGCCTTGCCGTTCTCATCGCGCGGCAACGGGTCCGAACGCTCGACCGCGCGCAGCACGGCGTTGTCCCAGGCGGCATTGCCGCTCGACTTGCTGAGGCGGGCCGACATCAGCGAACCATCCGGCGCCAGTTGCACCGTCACCACGGCGGCCGGGTTGCCGGCGACGTCTTCGGTGAAGATGATGTTCGGCTTGACGCGGCGGCGCACGCGATCCGCATAGCCCGGCGAGGCCTTGCCGCCACTGCCGGCACCGGAGCCGGCCTGGCTGCCGACCCCGCCTCCGCCAGCGCCGCCGCCACCGGCCGCCATGGCCTGCAGGCGCGCCAGCTCGCCGCGGCGCTGGGCGTTGGCGGCCGCCTCGGCCTTGGCCTTGGCCTCGGCGTCGGCCTTTGCCTTGGCCTTGGCTTCGGCATCCGCCTTGGCCTTCGCTTCTGCCTTGGCCTCTGCCTTGGCCTTGGCATCCGCCTTGGCCTTGGCATCGGCTTCCGCCCGGGCCTTCGCTTCCGCGTCAGCCTTCGCCTTGGCGTCCGCCTCCTTGCGCTGCTGTTCCTTCAGCTGTTGCTGCTTGAGCTGCTGCTCTTTCAGCTGCTGCGCCCTGAGCTGCTGTTCCTTGAGCTGCTCCTTGCGCTGCTGCTCCTGCTGGGCCGCGAGCTGGGCCGCCTGCTGGGCCGCCTTGCGGCGTTCGTCTTCCTTGCGCTGAGCCGCCTGGCGCTCGGCCTCCTCGCGCGCCTGGCGCTCGCGCCGTTCCGCCTGCTTGCGCGCCTCTTCGCGCGCCGCGGCCTCGGCCTGCCGGCGCTTGAGCTGCTGCAGGGCGATGTCGGCCTCTTCCTCGGCCTGCTGACGTGCCGACGGCGCGGGCGCAACCGGCGCAGGCTGCGTGACGGGCTGCGGGGGTGGCGGTGCCGGCGTGGGTGCGGGAGCGGGCGCCAGGTCGGCGGCCGTCCACAATTCGGCCTCGGAGCCGACCGGGGTGCTGCTCTGCCAGTGCACGCCGTAGTACAGCACCAGCCCCAGCAGCAGGTGCATCAGCAGGGCCAGCAGGAAGGAACGCAGGGTCCCCTTCTCGCGCACCGGCTGGTATGGATAGGCGGCCTTCTTCATCGACGCTTCGACACTCGCGGCAGGCGGGTTACGTTAGTGGGTCCCGGCGGGACGCCTTACTTGGACTTCACCATCAGACCGACACGCTTGACGCCATCCGCCTTCAGCTCGGACATCACGTCCAGCACCGCCTCGTAGCGTACCGAGCGGTCGGCGGCGATCACCACCGGCTGGTCGGGATTCTCTTCCTGGCGCTGGTTGACGAAGGCGATCAGGCCGGCCTTGTCGAGCTTGCGGTCGAAGGCCTTGCCGGCACTGTCCTGCCCGCGCGCGCTCAACGCACCGTCCTCGTGCACGGTGACGACGATGGGCGGCGTCTTCTGCTGCGGGGTGGCGTTGGCCACCGTGGGCAGGTCGACCACGGCCGGGCTCACGATCGGCGCGGCCACCATGAAGATGACGAGCAGCACGAGCATCACGTCGATGTACGGCACGACGTTGATCTCGGCACTGGCGCGGCGGCGCGAGCCGCCGCGACGCTGGATAGCTGCCATAGCTTGGCTCCTTGCTGGCGATCAGCGCGTCTGGCGCTGCAGGATGTTCAGGAACTCTTCCATGAAGCTCTCGAAACGGATTGCCAGCCGATCGATCTCGGTCGCATAACGGTTGTAGGCGATCACCGCGGGAATGGCGGCAAACAGGCCGATGGCCGTGGCCACCAGCGCTTCGGCGATGCCGGGCGCCACCGAGGCCAGGGTGGCCTGCTGCACATTGGACAGGCCGCGGAAGGCGTTCATGATGCCCCACACGGTGCCGAACAGGCCGATATAGGGGCTGACCGAGCCGACCGAGGCCAGGAAGGGAAGATGCGATTCCAGCACATCCATCTCGCGCTGGTAGGCCGCGCGCATGGCGCGGCGGGCAGCGTCGAGCAGCGCTCCGGCGTCGTTGCTGCGCTCGCGCGCCTTCAGGAATTCACCCATGCCGGACTCGAAGATGCGTTCCAGCGCCCCGGTGTTGTGGCGGTTGTTGACCGCGCTGTTATACAGCGCCTGCAGGTCGCCGCCGGCCCAGAAATCGCGCTCGAAGCCTTCGGTCTGGCTGCGCGCGGCGCGCAGCGCCATGTGCTTGCGGAAGATGTAGGTCCACGAGAACAGGGACATCACCAGCAGCAGCGCCATGACGGCCTGCGCCAGCAGGCTGGCATGCAGCACCAGCGAAACGATGGACAGGTCTTGCGAGACGGTCACGGGATTCATCGGGCGGTCTTGATAGTTGCGAGGACGGGGGCGGGGATGGGGGCGGGTCGAAATGTGGACTTGTCTACACAGCCGACCCGGATGGCGCCGGTCGCCAGCTGCTGCTCCCCGCGCCACGCTTCTTGGGCGAATTGGACCGAGGCCGGCCCGACCCGTTCAATCCGGGTCCGGATCTCGATCTGGTCGTCCAGGCGGGCGGGCGCATTGTATTCCACCGCCGTGCTCCTGACGACGAAGACCACGCCGGCCTCGTCGGACAGGGCCTGCTGGCCGATGCCGAGCGACCGCAGCCATTCGGTGCGGGCGCGTTCGAAGAATTTCAGGTAGTTGGCGTAGAACACTACGCCGCCCGCGTCGGTATCTTCCCAATACACGCGCAGGGTCCAGACAAAGTTCGTCATGGCCGCGATTGTAGCGGAGCCGTGCGCGACATTGACGTAAACCCTTGGCCTGCCCGCCACAGCCATGCCGCGCCGCTTGCGGCCGGCCCGAGGCTCGCGTAGACTCGCGCCAACCATTCCATCTTGCGCGACTGGCGAAGTCAGTGGGCACTACCACGAGGAAGCGCAAGTTCTCTGGCGTGAAGTTCAGACGCCTGCCGCTCGCCTGGGCAGCGAATGGGAAGCAGGGTGCGCCCTGCGCCGGCCGCAACCAGGCCGGTGCAGGTCGCATGTGCCTTCCCCCGCGCGCCCTACCCCCGAAGCCAAGTCGGATCCCCTTTTCAAGACGAATCCCGCCATGTTCGAACGCAGCCGCTATACGATCGACCAGATCGATCCGGAACTCTTCGCCGCCATCCAGAAGGAAGACCAGCGCCAGGAAGATCACATCGAGCTGATCGCCTCGGAAAACTACACCTCGCCGGCCGTGATGGCCGCGCAGGGCTCGCAGCTGACCAACAAGTACGCCGAGGGCTATCCCGGCAAGCGCTACTACGGCGGCTGCGAGTACGTCGACGTCGTCGAGCAACTGGCGATCGACCGCGTCAAGCAACTGTTTGGCGCCGAAGCCGCCAACGTACAGCCGAATTCCGGCTCGCAGGCCAACCAGGGCGTGTTCTTCGCCGTGCTGAAGCCGGGCGACACCATCATGGGCATGAGCCTGGCCGAAGGCGGTCACCTGACCCACGGCATGGCCCTCAATATGAGCGGCAAGTGGTTCAACGTGGTCAGCTACGGCCTGAACGCCCAGGAAGACATCGACTACGACGCACTGGAAAAACTGGCCCAGGAAAAGAAGCCCAAGCTGATCATCGCCGGCGCGTCCGCCTTCGCCCTGCGCATCGACTTCGAGCGCATCGCCCGCGTGGCCAAGTCCATCGGCGCCTACTTCATGGTCGACATGGCCCACTACGCCGGCCTGATCGCCGCCGGCGTCTATCCGAACCCGGTGCCGCATGCCGACTTCGTCACCACCACCACGCACAAGAGCCTGCGCGGCCCGCGCGGCGGCGTGATCCTGATGAAGGCCGAGCACGAGAAGGCCATCAACTCGGCCATCTTCCCCGGCATCCAGGGCGGCCCGCTGATGCACGTGATCGCCGGCAAGGCCGTGGCCTTCAAGGAAGCACTGGCGCCCGAGTTCAAGGCCTACCAGCAACAGGTGGTGAAGAACGCCGCTGTGCTGGCCGAGACCCTGATCGCGCGCGGCCTGCGCATCGTCTCCGGCCGCACCGAGAGCCACGTGATGCTGGTCGACCTGCGCGCCAAGCAGATCACCGGCAAGGAAGCCGAGAAGATCCTCGGCGACGCGCACATCACCGTCAACAAGAACGCCATCCCCAACGACCCGGAAAAGCCCTTCGTCACCTCGGGCATCCGCCTGGGCTCGCCGGCCATGACCACCCGCGGCTTCAAGGAAGAAGAAGCCCGCCAGGTCGCCAACCTGATCGCCGACGTGCTGGACAACCCGCACGACGAGGCCAATATCGCGCGCGTGCGCGAGCAGGTCGCCGCGCTGACCAAGCGCTTCCCGGTCTACGGTTGAGGCATTAAGACCGCCTGCCCCGCCGCCCGCCCGGGCGGCGCCAGGCTCGGGCATGCCGGCAGCCGGCATGCCCGCCCGCCCCTCGTCAAGGCGGGCGCGCCATGACAGAATCACAATACGGCCGGCGCAGCCGCTCCATACATCCCAAGGTGGTCAGGCATGAAATGTCCCTTCTGCGGTCATTCCAACACGCAGGTGCTTGACACCCGCATGTCCGAAGAGGGCGACACCGTGCGCCGCCGCCGGCGCTGCGAATCCTGCGACCGCCGCTTCACCACCTACGAGCGCATCGAACTGTTCTTTCCCGCCATCGTCAAGAAGAACGGCTCGCGCGAGGACTACGTCCGCGCCAAGCTCAAGGACTCCATGCGCACCGCGCTGCGCAAGCGCCCGGTCTCGGCCGAGGCCATCGACGATGCCATCACCCGCATCGAGGAAAAACTGCTGTCGCTGGGCCAGAAGGAACTGCTCAGCAGCCAGGTCGGCGAACTGGTGATGCGCGAGCTGCGCAAGCTGGACAAGATCGCCTACATCCGCTTTGCCTCGGTCTACCGGAGCTTCGAGGACGTGTCGGAATTCCGCGAAGTGCTGGAAGAGATTTCCGCCAGCCCGGCCCGCAAGGCCTGAGCGCCGCCTCCCTTCAACCCTTTCGCTTCACGCTTCTGACTGCCGTCGCCAGCGCCGGCTCGTGGCTGGTGTTGATGCTTCAGCCCGGCAGGCTGGCGTCGGCGCAGGTGTTGACCTCGTGCCCGCGCTGACGCAGTTGCGGTTCACGCCATGCGTGACATCGGAGTAGCTGCCGGCGCTGCCCAGGTTCTTGAAGTGGCGGATGCCGGGTAGTGTACCGGCCGACCCGGGGCAGGTCTTGCCGGCATGCCTCCATCGCATCCTGGTCCTCGGCGACAGGCCGGCGGGCGCAACATGATGACGCCAACTCGTGACAGGCCGACACGTCGGTCCGGCAGCCAGTCCCTATGCTGACCGGTAACCAGATCGACGGAGGCTGCCATGCCAGGTCCTGCTCCCATCCGCACCCACTGTCCCGGCGGCACCGACGGCGCCGGCCACCGCTATCGCCCCATCCGCAGCGGCCGGGCAGGCCTGTTCCGGCGCAGCGGGATGGCCGGCCGCCGCGGCCGTCGCCACCTGGTGCCCCCAGCGCACCCCGGCGCGCATGCGCGCCGCTTGCCATGCCGCCGGCACCCACGCAAGCGGCCCGGATACGTCCTGACTGAAAGCCTGGCTGCGCTTGCCCTGGCCATCATGGCCATGCTGCCGCTCGCCGGGCTCTCGCCGCATGCACTGCAGGCCTTGCGCCATGCCGAGGCCTTCGGCGCCGCCACCCGCGCCGCGGTCGAGCTGATCGAAGCCGACGCGCCGGAGCGGGCACTCCCCCCGCTCCAGGGCGCGGGCGTACTGGCGCTGCGCTCCTGCGACCGCCTCGACAGCCTCGGCTGCGCTGCCGGGCGCCGGCTGGCGGTCGCGCGGCTGGCCCGCGCCGGCCTGGCGCCGCAGGATATGGCGCTCGTGCTGTGGAGCCGCCCGTGACCGGCGGCGCCCGCCGAAACTCCCAAGCCAGGTCGCGGACGTCGCCGGCTCCCGCTGCGCGCCGCCACCACGGCGGGCACGGCATGCGGACCGGGCAATATCGCGGCCTGTCGCTGGTCGAGCTGCTGGTCGGACTGGTACTCGGCCTGCTGGTGATGGGCCTGGCCGCCGTCACTTTCCAGGCGCTGCAGGCCGCCTACCGGCTGGCGGTGGACCGCATCCTGCTCGAGGAACGCGGCCAGCGCGCGCTGGCAGCCGTGGCGCACCTGGTCCGCCACGCCGGCTGGCGTCCGGCCGACGCCCCCGCGCTGCCACCCGGCGCGCCGCCGGTGCTCAGCGGGCGCGACGACTGCGGCCAGCCGGCGATCGGCCAGGCACTTTCCTGCGGGCGGCGCGCCACGGGCGCGAGCGACGCCCTGCTGGTTCGCCTGAGCGGCAGCGCGCAAGGCAGCGACCCGACCGTCCCGGACGGGACCATGACCGACTGCGGCGGCTACCCGCTTGCCATGCAGGCGGTCGACGAAGCCGGTGCCCCGGTCGCCGGACATGCCGCGGCCAACCTGCTCTATCTCGGCGTCGGCAACGATGGCGAGCCCCAATTGCTGTGCCGCTACCCCAGCCGGCGGGCCGGGCGGGCACTGGCCGGCGCGTGGACCTCCGGCGCGCTCGTGCGCGGTGTGGAAACGCTGCAGTTCCGCTACGGCGTGGACCGCGATGGCGACGGCGCCGTCGACGACTTCCTTTCCGCCGCGGAGATCGAGGACGGCGGTGCCGCCTGGAACCAGGTACGTGCCGTGCAGGTGGCCATGGTCCTGCGCGGCGAACGGCCGCAGGCCGGCGCCGGCCCGGCCGCCCCCCTGCTCCTGTTGCCGCGCCGTCCGCAGGACGTGCCCGCCGCGCCCGGTAGCGACACCGTATTCCTGCCAGCCGATGGTCACGGACTGGTGCGCAAGGTCTTCGCCGCCACCTTCCGCCTGCGCAATCCGATGGAGCTCGGCGCACCATGAGCCCGTCGCCTCGACACCACCCCAGCCCGGCCCTGCGCCGATGCCGAGCGTGCGACCGCGGCGGCGCCACCTTGCTGGCGACGGCAGTCCTGCTGCTATCGGCCGCAGGCTGCGCGCTCGCCCTGCTGTCCTTCCTGCTTTCAGCCAGGCAACTCGCCACGCTGCAGTTGGAGCGCGAGATCGCCCTGCACGCGGCGGAGGCAGCCCTGCTCGACGCCGAGGCCGACATCGCCCAGTCGCTGCGCGCGGTGGCCAGCGGCGCCGGCACACGCCTGGCGGATTGGCCGCTCCCCGGACAATGCGGCAGCGGTCCGCTGCGAGGGCTGTGCCGCACCGAACGCGGCGGCGTGCCAGCCTGGCGGGCCTGGCTCGAGGCCGGCCAGGGCCTGCACGAAATGGGCGTCGGCTTCGGCGACATCACTGGCAACCGATTGCCGCAGCTGCCGCCGGAGGCTGCCGGCGTCACCCTGCGGCCGCGCTACCTGATCGAGCGCCTGCCCGACAGCGCGGGAGACAGCCCCCCGGCTTCCGGCTACGGCGAGACACTCCCGCTGCCACGCCTGCGCATTACCGCCATCGGCCTGGGCCGCGGCGCCGTGGCGCGCGCCGTGCTGCAGAGCGAGTTCCAGCCATGAGCGCCATCGTCATCGTGCGTTTCGTCGGGGCGGCCATGCCGACGCTGGGTGCGCTGGGCGTGGCGGCGGGCCTGGCCTGCCTGCCCTCCCCGGCCTGTCGCGCGACCGCCGGCCCCGGCCCAGACGGACGGCCGACGCCGGCGGTGCCAGCCGGCCTGGTGTTCCTGGCAGGAGCGGACGGACGCCTGACGGCGCGCGCCCTGCCTGCGGACGACAAGGCCGGGCCGGCGCCAGCCCGCTGGCGGGTGACGGTAGCGGTCCCGCGCCAGGCCGGAGCCGGCGAGCGCCGTCCTGCGCGACCGGTGAGCCTGCCTCCGCCCGCCTGGCTGCCGGGACAGCAGGGACACGCCGCTTTCGTGGCACGCCAGGCCGACCGCCCCGCCCTGGTCTGGCTCGGCGCCGGCGACGGCCGGCTGCGCGCCTTCGACGCCGCCACCGGCGCGGTGCTTGCCGCGGTCGCCCCACCCCGCTTCACCACCGGCGCCGGGGAGGCACCGCCGAGCGGCCCGCCCTGCCCGGCTCCGCAGGCCGCCGACGTCCGCCTGCTCGACGGTGCCTGGCGCACCGTCCTGCTTTGCAGCGTGCAACTCGGTGGTACGCCGGCGGCCGCCCTCGCCCTCTACGTGCTCGATGTCACCCGCGTCGTCGCCGGCAGCCCGCCCCCCGCGGTACTGCTGGCACGCGCCGCCTCGCCTGCGCTGGCATTGACCGCCACCGGGCCGCTGCGCGCGCTCGCCCTCGGCAAGCCGCAACAGCCCCGCTGGCACGTGATGGCCACGACCGGCCCGTCGGCCAGCGGAGATGGTCCCGGCCTCGCCATGCTGCCACTGGACGTGGGCGCGCCGGACCTTACCCTGCCCCTCCCGCGCGAGGCCTGCCCTGGCGGGCAGCAAGCCACAGCCATCCTCGCCGCCGATGTGCTGGAAGACACGGACGGCCTGGCGCGGGCAGCGTATGCGGTGGACGATCAAGCACAGCTATGGCGATGGGACCTGCCGGTCGCCGAGACGCCCGGCACCGGCAAGCCTGCCGCCTGCCTGCATGCCCGGCCGGCCCCGGCTGACCCGCTCGCGCCGCAGGGCACCGCGGCGGCACCGCTGATCTTCCCCACCGCGAGCGGGCCTCTGGTGGTCTACGGCCACGGCAGCACCGTGCGCGCCGTGGCCGACACGGGCACACCCGCGCAGGAAGCCCGGCCACTCGCAACAGTGCTGGCCGAAACGACTGGCGCCGGCAGCGTACTGCGGCGCGCCGGCGGCACCCCGGCATCCGCTGCTTCCGGCTGGCAACTGGTATTGCCGCACCCCGGCGAACGCGTACGGCACCTGCTGAAGGCGGGACCGGCCCATGTCGCCATCCTCACCGTGGACGCTGCCCGGCAACCACGCGGCTACCTGGTCGGCGCCGGTCTCGGCGAGTCGATCGGCAGCCTGGGACCGGGACAGGCCGCGGCGCATTACACGACCGGCCGCGCCGTCGGCCCGGATGCCCACCTGCTGGTCGCGCAGGCAGCGCCGCGGCGACGTGGCGATACGCCCGCCCGGGCGGAGGCGCCGCAATGGGAAGATGCCGCCTACACCCTGTGGTCCATCGACGGCGGCCATGCCACCCCCTTGAACCGCATCTATGCCTCCCGGCGCAAGGGGCGCCTGGGCTGGCGCGAGCTGATCCCTGCGCCGGCCGTGGAGACCGCGCCGTGAGAGGCCACCCGGTCAGGCCTGCCGCACGGCCCAGCCAGGCCGCCTTCACAGTGCTGGAACTACTGTTCGCGCTGGCCATCGTGGCCGTGCTGGCGGCCATCGCGATGCCGGCCTGGCAGCAGCACATCGAACGGGGCCGCCGCCAGGAAGCCAAGGCTGCCCTCGTCGCCGCCATGCTGGAACTGGAACGCCACGCGCTCGCCACGGCGAGCTACGCTGCGCCTGACGCGCCGGCAACGGTCGCGGGGCAATGGCCGCGCGCGGTGCCGCCGCCGCCCGCCGCCGCGCGGCACATGCTGCTGGCCGCCGCCTGCCCACAGGCCGGCATCGACCGTTGCGTGGAGTTGCATGCGGTACCGATGCAGGCGGATCCCCGCTGCGGCACGCTGATCCTGCGCAGCACCGGCGAATGGCTGGTGCAGGACGGCGCCGCCGGACCGCCTCAGCCCTTGCCTGGAGACTGCTGAGATGCGCCCCTGCCTCTGCTCCGGCCCACCCCGGGCAGCTCGCGGCGCCACGCTGGTTGAACTGCTCTGCTGCCTGGCGCTGCTCGCCATCCTGGCCGCAACGGCCTATCCCGCCTGGCAGGCGTGGCTGGCACGCCAGCGGGTGGTGTATGCCGCGGACCGCCTGGCCGGCTCGCTGGCGCTGGCTCGTTCGACCGCGGCGGCACGGCGCCAGGAGGTCCTGCTCGAAGCGCTGCCCGGCGCCACCGGTTTCGACCGCGGCTGGCGCCTGCGCCTGGCCGACGCCGACGCCGACGGCACGCTGGCTGTGGTGCCGCTGCAGCAGGCCTGTCTGCGCGTGCGCCTGCGCGGCGCCGGCGAGGGTGCCGCCTTGCGTGTGAGCGCTGTGGGATACTCTCGGTCTGAGCACGGCGGCTTCTTCGCTGCCACCTTCGCGCTGCGCTGCCAGGACGAGCAGCGGCATCTCAAGGTCGGCGCGCAGGGCCGGATCCGCATCTGCACGCCGGGTCGGGATATCGACTGCGGCAACGCAGACCCGCCCTGAGCCTGCGGCCCCCCCGGCCCATCCGCCGCGCCAGCCGAACCGGAACCCAAGCGATTTCTCTCATGTTCTCCGATACCGACCACGCCGCCATGCAACAGGCGCTGGCGCTCGCCACGCTCGGCCTGTATATCACCACGCCCAATCCCCGCGTGGGCTGCGTACTGATCAAGCATGGACAGGTCATCGGGCAGGGATCCACCCAGCCCGCCGGGCAGGACCACGCCGAAGTCCAGGCCCTGAAGGACGCCGCCGCGCGCGGCTTCGACCCGAGCGGCGCCACCGCCTACGTCACGCTGGAGCCTTGCAGCCATTTCGGGCGCACGCCGCCCTGCGCCGACGCCCTGGTCCGCGCCGGCGTGGCACGGGTGGTCGCCGCCATGGAGGATCCGAATCCGAGCGTGTCAGGACGCGGCCTGCAGCGCTTGCGCGCGGCCGGCATCGACGTCCGCTGCGGCCTGCTGGAAAAAGAGGCGCGCGAGCTGAACATCGGTTTCGTTTCGCGCATGACGCGCGGCCTGCCCTGGGTCCGCGTCAAGGTGGCGGCCTCGCTCGACGGCCGCACCGCACTGCATGACGGCACCAGCCAGTGGATCACCGGCCAGGCGGCACGGGACGACGGCCATGCCTGGCGCGCCCGCGCGTGCGCCATCCTGACCGGCATCGGCACCGTGCGCGACGACGATCCGCAATTGACCGTGCGCGCCGTCGAGACACCGCGCCAGCCGCAGCGCGTGCTGGTCGATTCGCGGCTGGAAGTCCCGCTGGACGCTCGCATGCTGGCCCCCCAGCACGGCCCCTTCGGCAGGCCGGCACTGGTCTTCTGCGCGGTGGACGCGCCGGAGCGCCGCCGCGAGCTGGAAGCGCGCGGTGTCGAGGTGATCGTGCTGGCCAATGCGCAAGGGAAGGTCGACCTGCACCAGATGATGGTGGAACTGGGCCGGCGCGGCATCAACGAGCTGCACGCCGAGGCCGGTAACAAGCTGAATGGCTCGCTGGTGCGCGAACACTGCGCCGATGAGTTGCTGGTCTACCTGGCGCCGAGGCTGCTGGGTGACGCACAAGGCATGTTCAACCTGCCCGCCCTGGCGCGTCTGGAAGATGCGCCCGCTTTCCGCTGGCATGAGGTGCGCCAGATCGGCGACGACCTGCGCCTGCTCGCCCGCCGCGCCGACCACGCCTGACGGCGCGCCGCCGCCCTGTCGCGCCGGGCTTCGGCCCGACGTGGCCGCTCAGGCGGGCGCGGAGCCTGCTGCGGTCCGGGCGCGGGACCGGCCGCATCGGCACGCCCGGGAAGCCGGAGCGGCCCGCTTGGCGTACAATACCGGCCTTGACCGCGCCCGCCCCGCCAGCGGCCGACCGTTCGGCCCGGCCTCTTGCCGGGCACGCCCGTCCGCCTCCTGCCCGTTTCCGTTTCAGCTTCGTCCAGCTTCCATGACAATCGCCCGTACCGAAGACATCATTGCCGAAATCCGTGCCGGCCGCATGGTCATCCTGGTCGACGAAGAGGACCGCGAAAACGAGGGCGACCTGGTTCTGGCAGCGGATTTCGTCACGCCGGAAGCCATCAATTTCATGGCCAGGTTCGGCCGCGGCCTGATCTGCCTGACGCTGACCGCCGAGCGCTGCGCGCAGCTCGAGCTGCATCCGATGGTGTCCCGCAACGGCACCCAGCACGGCACCAACTTCACCGTATCGATCGAAGCGGCCGAGGGCGTGACCACCGGCATCTCGGCAGCCGACCGCGCCCGCACCGTGCAGGCGGCGGTGGCCCGGGACGCCAGGCCGTCGGACCTGGTCCAGCCCGGCCACATCTTCCCGCTCAAGGCCCAGCCCGGCGGCGTGCTGATCCGTGCCGGGCACACCGAGGCCGGCTGCGACCTGGCGGGCCTGGCGGGCCTGACCCCGGCGGCCGTGATCTGCGAAATCATGAAGGACGACGGCACGATGGCGCGCCTGCCGGACCTGATCGAGTTCGCCCAGGAGCACGGCATCAAGATCGGCACCATTGCCGACCTGATCCACTACCGCAGCCGCACCGAGAGCATCATCGAGCGCGTGGGCGAACGCAGCATGCAGACGCCGCAGGGCACCTTCCACTGCATCGCCTACCGCGACAAGCCGAGCGGCAGCGCCCACCTGGCGATGGTCAAGGGCCAGCCGCACCCCGATCGCGAGACGCTGGTGCGCGTGCACGAACCGCTGTCGGTCCTGGACCTGCTGGAAGTGGCGCGCACGACGCACTCGTGGAGCGTGCCCGCGGCGCTGGAGGTGATCGCCCAGGCTGAGCACGGCGTGATGGTGATGCTCAACTGCGGCGATACGCCCGAGCAGCTGTTCCGCCAGTTCAGCGCGCTCGACGCACCGCAGGACCGCCCGCGCCAGAAGCATGACCTGCGTACCTATGGCACCGGCGCGCAGATCCTCAAGGACCTGGGCGTGGGCAAGATGCGCGTGCTGGCATCGCCGCAGAAGATGCCCAGCATGACCGGCTACGATCTCGAGGTCACCGGCTACCAGCCGATGGGCGCCGGCTGCGCGGACTGAGCGGCCTCCCCCAAGACACCGGCGGCCGCGCCTGGCACGGTCGCCTACCGAATACAGGAGAATTACGATGGATCACGGTTTCTATCCCAGCAACCTCGAAGGCGAGGGACTGCGTATCGGCATCGTGCAGGCACGCTTCAACGAGCCCGTCTGCGACGAATTGCGCGAAGCCTGCGTGGCCGAGCTGGAAAAGCTCGGCGTGGAAGGCGAGGATACTCTGGTCGTCACCGTCCCCGGCGCGCTGGAAGTGCCGCTGGCGCTGCAGAAGATGGCCGAGAGCGGCCAGTTCGACGCCCTGATCGCGCTGGGCGCGGTCGTGCGCGGCGAGACCTACCACTTCGAGCTGGTCTCGAACGAATCCGGCGCCGGCATCACCCGCGTCGGCCTCGACTTCAACATGCCGATCGCCAACGGCATCCTGACCGTCGACACCGACGCCCAGGCGCACGCCCGCACGCGCGAAAAGGGCCGCGACTGCGCCCGCGCCGCGGTCGAGATGGCCAACCTGGTAGTGGCGCTCGATTCGCTGCGCCATGACCAGGACGAGGAAGAAGACGAGGAAGACGATGAGTGACGCGCCCCAAGCCGGCAAGCCGGCCGCAAAGGCTCCGCCCAAGAGCGCACGCCGCCGCTCGCGCGAACTGGCGCTGCAGGGCCTGTACCAGTGGCTGCTGAACCGCAACGACATCGGCGCGATCCAGGCGCACCTGCATGATGCGCAAGGCTTCAGCAAGGCCGACCGCGAGCACTTCGACGCGCTGCTCAACGGCGCCACGCGCGAGGAAGCCCGCCTGACGGCCGCCTTCGAGCCCTTCCTGGACCGTGGTGTCGACGAACTGTCGCCGGTCGAGCGGGCCGCCCTGCTGATCGGCTGCTACGAACTGGTGCACTGCGTGGACATCCCCTACCGGGTCGTCATCAACGAGGCCGTCGAACTGACCAAGACCTTTGGCGGCGTCGAGGGTTACAAGTACGTCAACGGCGTGCTCGACAAGGTCGCCGCCCAGGTGCGCGCCCCCGAGGTCGCCGCCCGGCGCTGAACGGCTGATGGCGACGGCCCGCCAACGGTGCCGTCCGCATGAACCGGCCAGTCACAGCACCCGCCACGGCGGGTGTTGTCTTTTCTCCCGCTTGAACCGCCGCATCGTCGAATCGTCGAACTGTCGGCGTTCCAACTCTAATGGGCCGTCAAGGGCCCCCAGACCCATGGACCTGCAGCAGCGCATCGCCACCGCCTCCCGCCTCGCCCACATCGCCCCCTTCCACGTGATGGAACTGGCCAAGCAGGCCGCCGAGCTGGAGCGCGCCGGCCGCCATATCGTGCACATGGGCATCGGCGAGCCCGACTTCACAGCGGCCGAACCGGTCGTGCGCGCGGCCGAGGCGGCCATGCGACGCGGCGTCACGCAATATACCGGCGCGCTGGGCATCCCCGCCCTGCGCGAGGCCATCGCCGGCTACTACCGGACCGCCTATGGCATCGATGTGCCCGCCCGGCGCGTGATCGTCACCGCCGGCGCCTCTGGCGCCCTGCTGCTGGCCTGCGCGGTACTGGTGGAAATCGGCGCCGAGGTGCTGATGCCGGACCCGAGCTATCCGTGCAACCGCCATTTCGTCGCCGCCTTCGACGGTGCGGCGCGGATGATCCCGAGCGGCCCGGCCGAGCGCTTCCAGCTCACCGCGGCACAGGTAGAGACCAATTGGGGCGAGCGCACGCGCGGCGTGCTGCTGGCCTCGCCGTCCAACCCCACCGGCACCTCCATCCTGCCCGACGAACTGCGGCGGATCCTGACGGCGGTGCGCGAGCGCCAGGGCTTCGCCATCCTCGACGAGATCTACCAGGGCCTGTCCTACGACGCCCCGCCGGTCTCGGCCCTGTCGCTGGACGACCAGGTGGTGACGGTGAACAGCTTCTCCAAGTACTTCAACATGACCGGCTGGCGCCTGGGCTGGCTGGTGGTACCCGACGCATTGGTCGACGCCTTCGAGAAAGTTGCGCAGAACCTCTTTATCTGCGCCTCGGCGGTCGCCCAGCACGCCGCGCTCGCCTGCTTCACGCCGGAAGCAATGGCCATCTACGATGCGCGCAAGGCCGAATTCCACCGCCGCCGCGATGCCATCGTGCCGGCCTTGGAAGCCCTGGGCTTCCGCGTGCCGGTCAAGCCCGACGGCGCCTTCTACGTCTACGCGGACTGCCGCGGCGTCAACCATGCGGCGGCCGGCGACGCCGACCGCCTCACCCAGGCCATGCTGCAGGAGGCAGGCGTGGTGCTGGTGCCGGGGCAGGACTTCGGTGCCCACACGGCCAGCGACTACATCCGTGTTTCGTATGCCACCTCGATGGAAAACATCGAACTGGCCATGGAGCGGCTCGGCAAGCTGTTCGCCGCCTAGTCTCCCGGGTGCCGCCGGCCAGGCAAAGGCCACGCCGGCACGACCGGCGACAAACGGAAACGCCGATGGAAACAGGGAGAGAGAGAAAAGGGGAAAGGAACGGCGCGTAGCCGCCGGGCGGTCCGACTGGCCGGTCGACAGCCAGCGGGAACGGCTCATCCGGGATGGAATGAGCACGGCCCCGGAAAGACCGGGGCCGTGCGAAGCCAGAGCCGATGTCGAGCGACGCCGGGCTCAGGCCGAGCCGTGCGGGCCGCTGACCGCCGGCGGCGCACCGGCCGCCTCGAGCTTCTCGGCACCCTGCCCGCGCTCGGTGGTCTTGACCGTGACCGCAGCGGGCTTGCCCAGCGGCTCCGGCGCGGCGCGCACGCCCAGCACCTGGCGCAGGCGGGCACGCTCGGCCAGCACCTTGGCGCCGTAGCCGCCGTCGGTGCTGGTGGTGGCGCCCACATAGAACTTGAGCCCGCCCTCGATCGAACCGGCGCGGGCGATGCAGTCCTTCAGCACCAGCGCACCGATCTTGATGTTTGCGTACGGGTTCAGCGCGGCGGTCACGCCGCCCACGGCTTCGTACTTGTCCTGGTGGACCTTGGTCATCACCTGCATCAGGCCCTGCGCACCCACGCCGCTCTCGGCATAAGGATTGAAGCTGGACTCGATGGCAATCACGCCGAGAATCAGCAGCGGATCGATACCGACCTCGCGGCCCGTCATATAGGCGGCCTTGACCAGCTGTGCGGTCGCCTCCGCCGCCACGCGGTACTTGCGGGCGATGTACTCGGCCACCGCCGCCTGCTCGCGCGCCGTGCCCAGCACGCCAGCCTTGTCGCGTGCGTCCTGCGCCACCCGCTGCAGCGGGATCTGTGCCGCCAGATGCGCCACCGACGGCACTTTGCCGGCAGCGCTCAGGCTCCACTCGTCCACGCCGGTCACGGTCGGCAGGCCACCACGCGGATAGCCAAGCGCGGCCGCGGCCGTATCCGCGCTGCTGGACGGCGTAGCGGCCGACTCCAGCAGCACCGACGGTGCCTGCTCGCCGGCCAGCAGGCCGGCCAGCGCGGTGCGCCATTCCTGGCTCAACGACAGCGAGACGGCGGCCACCACAGCCATCACGCCCACACTGTTCAAGGCGTACTTCAAGGTCAGGCGGCCACCGCGCAACGCGCGTCCCGCCACGGGGTGCGCCAGTCGCACCTGCAGCGACCGGGTCACACCCGGAACCGGCGTTCGAAGGCGGACCTGCAATGCCCGCCCGACACCGGGAAGATGAAGGGTTTTCCAACCACTCATGCTTACCTCCATCCGTTGTCCGCTGCGGGCGGCCGATGAAGGCCACACGCCCGATCCCAACGTACTCAAGTAAGGATGCTGCGCCGTCTAGCAGGGACGGCCGGCACCTGTTGGTGGACGCTCCCCATGCGTCCAACGAGAAACAGGGTACGCTCTTGGGGGAACGCACCCTGCTGCGAATGGCTCAAACGCCCCGGCGACACCGGGATGACCGCTGCGAGCATCGTGCCAGATACTTTTGCATTACCGGTCCGAAATGGAAGATTCCGCTGCTTCCCCTCTTGACAGCGGGGCGGAATCCATGTTGCGACGCAACACTCCATTGAGCAGACCGGATTGTAGGAACCGTTTTATACCCCGTCAATAATAACGATTCAAAAAAACAAAACTTTTAGCTATATGTAACAGACCTATTGTCGCTGCCTTGAGAGCACCTGGGCGCCCGGAATCGGCGTACTGTCTTGGGCTGGCGGGTGGTGGCCCCTGACCTGTGGGTACAAAAAACTTACAATTCGCCCCCGCACCAATCCCTAAAAAATTTGCGCGATCTTTACATAAAGTGCGCCAAAAGACATATCAATGACTCGAGGCAAGGTGGCCTCATGCCGCCGAGCCCTATCAATTCATCATGAAATACAAGGACTTGCGCGACTTCCTCGGCAAACTCGAGGCGCAGGGCGAGTTGAAGCGCGTTGCCGCGCCGGTATCGCCCAACCTGGAGATGACCGAGATCTGCGATCGGCTGCTGCGAGCCGGCGGGCCGGCGGTACTGTTCGAACGTCCTGCCCGCGATGGCGGCCCTGAGCCGGTTTATAAGGTGCCGGTGCTGGCCAATCTGTTCGGGACCCCACGCAGGGTCGCGCTCGGCATGGGCGCGGAATCGCTGGCCGACCTGCGCGACATCGGCCGCGTGCTGTCGGCACTGAAGGAACCCGATCCGCCGCGCGGCCTGCGCGAGGCCGGCAAGCTGCTGACGCTGGCCAAGTCGGTATGGGACATGGCGCCCAAGCGCATCTCGTCCCCGGCCTGCCAGGAGATCGTGTGGGAAGGGGCGGACGTAGACCTGTCGCGCCTGCCGATCCAGACCTGCTGGCCGGGCGACGCCGCGCCGCTGATCACCTGGGGCCTGGTGGTGACGCGCGGCCCGCACAAGAAGCGCCAGAATCTCGGTATCTACCGCCAGCAGGTGATCGGCCGCAACCAGGTCATCATGCGCTGGCTGGCACACCGCGGCGGCGCGCTGGACTTCCGCGAGCACGCGCTGGCCAACCCCGGCAAGCCCTTCCCGATCGCGGTGGCGCTCGGCGCCGACCCGGCCACCATCCTCGGCGCGGTGACGCCCGTACCCGATACGCTGTCGGAGTACCAGTTCGCCGGCCTGCTGCGCGGCAGCCGCACCGAACTGGCGTCCTGCCTCACGCCGACGCTGTCCGAGCTGAACGTGCCGGCCAGCGCGGAAATCGTCCTCGAAGGCCACATCCAGCCCGACCCATCCCATCCGTCCGGCTACCAGCATGCGCTGGAAGGGCCGTACGGCGACCATACCGGCTACTACAACGAGCAGGACTGGTTCCCCGTCTTCACCATCGACCGCATCACCATGCGGCGCGACCCGCTCTACCACTCCACCTACACCGGCAAGCCGCCCGACGAGCCGGCCGTGCTCGGCGTGGCGCTCAACGAAGTGTTCGTACCGCTGCTGCAGAAGCAGTTCCCCGAGATCACCGACTTCTACCTGCCGCCGGAAGGCTGCAGCTACCGCATGGCCCTGGTGCGCATGAAGAAGCAGTACGCCGGCCACGCCAAGCGGGTCATGTTCGGCGTCTGGAGCTTCCTGCGCCAGTTCATGTATACGAAGTTCATCGTGGTGGTGGACGACGACATCGACGTGCGCGACTGGAAGGAAGTGATCTGGGCCATCACCACGCGCGTCGATCCCAGCCGCGACACGGTGATGGTGGACAACACGCCGATCGACTACCTGGACTTCGCCTCGCCGGTCTCCGGCCTGGGCTCGAAGATGGGCATCGACGCCACCGATAAATGGCCGGGCGAGACCACGCGGGAATGGGGCCGTGCCATCGAGATGGACGAGGCCGTCAAGGCGCGCGTGGACGGCATGTGGGAGACCTTGTTCGCGGCCCCGGCGGGCGGCCGCTGACACCGCCGGCAGCGCCGGGTGCACTGCCGGTATCATGGAGCATCGCGCAGGCACCTGCCGCCGGCAGCGCGCCGCGCATCCGGTCCGGAGACCGGCCCGCCAACCACCCGCGTCCGCGCCAAGACGGACCACGGAGGAGACAAGCATGACCACGCTGGAAGAAGGAAAACTGATGTGGACGCCGTCCGCGGCGTTCCGTGATGGCAGCCAGATCGCACAGTTCATGCGCTGGCTGGCCGACGAGCGCGGCCTCGCCTTTGCCGACTACGCCAGCCTGTGGCAGTGGTCGGTGACCGAGATCGAGGCCTTCTGGGACGCCGTGCGCGCCTATTTCGACCTGCGCTTCGACAGCCCGCCGCAGGCGGTGCTGGCACGCCGCGAGATGCCGGGCGCGCGCTGGTTCGAGGGCGCCACCCTCAACTATGTGCAGCAGGTCTTCCGCCACGGCGGCACCGGCGCGGCACGCCGGCGCGCGGCGGTCCGCTTCGCCGGCGAGGCACAGCCGCTGGCCGAACTGAGCTGGGAGGAACTGGAGCGCCAGGTCGCGGCGCTGGCCCACGCGCTGCGCGGCATGGGCGTGGGGCGCGGCGATCGCGTGGCGGGCTACCTGCCCAATATTCCCGCCACCCTGGTCGCCTTCCTGGCCACCGCCAGCCTCGGCGCGATCTGGTCGGGCTGCGCACCCGACATGGGTCAGGTCGCGGTGGCCGACCGTTTCCGCCAGATCGAACCCAAGGTGCTGGTGGCCGTCGACGGCTACCGCTACGGCGGCAAGGCCTTCGACCGCACGCCGGTGCTGGCCGACCTGCTGGCCGCCCTGCCCTCGCTCGAGCATGTGGTGCTGGTACCGCAGCTGGGCATCGCGCCGAACCTGCCGGCGGGCGTGCGCCTGCACGCCTGGCAGGACGTGCTGGCGCACACCGTGCCGCTGGCGGTCGAGCCGGTGCCATTCGACCACCCGCTGTGGATCGTCTATTCGTCGGGTACCACCGGCAGCCCCAAACCCATCGTCCATGGCCACGGCGGCGTGGTCATCGAGCAGCTCAAGCTGATGGCCTTCCACAACAACCTGGGGACCGACGACGTCTTCCACTGGTACAGCAGCAGCGGCTGGATCATGTGGAATGCCCAGGTGGCAGGGCTGCTGCTGGGCACCACCATCGCCATCTACGACGGCAACCCGGCCTGGCCCGATGCCGGCGTGCTGTGGCGCTTCGTCGAGCAGGCCGGCGTGACCGCCTTCGGCGCGGGTGCGGCCTTCTTCACCGGCGGCATGAAGGCCGGCATCCGGCCCGCCCAGGTCGCCGACCTGTCGCGCCTGCGCATGCTGGGCGCGACAGGCTCGCCGCTGCCGGCCGAAGCCTACGACTGGATCTACCGAGAGGTGCGCGAAGACATCTGGCTCGCGCCGATGTCCGGCGGCACCGACTTCGCCGGCTCCTTCGTGGCCGGCTGCCCGCTGCTGCCCGTCTATTCCGGCGAGATGCAGTGCCGCTGCCTGGGTGCCAAGGTGGAAGCCTTCGACGAGCACGGCAAGGCGCTGATCGACGAAGTCGGCGAGCTGGTCTGCACCGAGCCCATGCCTTCGATGCCGCTCTATCTCTGGGGCGACCGCGACGGCCAGCGCTACCGCGACAGCTATTTCGACGTCTACCCCGGCGTCTGGCGCCACGGCGACTGGATCAAGATCACCGCGCGCGGCGGCGCCATCATCTACGGGCGCTCCGATGCCACCATCAACCGGCACGGCATCCGCATGGGCACCAGCGAGCTGTACCGGGTGGTGGAAGAACTGCCGCAGGTGCTCGACAGCCTGGTGGTCGACCTCGAATACCTCGGCCGCGAGTCCTACATGCCGCTGTTCGTGGTCCTGCGCGAGGGTATGGCCCTGGACGATGCGCTGCGCGACACCCTGCGCGCCCGCATCCGCGAGGCATTGTCCGCGCGCCACGTGCCCAACGAGATACTGCAGGTACCGGCGGTGCCGCGCACGCTCTCGGGCAAGAAGATGGAGGTACCGGTCAAGAAGCTGCTGCTGGGCCACCCGGAGGACAAGATCGCCAATCGCGATGCCATGGCCAATCCGGACTGCCTGGCCTGGTACTTCGCCTACGCGCGAACCTACCTGGCCGCGCGCGGCGCCCAGGCCTGAGCAGCCGGCCGCGCGACGGCACTTCAGAACTCCACGTCCAGTTCGCTGATCTCGTCCGGCTCCTGCTTGGCCGCGGCGGTCCACTCCTGCAACTCGGGCATCGCCAGGATCTGCTTGCAGTAGGCGAGCGGCAGCGGATCGACCTGCACGCCGTAGGTGACGAAGCGCGTCACCACCGGCGCGTACATGGCATCGGCCATGGTGCGAGAGCCGAACAGGTAGGGGCCGCCGTAGCGATCCAGGCACTCGCTCCAGATCGCGCAGATGCGGTCGATGTCGGCCTGCGCGCGCGACCACACCTTGAGCCCGGGGAAGTGTCCCTTGAGGTTCATCGGCAAGGCCGCGCGCATGGCCGCGAAACCCGAGTGCATCTCGCCGCAGATGGCGCGGCAGTGCGCGCGCGCGGCGCGATCGGCCGGCAGCAGCCCGGCCTTCGGCTTGACCTCGTTGAGATATTCGGCGATGGCCAGCGTATCCCATACCGTGACGCCCTGATGGCGCAGGCAGGGCACCAGGATGGAGGGGGACAGCAGCAGCAGTTCGGCCCGCACCGCGGCATCATCCGGCGGCACCAGCACCTCTTCGAACTCCAGGCCGGCGAAACGGGCCAGCAGCCAGCCCCGCAGTGACCAGGACGAATAAGTCTTGCTGCTGATGGTGAGCGTCGTCTTTGCCATGGCGCCTCCTTTGCCGCGCGGGCGTGCTCCGGGTGGAAGGGCTCCGGGCCGGCGGTCCAGCCTGCCTGAAGCGTAGCAGTTGCGTGGCGGTTCGCCTGCGCCGCCGCGCCGGTCGGAACGGGTTCCGGTCCTTGCGGGCGGGTGGGCCACGCCTGCCGCTGCACCTGTCGCAAACGGCGTGCCAACTTTCGCGCCGGGCATGTATATTGCACATCAGCGGCCACAGCATGACGGGGCCAAGCGATGCTATACGAGGCATACCAAACCTATGCGGACCTGACCCATCCGGCCTGCGCGCTGGCGGGACTGGCCGCCGCGACGCTGGCGAGCGGCGCCCGCGGCACCAACTGCGACGCGGCCAGGGCCATGCGCGCCGCCTGCGAAGTGGTGGCGCTGGCCCGGCTGACGCACCAGCGCCCGCCCTTCGGCATCGAAGGCGTGGTGGTGGACGGCATGCCGGTGCAGGTCAGCGAGGAGGTGACCATGCGCACCCCCTTCTGCTCGCTGCTGCACCTGCGCCGCCACGGCATCAGCGGCCAGCCGCGCGTGCTGCTGGTGGCCCCCATGTCCGGCCACTTCGCCACGCTGCTGCGCGGCACCGCGCAGACCATGCTGCGCGACCACGACGTCTACATCACCGATTGGCACAACCCGCGCGATATCCCGCTGCTGTACGGCCGCTTCGGCTTCGACCAGTTCGTGCAGCACGTGGCGGCCTGCCTGCGCGAGCTCGGCCCCGGCACCCACGTCGTAGCGGTGTGCCAGCCCACCGTGGCGGTGCTGGCGGCAGCCGCGCTGATGGCCGAGGACGACGACCCGGCGCAGCCGGCCAGCCTGACGCTGATGGCCGGCCCAATCGATGCGCGCGTCAACCCGACCAAGGTCAACGCGCTCGCCACCAGCCGCCCCATCGAATGGTTCGAAACCACGCTGATCGGCACCGTGCCGCTGCGCTATCCCGGCGCGCTGCGCCGGGTCTACCCGGGTTTCGTCCAGCTGCTGGCCTTCATGACCATGAACCTGGAGCGCCACGAGCAGGCGCTGCGCAACCTGTACGCGCTGCGCGCGCGCGGCGAGCACGCGCAGGCCGACGCCATCCAGTTCTTCTACGAGGAGTACTTCGCCACCATGGACCTGGCGGCGGACTTCTACCTGGAAACCGTCGACCAGGTCTTCCAGCGCTTCCTGCTGGCCCAGGGCGAACTCGACGTAGCCGGGCGGCGCGTGCAGACCGGCGCCATCCGCCGCATCCCGCTGCTCACCATCGAGGGCGAGCGCGACGACATCTGCGCGATCGGCCAGACCATGGCGGCGCAGGACCTGTGCAACAGCCTGCCACCCTATATGCGCATGCACCACGTGCAGACCGGCGTCGGCCACTACGGCGTGTTCAACGGCAAGCGCTGGGAGGGCCAGGTCTATCCGCTGCTGCGTAACCATATCTACACCTGCACGGGCGCCTGAGCGCGGCCCGCCACGGACACCGCCAAACGACGCCAGTGGCGCGCCCGGAGCCGGATCGCAGCGGGAGCGCGCATGCACCAGAATGGAACACCGCCGCCCCGACGATCACCATCCTGGTGCCGTCGCGCGAGGCGGGCGCTATCATGGGGCCCCGCCGGCAACGTGGACGGCCCCGCCCGGCGACCAGCAATCGACACCCGTGCAGACGCGCCCCATCCCTGATATGACGACCGCCCCCGCCTTGCCGACCACCATCCGCTTCCAGGGCCAGGACCTGCTGCGCCTCGGGGACGACACCAGCTACCTGCTGCTGGCCCCTGTGCACGGCGGACGGCTGGTACGCTGGGTCCACCGTGGCGAGGACATCCTCTACTGGCCGGATGGCGCAGACTGGTCGGCCGCGGGCAAGGTCCGCGGCGGCAACCCGCTGTTGTTCCCCTTTATCGGCCGGCACTTCGCCGACGGCGCGGCCGGGCGCTGGCGCGACGCCGCCGGCACGGTCCACGCCTTGCCGCAGCACGGCTTCGCGCGCGACCTGCCCTTCCAGGTCGACACCGGCGAGTCCGGCACCGATGCCCGCGCCGTCACCATATCGCTGCAGGCCTCGGACACGACCCGCACCGGCTACCCTTACGACTTCCGCTTCAGCGCCGGCTACCGCCTGCTGCCCGACGGCCTGGAAGCCACGCTCGCCATCCGCAACACCGGCACGGCGCCGCTGCCGCACTACGCCGGCCATCACTTCTACTTCTCCCTGCCGGTCCAGGCACGCGCCGGCAGCACGCTGGCCATGCCGCCCGCGCAATGCCGGCGCCAGCAGCCCGACGGCAGCCTCGCGCCGGCCCGGCCGGGCGCGGCCAGCTACCGCCTGGACGATCCCGCCCTGCACGACACCTTCCACGTGCTGGCACCCACCGACGGCACCGCCCGCACCGTCGAGCTCGCCGTGCCGCCGCATGCCGGCGCCCCGCGCGGCCGCCGCCTCGCCATCGAGCTGGACGCCGGCGGCAGCGCCCCGTGGCATGCCGTGACCACCTGGAGCGAGCACGGGCAGACCGACTACTACTGCATCGAACCCTGGCTGGGCCTGCCCAACGCGATCGGCCACGGCGCCGGCCTGCGCTGGCTGGCGCCGGGGGAAGCCGACCATGCCGTGTGCCGCCTCATCGTGCGGGATTGAGGCCCGGGGCTGAGCGCGGCTCACATGCGCCGGGAGAAGCACACCGCACACCGCCTTGCGCACGGGCGTGGATCCCGCGTAGAATGGCGTGCTCTGCGGGCGTCGTATAATGGCTATTACCTTAGCTTCCCAAGCTAAAGACGTGGGTTCGATTCCCATCGCCCGCTCCACCGCATACTGAACCAGGCCGCCAGAGGCAGCCGGTCCCGGCCCACCGCGCCGCACGGCGCGCCGTGCGCACCCGCCGGACCGGGGATCCGCCCGGCGGCTTTCTTGTTGCCATGCTTCCCGAATCCACCCCCACCGACCCGACGCCGGACCCGGGCGCCGCGCCTGAAGCCGATCTCGCGCCCGAGGCCGCCGACATCGAGGGTGTGGCCCACCCGCGCCGCATCCGCTCTTTCGTGCGCCGCGCCGGCCGCACCTCGACCGGCCAGCAGCGCGCCATCGACGAACAGGGCCCGCGCTTCCTGCTGCCCTACACCGCAGAACCGCTGGACTGGCAGGCCGCCTTCGGCCGCGAAGCGCCCGCCATCCTGGAAATCGGCTTCGGCATGGGCGAGACCACCGCGCATATCGCCGCGCTGCGCCCGCAGGACAACTTCCTCGGCTGCGAGGTCCACGAACCCGGCGTGGGCGCCCTGCTCAAGCTGCTCGGCGAGCGCGACATCGGCAACGTGCGCATCCTGCAGCACGATGCGGTCGAAGTGATCGCGCACATGCTGGACGAGGCGAGCCTCGACGGCGTGCACATCTTCTTCCCCGATCCCTGGCACAAGAAGCGCCACAACAAGCGGCGCCTGGTGCAGCCGCCGCTGGTCAAGCTGCTGGCCTCGCGCCTGAAGCCCGGCGGCTACATCCACTGCGCCACCGACTGGGAAGAATATGCGCACCAGATGGTGGAAGTGCTGGCGGGCGAGCCCTTGCTGCGCAATACCTCGGATGCGCCCGGCGGCTTCGCGCCGCGCCCGGACTACCGCCCGGTCACCAAGTTCGAGCGCCGCGGCCTGCGCCTCGGCCATGGCGTCTGGGACGTCGTGTTCCGCCGGCAGGACTGAGTACGGCTGCGCACATGCGTGGCGCCATCGGCGGCCACGCCCGCGTCAGCGGCAAGCCGAACGCAAAGAGGCCTTCCCTTGGGAAGGCCTCTTTGCTTTGGCGGAGTGCCCGGACGGGCGGCAGGCCCCGGTCGCCGGCCTCAGTCGCGCGTTTCCAGTGCCCGGTTGATACGCAGCGCCACCAGCGTGCAGGCGGTGCCGGACAGCAGGTAAGCGCTGACGGCCACCAGTCCGAACGTGGACGACAGGCCGAGCGCGACCAGCGGCGCGAAGGCGGCACCGAACAGCCAGGCGAAATCGGAACTCAAGGCCGCACCGGTGTAGCGGAAGCGCCGCTCGAAATTGGCGGTCACGGTGCCTGCGGCCTGCCCATAGGACAGGCCGAGCAGGGCGAAGCCGACCAGGATGAAGATGTCCTGGCGCACCGCGCTGCCGCCCATCAGGTAGGGCGCGAACAGCGCGAACACGCCGATCAGCGCCGCCATCAGGCCGAGTGTGGTGCGCCGCCCGATGCGGTCGGCAAGGCGGCCCGAGGCCAGCGTGCACACGATCGCGATGAAGCCGCCGACGATCTGCACCGCCAGCACGTTGGCCACGTCCTGGGTGGCGCCGATCACCACCCACGACAGCGGAAACACCGTCACCAGGTGGAACAGGGCATAGCTGGCCAGTGCGGCGAAGGCACCGATAAAGAGGTTGTAACCTTGGCTGCGCAACATTTCCGCGGTGCTGATCGGTTCCAGCTCCCCTTCTTCCAGCAACTGGGTGTACTCTTCCGTGACCACCAGCCGCAGGCGGGCGAACAAGGCCACCACGTTGATGGCGAAGGCGACGTAGAAGGGGTAGCGCCAGCCCCAGTCGAGGAAGTCGCCGCCGTCCAGGCTGGTGTAGAGGAACAGGAACAGCGCACTGGCCACGATGAAGCCGATCGGCGCGCCGAGCTGGCCGATCATGGCATACCAGCCGCGCCGCTGCGACGGCGCGTTGAGCGCAAGCAGCGACGGCAGCCCGTCCCACGAGCCGCCGAAGCCGATCCCCTGCAGCACGCGGAAGAAGGACAGCAGCACGATGGACGAGAAGCCCAGGCTGTTGTAGCCGGGCAGGAAGGCGATCCCCGCGGTGGCCGTGCCCAGCACGAACAGCGCGGCCGTCAGCTTGATGCCGCGTCCCCAGCGGCGCTGGATCTTCATGAACAGGGCCGTGCCGAACGGCCTGGCGATGAAGGCGAAGGAGAAGATCGTGAAGGCGTACAGCATGCCCTCGAGCCGCTCCATGGTCGGGAAGAAGACCGACGGGAAGACCAGTACCGAGGCGAGCCCGTAGACGAAGAAATCGAAGTACTCGGAAGCGCGGCCGATGACCACTCCGGTAGCGATCTCCCCCGGGGCCACCTGCGCTCGATGCGCGGGATCGGGCGCGGCGGGTGAAGCAGAAGACGATGGGTGCTTGTGAGTGATGCTGGTCATCATCAGGCCCTCGCTCAGATCGGATGCGGTATCCGGTTACGGTTTCTCGCCGCACCCATAAGAATGGCATCTGCCGCACGACTTTGCCATAGGGAATATGTCCAGTACTCGCTACTCCCGCCCAGGCGTAAATTCGGCGCTCTCCACCACGGCTAAGGTGTCGCCTATGACGACGAGGCCTGTACCCAAAGTCCGGCGCGGCTGGCTGCTGCTGCCCGCCCTGACCCTGTTGGCAGGATGCAACGCCGTCCTGCTCTCGCCTGCCGGCGATCTCGCCACCCGGC
The DNA here is from genome assembly GCF_001854325.1 of Cupriavidus malaysiensis. Taxonomy (NCBI): domain Bacteria; kingdom Pseudomonadati; phylum Pseudomonadota; class Betaproteobacteria; order Burkholderiales; family Burkholderiaceae; genus Cupriavidus; species Cupriavidus malaysiensis. The sequence goes on from NZ_CP017754.1 coordinate 3,718,333, forward strand.
AGCGCGACATCATCATCATCTCCACCTGCCTGATGCTGCTGATCATCATCCCGGTGATCGCGCTGACGCTGCTGTTCGCGTGGCGGTACCGGGCCTCGAACACGCAGGCGGCCTACGAACCCGACTGGGACCACTCGACGCTGCTGGAGCTGCTGATCTGGGCCGCGCCGCTGCTGATCATCATCGCGCTGGGCGCGCTGACCTGGGTCAGCACCCACAAGCTCGATCCCTACCGCCCGCTGGCGCGCATCGACGAGGCGCGCGAAGTGCCGGTCGGCACCGAGCCGCTGACCGTGGAAGTGGTCGCGATGGACTGGAAATGGCTGTTCCTGTATCCGGACCAGGGCATCGCCACGGTCAACGAGCTGGTCGCGCCGGTCGACCAGCCGATCCGCTTCCGCATCACTTCCACCTCGGTGATGAACTCCTTCTTCATCCCCTCGCTGGCCGGCCAGATCTACGCGATGCCCGGCATGGAAACCAAGCTGCATGCGGTGATCAACCAGCCGGGCGTCTACGAAGGCTTCTCGGCCAACTACAGCGGCGCGGGATTCTCCAGCATGCGCTTCCAGTTCCGCGGCATGAGCTCCGGCGAGTTCGAGCAATGGGTGAAGCAGGTCAGGGCGGACGGCGGCGCGCTCAGCCGCGATGCCTACCTGCGGCTCGAGCGGCCGAGCGAGCACGAGCCGGTACGGCGCTATGCCAGCGTGGACAAGGGCCTCTACGACGCCATCCTGAACCGGTGCGTGGCGCCCGGCCAGGCCTGCATGCGCGACGTGATGGCCGCCGATGCGCGCCGCCGCTACGAGACGGCGATGGCCCTCTACGGGCGTGCGCCGCAGGACCTGGCGCAGCGCAGGCCGGCCTACCTCGACGCGATCTGCACCGCTGCCGACACGGCCCGCCTCGCCGGCGACCCCACTCCTTCCGCCGTCACCGGCAGCCTGCAGCGATAGCGATCGCGCGGGCATTCCGATGAAGCGTCCCTGGTTCCGTTGACCTGCTGCAGCCGACGACTATGCAAGAGCGCCTCGATCTCACCCAGCTGATATTCGGTCGCCTGACATGGGAGGCGATCCCCTTCCACGAGCCCATCCTGCTGGCGACCTTCGCCGCGGTCGCCATCGGCGGCGTGGCGGTCGTCGGAGGGATCACGTACTTCCGCCTGTGGGGCTACCTGTGGCGGGAATGGTTCACCAGCATCGACCACAAGAAGATCGGGATCATGTACGTGATCCTCGGCATCGTGATGCTGCTGCGCGGCTTCGCCGATGCCGTGATGATGCGGCTGCAGCAGGCGGTCGCCTTCGGCGACAACCTGGGCTACCTGCCGCCGCACCACTACGACCAGATCTTCACCGCGCACGGCGTGATCATGATCTTCTTCGTGGCCATGCCGCTGGTCACCGGGTTCATGAACTTCGTGGTGCCGCTGCAGATCGGCGCGCGCGACGTGGCCTTCCCCTTCCTCAACAACTTCAGCTTCTGGATGACCACCGGCGGCGCGGTGCTGGTGATGGCCTCGCTGTTCGTCGGCGAGTTCGCCCGCACCGGCTGGCTGGCCTATCCGCCGCTGTCCGGCATCCTGCAGAGTCCGGACGTCGGGGTCGACTACTACATCTGGGCCTTGCAGGTGGCAGGCATCGGCACCTTGCTGTCAGGCATCAACCTGCTGGTCACCATCGTCAAGATGCGCGCCCCGGGCATGACCCTGATGAAGATGCCGGTTTTCACCTGGACCGCGCTGTGCACCAACGTGCTGATCATCGCCGCCTTCCCCGTGCTGACCGCGGTGCTGGCGATGCTGGCGCTGGACCGCTACGTCGGCACCAACTTCTTCACCAGCGACCTTGGCGGCAGCGCCATGATGTACGTGAACCTGATCTGGATCTGGGGCCACCCCGAGGTCTACATCCTGGTGCTGCCGGTGTTCGGCATCTTCTCCGAGGTGGTGTCCACCTTCACCGGCAAGCGGCTGTTCGGCTACGCCTCGATGGTGTATGCGACGGTGGTGATCACGGTGCTGTCCTACCTGGTCTGGCTGCACCACTTCTTCACCATGGGCTCGGGCGCCAGCGTCAATTCCTTCTTCGGCATCACGACGATGATCATCTCGATCCCGACCGGGGCGAAGATGTTCAACTGGCTCTTCACCATGTACAAGGGCCGCATCCGCTACGAGGTGCCGATGCTGTGGACGATCGGCTTCATGGTGACCTTCGTCATCGGCGGCATGACGGGCGTGCTGCTGGCGGTGCCACCGGCCGACTTCCTGCTGCACAACAGCTTGTTCCTGATCGCCCACTTCCACAACGTGATCATCGGCGGCGTGCTGTTCGGGCTGATGGCCGGCATCAGCTTCTGGTTTCCCAAGGCCTTCGGCTACCGTCTCGATCCCTTCTGGGGCAAGTGCTCGTTCTGGTTCTGGCTGATCGGCTTCTACTTCGCCTTCATGCCACTGTACGTGCTGGGCCTGAAAGGGGTGACGCGCCGCCTGAGCCATTTCATCGATCCTTCGCTGCAGATCTGGTTCCAGCTCGCCGCCTTCGGCGCCCTGCTGATCGCACTGGGCATCGCCTGCTTCCTGATCCAGCTGGTGGTCAGCTTCCGCCGGCGCGAGGCGCTGCGCGACACCACCGGCGACCCCTGGAACGCCCGCACGCTGGAATGGTCGACCTCCTCGCCCCCACCGCAGTACAACTTCGCCTTCACCCCGATCGTCCATGACAGCGACGCCTGGTGGCAGATGAAGGAGCAGGGCTTCGTGCGGCCGCAGCAGGACTTCATTCCCATCCACATGCCGAAGAACACCGGCGCCGGCATCATCCTGGCGGGCCTGAGCACGCTGTGCGGCTTCGCGCTGATCTGGCACATGTGGCTGGTGGCAGCCCTCTCCTTTGCCGCCACGCTGGTGGTGGCGATCGGCCACACCTTCAACTACAAGCGCGACTACTACATCCCGGCCGACGAGGTCACCCACACGGAGGCGGCGCGCACGCGCCTGCTCGCCAACCATGTCTGAGACGACCGCCCTCGATCCCCGCTTCCCGTCCGCCGGCACGGCGCCGGCGGACAGCGCGCGCGCCTCGGCCCCGCTGCGCTTCTACGCCACCAGCGAGGTCCACCCGCCCAACGGCACCTTGCTGGGCTTCTGGATCTACCTGATGAGCGACTGCCTGATCTTCGCCTGCCTGTTCGCCGCCTACGGCGTGCTGGGCCGGCACTACGCGGGCGGGCCGACCGGGGCCGAAGTGTTCGAGCTGCCGCTGGTGGCGCTGAATACCTCCTTCCTGCTGCTGTCGTCGATCACCTACGGCTTCGCCATGCTGGCGACGCAGCGCAACCAGGTCGGCAGCACCCAGCTGTGGCTGGCCATCACCGGCCTGTTCGGCGCGGCCTTCCTCGGCGTGGAGCTGTACGAGTTCGCCAACCTGATCCACGAAGGCAACGGCCCGCAGCGCAGCGCCTTCCTGACGTCCTTCTTCGCCCTGGTCGGCACCCACGGGCTGCACGTGACCTGCGGCATCATCTGGCTGCTGACCCTGATGACACAGGTCGGCAAGCACGGGCTGATCCGCGAGAACAAGCGGCGCCTGATGTGCCTGTCCATGTTCTGGCACTTCCTGGACGTGGTCTGGATCGGGGTATTTACCTTCGTCTACCTGATGGGAGTGTTACCATGAGCGCGCACGACAATACGCTTGCCGATGCCGGAGGCGCCCACGGCCATGACGACCATCACGGTCACCATGACCACGAGGACGACGGCTTCCACATCAGCTTCGGGGGCTACGCGACCGGTTTCCTGCTGTCGGTGGTACTGACCGCGCTCCCCTTCTGGCTGGTGATGGGCAAGGTATTCGACAAATCCAGTACCACTGCGTTGTTCCTCCTCGCCTTTGCCGCCGTGCAGATCGTCGTGCACATGATCTATTTCCTGCACATGAACGCCAAGGTCGAGGGCGGCTGGTCGATGCTGGCGCTGATCTTCACCATCGTACTGGTGGTGATCGCGCTCAGCGGCTCGCTCTGGGTCATGTTCCACCTCGACCAGAACATGATGCCGACGACAACGCGCGACTTGAAGAACCTGCCTTGACCAGCAATTCCCGCGACACCGACGGCCGGCTCGACCGGCCTGCCCAACCCCGCCGTCCCGCCACCCTCGTCCTGCTCGCCCTGATCGGCCTGCTCGCCTTCAGCACGCTCTGCGCGCTGGGCACCTGGCAGGTCCACCGGCGCGCCTGGAAACTCGACCTGATCGCACACGTCGACCAGCGCGTGCACGCGCCGCCGGTCGACGCGCCCGCCCCCGCGCAATGGCCGGCAGTCAGCGCCGCCAGCGACGAGTACCGCCATGTGCGGGTCAGCGGCACCTTCCTCAACGACCGCGAAACGCTGGTGCAGGCCAGCACCGATCTCGGCACCGGCTTCTGGGTGATCACGCCGCTGCGCCAGGCCGACGGCAGCATCGTGCTGGTCAACCGCGGCTTCGTGCCGCCCGAGCAGCGCGAGCCGGCCAGCCGCAACACCCCCGCGCCGTCGACGGCGGTCACGGTGACCGGCCTGCTGCGCATCAGCGAGCCAGGTAGCCGCTTCCTGCGCACGAACGATCCGGCGCGCGGCATCTGGTACGCGCGCGACGTCGCGGAAATCGCCGCGGCGCGCGGCCTCGACGCCAGCCGCGTCGCCCCCTACTTCATCGATGCCGAGGCCGCGCCGGCGGCGCCGGGCGCGGCCCCCGCCTATCCGGCCGGCGGCCTGACGGTGATCGCCTTCCCCAACAACCACCTGGTCTATGCCCTGACCTGGTACGGCCTGGCGCTGATGCTGGCCGGCGGCGCCTGGCTGGTGGTGCGCGAGGAACGGCGGCTGCGGCGTGGCAGCCGGGACGGTGGCGCATCGGGCAAAGGCCACCCGACCCGTACCTGACTGCCCGCGCAGCACCTCGCGGCGAAAAAAAACCTCCCCAGCCGGGGAGGTTCTCGTTTCTGCTCTGCGACAGGGTGCCCGGCTTACGCGCTCCAGGCCACCAGCCCGCTGTAGGCCGTGCCGAGCACGATCAGGCCGAAGGCAATGCGATACCAGGCAAAGGGCTTGAAATCGTGCGTGGCGACGAAGCGCAGCAGCCAGCGCACGCACAGGAAGGCCGAAATGAAGGCGAACACGAAGCCGATGCCGAAGATGCCGAAGTCGTCGGCCGACAGCAGCGCGCGCGCCTTGTAGAGTTCGTAGACGGTGGCGCCGAAGATCACCGGGATGGCCAGGAAGAAGGAGAATTCGGTGGCCACCTGGCGCGACAGGCCGAACAGCATGCCGCCGATGATGGTCGCGCCGGAGCGCGAGGTGCCGGGAATCAGCGCGAAGCACTGGGCGAAGCCGATCTTGACTGCGTCGCGCCAGTTCAGGTCGTCGACCGATTCGATGCGCGGCGCGCCGGCCTTGGCCGCCTCCAGCAGGGCGTTGCCGCGCGGATGCGAGACCTGGCCGCGGCGCGCGTCGCGCCGTTCCGCCCACAGGATCACCAGGCCGCCGATGATGAAGGCGGTCGCCACCGTGATCGGGCTGAACAGATGGGCCTTGATCCATTTGCCGAACACCAGGGCCAGCACGATGGCCGGCAGCGTGGCGACGATGACATTGACGGCGAAGCGCTGGGCATTGCGGTCGGACGACAGGCCGGCCACCACCTTGCCGATGCGCTGGCGGAACTCCCAGCAGACGGCCAGGATCGCACCGAACTGGATGACGATTTCGAAGATCTTGCCCTTTTCGTCGTTGAAATTCAGCAACTGGCCGGCCAGGATCAGGTGGCCGGTGCTGGAGATGGGCAGGAACTCGGTCAGGCCTTCGACGATGCCGAGGATCACGGCCTTCAGGGCGATTGCAATATCCATGCTGGAGCGGATTGGGTTGATGGAGAGCGCCGCACGGTCCCGCCGGGACGGTCCGGACCGGACGATGCGCCGGCCTCAGGGCCGGTTGATCTTGACGTTGATGCCGTTGGGCAAGACGGTGATTGTACCGGGCTCGACCTCGGTTCCGGCCAGCCGCAGCTGTTCCGGCTTGAACGTGTAGAGGGGATAGCCCTGCAGCAGCTGTTCGGCGAGGATCGCGCCCAGTGCATTGAGCTGCCGCGAGAACTGCCCCGGCAGGCCGGCCACGTCGAACTGCTGCACCTGCGGATCCTGCAGCACCAGCGAGCGCGTGGGCTGGTCGTAGCGCAGGCCGCTGTCCAGCGCGAAGCGGCCCTTCAGCGGCTGGTTGAAGAACAGCCGGTTATCGACCGTGGCGTCGAATTGCACGCTGACACGGTTGCGCTGCGGATCGAGCAAGAGCTGCGGGTGGGCGAGCTGGATGTCGAACAACTCCATGTAGCGCTTGTTGAAGGGGAACTTGCGCTCGAGCGCGGCCTGCAGCTGGGCCTGCGAGAAGGTGTAGTCGCTGCCGATGCCGGCGCAGCCGCCCAGCCACACGGCCAGGCCTGCGGCGGCGGCGGTGAGGGTGGCGGCCATCCAGCGGCGGCGGTTGAAGTGGATCATGTCGTTTCCCCTGGCTGTATCCCTGGCTCTTTCCCGGACCCTGTTCCCGGCAGCGTCGCCGTCCCGCCCGTCCAGGCCGGGCAAGGCCGCCCGCGTCCTCAGCACGCCGCCGCGCCGCTCGCGGGAGCGGTATCGGCTTCGAGCCGCGCCAGCCAGGCGAGCGCTTCGCCGCGCGAGGCGCCGCACATGTCGGCGGCCGGGCGCAGGCCGGCGCAGAAGGCGGGCCGCTCCGGCCGGCCGAAGATGGCGCAGCGCTGGTCGGGCAGCAGCTGCGCGCACGGCACGCCCGCCGGCTTGCCCTCCGGCATGCCCGGGATGGGCGAGCGGATGGACGGCGCGATGCAGCAGGCGCCGCATCCCGGGCGGCAGGCAAGGTCAGACTGGTGGTTCATGGCAAAGGTTCAGGACGGCGCCGGACGGCGCGCCAGCCCGCCATTTTGCCGCAGCCGGCTCGCCTTGGCCCGCCCATGGCGCCAGCCACCCCGCCGCGCATGCGGTATAGGGCACAAATCGCGCCGGCCGGCGCAAAACGTGCGTGGCCTCCCCTCGCACAATTGACCACAAATGACCACAAATGTGCGCTTGACCGAGCCTGAGCCCTCCCCTACATTACTGACCCATTGGTTATTAACGAAAACAACGCGCTCCGCCCGGCGCCGCGCGCCCCTCGTGAACTCGACTCCCAGCAAAGACAAGCCAGGCGCCCCGGCCAAGCGCTGGAGCCGGCGCAAGGCCGCCCGCCCGCAGGAACTGGTGGCGGCAGCCCTGGCACTGTTCGTCGAACGCGGCTATGCGGCCACGCGCCTGGAAGACGTCGCCGCGGCAGCCGGGGTCTCCAAGGGTACGGTCTATCTCTACTTCGCCAACAAGGAGGAGTTGTTCAAGACGGTGGTGCGCGAAAGCCTGGTGCCCGCGCTGGCCAAGGGCGTGGACCTGGTGGAGGGCTACCAGGGCTCCACCCCTGAGCTGCTGCGCGAGCTGCTGCGCGGGTGGTGGGGCCTGATCGGGGCCACGCCGGTGGCCGGGCTGACCAAGCTGATCCTGGCCGAGGCGGGCAATTTCCCTGACATCGCCGCCTTCTACCATCGTGAGGTCACGGTGCCCGGTGACGAATTATTCGCCCGCGTGCTGGCGCGCGGCGTGGCACGCGGGGAACTGCGGGCGCTGCCGCCTAACCCGGCCACCTCGCTGATCTGCGCGCCGCTGGTGTTCCTGATGCTGTGGCAGCACGGCCTGGGCGCCGGCTCCGCGATCGAGATCGATCCGGAAGCCTACCTGGACAACCTGCTCGAAGTACTGCTGTTCGGCCTGACCACGGGCGCCGCGCGCGACACGCCGCTGCCGCCCCAGTCCGGCCCCTATTTCTGGGAGCAGTTCCGGCCTGCTGCCGGCCCCGCCCCGCTGCCGGACGGCCGGCAAGGAGACGAGACGTGAGACGTGGCAAGGTAGTCGCCCTGGCAGTCCTCGCGCTGGCGCTGGCACTGGGCGCCGGCGCAGCGGTGCGCAAGAGCCGGGGCGCCAAGGCGCCGGCACCCGCGGCGCCGGCGACCGTGGAATTCCTGCAGACCGACCTGATCGACGCCGCCCGGCGCGACCTGCAGGTGGCCCTGCCGCTGTCGGGCAGCCTGCGCGCGCTGAACCAGTCGTCGGTCAAGGCCAAGGTGGCTGGCGAGGTCCTGCAGGTACTGGTGCGCGAGGGCGAAGCCGTGCGTGCCGGGCAGGTCATCGCCCGCATCGATCCCACCGAGTTCGAGGCCAAGGCCGCGCAGGCGCGCGGCCAGATGCTGGCCGCGCGCGGGCAGTACGAGAATGCCCGCCAGACCTACGAGCGCAACCGCACCCTGGTCGACAAGGGTTTCATCTCGCAGACTGCCTTCGATAACTTCCAGTCCAGCCTCGACGTGGCGCGCGCCAACCTTGATGCGGCCCAGGCCGGGCTGGCGCTGACACAGAAATCGCTGGCCGACACCATGGTCAGGTCTCCGCTCGACGGCACCGTCTCCGCGCGCGCGGTGCAGCCTGGCGAGAAGGTCTCGCCCGACACCCGGCTGATCGACGTGGTCGACCTGCGCGTGCTGGAGCTGGAGGCCCCGATCCCGATGGCCGACGTGGCACGCGCCGCCATCGGCCAGCGCGTGCTGCTCGAGATCGAGGGACACGGCCGCCACGAAGGACGGCTGGCGCGCATCAACCCGGCCGTGACCACCGGCACCCGCAGCGTGATGGTCTATGTGCGCGTGGACAATGCCGGAACCGCGCTGCGCTCGGGCATGTTCGCGCGCGGCGCGCTGGTGCTGGGCAACCGCACCGATGTGCTGGCGGTGCCGGCCGGCGCGGTGCGCAGCGAGGGCCAGCGCGCCTTCGTCTACGTGATCGAGAACGGCCTGCTGGCCGAGCGCGCGGTGCAGACCGGCGTGCGCGACGAAGACGGCGGCCTGGTCGAGATCACCGGCGGCCTCAACCCGGGCGAGCGCATCGTGCGCAACAACCTGGGCACGCTGCGGGCCGGCAGCCGCGTCAAGCTGGTACAGGACTGAGGACGCCGCCGCCATGTGGTTCACGCGCCTGTCGATTCGCAATCCGGTCCTGGCCACCATGATGATGATGGCCTTCATCGTGGTCGGCCTGTTCTCCTATCAGCGCCTGCCGGTGGACCAGTTCCCCGACATCACCTTCCCCATCGTGGTGGTGCAGACCGAATACCCCGGCGCCGCGCCGGAATCGGTCGAGTCGGACGTGACCCGCAAGGTCGAAGAGATCGTCAACACCATTTCCGGCATCGACGAGATTTTCTCGCACTCCTACCAGGGCACCTCGGTGGTGGTGATCAAGTTCGACCTGAGCGTCGACGTGGGCCAGGCCGCGCAGGACGTGCGCGACAAGATCGCCCTGATCCGGCCCCAGCTGCGCGACGAGGTCAAGGAGCCGCGCGTGCTGCGCTACGACCCGTCGGACGCGCCCATCTTCTACCTGTCGGTCTCCAACGCGCCCGGCGCCACGCGCAGCCAGCGCGAGCTGACCACCATCGCCGACCAGATCGTGCGCAAGCGGCTGGAAACCGTGCGCGGCGTCGGTGCCATCAATCTCGTCGGCGGCACCAAGCGCGAGGTGGAGATCCGCATCCGCCCGGCCCAGCTCGAAGCGCTGGGCATCGGCGTGGACCAGGTGATGAACGCCATCCGCAACGAGAACCAGGAACTGCCGGCCGGCGAACTGCGTTCCTCGTCCACGGAATCGGTGGTGCAGATCAAGGGCCGGGTGCTTTCGCCGGAAGCCTTCCGCCACATCATCGTCGCGCGCCGCGCCGGCCACCCGGTCACGCTGGGGCAGGTGGCCGAGGTGCGCGACGGCGAGGAGGAACGTGAAAGCCTGGCCCTGCTGGATGGCAAGCGTGCCCTCTTCCTCTCGGTGGTCAAGGCCCAGGGGCAGAACACCGTCGACACGGTCGACGGCCTGGTGCGCATGACCGAGGAGACACGCAAGCTGGTGCCGGCCGACGTGCGCCTGACCGTCGTCAACGATACCGCGCGCGGCATCCGCAGCAGCGTCAAGGAGGTCCGCTCCACGCTGCTGGAAGGCGCGCTGCTGACGGTGGCCATCGTCTTTCTCTTCCTCGGCTCCTGGCGCAGCACGGTGATCACCGGCCTGACACTGCCGATCGCGCTGGTCGGCACCTTCGGCGTGATGTACATGTGCGGCTTCACGCTGAACGTGATCACGCTGATGGCGCTGTCGCTGTGCGTGGGCCTGCTGATCGACGACGCCATCGTGGTGCGCGAGAACATCGTGCGCCACAACCTGATGGGCAAGGACCACCACGCCGCGGCGCTCGACGGCACCAACGAGATCGGCCTGGCGGTGCTCGCCACCACGCTCTCCATCGTCGCGGTGTTCCTGCCGGTGGGCTTCATGGGCGGCATCATCGGCCGCTTCTTCCACCAGTTCGGCATCACCGTGGTGGCGGCGGTGCTGATCTCGATGTTCGTGTCCTTCACGCTGGACCCGATGCTGTCCTCGGTCTGGCACGACCCCGACCTGCACGGCACCGCGGACAAGCGCAGCTGGTACGGACGCACGGTGGGACGGTTGCTCGACTGGTTCTCCGCGCGCATGGACCGGCTCGGCGACGGTTACGCCGGCATGCTCGCCTGGTCGCTGCGCCACCGCCTGGCCACCGCCATCATCGCCGTGGTCGCCTTCTTCGGCAGCTTCGCGCTGGTGCCGCTGATCGGCACCGAGTTCGTGCCGGCGGCCGACCTGGGCGAAACCCAGATCGGCTTCACCACCCCGGTCGGCACCGCACTGGAGGTGACCGAGGCCAAGGTGCGCCAGGTCGAGGCGGCGCTGCGCGAGTTCCCCGAGGTGGACTACACCTATGCCACCATCAACTCGGGCAACGCCTCCGGGCGCAACAACGCCCTGGTGTCAGTGCGGCTGACCGATCGGCGCGCCCGCACGCGCACCACCGTCCAGCTCAATCCGCTGATCCGCGAGCGCCTGGCGAGCATCGCCGGCATCACGCTGACCCTGGTCGGCATGCCGGACGGCGCCGGCGGCCAGAAGGCGATCCAGATCTCGATCCAGGGCGACGACCTCGAAGAGCTGCGGCGGCTGTCGCAGGAGGCCAGCCGCCGGCTGGCGGCCATCCCGGGCCTGGTCGACCTCGACTCCAGCATGAAGGACGACCGTCCCACCATCGAGGTGCGCGTGCGCCGCGAACTGGCCTCGGACCTGGGCATCGGCGTGGCGCAGGTCGGCAACGCCCTGCGCCCGCTGCTGGCCGGCGACGCCATCAGCTCCTGGCGCGGGCCGGACGACCAGAACTACGACGTGCGCGTGCGCCTGCCCAAGGACGCGCGCACCGGGCTGGCCGACCTGAACGCATTGATGATCGCCAGCAGCCAGACCAATGCCGACGGCTCGCCCCGGATGGTGCCGCTGCGCCAGGTGGCCGAACTGGTGCCGACCACCGGCGCCAACCAGATCAGCCGGCGCGACCTGAACCGCGAAGTGGAACTGACCGCCAACACGGCCGGGCGCTCGGCCGGCGAGGTGGCGCGCGACGTCAAGCGCACGCTGGATGCCATGGGCTGGCCGGCCGGCTACAAGTACCGCTTCGGCGGCTCGACCAAGTCGATGAATGAATCGTTCGGCTACGCCGTGTCGGCGCTGGCGCTGGCCATCATCTTCATCTACATGATCCTGGCCTCGCAGTTCGCCAGCTTCTTCCAGCCGCTGGCCATCATGAGCTCGCTGCCGCTGACGCTGGTCGGGGTGTTCACCGCGCTGCTGCTGTTCCGCTCGACGCTGAACATGTTCTCCATCATCGGCTTCATCATGCTGATGGGACTGGTGACCAAGAACGCCATCCTGCTGGTGGACTTCGCCAACCAGGCGCGCCAGGGCGCCGACGGCCAGCCCGGCCTGACGCGCGAGGCGGCCCTGGTGGAAGCGGCGCGGGTGCGCCTGCGGCCGATCCTGATGACGACGCTGGCGATGATCTTCGGCATGGTGCCGCTGGCCTTCAGCCTGGGCGAGGGCGCCGAGCAGCGCGCCCCGATGGGGCAGACCGTGATCGGCGGCATCATCACCTCGTCGATCCTGACCCTGGTCGTGGTGCCGGTGATCTACACCTACCTGGACGACTTCGGCGCGTGGCTGGCAAGGCGCTGGCGTGGCGAGCCGCGCCAGCGGGCGGCAGCAGCCGCACGCCCGGGCGAAGTGGCGGCGGAATGAACCGTGTCACACATGCGGAGTTAGAATAAGAGGTTTGACAAAATTCAGGGTCCGGATACGCCACCCCGGCGCGGCCGGACCACAAGGTGGAACCGCCCGGAACCGTGTGCGGTCGGCAATCGAAGGAATGGCAAGATGGATATCGAGAAAGCCCGATTCAATATGATCGAACAGCAGATCCGCCCGTGGGATGTGCTGGACCAGGAAATCCTGGACCTGTTGGCCGTGGTCAAGCGCGAGCAGTTCGTGCCGCCCGAGCACGCGGCCCTGGCCTTCGTCGATATGGAAATCCCGCTGCCGGGCGGCCAGCGCATGCTGCCCCCGCGCGTCGAGGCCCGCATCCTGCAGGACCTGTCCGTGCGCAAGCACGAGAACGTGCTCGAGATCGGCACCGGCTCGGGCTACATGGCGGCCCTGCTGGCCCAGCGCGCTCGCCATGTGCTGTCGGTGGAGATCCGCCCCGAACTGGTGACCATGGCGCGCCTCAACCTGGCCCGTGCCGGCGTCGGCAACGTCGAGGTGGTCGAGGGCAATGCGGCGGCCGGCTGGGACGCCGCCGCCCCCTATGACGTCATCTGCATCTCGGGCTCGCTGCCGGTGCTGCCCAAGAGCATCCTGGCCCAGCTCAAGGTGGGCGGCCGCATCGCCGCCTTCGTCGGCACGCTGCCGGTGATGGAGGCCCGCCTGGTCACGCGCGTGTCCGAGACCGAATACCAGGTCACCAACCTGTTCGAGACCGCCGTGCAGCCGCTGGATGGCGCCGAGCAGCCCTCGCGCTTCCAGTTCTGAGACAGGCGCGGCCATGCAGTTCATCAAGGCAAGCGAGCTGGCCCAGTGGCTGGCCGACGGCAGCCGGCCGCGGCCGGTGCTGCTGGATGTGCGCGAAGGCTGGGAGGTGCAGACCTGCGCCCTGCCCGGCATCACCCACATCCCGATGGGGCAGATCCCGGCGCGCGCCGCGGAGCTGGACGAAGACGCGGACATCGTCTGCATCTGCCACCACGGCATGCGCAGCATGCAGGTGGCCAGCTTCCTCGAGCGCCAGGGCTTCGCCAAGGTCTACAACCTGACCGGCGGTGTCGATGCCTGGGCCCACGAGGTGGACCCGGCCATGCCGAAGTACTGAGTCAGGTCCGGGCCGATCCCCCGCCTCCGCCGGCGTGCGCGCCGGCGGCCGGCCGCCGCGTGGCGGCAAATCTGGAGATGTCATGACATTCGCGCTACCCGCCGTGCCTGGCAGTCCCCAGGCATGCCTGGCCCTGCTGCTGCCCCTGCTGGCACTGCTGCAGCCGGCCACCGCCACCGCCGCGGACCTGCTGCAGGTCTACCGCGACGCCCAGGCCAACGACGCGCAGTTCGCCAGCGCGCGGGCCCAGCTCGAGGCGACGCGCGAGAAGCTGCCGCAGGCGCGCTCCGGGCTGCTGCCGCAGATCGCCGGCACGGCGGGCGCCACGCGCACCAACATCGACCAGAGCCAGCCGATCGCGGCCAACCGCTTCTTCAACGCCAATACCTGGGCGCTGCAGCTGACCCAGCCGCTGTTCCGCTGGGACCGCTGGGAATCCTACAAGCAGGGCGAACTGGCGGTGCTGGCCGGCGAGGTCACCTTCAACCAGGCCCGGCTTGACCTGATCCTGCGCACCTCACAAGCCTACTTCGACGTGCTGGCCGCGCAGGACAACCTCTATCTGGCGGGCGCGCAGAAGAAGGCCATCTCCGAACAGCTGGCCCAGGCCAAGCGCAACTTCGAGGTCGGCACGGCCACCATCACCGACGCCAACGACGCCCAGGCCCGCTATGACCTGGCCGTCTCCAGCGAGATCGCCGCGCAGAACGACCTGGAGATCAAGCGCGCCACACTGCAGCAGATCACCGCCAAGCCGGTCGACGCGCTGCTCGGGCTGCGCGGGGGCGCTGCCATCCCCGGCCCGCAGCCGGCTGACGTGGGTGCCTGGACCGCCCAGGCCGAGGCCGACAACCTGCAGGTCGGGCTGGCGCGCTACAACCTGGAGAGCGCGCAGCGGGAGACCAACAAGGCGCGTGCGGCCCACTTGCCCACGGTCGACCTGGTAGCCGGCTACGGCTTCACCAACCAGACCGGCACGGCGACGCAGCAGGTCAATGTCGCCAGCCGCTACAACAGCTCGCAGATCGGCGTTCAGCTCAATATTCCGCTCTACTCCGGCGGCCAGATCCAGTCGCGCGTGCGCGAAACGATCGCCCTGGCGGACAAGGCGGCCAGCGACCTGGAATACGCCCGCCGCACGGCGGCACAGACCGCCCGCCAGAGCTATTCGGGCGTATCCAACGGACTGGCGCAGGTGAAGGCGCTCGAAGCCGCCGAACGCTCGGCGCAGAGCGCGGTCGAGTCCAACCAGCTCGGCTACGAGGTCGGCGTGCGCATCAACATCGACGTGCTGAACGCCGAGGCCCAGCTCTTCTCGACCCGGCGCGACCTGGCCCGCGCGCGCTACGACACGATCATGAACGGCCTGCGCCTGAAGGCCGCTGCGGCCTCCCTGCAGGAAGACGATGTGGTGCAGATCAATACACTGCTGACCTCGGCGCCGGGATCGATGTACCAGTTGCCGGCCGCCCCCAAGCTGGGCGAGGCCACGCGCCGGGCCGCGCCGCGCGGCAAGCGCGAGGCCATGGCGACGGCGACGCCGCGCACCTGAGGGTGCCGGCCGTCAAGGCCGGCGAACGGGAGGAGCCGCCGCGCGCTATTGCCCGCGCGAACTCGACTCCACGCGGATGAGCTCCCAGCGGATCGAAGAGGCATCGGCCGGCGGGTTGGCGACGCGGGTCTCGCGCACGCGCAGCCGGTAACGGGTTCCCGGCTCGAAGTCGAAGCCCTCGATGGCGCCATACCACAGCGTCCACGGCGCATCGGGCGCCTGCCTGACGCGATAGCACTGCTGCGGCGCGACCCCGGTACAGGCCACGCGCTGGGCATCGACCTCGATGGTCTTCTCGACCGCGCCCGCCGGGGCCGCCGGCTGCTCGGCGCGTCCGCCCAGTCCCGCACGCTCGACGAACTGCAGCAGGTCGCCCGCGGCCGTCTTCCAGATCACCTGGCGGCCCGCCGGGCCGGCCGAGGGTTGCACGCCGACCGTGCTGAACGGCGATTGCATCGCCTGGTACAGGGCGGACTCCAGCGCCATGCGCGACGGCTCGCAGGCCATGCGCGTGCCGGCCACGGGGCCGAAGACGATGCCGGCGGCAACCTTGCCGTAGCTGCCGCGGAAACGGTTGCAGCCGCTGTAGCCGCTGACGAGGCCCTGCGCGGCATCGATGCCGGCGCTGAACTCGAAGGTCACGGGCTCGCCGTTGTCGCCGTGCGGGATCGGCTTGAGTGTGCCGTCCGCCTGCTGCCAGCGCGTCAGTTCCCAACGGCTGGGGCCTTCAGCACGGCTCTGGTTCAGGCCGGCCTCGGCTGCCGGCGGTGCCTCGGGCACGCCCGGCGCCGTCGCCGGGGCGCAGGCGCCCAGCACACCGCTCAACAGCACCACGGCGCCGGCAGCGCTCAATCGGATGGGCAGCGTCATGATTCGGACTCCTTGAAAACGACAAGCGGATTAGAGGCAGCGGCACGGCGCCGGGTTCAATGGGGCTCCGGCACGTACGGCGCAATCGCTGGCGCCAGCGCGGCCACCGTGCGCACCGTGGCGCCCCGATGCAGGGCCGCGAAGGCACGCGCGTGCTCGCCCATGGCGGCCAGGCGCGCGCCATCGCCCAGCAGCGCGGCGGCGGCGCGCACCAGCGTCTCGGCATCGGCCACCCGCTCGCAGGCGCCGGCGGCAATCGCGTCCTCGGTGGCCTGGGCGAAATTGAAGGTATGGGGGCCGATCAGCACCGGCGTGCCGACCGCGCAGGCCTCGATCAGGTTCTGCCCGCCCAGCGGCAGCAGGCTGCCGCCGATAAAGGCCAGGTCGGAGGCGGCGAAGTACATCGCCATCTCGCCCATCGAATCGCCCAGCAGCACGTCAGCCTGCAGCGCCCCCGCCTCGCCGGCGCCCGGCCGATCGGCCGCATCGGCCGCATCGGCCGCATCGGCCACATCGGCCACATCGGCCACATCGGCCACATCGACGGTCAGAGCGCTGCGCCGCTGCAGCGACAGGCCCGCGCGCGCGACCAGGGCGGCCACTTCGTCGAAGCGCTGCGGATGGCGCGGCACCAGCAGCAGCGCCGGCCGTGGCACGCCGCCGGCAAGCGGCTCCCAACGCGCCAAGGCGTCGAGCAGCAGCGCTTCCTCGCCCTCGCGCGTGCTGGCCGCGGCCAGCACCGCGCGCGCGCCGAAGGCATGGCGCAGGCGGTGGCCGCGCTCGACCAGCTCGGGGGCTGCCTGCATGTCGAACTTCAGGTTGCCGGTCACCTGCACGCCAGCCACGCCGAGCGCGCGGAAGCGGCCGGCATCGCCTTCGGTCTGGGCCAGCACCCCGCGGAAGTCGGCATACATGGCCGCCGCCGCGCGGCCGAAGCGCGCCGTGCGGCGGAAGCTGCGCGGCGACAGCCGCGCATTGACCAGGAACAGCGGCACGCCCGCGCGGCGCGCGCCGCGCACCAGGTTGGGCCACACTTCGGTCTCCATCAGCATGCCGGCCTCCGGCTCGAAATGCCGCAGGAAGCGGCGCACCAGCCAGGGCAGGTCATAGGGGATGTAGCACTGCGCCACGCGCGGCTCGCCGCCGAACAGTTGGGCACCGGTCTGGCGGCCGGTCGGCGTCATATGGGTCAGCAGCAGGCGGTGGCCAGGGTAGCGCTCCAGCAGCGCCTGCACCAGCGGCTGCGCCGCGCGCGTCTCGCCCACCGAGACCGCGTGCACCCAGAGCCAGGGTCCCGCGCCCGGGCTGTGCGGATAGCGGCCCAGCCGCTCGCCCACGTGCTGCAGGTAGCCCGGCTCGCGCCGTGCGCGCCAGGCCAGGCGCAGCAGCGCCAGCGGCAGCACCGCCAGCCACAGCAAGGTATAGAGCAGGCGCAGCATCAGGCGGTCATCCCGCGTACATGGCGCGCGGCCTCATAGACCTCGTCCACGGTGGGCACCACGCCGTCGTCGCCGACGTTGGCGACGGCATCCGACCAGTAGCCCTCGGTCTTCCAGCGCCAGGTGGCGGTGTAGATCTCCACCGTGGGCCGGCACAGCGCCGCGGCGATGTGGACCAGGCCGGTATCCACGCCCACCACCACCTCGGCGCGGTTGATCAGGCCGAAGCCCTGCATCACCGAGAAGCGCGGCAGCACCTGCGCCTGCGGCACGCCGGCGGCGATCTCCTCGGCCACCCGGCGCTCAGCCTCATTGCCCCACGGCAGCAGCACCGCCAGCCCTTCGGCGCGCAGGCGCTGCCCCAGCGCGTGCCAGCTCGCCAGCGGCCAGCGCTTCCTGGCGCCTGCGGTCGCGTGGAAGCAGACCGCATAGCGCGCCGGCAGGCCGGCCCAGTGTGGATCGTCGACGTGCAGGCTGCGTGCCTGCGGCCCGAAGAAGCGGGGCGGCTCGGGCGGCGCCATGCCGGTCAGCGCGGCGCCGAGCAGGCGCGAGCGGCGCACCGAGTGGGTCTGGCGCGGCACGCGCACGTCGAGCGTGTAGAACAGCCTGGCCGCCGGCTCGTAGCCCGAGCCCTGGGTGGCATTGGCCAGCCCGATCACCGGCGCGCCGGGCCGGCGCCGCGCGGCGCGCGCCACCACGGCGGTCTTCAGCAGGCCCTGGCTTTCGATCACCGCGTCGTAGGCCGACTCGCGCAGGGCCGCGCGCAGCGCCGCCACCTCGCGCCAGGTACCGCCCTGGTAGAAGCGCTTGCGCCAGCGGCGCAGCGCGAAGGGAATCACGCGGCGCACTTCGGGCAGCAGGCGCACCAGGTCGACGTAGCCTTCCTCCACCACCCAGTCGATCTCGCAATCGGGCCAGCGCGCGCGCAGGTCGTGGACCAGCGGCATGTTGTGCACCACGTCGCCCAGCGACGAGACCTTGACGATCAGGATGCGCGGCCGCGCCGGCAAGGGGAAACCGCCCACGGCGTCGGCCGCGGGCACCGGCAAGTGGCCCATATCGGGCCGGGAATTCACTCGCATCCGCTCAGAATCTCAGAAGGGCAGTTGCGCGTCCGGCTTCTCGGCCAGGATCGCGCGCTTGAACTGGGCCTGGATGCGCGCCAGCGCGGCATCGTTATCGGCTTCGAAACGCATCACCACCACCGGCGTGGTGTTGGACGGGCGCGCCAGGCCGAAGCCGTCGGCGTACTCGACGCGCACGCCGTCGATCTTGTTGACCTCGCGTGCGCCTTCGAACGTCGCGTTGGCGCGGATCTTGTCGAGCAGCGCGAAGGGTTCGCCCTCGGCGCACTTGAGCTGCAGCTCCGGCGTGCTGTTGGAATTCGGCAGCGCATTGAGCACCGCGCTGGGGTCGGCATGGCGCGACAGGATCTCCAGCAGGCGCGCGCCGGTGTAGAGGCCGTCGTCGAAGCCGTACCAGCGGTCCTTGAAGAAGACGTGGCCGCTCATCTCGCCGGCGATCGGCGCACCGGTCTCGCGCAGCTTGGCCTTGATCAGCGAATGGCCGGTCTTCCACATCAGCGGCTCGCCGCCGTGCTGGCGGATCCAGGGCGCCAGCTTGCCGGTGCACTTGACGTCGTAGATCACCTGCTGGCCCGGGTTGCGCGCCAGGATCTCCTCGGCGAACAGCATCAGCTGGCGGTCGGGGAAGATGACCTGGCCGTCCTTGGTCACCACGCCGAGGCGGTCGCCGTCGCCGTCGAAGGCCAGGCCCAGCTCGCAGTCGGTCTCGCGCAGGCTGCGCATCAGGTCCTGCAGGTTCTCGACGTGGGCCGGGTCCGGGTGGTGGTTGGGGAAGCTGCCGTCGACCTCGCAGAACAGCTCGGTCACCTCGCAGCCGAGGCCGCGGAAAAGCTCGCCGACGAAGGCGCCGGCCACGCCGTTGCCGGCGTCCAGCGCGATCTTCATCGGCCGCGCCAGCTTGACGTCGGCCAGGATGCGGTCGATGTACTGACGGCGGATGTCGATCTGCCGGTAACCGCCGGCGCCGCTGGTGAAGGTGCCGGCCTCGATGCGCTGGCGCAGGCCCTGGATGGCGTCGCCGTAGATGGCCTCGCCGGCCAGCACCATCTTCAGGCCGTTGTAGTCGGGCGGGTTGTGGCTGCCGGTGACCATGATGCCGGACGTGGCGCGCTGGCCATCGAGCTCGACATAGGTACCGAAGTAGACCATTGGCGTGGCGACCATGCCCAGGTCGATGACATCGAGACCCGCCGCGCGCAGGCCCTCGACCAGGCCGCCGAGCAGGTCAGGGCCGGACAGGCGGCCGTCGCGGCCGACCACCACGGCCCGCTCGCCCTTCTCGACGGCGGTGGAACCGAAGGCGAGGCCGACGGCGCGGGCCACCTCGCGGGTCAGCGTCTTGCCGACGATGCCGCGGATGTCATAGGCTTTGAAGATGGTGGGATCGAGTTGCATGGTTCGTCCTTCCTGTCCTGGGTATGCGTGATCGCGGCGTCCGGCCCGCTGCCATGGCAGGGCGGACGCCAAAGGTGATATTTTGCCGGAATGCGACGGGCGCGCCAGTTTATAATCGCTTGCCCGCATCGCCCGCCTGGTTGGGTTGACATGCCTCCCAGCCTAGCGCCTGTGCCGCCAGGGGCCCGACCCCGCACCCCGGGACAGCCCGATGCGCCGCCCCCGGCGCCCCGGAGCGATCCGGCGCGCCCCGGAGCAACCCGGCGCGCATGTCGCAGTGCCGGCGGATGAGGCGCCGGCCCGACACACGAACGCCTATCCGATCACGTCGATCACGTCAGAGACACTGGCATTGCCGTCCACCAACCCGCCTGACCGCCGGCTTCGCGTCGCCTTCCTGATCACCCAGTCGGAGATCGGAGGCGCGCAGGCCCACGTCCTCGACCTCCTGCGCGCGCTGCGCGGCCGCGTCGCCGCCACGCTGCTGGCCGGCGGCGACGGCCCGCTGCTGGAGCGCGCACGCGCAGCGGGCGCCACCGTGATACGCCTGCCCTTGCTCGACAACGCCCTGTCGCCGCTGCGCGCGGCCGCCGCCCTGCGCCAGCTCCTGCGCGCCCTGCGCGAGGCCCGCCCCGATCTGGTCCACGCGCACAGCGCGAAGGCCGGCGCGCTCGGACGCGTGGCCGCGCGCCTGCTCGGCCTGCCCGTGGTCTACACCGTGCACGGCTTCGCCTTCAAGCCGGCCGCGCCGATGCGCCAGCGGCTCGCCGCGCGCGCCAGCGAATGCGTGCTGGCACCGCTCACCACCCGCATGATCTGCGTGGCGGAGGCCGAACGCGAGCTGTCGCGCGGCCTGCACGTCGCGCAGGACAAGGTCAGCGTGATCCGCAACGGCATCGGCGACACGGCCCTGCAGGCGGATACCTCCCGACCGCTGCGCCGCATCGTCATGGTGGCGCGCTTCGCCGCACCCAAACGCCCCGACCTGGCCATGCGCGCCTTCGCGCGGGCTGCCCTGCCCGACTGCGAGCTCGTCATCGCCGGCGAAGGGCCGCAGCTCGAAGCCATGCGTACCCTGGCCGCCGGCCTCGCCCCGGCACGGATCCGCCTGCCCGGCGCGGAACAGGACGTCCCCGCGCTGCTGGCGAGCGCCCAGGCCTTCGTACTGGCCTCCGACCATGAAGGCTTCCCGCTGTCCGTGCTGGAAGCGATGCGCGCCGGGCTGCCGGTGGTCGCCACCGACCTGCCTGGCATCCGCGAGCAGCTCGACGGCGGCCGGTGCGGCCTGCTGGTGCCGGCGGACGACGAGGAAGCGCTGGCCCAGGCGCTGCGGCGCCTGGCCGACGACGCCGAGCGCATGCGCCTGGGACAGACGGGCCAGGCGCGCTGGCGCAGCCACTTCGGACTCGACGCGATGGCCGACGCGACCTGGGCCGTCTATCAGCAAGCCGTCGGCAGCGGGGCTGCGGCCCTGCGCCGCGCAGGTTCCACACGATGAACGAAAGCCCCCCGCTCCCCCGCAAGGACCACCGGCCGGCAGCCACGCGCTCCGAGACCGTGCGACGCGTCAGCCACATGCTCAGCTGGGCCCTGATCGGCCTGCTGCTCTACGCCGTCAACGCCTTCGTGGCGGAGGCCGCACATCACGCCGGCCTGGTCACCTATGTCTTCACCCGCACCCTGATCTGGTCGATCGCACCCTACCTGTGCGCCTTCGCCCTGCTGCAGCGCGCCCTGCACCTGCCGGCCATGGAAGGCAACAGCCTGATCGGCGTCGCCGTCACGCTGCCGTTCGCCGCACTGCTGTTCGTCTTCGCCGCCTTCCACATCGAATACTCGCGCGGCGCCCTGCTGCTGGGCTTCCTGACCACGCTGGTCTGGACCTGGAGCGGTTACCGCCGCTACGTCAGCAATTACGTCCCGGTGTTCGGCTATACCGACCCCAATGCCCTGCGGCAGTTGGAGGAGATCCTGCAGGTCGCGGGACCGGACGGCGCCATGCCGACGGGGCTGGCCCGCTTCGAGCCGATCGCCACGCTGGAAGCCGCCGCCAGCTGCGACGGCCTGATGCTCGACCGCAATGCCGCGGCCGATCCGGAGCGCACCCGCATGCTGGCCAAGCTCAAGCTCAGCCACGTGCGCATGTATTCGGTGGAAAAGATCGGCGAGATGCTGACCGGCCGCGTCGGCCTCAGCCATATCGACGACAACTTCCTCGACGACTACGCCAGCCACTACCTGTACGGCTATGCCAAGCGCGCGCTCGACCTCGCCGCCGTGGCCTGCCTGGCGCCGCTGGCCCTGCCGCTGGCCCTGGGCACGGCGCTGGCGGTCCGGCTCGACTCGCCCGGCCCGGTACTGTTCCGCCAGGTACGCGCCGGCCTCTACGGCAAACCCTTCACCATCCTCAAGTTCCGCAGCATGAGTTTCGACGCCGGCGCGCCGGCCCGCTTCGCCGCGCGCCAGGATCCCCGCGTGACGCGCGTCGGTCGCATCATCCGCAAGTACCGGCTCGACGAGATCCCGCAGCTGTGGAACGTGCTGTGTGGGCACATGAGCCTGATCGGCCCGCGGCCGGAGCAGATTCCCATGGTAGAGCAGTTCTCGGACACCATTCCTTACTATCCGTACCGGCACCTGGTGCGGCCTGGGCTGTCGGGATGGGCGCAGGTCGAGCAGGGGTATGTGGGCAGCATGGAAGAGACCGTCACCAAGCTCAGCTACGACCTCTACTACGTCAAGCATTGCTCGTTTGCGCTCGACCTGCTGATTGCGGTGAAGACGTTGCGGACGATGATGACTGGGTATGGGGCGCGGTGATGGTAGCGGCTGCCCCCGCCGGCGGACCAATGCGGATCCTGTTACTGACCACCGGCCTCAAGCTCGGGGGCGCCGAGCAGCAGGTCGCGGCGCTCGCGCGGCAGTTCATCGCCATGGGGCACGCTGTTGCGGTCGTCAGTCTGACCCCCGGCCAAGGCGTCAGACTGCCGGATGCGGCCACTCTGCTGCAGTTGCAGATGAGCAAGACACCCATGTCGATGGCGAAGGCACTGTGGCAACTACACGCATTTGTGCGAAAGTGGCGGCCGGAAATCATTCACGCCCATATGGTCCACGCCAACCTTCTCGCCCGCGCACTTGCGGCGACCGGGAATACACCACCGGTCATCTGCACGGCACATAGCGCCCGGGAAGGCGGCCGTCTTCGCATGCTCGCTTACCGCGTGACGGATCGCTGGGCCAACCTGACCACCCACGTCAGCCCGCAGGGAAGACTCGCCATGGTTTCTGCTGGCGCGGTTCCCGCCGCACGCATTGCCGTCATGCCGAATGGCATCGATACTTCGCTGTTTCGCCCGGATCCCGCCGCACGCAGCGACGCCAGGGCGGCACTGGGCCTGAGCGGCGACACGCGGCTGCTACTCAATGTCGGCCGTCTCGCCCGGGAAAAGGCGCAAACTGTATTGATCGATGCCTTTGCGCGCTTGCTGAGCGAGCCAGGGACACACGCCCGACTGATGATCGTCGGCGAAGGCCCCGAGCGCCCTGCCCTCGAACAACGCATCTGCCAGCACCGGCTGGATGGCCTCGTCACGCTCGCGGGTGTGCGCCACGATGTGCCGGCCCTGCTCAATGCAGCCGACCTGTTCGTTCTGTCTTCCGAAATCGAGGGCATGCCGCTGGTCGTGGGCGAGGCGCTGTCCTGTGGGCGCCCCGTGGTCTCCACCGATGCCGCAGGCGTGGCGGAGCTGCTCGGTGAATGCGGCGAAATCGTGCCCAGAGGCGATGTTCCTGCCCTGGCTGCGGCGATGCACCGAGCTCTCGCCGCCGGGCTTGGCAGCGCCCAAGAGCAGACCAGTCGCCGTCAGCGCGTGCTGTCGCACTTCAGCCTTGAAGCAGTCGCCACCGAATGGCTGGCTTGCTATGAGCATCTGGCACGCACGGAGCCCGACTGATGCAACGCAAGGTCGCACACAACCTGCTGTGGATGCTGGTCGAGCGAGGCCTGCAGGTCGGTGCCGGCATTGGCATCGTAGCCATGCTCGCGCGTGGGTTGGGGCCGGAGGGCTTCGCGCATATCCAGTATGCGCAGGCCGTGGTGTACATCGCCTCTTCGATTGCATTGATCTGCGGTGGTGAAGTCGTGATTCCACGCCTTGTCGCCAATCAGGATCTGCTTGTGCAGCATCGTCTGCTAGCCCATGCATTCGGGCTCAGATTGACGGCAGGTGTGCTCGGCTACCTGCTGATGTGTGCCTTCCTTGTCGTCACCGGGCAGACCGTTGAATTCTGGATTCCGGCCCTGATCATCGGCGTGGCCGTAGTGCTGCGCGAGCCATTCGGCATCGTCACGGCATGGATGCAGGCCCACACCCGGACTCGACCCAACACGCTGTTCAACCTGGCCTCGTTGACAGTAAAGGCGGCCGGAGTTGCATTGCTGTTTGCCGCGGGCATCCATAGCGTGCCTGCCTATGCGATAGCCTTCTCGCTCGAGCCGGTCGTCATGGCTGTCTTGTTGACCAGCTTCTACTTGGCACGTGCTCCACGTGCCCGCGTCGTGTACGAGCCGGCGCTGGCCAAGGAGCTGATCAGCAGCGGGCTGCTGTTCTGGGCCAGCTTCATGCTCATGATGGGCTCGCGCCGGGTCGACCAGTTGCTGCTCAAGCCGCTCGTCCCCCTCGGAGAACTGGGGGCGTATGCTGCATCGATGCAGATCCTCGACAACTTTGTCATGGTTGCCACCATTCTCGCAGCCGGCATTGCGCCCATCTACGTCTATGCGCAACCCACACTGCCCCAGGCGCGACGCAACATCCTCAAGATTACCGCCGCCATGATGGCCGTCGGCATCGCCGGCGGCACGCTGATCGCGCTGAGCGCACGCTGGATCATCCATCTGCTCTACGGCTCTGCCTTCGCCTCCGCGACGGGCCTGCTGCAGCTCGCCGCGCTGGCCTCCACGCTTGTCTTCGCCGATGTCGGACTCACCCTCCTGCCTATATACCTGCGGCGCCCACGACTGGTTGCAATCAAATGGGGTATGGTGTTTGCCATCACGATCGGCATTGACATGGTAGCCATTCCGCGCTTCGGCGTGTACGGCGCCATCCTGGGCTTCGCCGTCGCCAACCTGCTCTCGGTGCTGTTCGGCATTGCCACCTGGCTGCGCTGCGCGACGGCAAAGCCCGCTGCGCAGGAGGCCCGGGCATGACACCAACTCCGCTCCGGTTGTGCTTCCTTACCGGAACGTTGAATGCGGTGGCCGGTGCAGAACGAATGACCGCCACGATGGCCAATGCACTCGCATCGCAGGGGTATGCCGTCACGATCCTCAGCCTGTGGGACTCGGCGAGCTGCTTCCCGCTGCACCCGGCGGTCAATCACCAAGCGCTATTCGCACACCGCCCCTCCTTCAAGCGCGCTTATGCCACCACCGTGGCAGGCATCCGACACCATCTCCGGGAAAACAAAACGGCCGTGCTTGTCGAGGTGGACCCGATGCTCTCATTCTTTGCCCTGCCTGCCGCGCTCGGCTTAGGCGTGCGCCATATTGCATGGGAACATTGCCACTTTGACGAAGACCTCGGCAAGCCGGCTCGCAGGCTGGCGCGCCGCCTAGCCGCGCGATTTTACGAGGCCGTGGTGGTCCTGACTGAGCGAGACCGGCGCCGCTGGCTCCAAGCACTGCGGCCTCGCAGCAGGATCGCCTGCATCCCGAATCCCTTGCCCTTCTCGATGCCCGAGCAAGCCTCGTCCAGGACAGCCAAGACCGTGCTCGCAGTTGGCAGGCTCGTTGCAGCGAAGGGTTTCGATGTCCTGTTGCGCGCATGGGCGGAGGTTGCACCGCTGGCACCGGACTGGCGGCTGACGATTGTCGGAGAGGGCGACGAGCGCGTTGCATTGGAAGCGCTGCGTGACGAACTTGGGCTAGGCGCCTGCGTCACGCTACCCGGCATTTGCGCAGATGTAACGGCGGCTTACAGCCAGGCCTCGGTTTTCTGCCTCAGCTCGCGCTACGAGGGATTTGGCCTGGTACTGGTCGAAGCGATGGCATTCGGCCTGCCAATCGTAGCGACGGACTGTGAGACAGGGCCTCGCGAGCTGCTTGAGCCGGGACGTGATGCAATCGTGGTTCCGGTTGGGCAGCCAGCCCCGCTTGCCCGCGCACTCGCACACATGATCAGCCACCCAGGAGAAGCCGCCATACTGGGCGAGGCAGCCAGGCAGAAGGCCAGTGGCTTCCTGCCCGAGCCGATCATCCAACGCTGGGAAGCACTGCTTGATCGCTGCGATGCGGGCAACGAAAGGTGGCAGCGCGGGGACCTGAAGTTTCCTTGTGACGAGAATAAATAAGGCGAAGCATTCTCCCTCTGTTCCTGCCTTGCTCGCCTGTCAGGGCAAGGTATAAAGAGGAAGTCCCCACAATATAATGCAGCTCGCCAGTGTGCGCGCCACAGATGCATGGCGAGCCCTTTCCGACGATGACACATCGGATCTTTGCACCGCATGGGAGCACAGTCTCAGCGCCTGCTTGTACGCTGCTTGAAGCGCTGCCGCTGACAGTGTGGCTGACGGGCCTGAGTGGTGCAGGCAAGTCGACGTTGGCCGACGGAGCACAGCGCTGGCTGAGCAGGCTGGGCATCCGCTCACTGCGCATTGATGGCGATCAGTTGCGAGCAGGTATTTGCCAGGACCTACGGTTCTCAGCCGAGGATCGCCATGAAAATGTGCGCCGAGCAGCTCATATCGCAAAGCTCATCAATGAGCAGGGGTTGCTGGTCCTCGTCTCGATGATCTCACCGACCGAGCTCGATCGGCAGACCGCCCGCAGCATAGTGGGTGCCGATCATTTCCTAGAAGTCTACGTGAGGGCCGACCTTGAGCAGTGTCGTGCGCGCGACCCCAAAGGACTCTATGCCCGCGTCCAGCGTGGCGAGATCGCCCAATTCACCGGTATCAGTGCACCCTATGAGCCGCCGCGGACGCCAGACCTGACCATCGACACCACGACAGCCGACGAAACGTACTGCGTCAGCTTGCTGGCCCGGCTGGTCCTCGCCCGCAGCACCCGGCAGGACGCGACCTTTCTGCAACTGGCCTCACCATCCCCTTGAAGGATTTGGGGGCGATGCGAAGCACACCATCGCCCCCCTGCCGACCCACAGCCCCTCGCCTACGCGAGCCGCCGTCACCACCATGCATCGCAACCTCGCGCATCCACAACGATCATGACCAACGCCGTCAGGGATGTCATTGTCCACTACCACATCTTCAAGAATGCCGGCACCACCGTCGACGCCATCCTGCACGCCAACTTCCCCGGCTCCAATGGAGCCATCGAGGGCGAGTACCCCTGGGACACGCTGACAAGCCAGGACCTGCTCAACTTCATCCTGGACAATCCTCGGCTCGATGTTGTTTCCAGTCATCAGGCCAGATTGCCGGTGCCGATGCATCCGGGCTTGCGCGTTCATCCTATCGTCTTCCTTCGTCACCCGATCGACCGGGTCGAGTCGGTCTACAAGTTCGAACGGCGCCAGGCACCGGACAGCCTCAGCCCCAGCGTACGTATTGCTCAGAACACAGATCTTAGAGGGTTCGTGGAGTGGGGCCTATCGGATGCGGGTACCGCCGTCTTCCGCAATTTCCAGACCATCCATCTCGCCGGACGACAACGGGATATGCGTAGCGCCCGCGCAACCAGCGCCGACCACCTGGTAGCCGCTGCCCGACTGAGCGAGTTGCCGTTCGTGGGCCTTGTGGACAGCTTCGAGGAATCGGTATCCGCATTGCAGCGCAAGCTGCGGCCGGCCTTTCCCGCCATCGCTCTTCCCGCCGAGACGGCGCTAAACCGCAGCGAAGGCAGAGCGGACAGACTCTCCGTCCGCATCGAGCGCATCGCGACGGAACTGGGAGACTCGCTGTTCGATGATTTGTTGAGCCAGAACGGCTTCGACCTCGATCTGTATCGGCAGGCCACCTTCCTGAGTGCGGACCGGAATGGACGAGACGTGCGCTGACGACCAGCGCCACTGGGCGCTGGGATGCTTCAATCATTAGACTAACGACTAGCAAAACGCCGCCCCACTGGCACGCAGATTGCCCGCACCGGGCGAGCGCACCCACGGGTCGGTGCGAGGCTCCCTCGCCAAATCCAGGGGGAGACTCCGGGTGCGTGCTAAATCGACCGGGCTGGCGATTGGCCTGTGACATAATCCCCCCCTGGCCGCATCCTGCGGGCTACCCGACGTACCGGCTCGGCCCTAGCCCCAATGTGCGCTCCCAATAACAGGAACAGAACACGAATGCCACGCCCGGAAAGCCCCCCTTTTGCTCCGGCCTTCTCGAACGCAGAATCGGAGGGGAGGAAAACGGCCACGTGCATTGGACTGCTCGTCGCGCTGAGCATTGTCGGAGTGACTTATCTACGCTTCGCGCCCTGGGTGCCGTCCGCCTTCTATGGTGACGACCTTTACAACCTGCTCGCAACCCGCCCCGAAGGGGATTTTGTGCACAGTTGGGAGCAAGCATTGGTCGGCGTCTTTTATGAGAAGTACCGACCGGTATTCGTCACTATCTGGTTTGCACTGACCAGAATTTCCCATGAAGATCTTCGCGCATTTCTGATTTTCAATGGGTTAGTTCACACCCTGAACGCAACGATCTTCTATTTTCTGGCGCTCGCCCTGTCGAGGAACAACAGGATGACAAGCATCGCCCTGACGCTTGTCTTCGCCAGTTCTCGCTTTGCCTTGTACCAAGTGACTCAAGGCACCGGTCCGGTCGAATCCGTAGCGCTCACCTTCTTCCTGCTCATGCTACTGGCAATCAGCCAGGCGCTGCAACAGCCGGAGCGCGGCCGTTGGCAATGGCTCGCACTGAGTGCGCTGATTCTCGCCCTGCACACCCACGAACGCTATCTTGCGGTATCCCCTTGGCTGGCGATCGTACTCTTCGTCCTTGCTCTGAAGCGGCCTGGCCGGCAAGCGGCGGCATTCATTCCAGCACTATTGAGTCTACTGACTCCTGTCGCCAATTTCCTTGTCAAAACCTGCCTGCTAGGTAGTTCATTCTTTGTGGGCACCGGTTCGACCCACCTCGCGCCGGATGTCCGGTCCAGTCTCGACCGCTTCCTGCAGGCGCTCCTTTCCGTCTGCGGGATCAACCATGGTCCTGACTTTCTGGCTGGTCATGATGTCCTCTCTGGACTCGCTTCCGGCAACCCTATGGACGGCGCCGTCCTGGCGGCCGCGGCGGTAGTGCTCGGCCTCTGGATATGGCTCATGATGCGAGCCGTATCTGCAATGAAGGCAAGCGGGTCGGGGCGTATATATATCCCATTGTTCTTTCTCGGCCTGCTTCTTCTTATTCTGTTGCCGCCGGCCTTGACCATCCGAATGGAACAGCGATGGATATATGCACCGTTCTGCCTTTTCCTTCTCTGCTTTGCCTGGGCTTGCGGGGCGACCAACTCACGAAAATGGCTGCCAACGCTGGCATGTGTCCTCGCCTGCCTGTCTCTATTTGGAATCGACACCTATCTATCGAGATACTTTGAGAATATCTACATGATGAGTGCTTCGGCCGCAGCAACTCTGGCCAAGCGCGACATCATCGATACCAAGGCCGCTCCCCAAGGAGCACCTTTGCTCCTGATGGCTTCACGGGATCATTGCCAATGGACTTTCATCGACGGGCGTTTCTTCGAGCTTTATGAAGGCAGCCCTCGCAAAATCCATTGCGAACAGGACCCGCAAGCCTTCGCGAGGCTGCTAGCTATCCATTCTTCCGCATACGCATTTACCTATATGCCAGACGTAGGCTTCAAGCCTGAGCAGAGGCAGACGGAAAAAGCCACCCGAGGTCACTCATGATTCAAGACAAGAAACTGGATCCCCAACTCCTGCTGGAGATCCGCCGGCGTCTCGTTCGTATGCACTATGAGAGCGGTGTGGGTCACGCTGGCGGGAACCTGTCTGCCATCGACGCGCTGGCTCTTCTGTTCAAGGAATACATCGGCAAGGACGATCATTTCGTTCTTTCGAAAGGCCATTCCGCGGGCGCACTCTATGTTGCCCTGTGGAGTGCAGGCAAGTTGCCGGAAGAGGCGCTGAGCACCTTTCATAAGGACGACACGCTACTGGCAGGCCACCCCCCTGCCAAAGGCATTAAGGACATCATGTTCGCTACCGGCAGCCTGGGTCATGGCCTGTCGCTCGCGACCGGCACGGCGCTGGCACTGCGGCTGGGCAATAAGGAAGGGCGGGTCTTTTGCCTGACCTCGGATGGCGAATGGCAGGAAGGCTCCACCTGGGAAGCCCTGATCTTCACCCACCACCAGCAATTGACGAACCTGACAGTTCTCATCGACCACAATCAGTTGCAGGGATTCGGCACTACCACGCATGTGGCGTCGATGGCGCCGCTGTGGGAAAAGCTGCGTGGCTTCGATATCGAACTGGACGTGGTGCCCGGCCACAACCTTGACCAGATGCGCAAGGCGTTGGACAAACGACCTGGCCGGCCACATTTCATATTTCTGGAAACCACCAAGGGAAAGGGTGTTTCCTTCATGGAGGATCGCATGGAGTGGCATTACCTTCCCCTCACTGAAGACAACTACAAGAAAGCGATCGAGGAACTTACCAAGCCATGAGAAAGCAACTATGCGACGCCCTGGTTGCCAGGGCAGCAGCCGAAGACTCGAACATGGTCTTTCTGACCGGCGACCTCGGCTTCATGGCCCTGGAGCCCTTGCAAACAGTAATGGGCGAGCGCTTCATCAATGCCGGAGTTGCCGAGCAGAATATGATCTCGGTGGCCGCAGCGCTGGCGCGCCAGGGCCTGGATGCATGGGCCTACAGCATCGCCCCGTTCTGCTATGCCCGCCCCTTCGAACAGATCCGGAACGACATCTGCTTCCACAATTTGCCGGTGCGGCTGATCGGTAATGGCGGTGGCTACGGCTACGGCGTGATGGGCCCCACTCACCATGCCATCGAGGATTACGGCATCCTGCTGACCCTCCCCAATATGATGGCATTCACGCCGGTGTTCGATGAAGATATCCCGGCTGTGGTAGCGCGCGCCGGTGGCTCATCTCTATCCGCCTATCTGCGCCTTGGCCGCGGCGAAGCACCCAAGGGCTACACGGCACCACCGTATGCGCCCTGGCGCCAGCTCGTAGCCGGGGTGGGCACGCCGGTGGTAGCGGTAGGTCCCCTTGCGGGCACTTATATCGAGGCGCTTGCCGCGCAGCCCGAGAACGTGCGCCCGGCCCTGTGGGCCGTCAGCGAACTGCCGCTCAGCCAGAATCCTGTCCCCAGGGAGCTGATGGACCAGATTGAGCGCACCGGCACGCTCTGCGTTGCCGAGGAGCACGTCGCCCGAGGAAGCCTTGCGTCCGAGCTTGCCTTGTACCTGATGAAAGAAGGCGTCGCCGCGCGCGTGACGCATCTCTGCGCCAAGTCTCATCACTATGCGCGTTACGGTTCGCAAACCTATCTGCGCAAGGCCTCTGGACTCGATACAAGCCACCTGCTTTCGGCTTTGAATCTCGCCTGACTGCGAAAGACATAGATACCAATGCTTGATCTGAGCTCGGAAATCCGCGCGCTGCGTGGCCCCATTGTCATCACCGGCGCAGCAGGATTTGTCGGTGCGAATCTCTTCAGGAAGATTTTCGCAATACGCCGCGATGTCTATGCCGTGGTTCGCGGCGGGAACTTCTGGCGACTGTCGGATATACCCGACAGCAACTTGCTGCGCACCGATGTCAACGACCCGGCGGCCGTCAAGCACCTGATCGATACGATTGCGCCGCAAACCGTCATGGACTGCGTAGCGTATGGAGCCTACTCGTTCGAGCAGGATCCCAATCTAATCTATCAGACGAATTTCAACTCCATTGTGAGCCTGGTAAGCCAGTTGGCCAGGCAGGGAATTTCCGCGTTCGTGCATGCGGGAAGCTCTTCGGAATACGGAAACAATAGCGCAGCCCCCCGCGAAGATGCCGTAACGGAACCCAACAGCCACTATGCGGTCTCCAAGGCCGCAGTCGCAGAGTATCTGCGGTATATGGGCAAGCAGCAGAACTTCCCCTGCGTGAACCTGCGCCTGTATTCTGTCTACGGACCGCTCGAAGACGGCTCGCGCCTGATTCCCAATCTGCTGCGCAAGGCACTGTCGGGCGACCTTCCCCCTTTCGTCGCTCCGGAAACTTCTCGGGACTTCATCCACGTCGACGATGTGTGCGCGGCATTCATCAGCGCCGCCATCCGCATGAACCCGTCGCTGTATGGCGAGAGCTTCAACATCGGCTCGGGAAAGAAGACGACTATTCGTGAGTTGGCGACGCTGACGCGCGAATTGTTCAAGGTAGAGCAAGAACCCGAATTCGGCTCGATGGAGGGCCGTGCGTGGGACCTCGCCGATTGGTATGCAAATGCCGAAAAGGCCGCGCTCCAGCTCGGGTGGAAGGCCAGCATCGCGCTCGACGACGGCCTGCAGGCAACCGCCCGGTGGGTGCAGACACTCAGCCCGGCAGACCTTGCCGAGCGCTCGAAGCTATCCGTACGCAACCGTAGGCGCAGCGTGACCGCCATCATTGCCTGCTATAAGGATGAGCCGGCGATCCCAATCATGTATCGCCGGCTCACGGATACCTTCCAGAAGCTGGAGATCGACTACGAGATCATCTTTGTCAATGACTGCAGCCCCGACAACTCCGAAGAGGTGATTCGCGACATCTCGAAGAGCGACCCTCGCGTCATTGGCATTTCGCATTCTAGGAATTTCGGCTCGCAGATGGCCTTCCGTAGCGGCATGGAACTGGCGTCCAAGGATGCCGTGGTCCTGCTCGACGGCGATCTGCAGGACCCGCCCGAACTCATCGAGGCGTTCTATGCCCAGTGGGAGAAGGGTTTTGACGTTGTGTACGGCCGGCGCATCCAGCGCGAGATGCCATGGCATTGGGGCCTGCTGTATAAGGCCTTCTACCGTGTCTTTGCGGCGTTCAGCTACGTGAAGATCCCCCTCGATGCAGGCGACTTCTCACTGATCGACCGCAAGGTCGTGCACTGGTTGCTGGCCTGTGAGGAGCGGGATCTCTTCATGCGCGGGCTGCGCGCCTATGTCGGATTCCGTCAGACCGGCGTCGACTATGTCCGCCCCGAGCGCATGTTCGGGCATACCACCAATTCTTTTACCAAGAATATCGACTGGGCCAAGAAGGGGATCTTTTCGTTCAGTAACGTTCCACTCACCATGCTGACCACGGCGGGCCTGCTGTTGCTGACGCTGTCGATTCTTGCAGCTTTTATCATCGGCGTACTTCGCATCGCTTTCCCAGATATCGCACCACGTGGCGTCACAACCATGCTGATCGCCATACTTATGTTCGGATCCCTGAACCTGTTCGGAATCGGCCTAGTGGGCGAATATATTGGAAAAATCATGCTCGAGGTCAAGGGCAGGCCACGACTCATACGCGCTGCGCTGATCCGCAACGGGAAGGTTTCAGAGCAGACGGCAAGACCATGAGGAAGCCGGCCCTTCCTGAGCTCGCGCCATCACGCCCATCCGAAACGTACACGCGCGGCGGTCGGTTCACCTTCCGCCCACAGATGACTCAAATGCAACTGGAAAACCGTCACGAGAGGCTTTGCCCAGTCTGTGGCAGTAGCCCCGAGGCCGCGAAGATCTACTTCGAGGAGCACATCGACACCTCAAAGCTGAACGAGTTCAGCTTCGCCTCCCGCAAGGCGCCGGAGTACCTCTGCTACCAGATGGTTCAATGCCATCGGTGCGACCTCGTTTATGTGGACCGCCCACCATCGCAGAGCGCACTCGCAGAGGTGTACCACGCGGCGGAGTACGACAGCAGCGAAGAGGCTGCTGATGCTGCCCGCGCTTATGCCGGCATTGTCAGCGGCCTCGCCAAGAAGCGCCCGCTCAAGGACGCGCTGGAAATTGGAACGGGTACCGGCGTCTTCCTGGATGTGCTCAAGTCGTTCGGATGTGAAAACGTGGCGGGCATCGAGCCCTCCTCTGCCGCTATCGCCGCTGCCCCCGACTATCGGCGCCCCTGGATCAGGGAAGGCATCTTCAGGGAGAGCGACTACGCACCGGAATCGTTCGACTTGATCTGCTGTTTCATGACCCTCGAGCATGTCCGCGAACCAAAGGAGATTGCCAGTTCGGTGATGAACCTGCTTCGCCCCGGCGGCGCATTCGTCACTGTCACGCACGACTACCGCAGCCCGGTCAACAAGTTGATGGGCAAGCGTTCGCCGATCATCGACATCGAGCACATGCAACTCTTCTCCCAGCGCAGCATCGGGACACTGTTCGACTCGACAGGCTATGTCGACGTGACCGTCCGCCCCTTCGCCAACAGGTATGCCCTGCGATACTGGACGCGTCTTGCCCCACTAAGTCCCCGCCTCAAGAAGATGGCGAGCTCGCTACTGAGCACGCTCGGCATCGATGGACTGAAGCTTTCCGTCAATGTCGGCAATACCGCCGCCATCGGTTTCAAACCGACCCGCTAACGTGCCAGCGTTCCATTTCAACCGGCTCGGGCGGTTCCCGCGCTTTCTCGCGGTGGGCGCGCTGAACTCGCTATTCGGCTTCTGTGCCTACTCGGCGTGCATACTTCTTGGGCTCCCTCCCTGGGCCGCGCTCATCGCCGGCAACGTGGCGGGCATTGGCTTTAATTTCCTGACCACGGGCGGCCTGGTCTTTGCCGACCTTTCGCGCAAGCGCTTTCCCCGTTTCGTGCTGTCCTACCTCGCGCTTTACCTCCTGAATCTGGGACTCGCTCATGAGATCATCCCATTGGTCGGAGGACCGATCGCCTGCCAGGCATTGCTGACGCCCCCGCTGGCCTGCCTCTCATTCCTCTTGATGTCCCGGTTCGTTTTCAACAGGAGAACCGGCCCGTGAGGCGCCGGCCAGCCTTGCCGCTGGTAACTTGAACAGGCGGCCACCGGCGACGATGACGCGCGGCAAGGCCACCCCGTACCAACGACACATCGACACGTGCGATATGCCGCAAGAAAGACGAGTTCTGCAACCCGCTGCGTTTGAAGCCATCTCGCTTGCGACGATATTCCTGGCCGTGCATGCCGTGGTGCTGGCCTGCATCTTCCCAGGCTTCTATGACCCATTCTGGCCGCACCACTCCGACTACTACATTGCCCAGGCACTTGCCTACAGCGAGGGCGGTGCCCTGCAGATCCTGACACAGCCCAGGCCACTAGCACTGCTGCTGTTTTCCCTGTTCGGGCGATTGGGCATCCACGGATCCGTCATCGCGTCATTTGGCGTCGTCGTGGCAAACTACATAGGCATCGCCATGATGATGCGCCGAGCATTCCAGCTCGAGATCAAGCTGCCATTCTTTGCCGCCGCATCGGCCTTCGCCTATCTGCTGGCGTCGCATCCGTACCAGTATGAATTCTCGACTTGGGATGTCTTTTCCCAGTTGTCATTTCTGTTCCTGCTGCTAGCAGCGAACCTCAAGCTCCGCGGGCATGCCGACTGGCAGGTGTTCCTGCTGGCCCTGCTGGGTTTCCTCATCAAAGAAACCTATGCAGCATCGGCAGCAATGCTCGCGGCTGCCTGGCTGCTCTACCACATGAAGTCGAACGTGCGGGCAGCGCTCGCACCGCTCGCCATCGTGCTCTCGGCATTCCTACTTGCCTTCGTGATCAACCGGATCAACGGATCTCCCTTCACCGGAAGTGCGAACTTCGACGGCTCGCCCTATCAGATCATCCTGCGCCCGGCATCGATCCTCGCGCAGTGGGCACAGTACTCCGTAGAGGGTATGTCGCTGATCAGCGCGGCCATCATCACACTAACCCTCTTGAGTATTTCGCTGGCCTTCGGCAGCACGAGCGCCATCGCCCTGACGGCATTGGCGATCGTTGCCGCCGGCGCCCTCGCGTGGCTGCCCAATTCCGTGCTGCCCAATCATCACCATGCCGCCTATTCGTGGAACGGCGCATATCTGCTTTACGCGCCAGTGCTGCTTCTGGCAGCAGTCTTCCAGCGCGGCACAACCGGATTCCGGCTTATCGTCGCGGCTATCTTTGCTCTTGCCATCGGCAGCCCTAGCGGATTCGCAGGCACGTACACCAGAGAGAAATGGATCGTTGACAACCAACTCCGACAGAAGCGCCTTGTGATAGAACTCCAACACCTGATCGCGGGTCTTCCTAGCGGACCATCTACCGTCGTCGTTTCCGGCCTGAACGGGCCTTTCAGCCCCTACGACCACTGGCAGGCCATCTTGTCCATGCACCCCCCCGCCGGTGTTCACTTCTATGTGCTGCGCTACCCGGAATGGCTGCCGTCCAACAGTCCATCCGTGTCGGCAATCGAGGGGATCAACGCCGAGCGCGGGATAGTGAGTTGGATCAATCCGGATCAACTGGAGCGCAATCGCCCAGACCAAGCATGGCTGTTCCGCTCGGATGGGAGCGTCGCCCGTGTCATGGATAAACAGAGCCCTCTTGCGGAGGTGTCGGAGTTTGGCATCAGTTCCGAGGACCTTGTGAAATACCCGGATCTCCTGGAGTTCACATCACCGCCACAAGTCGGTCACGCGGGGGACGCTGCAGGATTCCGCTTTCTCAAATGCGGAACCACGTTTCTCTCCTACAATGCACCGGACCGTGCTGAATTCTGCCTGCGGCGCAGCGCTGAATTGATTCCTCGGAATCCCTACAGCCACTTTTACCTGGGCAAGGCGCTCGAAGCGCTCGGATGCCTGGACGAAGCGCGAGACGCGTATGCCGAGGCAGTCGCGAATGCCGGCACCTCGCCCAACCCGGCCTTCAACCAGGCCTTGGAGACTGTGCGACGAGACGACAGATCTTGAGCGACGCATCGACGCGAATCAGCCGGCGTCAGGCTGGCGGAACGAAGGCGGCGCTTGTCCCCCTGCCGCAGTCGCAGAAACGATGTCTGCGGCAAACAACCAAGACCAGAACATGCAAGATTCAGTGGCCGCCTTCCGGTGGCATAGCCTGCTCCGTGGCACGAAGCTCTCATCCATACTGGATAGGGATGGCAACAACTTCGACCTGCTGAGGCTGTGCGCAGCACTGGCCGTCATGTTCGGCCATTCGTTCTGGCTGCAACCGGCACACGGACGCATAGAACCCATCCTTCAACACACGGGCCTGGAATACTCGGGAAGCCTCGCCGTCTACACCTTCTTCTTGATCAGCGGCATGCTGGTATCCGCCAGCTATGAGCGCCAGCAGTCGCTGATACGATTCGTCCCGCTCCGGCTCGCTCGCATTTATCCTGCGCTGATTGCCTGCGTTTTCCTGACTGCCTTTCTGCTATACCCGCTCCTATCCACGGGAAGCTTTGCCAGCGCGGTGCTCGGCGAAGAGACGCGTGACTACTTCTTCAAGAACGTCGGGCTGTTCTGGGGGATCCAGTGGACGCTGCCCCATATCTTTGAGCACAATGCGATCAAGTCGGTTGTAAACGGATCCCTCTGGACGTTGCCACTCGAGCTGATGTGCTACCTGATGGTCGTTGGCGCGGGGCTTATTTCGGCCTATTCCTCTCGGCTGAGGCTCGTCGCCCTTCTGGCCATTCTTGGCGCGGGCATCGCCTACCTTGCCACCCACACCTCCAATTACGAACTGCTACGAAGCATTGTCAACAAGCCGACCGGGTACTCGTTCTACGCCCCACCGTTCCTTATGGCTGGCATGCTGCTATATGCTTTCCGAGATCGTGTCATTGTCAGTTGGAGGATCGGAATCATCCTTGCGCTCGCCTACGTGGCAGGACGGCACTCGGCAATTGCCGCTCCACTGTTCCATCTAGCGTTCGCATATGTCCTTCTGTGCCTTTCCGGCGACAGGATCTTGCGACGCATCCGCCTCAGGAATGACTACTCGTACGGCGTCTACCTCTGGGCCTTCCCTATCCAGCAGATAGTGGCGGCATACGCACCGGAGATGGACAACCTGGTCGGCCTGACGATCGCGATTCCGCTGACCTTCGCAGCAGCGGTGCTTTCCTGGCATCTCGTGGAGAAGCCGTCGATCCGGTTTGCCAGACGGCTCGCCTTCTCCCGACCCCTCGTATTGAGCGACAAGCGCTCCGCCCCTCTTTAGCGGAACCGGGAAGCGAACGGGGAATCAATCGTGGCTCGCCCTGCCTCTCGGACGAGCCACCTTTACCTGCAACACGGACTGCCGCCTCACTGCGCCGTGCAGTGATCCTTGTGGATATGGCTTGCCGCCAGCAGCTTGTGCGAGTGGCTTTCCACCAGTACGAACAAGAGCCCGTCCTTCACCCACGGGCCTGTCAGTTTCCGGCCCTCCTGCCCGCCGCGCTCCCAGAGCTGGGACTTGCCATCCGGCGTTTGAATCCACAACTCGACCGCACGCACCCCCGATCCGACCACACTCCATTGCGCTTCGGCAACGGCACCATGCTGCAAGGCCGTGCATTCAGTCTCGGGCATCAACCTGATATCGAATCCGACACCTGGTACTGCCGCCACACCCGCTGCCGCCTGCAATAGCGCCGCACCCGGCACCGCATCGGGCCCCGGTGCACGATACTTCCCGACCATGATTCCCGCTGCCAGCAATACCGCTATCGAAGCGACGAAAGTGAATTTCTTCATGGCGCGCTCCTATTGCCCCCGAAACGGCCAGATCTGATGGCGCGCGGCACCACGCACATTGAGCAAAGTCGGCACCGCATCTGGCCCGCGACCGGGAATCGCCCACAGGGTCACTTCGCGAAGGCTCACAACCGGCACCGCATGCATGCTATCGACTGCCGCCAGCACTGCCCTGCTCGAACCGGGCCCGGTGACGACATGACTCACGCCCGTCGCACGCACCAAACGCTCCCATAGCACGCCACTGACATCCTCATCCGCCTTGCGGGAAGCCGCCAGCATCGAAGGGTCATACCATGCAGTGGTGAATGCCCGCCCTGCAAATGGGGCAATATAGGGACGCTCACGATCAGTCAGAATGACGCTCGCCTCGGGCCCGCCCTGCTCGAGCAGGTAGTCTGCCAGCACCTTCTCCGGTGCAAAGTTCTGTTCAATTTGTCTGGTTCCGCTATTCAGCCGGAACGTGTCCCAGATGATGCGCTCGCGATAGTGATAGGAGCCACTGGGCAAGAAGGATAGATTGAGCAAGACCATCGCGCCGACAACGGCAACCAACTCCCTGTCGCGAATCCCCCAGCACCGAAAACCGGCAAGCGACAGTGGCACCAGGAGAGTGAGTGCGGGAAAGATATATCGCAAGTACTGGATGCTCGCGAAAGTCGCAAGCAGGCTGATCGCTACCACCAGAAGTGCCGGCAACACCTTGCGCGACCATGCGGCCAATACTGCGCCGCCAAGCAGGCCCAGAAATAGGAAACCCGCGGCACCATCATAGGCCTCCATGTAACGCTTGCTATGGAACGCAAGATCCCACGGCGTAGACAAGCCCATCGCCGTATGCCAACGCATATCGTTGAATCGGGCGAGGTCATAGTACGGGGAACGGAAGACGTCATTGAATACCGGGAGAACGGGATTCCCTGTAATCAGCGCACCATAGAAATAGCTTGAAC